>NZ_JAHHIU010000229.1 GCF_024539815.1 Streptomyces hayashii
GCCCCCGCCGACTCCCGCATGGCCCCCGGCGGCCCCGGCTACCGCCGGATGAGCTTCGCCCTCTTCCTCGCCGGGGTCGCGACGTTCGCCCTGCTCTACTCCACGCAGGCGCTGCTTCCGCTGATCTCCGGCGACTTCGGGGTGCCGGCGAGCCAGGCGAGCTGGACGGTGGCGGCGGCGACCGGCGGACTGGCCCTGTTCGTGCTGCCGATGAGCGCCCTGTCGGAGCGCTACGGCCGCCGCACGGTGATGACGGCCTCGCTGGCGGTCGCGGTGGCCGTGGGCGTGCTGGTCCCCTTCGCCCCCTCCCTGGGCGCGCTGGTCGTGCTGCGGGCGGTCCAGGGCGCGGCGCTGGCCGGGCTCCCCGCCTCGGCGACGGCCTATCTCGCGGAGGAGGTCCGGCCGAAGGCGCTGGTCACGGCGATCGGGCTGTTCGTGGCGGGCAACAGCGTCGGCGGGATGAGCGGCCGGGTCGTCACCGGCTGGGTCGCGCAGGAGTGGGGCTGGCGGATCGCGGTCGGCGTGATCGGCGCCCTGGCCGTGGCCTGCGCGATCGCCTTCCGGCTGCTGCTGCCCGCGCCGAAGCACTTCCGGACGGGCTCCCTGGCCCCCCGTGTACTGGCCCGGACCGTCCGCGACCACCTGGCCGACCCGCTGCTGCGCCGGCTGTACGCGATCGGCGCGCTGTTCATGACCGTCTTCGGCGGCGTGTACACCGTGATCGGCTACCGCCTGACGGAGGCGCCGTTCTCCCTCCCGCAGGGCATCGTGGGCTCGGTCTTCCTGGTGTACCTGGTGGGCACGGCGTCCGCGTCGACCGCGGGCCGGCTGGTCGGCCGGCTCGGCCGCCGGGGCGCGCTGTACCTGGCGGGCGGCACCACGGCCACCGGGCTGCTGCTGTCCCTGGCGGACTCGCTGGCGCCGGTCCTGCTGGGTCTGGTCCTGATCACGGCGGGCTTCTTCGCGGGGCACGCGGTGGCGTCCTCGGCGGTCAGCAAGGCGGCCACCACCGGCCGCGCACAGGCCTCCGCTCTCTACCAGTCCTCGTACTACGTCGGCTCCAGCGTCGGTTCCATGGTGGGGGCGACGGCCTTCCACGCGAGCGGCTGGTCCGGCACGGTCGGCGTGGGCGTCCTCGCGGTGCTCGGCGTCGTGGCGATCACCGCCCTCGGAACCCGCGCGGCGCGGGTCGCCGCCCGCCGGGACGTCCTGGTCGCCGCTCGCTGACCTCTTGATCTCCCCCTGCTCGGCCTGGGCTGTCAGTGGCCGCCGGTACCGTCCACGGCCACTGGCGACCGGCCCGAGCAGGGGGATTTCGCATGGAGTTCAGCATCGATCGCGGCGACCTCGTCGAGGCGGTGGCACAGGCGGCCCGCGCGCTGCCCTCCCGCACTCCCGTGCCCGTGCTGGGCGGGCTGCTGCTGGACGCCGCGGACGGCCGGCTGAGCGTGTCGGGGTACGACTTCGAGACGGCGGCCCGGATCGAGACGGACGCGGAGGTCGGCCGCGGGGGCCGGGTGCTCGTCCTCGGCCGCCGGCTCCTGGACATCTGCAAGGTGCTGCCGGACGGGCAGGTGAGCTGCTCCCTGGAAGGAACGCGGTTCACGGTCGAGGCCGGCGGCACCGGCTTCGGCCTGTCCACCCTCCCGCAGGAGGAGTACCCCGCCCCGCCCGCGCCGCCGAAGGCGTACGGCACCGTGGACGCGGCCGCGTTCGCGACCGCCGTCGCGCAGGTGGCGGTGGCGGCGGGCCGCGACGAGACGCTCCCGGTGCTGACGGGCGTCCAACTGCGCCTGGAGGGCGAGGAGATGACGCTGGCGGCGTCGGACCGCTACCGGTACGCGGTGCGGCGGCTGGCGTGGAGCCCGCAGCCCGGTGCGGACGCTGCGGGCGTGGTGGAGACGCTGGCGCCCGCGCGCAGGCTGCTGGACGTGGCCCGCTCGCTGGCGCGGTGCTCCCTCGTGCGGATCGGCCTCGACGGGTCCTCGGGGAGAGGGCCGATCGGGTTCGAGGGCGGGCGGACACGGACCGTCGTACGGCCTCTGGAGGGGCGGCTGCCCTCGTACGGGAAGCTGTTCGACATGGCGGACGCCGCGGTCGCTGAGGTGGGGTGCGGGCCGCTGACGGAGGCGGTGCGCAGGGTCGCGGTGGTCGCCGACGCCGACAGCCCGGTGCGGCTGGACTTCTCGGCGGACTCGGTTCTGGTGCGCGCCGGTCACGGCGACGACGTGGCCGCACAGCGGGTGCCCGCGGCGCTGACCGGCGCGCGGGAGATCACCGTGGCGTTCAGCCCGGCGTATCTGCTGGACGCGCTGGCCTCGTTCGAGACGCCGGCGCTGCGGGTGGCGCTGCTGGGGGCGGGGCAGCGGGCGCTGCTGAGCGCGGCGGACGGGCCGCAGTTCCACCGGCATCTGCTGATGTCGGTGCGACAGCTGGTCTGACAGCCGCCCGCGCACCGCCTTCCACCTGCGCTTTCGTCGACTCGGCGGGCCATTGTCAGTGGGCTGCGGTAGCTTCCGAAGTGCTGGGCGCGAAGACGCGTGACAGGACGGCCACAGGGGTGGGTGGACGATGGGCAACAGCACCGCGACGACGACGGACCTCGACGTCGCACTGGAGAAGCACCGGACCGAGCTGACCGGGTACTGCTACCGCATGCTCGGCTCGTCCTTCGAGGCGGAGGACGCGGTGCAGGACACCCTGGTGCGTGCCTGGCGCAGCTACGACAAGTTCGAGGGCCGCTCCAGTCTGCGCTCCTGGCTGTACCGGATCGCCACGAACGTCTGTCTGGACATGCTGACGGCGGGCAACAAGCGGGCCCGTCCGATGGACCTCACCGACTCCACCCCGCTGGCCCGGGTCGCGCTCTCGCCTCGCCCCGACAACACCTGGCTGGAACCGATGCCCGACGCCCGAGTGCTGCCCACCGTGGAGGACCCGGCCGAGGCGGCGATCGCCAAGGAGTCGGTGCGCCTGGCGTTCATGGCCGCGTTGCAGCAGCTCCCGCCCAAGCAGCGGGCGGTGCTGATCCTGCGGGAGGTGCTGGCGTGGCGGGCGAGCGAGGTCGCCGAGCTGCTCGACACCACGGTCGCCTCGGTCAACAGCGCGCTCCAGCGGGCCCGGGCGACGCTCGCCGAGCAGAAGGCCTCCGGCGCGGACGCGGCGGTGTCGGACCCGCTGGACGAGGAGCAGCAAAAACTCCTCGAACGCTATATGGCGGCCTTCGAGGGCTACGACATGACCGCGCTGACGGCCCTGCTGCACGAGGACGCCGTCATGACGATGCCGCCGTTCGACCTGTGGCTGACCGGCCATGACGACATCACCGGCTTCATGACCACGTTCGGCTCCGCCTGCGAGGGCTCGCGGCTGCTGCCGGTCCAGGTCAACGGCCTGCCGGGCTTCGCCCAGTACAAGCCGGACCCGGACAAGGGCGGTCACACGCCCTGGGCGATCCAGGTCCTGGAGATCTCAGAGGGCCGCCTCACCGGGTTCCACTTCTACCTCGACACCCAGCGCTGGTTCCCCCTCTTCGGCCTCCCCCTCCACCTCGACGGGGAGCCCGACGAGGTCGAGCAGGGCGCGTAGCGCGGGGTCCGGGCCGCGCAGCCGTATCCGCCCGCCGGCCCGCCGGGCGGCCAGCTGGAGCCGCGCCAGCAGCTCGACGGCGGCCAGCCCGGGCGGCCCGATCCCGGCGACGTCGCAGACGACGACCCCGGCCTCCGCGTCGGCGAGCAGCGCGAACACGGCGTCGCCCAGCCCGGTCGCCTGCTCTCGGGCGACCGGTCCGGTCAGGGTGAGCACGGGGGGTGTCGTCGCTTCCACGATCGGTAGACCGTGCGAAGGGCCTCAACTCATCGCGGACGACCGGGGCGACCTACTCGGCGGGGAACTCAGCGGTGTCGATGACCACGTCGAACGGCGCGGGAAGCTTGAGGGCCTCGCCGAACTTCGCGGTGCTCAGCAGGCGGTAGACGTCGCCCTTCGGTTCTCCGTAGAGCGTCGCGCTCGCGCCTTCGGGGGCCCAGCGGTCGACGAGCAGGTAGAACGGGATGCCCGCCGAGGCGTAGGCGGCAGGCTTGCTGATGCGGTCGTGCCGGGCGTTGGACTTGGACGTGACCTCCACGACGAGCTCGGCCAGTGCGGCCGGGATGTGGGTGTCCGCCTCCGTGTGCTCCTGGACCGGGGCCACGACGAGATCCGGGATGAGCATGCCCAGACGGGACGGCACGGCCAGGGCCAGGGTCTGGAAGATCCCCCAGGCCTCGGGGACGACCGAGTACAGGCGGCGTTGAATGCGTTCAGCGATCACATTGTGGCGGTACGCGGGAGCAGGTGACACGGTGACGATCCCCTCGATGATCTCCACCTTGCTGCCCTCGGGCCATTCCATCTCCTCCCAGAACCGGACGAGGTCGTCCCAGCTCTGCTCGGGGTCGTGGCCCAAGGTGAGTGCGCTCATGGCGGTCTCCTTGTCGGTGCGTCACCGAGTCCAGCATGCCGAACGGGACCGGCGGCGGTCCACCGATCCCGTTCACCCGAAAGGGGCTGTGACCCCGGCGGCCTGGGGCCGCGGGTCAGGTGAGGCCAGGTCAGGCGATGCGCTCCAGCACGACCGGGGACGCGGTGAAGGCCGTTCCGGGGGCCTCGACGTCGTACGCGCCCTCGACGGCCTGGAGGGCGTAGTCGAAGCGCTCCGGGGTGTCGGTGTGCAGGGTGAGCAGCGGCTGGCCGGCCGTGACCGTGTCGCCGGGCTTGGCGTGCAGCTCGACGCCCGCGCCCGCCTGCACCGGGTCCTCCTTGCGGGCGCGGCCCGCGCCGAGGCGCCAGGCGGCGACGCCGATGTCGTAGGCGTCGAGGCGGGTCAGCACGCCCGAGGACGGGGCCTTGATCACGTGCTGTTCCTTCGAGGTGGGCAGGGCCGCGTCCGGGTCGCCGCCCTGGGCCGCGATCATGCGGCGCCATACGTCCATGGCCGAGCCGTCGGCCAGGGCCTTGGCCGGGTCGGCGTCCTTCACGCCCGCCGCGTCCAGCATCTCGCGGGCCAGCGCGAGGGTGAGCTCCACGACGTCAGCGGGGCCGCCGCCGGCCAGGACCTCGACCGACTCGCGGACCTCCAGGGCGTTGCCCGCGGTCAGGCCGAGCGGGGTGGACATGTCCGTGAGCAGCGCGACGGTCTTCACGCCGTGGTCGGTGCCCAGGCCGACCATGGTCGAGGCGAGCTCGCGGGCGTCCTCGATGTTCTTCATGAAGGCGCCGGTGCCGACCTTCACGTCCAGGACCAGCGAGCCCGTGCCCTCGGCGATCTTCTTCGACATGATCGACGAGGCGATCAGCGGGATCGCCTCGACCGTGCCGGTGACGTCCCGCAGCGCGTACAGCTTCTTGTCGGCCGGGGCCAGGCCGTCGCCCGCCGCGCAGATCACCGCGCCCGTGCCGTCCAGCACCGAGAGCATCTCCTCGTTGGAGAGCAGCGCGCGCCAGCCGGGGATCGACTCCAGCTTGTCCAGCGTGCCGCCGGTGTGGCCGAGGCCGCGGCCGGAGAGCTGCGGGACGGCCGCGCCGCAGGCCGCCACCAGGGGGGCCAGCGGGAGGGTGATCTTGTCGCCGACGCCGCCGGTGGAGTGCTTGTCGGCCGTCGGGCGGGACAGGGAGGAGAACTCCATGCGCTCGCCGGAGGCGATCATCGCGGCGGTCCAGCGGGCGATCTCGCGGCGGTTCATGCCGTTGAGGAGGATGGCCATCGCGAGCGCGGACATCTGCTCGTCGGCGACCTCCCCGCGGGTGTACGCGTCGATGACCCAGTCGATCTGCTCGTCGCTGAGCTCGCCGCGGTCCCGCTTGGTGCGGATGACGGAGATGGCGTCCATGGCCATGGCTTGGCTTCCTTCCGAGGGTTCCAGAAGCCGCACGGCCCCTCGGAGCGAGTCGCTGGAGCAACTCGGAGGGGCCGCACGGGTATCACTTGGTGAGATGGTCCGGACCGAAGGCCTGGGGCAGCATCTCGGACAGCGGCAGGATGCCCGCCGGGGTCTCCAGGAGCAGGTCGGGGCCGCCGAACTCGTGGAGCAGCTGACGGCACCGGCCGCACGGGACGAGGATCTCGCCCCGTCCGTCGACGCACGTGAAGTGCGTCAGCCGGCCGCCGCCGGTCCGCTGCAGCTCCGAGACGAGCCCGCACTCGGCGCACAGGCCGAGGCCGTAGGAGGCGTTCTCGACGTTGCAGCCGGAGACCGTGCGGCCGTCGTCGACCAGGGCGGCGACCCCGACCGGGTAGCCCGAGTAGGGGGCGTACGCGTGGGACATGGCCTCGCGGGCCAGCTCGCGCAGCGCCGCCCAGTCGACGTCGGACGGCGGGGTCACTTGCCCTGGCCCTTCCGGTACGGCATGCCGTCCGCCTTGGGCATCCTCAGGGACTGCGCGGACAGCGAGAGCACCAGCAGGGTGACGACGTACGGCGCGGCCGTCACGACCTGGCGCGGGACCTCGTCCGTGCCGACGTACCAGACGAACATCAGCGCCGAGACGAGGGCGGTGACGACGGCGGGGACGTACTTCTTCTTCCACGCCAGGTAGGCCGCGCCGAACACCAGCAGGATCGCGAGGAGCAGGATCAGCGCGTGCACGTTGGTCGTGCCGCCGCGCAGGTTGAGGCTGTCGGTGTAGCCGAACAGGCCCGCGCCGAGGGCGAGGCCGCCCGGCATCCAGTTGCCGAAGATCATCGCGGCGAGACCGATGTAACCGCGTCCGGCCGTCTGGCCGTCCAGGTACACGTTCGACGCCACGATCGACAGGAACGCGCCGCCGAGGCCGGCGAAGCCGCCCGAGATGATCACGGCGATGTACTTGTACTTGTACACGTTGACGCCGAGGGATTCGGCGGCCACCGGGTTCTCGCCGCAGGACCGCAGGCGCAGTCCGAACGCGGTGCGCCACAGCACCCACCAGGTGGCCGGGACGAGGGCGACGGCGACGACGGTCAGCGGCGACAGGTCGGTGATCAGACCGCCGACCAGACCGGCGACGTCCGAGATCAGGAACCAGTGCTTCTCGTTGAGCGTGTCCAGCCAGCTCGACAGGCCGGGGATGTCGAAGGTGCCCAGCGAGTCGATCGGCGGGGACTGCTTGGAGGAGCCCTGCGGGGCGCCTTCGAAGGTGAACTTCGACAGGTAGCGGGTGGTGCCCAGGGCCAGGATGTTGATGGCCACACCGGAGACGATGTGGTTCACGTTGAACGTGACGGTCGCGATGGCGTGCAGCACGGCGCCGAGCGCGCCGCCGACGATGCCGAAGACGACGCCCGTCCACGGACCCCACTGGTAGCCGGCCCAGGCGCCGAACCAGGTGCCGAGGATCATCATGCCTTCGAGGCCGATGTTGACGACGCCCGCGCGCTCGGACCACAGACCGCCGAGGCCGGCGAGGCCGATCGGGACGGCGAGGCGCAGAGCGGTGGACATCTGGCCGGTGGAGGTGATGCCGTCCGCGCCGGTGATGAGGCGGACGACGGAGGTCAGCACCAGGACGCCAGCGATGACCAGCAGGAGGACCGGGAGCGACATGCGGCGGCCCTTGCCGGGCTTCTTCGCCTGCGGCTTGGCGACGGTGGTCGTGGACATCAGGCCGACACCTCCTTCTTGGTGTTCTGGGCGGCGGCCGCGGCGAGCTCGGCGCCGACGCGCTTCTGCTGGCGGCGCAGGCCCCACTGGCGTACGGCCTCGTACGAGATGACGACCGCGAAGACGATGAGACCCTGCATGATCGTGGCGATCTCCTTCTCGTACGCCACCGGGGTCGCGTAGTCGAGGGCGGGAGAGGCCTTGTCGAGGAAGGCGATGAGCAGCGCGGCGAAGGCGATGCCGACCGGGTTGTTGCGGCCGAGCAGCGCGATGGTGATGCCGGTGAAGCCGAGGCCCGTCGGGAAGCTCAGGCTGTAGGTGTGGGCGTCGCCGAGCAGCAGGGGCAGGCCGGACAGGCCCGCGATGCCGCCGGAGATGAGCATGGCGGTGAGGACCATCTTCTTGGCGTCGACGCCGGAGGCCGCGGCGGCCGTCTCGGACTCGCCGGTGGCGCGCAGGTCGAAGCCGAAGCGGGTGCGGTTGAGGACGATCCAGTAGACGATGCCGAGGGCGATGGCGAGGAAGACCAGGCCGTAGATCTCGCCGACGTCGGCGCCCAGGTTGATGCCGGGGACCCAGCCGGAGTCCTTCATGATGCCGGTGGTGTTGTTGTTGCCGACCTGCACGCCCCAGATGTCGTCGAGGGTGAGGTAGCCGATGACGCTGGTGGCGATCGCGTTCAGCATGATCGTCGCGACGACCTCGCTGACGCCGCGGGTGACCTTCAGGACGCCCGCGATGCCGGCCCAGAATGCGCCGGTGAGCACGCCGACCAGGAGCAGCAGCGGGATCTGGAGGGCGGACGGCAGGGCGATGTTCGCCCCGACGACCGCGGTCATCATGGCGGCGAGGCGGTACTGGCCGTCGACGCCGATGTTGAACAGGTTCATCCGGAAGCCGATGGCCACCGAGAGGGCGGCGATGTAGTACATCGAGGCCTGGTTGACGATCAGGACCTGGACGTCGGAGTAACCCGCCTGCTCCAGCATGAGCGTGTAGGGCTCGATCGGGCTCTTGCCCGAGGCGATCAGCACGACCGAGGTCAGCAGGATCGCCGCGACGATCGCGATGACCGGGCCGGCCACCGCGAGGAGCACGCGCTCCTTGTCGAACTTCTTCATCGGGCCTCGTCCTCCGGACCGGCAGCTTCCTCGGTGGTTTCCGCGTCGTCGACGTGTTCCAGATGACCGGTCGCGGCGCCGGTCATGGCGGAGCCGAGCTCCTCCGGGGTGACGGTGGCGGGGTCGGCGTCAGCGACCAGCCTGCCGTTGTAGATCACGCGAAGGGTGTCCGACAGTCCGATCAGCTCGTCCAGGTCGGCGGAGATCAGCAGCACGGCCAGGCCCTCGCGCCGGGCCTCGCGGATGCGGTCCCAGATCTGGGCCTGCGCGCCGACGTCCACACCGCGGGTGGGGTGGGCGGCGATCAGGAACTTCGGGTTGTGGCTCATCTCGCGGCCGACGATCAGCTTCTGCTGGTTGCCGCCGGAGAGCGAGGCGGCGGTGACGTCGATGCCGGGCGTGCGGACGTCGAACTCCTCGACGATCCGGCGGGTGTCGGCCTGGGCGCCCTTGGGGTTGAGCCAGAAGCCCTTGGCGTTGGGGGCCTCGGTGACGTGGCCGAGGATGCGGTTCTCCCAGAGGGGGGCCTCCAGCAGCAGGCCCTGGCGGTGGCGGTCCTCGGGGATGTAGCCGACGCCGGACTCGCGGCGCTTGCGGGTGGGCCAGGGGGTGATGTCCTCGCCGAGGAAGGCGATGGTCCCGGAGTCGGCGTTCTTGGTGCCGATCAGGGCGTCGATCAGCTCGGTCTGGCCGTTGCCCTCGACGCCGGCGATGCCCATGACCTCGCCGGCGTGGATGGTGAAGCTGACGTCGTCGAGCGCCTTCTTGACCTCGCCGCCGAGGGCGACCTCGGGCGAGATCATGCCGCTGACGCCGCCGGAGGGCTCGGCGTCGGCGCCGAGGGAGGCGCCGCCGCTGGCGTACACGGTGAGGTTCGCGACCTGGATGACGGGCTTGTCGGTGACCGTGGACTCGGCGGTCTCCGGGGTGGGCAGTTCGCTGCCGACCATCATCTCGGCGAGCTGACGCGGGGTCGTCTCGGCGGGGACGGCGGTTCCGACGGTCGTGCCGCGCCGGATGACCGTGATCTCGTCGGCGACGGAGAGGACCTCGCCCAGCTTGTGGGAGATGAAGATGACGGACAGGCCCTCGGACTTCAGCTCGCGCAGGTTGTCGAAGAGCGCGTCGACCTCCTGCGGCACGAGGACGGCGGTCGGCTCGTCGAGGATGAGGGTGCGGGCCCCGCGGAAGAGGACCTTGAGGATCTCCACGCGCTGGCGGTCGGCGACGCCGAGGTCCTCGACGAGCGCGTCGGGGCGTACGCCGAGTCCGTAACGGTCGGAGATCTCCTTGATCTTCCTGCGGGCGCTGCCACCGATGCCGTACAGCCTCTCGCTGCCCAGCACCACGTTCTCCAGGACGGTCAGGTTGTCGGCCAGCATGAAGTGCTGGTGGACCATGCCGATGCCGCGCACGATGGCGTCGGCGGGGCTGGAGAAGGTCACCTGCTCGCCGTCGATCGCGATGGTGCCCTCGTCCGGCTTCTGCATGCCGTAGAGGATCTTCATCAGCGTCGACTTGCCGGCGCCGTTCTCGCCGACGAGGGCGTGCACGGTGCCTTTGCGGACGGCGAGGTGGATGTCGTGGTTGGCGACGACACCGGGGAAGCGCTTGGTGATCCCCGCCAGCTCAACCGCGATCGTCGACTGTGCGGTGAGCGGAGGGCTGCTGGACGCGTCGATGGCGCACTCTCCTTGAAAAAGGGGCCGCTCTACGCGCGTAGCGCCCCTGCTTTAAATAGTGCCCGGATCCCATCGGCCTTTGACGATCTTGATAGCCGCACTGCGGGCCACCTCGATCAGGTTCGATCCGTTCCGAGCATTCTGCCGCGCGAACGGGGCGCGAGGAGACATTCTCTCCGCGCCCCGTTCCGTGGCCGTAACGCTGTCATTGCAGCGGGTCCCCGGCCAAGGGTTCTGACCGGTTCAGCACCGTGGGGTCAGGAGGTCTTCACCGTGATGGCGCCGCTCTTGATGCCCTCTTCGGCCTTCTTGATCGCGGCCTGGATGTCGGCGTTGTTCGCGAATGCCGGGTTCGAGTTCGACACGCTCACGCCGCCGTTCTCCAGGCTGCCGCGGACGACGCCGGTGGCCGGCTTGCCGTCGTGCACGGACTTGGCCAGCGTGTAGACCGCGCCCTCGACGTTCTTCATGGCCGAGGTCAGGATCGAGGCCTTGTAGGCCTTCAGCGCGTCCTGGTTGTACTGGTCGGAGTCGACGCCGATGGCCCAGACCTTGTGGGCGTTCGCCGCCTTGATGACACCCTGGCCGGACAGACCGGCGGCGGCGTAGACGACGTCCGCACCGGCGTCGATCTGGCCCTCGGCGGCGCTCTCGCCCTTGTCGGGGCTGGAGAAGCCGCCCTCGGCGGCGGTCTCGGTCAGGTACTGCGACTTGACCGTGACGCCCTTCTTGGTGTCCTGAACGCCCTGCTTGAAGCCGGCCTCGAACTTGTGGATCAGCGGGACGTCCACGCCGCCGACGAAGCCGACGGTGTTGGTCTTGGTGGCCTTGGCGGCGGCGACGCCGGCCAGGTAGGAGGCCTGCTCCTCGTGGAAGACGAGGTCGGCGACGTTGGCGGCCTTGATCTGCTCGTCGTCGACGATGCCGAAGGTGGTCTTCGGGTACTTGGCCGCGACCGTCTTGACGGCCGGCGCGTAGGCGAAGCCGACGCCGATCACCGGGTTGTAGCCCTGCTTGGCGAGGCTCTCCAGGCGCTGCACCTTGTCCGCGTCGGACTCGCCGTCCTGCGGCTCGACCGCGGAGGACTTGTAACCGAAGTCCTTGTCGGCCTTCTCCAGGCCGGCCGTGGCGGCGTCGTTGAAGGACTGGTCGCCCTTGCCGCCGACGTCGTACGCGAGCGCGAGGCCCAGGTTCTTGTCACTGCTGTTGGAGGAGGACGACGACGTGGACGAGCTTCCACAAGCGGAAACGGTCACGGCGAGAGCTGCGGTGGCTACACCCGCAGCCGCGATTCGGGACACCCGGCGCATGGAACTTGACTCCTTTGTGCAAGCGCCCAAACCAGGCGCTGGTTCCGCCGCAGCGTAACGCGCGTAGACCAGACGGAAAAACCCTTCTGTCCGGTCCGTTACCGAGCTGTGGCCACAGATGGAGCCCAGGTTACGGACAGCAGAACGCCCCTTGCGGGAGGCAAGGGGCGTATGGGCTGCGAAGACGCTCGTAAGGGCGCAGCCGAGCGGCGCCGTAAGGGGTTTTCCGGCCGTTACTTCGTGTTGACCGTGACCTTGCCGTCGATGATGTCCTTCTTGGCCTTGTCGACCGCCGCGACGACGTCGGTCATGGCCTTGTACTTCGGGTTGGTGTCGGCGAAGCCCACACCGTTGTTGGAGAGGCTGCCGCGCACCACGCCGGACAGCGGCTTGCCGTCGACGACGGACTTCACCAGGTCGTAGACCGCGCCGCCGACGTTCTTCAGCGCCGAGCCGAGGATGTAGTCCTTGTACGTGGCCAGCGAGCTCTGGCTGTACTGGTCGGAGTCGACGCCGATGACCCACACCTTCTTGGCGGCGGCCTCGGAGATCACGCCCTGACCGGACAGCCCGGCGGCGTGGTAGAGGACGTCGGCGCCGGCCTCGATCTGACCGCTGGCCGCGTCCTTGCCCTTGTCGGGGCTGGAGAAGCCGCCTTCCTGAGGCGTCTCCGTCAGGTACTGCGACTCGATCTTGATCTTCGGGTCGACCGACTTGGCGCCCTGGACGTAACCGGCCTCGAACTTGTGGATCAGCGGGATGTCCACGCCGCCTATGAAGCCGATGTGCGCCTTCTTGGAGGCCTTGGCCGCGGCGACGCCGGCCAGGTAGGAGGCCTGCTCCTCGTGGAAGACCAGGTCGGCGACGTTCTTCGCCTGCACCTGCTCGTCGTCGATGATTCCGAAGGTGGTCTTCGGGAACTTGGCGGCGACCGCCTTGACGGCCGGGGCGTAGACGAAGCCGACGCCGATCACGGGGTTGAAGCCGGACTGGGCGAGCTGGGTGAGCCGCTGCACCTTGTCCGCGTCGGACTCGCCGTCCTGCGGCTCGATGTCCTGGCCGCCGACCTTGAACTCCTTCTCGGCCTTCTGGAAACCGGCGTAGGCGGCGTCGTTGAAGGACTGGTCGCCCTTTCCGCCGATGTCGTAGGCGAGGCCGATGCCCTTGCCCGAGTACTTGCCGGACTCCGTGTCACCGGCCTTGCCGGAGTCGCTGCTGGACTTGCCGCAGCCCGCGGCGGCGAGGGCGACGACCGCGAGGGCCACCGCGGCCCGGGTCAGTCCGGTCCTCCGAGAATTCAGACGCACAGCAAGCTCCCCTTCGATCCCCACGGCGCCGTGACCGGCCCGCTGTCCCCGTGCTGGAGCCCTCGGTAAGGGCTCCCCCAACAAGCCGTTCCCGGTGGCGATTCCGGCGCACAGTAACGCGCGTAGAAGGCGAGGGGAACGGGGTTCCTCCCGGCCGTTATCGATTCGTGCCGCCGTCGGGTCGCCGACGCGTCCTACCGGTTACGAGCGGATCACCCAAGGGGATGAAGGGGCGGTTTCCGGGCCGCGCGCCGACCTGGCGGCCGACGGAGGCGCACGGGCCGCGAGGACGCCTGCCGCGCCGGGCGGCGCATCGGCCGGCGCACGGGCCCGCGCAGAGGCTCGCCGCGCTCGGGCAGATCAAGGCCGAAGCCGACGTCGAGCCTCGAAGAGCTGGACGCCGTCGCTGAGCGGACACCGGCCTTCCCGCGTTCGAACCGCTGACGGACGTCCGCACCGACCACGCCGGCTGCTCGGGGCCGGGCACCGTGACCGTCGTCGATCGCAAGCACCCGGACAGGCCCCCGACCGCGTCAAGTGCGACGGACCCATCACCGTCGGCCAGGTCTCCGCCGACCTGGTCGAACAGGCCTTGTCCGTGCACGTCAGCAAGGGTGCGGCGACCTGGAGGACAGCTGTCGTGTCCGGCACGCACCCCATGTGACGGCGCCGCCGCCGGCACGGCTCTCGACGCGCCGGGGGGCCTCACGGCCGTGCCGGGACCGTCCGACCATGTGCCGGACGGTCTCGGCCGTCGTGCCGCGCCACGCTCACCTGCCGGCCGCGTCCAGCAGGGCCGCCGCCGTGAAGAGCTCCACGCCGGCGGTGATCGCCGACTCGTCCGCGTCGAAGTCGCCCTGGTGCAGGTCGCGCACGGTGCGCTCGCCGGGCGGGCGGACTCCGAGGCGGGCCATCGCGCCCGGCACCCGCTCCAGGTACCAGGAGAAGTCCTCGCCGCCCAGGCTCTGCTCGGTGCCCTCGACGGCCGTCTCGCCGCGCCGGGCGACCATGGCGTCCCGCAGCAGCTCGGTGACGTCGGCGTCGTTGACGACCGGGGGGACGCCCCGCACGTAGTTGATCTCGGACTTGGCGCGGTGCAGGTTGGCGACCTCGTCGATGGCCGCGACGACGATGTCCGGGGCCTGCCGCCAGGCGTCCAGGTCGAGGCAGCGGACGGTGCCGGACAGCTCGGCGTGCTGCGGGATCACGTTGGGCGCGTGGCCGCTCTCGATGCGGCCCCAGGTGACCGCGAGCCCGGCCCGCGTGTCGACCCGCCGCCCGACCAGCGCGGGCACGTCGGTGACCACCCGGGCGGCCGCCGTGACCAGGTCGGTGGTGAGGTGGGGGCGGGCGGTGTGACCGCCGGGACCGTCCAGGGAGATCTCCAGCCGGTCGCAGGCGGAGGTGATCGCGCCCTCGCGCAGACCGATCCGGCCCGCGTCGACCCGGGGGTCGCAGTGCACGGCGATGATCCGGCCCACGCCGTCCAGCGCGCCGTCCTCGATGGCGTCGGCGGCGCCGCCCGGCAGCACCTCCTCGGCGGGCTGGAAGATGAGCCGCACGGGGCGCGGGAGCCGGCCCTGGCGGTGCAGCTCGGCCAGCACCAGCCCGGCGCCCAGGACGACGGTGGTGTGCACGTCGTGGCCGCAGGCGTGCGCGCGGTCGGGGACGGTGGACCGGTAGGCGCACTCGGTCTTGGTGTCCGGGATGGGCAGCGCGTCGATGTCGGCGCGCATGGCCAGGACGGGGGTGCCGTCGGCCGCGCCCACGGTCCCGATGTCGCAGATGAGGCCGGTTCCGACGGCGAGCACGCGTGGTGCGAGCCCCGCCTTCTCCAGGCGGGCCTTGATCGCGGCCGTCGTACGGAACTCCTGGTTGCCCAGCTCAGGGTGCATGTGCAGATCGCGGCGGAAGGCCACGAGCTCTGCGCGCAGCGCCTCGGGCAGGGCGCCGGGGAGGGTGTCTTCCCCTGAAGGATCGGCCTCGGACTCTCGGGACATCAGTTGCTTCACCCTCTGAAGGGTAGGACGCCGAAGCGGTCGACCGACCTACGATCAACAAAACTTCAACCCGTCAGGCGAAGAAAAGTCGGCCGCGCGGCGCATGGCTGCTGTGGGGGGTGGGTAAACTCCGCCGATTTCGGTTCGGCTCCCACACTTCTTCCTTCCTTTCACGGATACCACGGACCGCTCTCGGCACGCCGTGCCTGTCCACGTTCCGGGATCGATCCCGGAATCATCGCCTGTGCGCGGCGGTCCCGCCACGCGGAGCGACGCCGGAGCGGGGCTCCGCGACCGGTTCGCCCGCCGACGACGGGCACCGCCCGCGCGGGCAGGGGGGCCGCCACGCGGCACCCCGGCCGCGACGCGCGCTCCCGCGGGGCCGAGGACCGGGCGGCCCTTCCGCGACGTTCGTCGTCCTCGGGGGAACCGCCCGGGTCAGAACGCGTCCGACGGCACGTACGTCCCCCAGACGTCCCGGAGGGCGTTGCACACCTCGCCGACCGTGGCCCGGGCGCGCAGCGCGTCCTTCATCGGGTACAGGACGTTGTCCTCGCCCTCCGCCGCCTTCCTCAGGGCGTCCAGGGCCGCGGCCACCGCCGCCCGGTCGCGCTCGGCCCGCAGCCTCGCGAGCCGCTGCGCCTGCTGGGCCTCGATGGCCGGGTCGACGCGCAGCGGCTCGTAGGGCTCCTCGGCGTCCAGGCGGAACCGGTTGACGCCGACGACGACCCGCTCCCCGGAGTCGGTCTCCTGGGCGATGCGGTAGGCGTTGTGCTCGATCTCGCTCTTCTGGAAGCCGTGCTCGATGGCCGCCACCGCGCCGCCGAGGTCCTCGACCCTGCGCATGAGCCCGACGGCCGCCGCCTCGACGTCGTCAGTCATCTTCTCGACGGCGTAGGAGCCCGCGAAGGGGTCGACGGTCGCCGTCACGTCCGTCTCGTGGGCCAGTACCTGCTGGGTGCGCAGGGCGAGGCGCGCGCTCTTGTCCGTGGGCAGCGCGATCGCCTCGTCGAAGGAGTTGGTGTGCAGGGACTGCGTGCCGCCCAGGACCGCGGCCAGCCCCTGGACGGCGACCCGCACCAGGTTCACCTCGGGCTGCTGGGCTGTGAGCTGGACGCCGGCCGTCTGCGTGTGAAAGCGCAGCATCAGCGACTTGGAGTTCCGCGCGCCGAACTCCTCCTTCATCACCCGGGCCCAGATCCGGCGCGCCGCGCGGAACTTCGCGACCTCTTCGAGGATCGTCGTGCGGGCCACGAAGAAGAAGGAGAGGCGGGGCGCGAAGTCGTCCACGTCCATCCCCGCCGAGACCGCCGTGCGCACGTACTCGATGCCGTCCGCCAGGGTGAAGGCGATCTCCTGCGCGGGCGAGGCCCCCGCCTCCGCCATGTGGTAGCCGGAGATCGAGATGGTGTTCCACTTCGGGATCTCGGCCTTGCAGTACCTGAAGATGTCGGCGATCAGCCGCAGCGAGGGCTTCGGCGGGAAGATGTACGTGCCGCGCGCGATGTACTCCTTCAGGACGTCGTTCTGGATCGTGCCCGTGAGCCGCGCCGGCGGGACGCCCTGCTCCTCGCCGACCAGCTGGTACATCAGCAGGAGCAGCGCCGCGGGCGCGTTGATCGTCATCGACGTCGAGACCTCGTCCAGCGGGATCCCGTCGAAGAGCACCCGCATGTCGTCGACCGAGTCGATCGCCACGCCGACCTTGCCGACCTCGCCGCTCGCGATCGGGGCGTCGGAGTCGTGGCCCATCTGGGTGGGCAGGTCGAAGGCGACGGACAGGCCCGTCGTGCCGTGGGCGATCAGCTGCCGGTAGCGGGCGTTGGACTCGACCGCGGTGCCGAAGCCCGCGTACTGGCGCATGGTCCAGGGGCGGCCGGTGTACATCGACGGGTACACGCCCCGGGTGAAGGGATAGCCGCCCGGTTCGCCCAGTTTTCCGGCGGGATCCCAGCCGGCCAGGTCCTGCGGCCCGTAGAGCGGCTCGATGGGCAGTCCGGACTCCGACTCACGCGCCATGGGTGCGATGCCTCCCGCTGGTCTGTCCGCTCCGGGACCTTCCTCACAGGATGGCCGCAGGCGCCGGTCCTCACAATGCCGGGAGGACGCGGGGGATGTCCGGGGGACGTCAGGGGCGCGGGCGGGACC
>NZ_JAHHIU010000230.1 GCF_024539815.1 Streptomyces hayashii
GGCGGGGATCCGGGGGAAGGGGATCCGGGTGCCGTGGAGTGCGTCCCGTGGTGCGTCTCTTGGGTGCCCATACGGCGACCATAGCCAACGGGCGGCCCGGCTACCGCTCCGCCCGCCGGGCTTCGCGCACCCTGCGCAGCCTGTTCACGGTGACGGGGTCGTGGGCCAGCGCCCGTGGGTCGTCGAGCAGGGCGTTGAGGAGCTGGTAGTAGCGGACCGGGGACAGGTCCAGCTCCTCGCGTATCGCCCGTTCCTTCGCGCCGGGCCCGGGAAAGCCGCGCCGTTCCAGGGCGAGGACGCCCCGCTCCCGCGCCCCCAGCCCGTCCGTGTCCGCTCGCCGCTCCATGCCCGCACGGTAGCGCCCCGCGCCGACAACCGGCTCACTCGCCGGAGGCGGTCTCCGCCGTCGTGGCCGTGGTCTGCAGCGCGCCCAGCACGTCGGCCGGGTTGCCGTTCGCGGTCACGGCCCCGCCGATGCGCTTCTTGATCTCGGCGCTGACCTTCGCCCAGGAGGTCCGTCCCACGGGGTAGCTCTCGGACAGCGGGAGCTCCTCCAGGAACGGCTGGAGGTCGGCGTCCTGCGGGGCCGCGCCCATCACCTGGGAGGCGGAGGTGGTGACGGGCAGCAGGTCGTACTCGCGGGAGAACGCGAGGACGTTCTTCTCGCTGTAGACGAAGTCGAGGAAGTCGCCGATCTGCTCGCCGTGCCCGTTCTGCTTGAAGGCGGTCATCCAGTCGGCGACGCCCAGGGAGCTCTTGCTCGGGCCGTCGAGGCCGGGCATCGGCACCATGCCGAACTTCACGCCCTTGGCCTCGGCCGCCTTCATCAGCGAGGGATGCCCGTTGAGCATGCCCACGTCGCCCGCGGTGAACGCGGCGAACGCGGCGGCCCGGTTCAGCTTGCCCGGGGCGACCGGCCCGGTGAGGCCCTTGGCGACCAGCTCGTCCTTCAGCCAGTCGAAGGTGTCGACGTTCTCTGCGGAGTCCAGGCTGTAACTGCTGACGGTCTGGGTGTAGCCGCCCCCACCGCTGAGCAGCCACTGGAGGGTCTCGGCCTGCGCCTCCTCGGGCCCCAGCGGCAGCGCGTACGGGTACTTCACGCCCTTCGCCCTGAGCGCCTTCGCGTCCTTGGCGAGCTCGGCCCAGGTGGTCGGCGGGGTGATGCCGGCCCGGGCGAAGAGGGTCTTGTTGTAGAACAGCAGCCGCGTGGAGGAGGCGAACGGCATGCCGTACTGCACGCCGCGCACCTTGCCCGCGTCGGCGAGCCGGGGCACGAAGTCGGCCTCGACGGGGATGGAGACCACGTCGCCGACCTTGTAGAGCCGGTCGGCCGCCGCGTAGTCCGCGTACGCGCCGATCTGCGCCATGTCGGGGGCGTCGCCCTCGTCGACCATGGCCTTGACCTTGGCGTCGACGTCGTTCCAGGAGTACACGGTGACGTCGACGGTGACGCCGGGGTGGTCCTTCTCGTACGCCTTGACGAGCTGGTCCCAGTACTTCTTGGAGCTGTTGGCGCCGCTGTCGCCGTAGTCGGCGGCGACGAGTCTCAGGGTGACGTCGTCGGAGCCTCCGGTCAGTCCGCAGCCGGCGAGGACCGCCGACATGCCGAGGGCGGACGCCGCCGCGATCGTCCCTGACTTTCGTGCCCGCTGCACCGAACCGCTCCTCATCGCCGAACTGACTGACCGTGAGCAACTGATTGCTCATACCAATGGATCCGTTATCCGGAGTAAGGTCTACACCACGCAAGTGGACTAGACCTCTTGCGGGTCCTCGGGCCACACTGTTCCCGTGAGACATGTCATCGCCCTGGACGTGGGCGGCACCGGGATGAAAGCCGCCCTCATCGGCGCGGACGGCGCCCTGCTGCACCGCGACCACCGGGCCACCGGCCGCGAACGCGGCCCCGACGCCGTGCTCGAATCCATCCTCGACTTCGCCGCCGACCTGCGCGAACACGGCGTCGAGCAGTTCGGCGAACCCGCCGCGGCAGCCGGCGTCGCCGTCCCCGGCATCGTCGACGAGGCGAACGGCGTCGCCGTCTACGCGGCCAACCTCGGCTGGCGGGACGTTCCCCTGCGCGCACGGCTCGCCGCCCGCCTCGGCGCCCCCGTCGCCCTCGGCCACGACGTACGCACCGGCGGCCTCGCCGAGGGCCGGATCGGCGCCGGCCGGGGCGCGGACCGGTTCCTGTTCGTGGCCCTGGGCACCGGCATCGCCGGCGCGATCGGCGTCGACGGCCGGGTGGAGGCGGGCGCGCACGGCTTCGCGGGCGAGATCGGCCACATCGTCGTACGCCCCGGCGGAACCCCGTGCCCGTGCGGCCAGCACGGCTGCCTGGAGCGGTACGCGTCGGCGGCCGCCGTCGGCCAGGCATGGGCGGCGGCGAGCGGCGACCCCGACGCGGACGCCGCGCACTGCGCGAAGGCCGTGGCCGCCGGAGTCCCCGACGCCGTCCGCGTCTGGCAGCGGGCCGTGGACGCCCTCGCCGACGGCCTCGTCACCGCCGTCACCCTGCTGGACCCGCGCACGCTCGTCATCGGTGGCGGTCTCGCGCAGGCAGCGGAAACCTTGTTCACACCGCTGCGCGAAGCGGTCCGCCGACGGGTGACCTTCCAGAGACTTCCGGAAATCGTCCCGGCGGCCCTGGGCGACAGCGCCGGCTGCCTGGGGGCGGGCCTGCTCGCCCGGGATCTCCTCAACTCGACCGACCGTATGGAGGTAACCCCCTGATGGCCACCCCCCCAGTGGCACGGGACGCGACGCCGAGCGGCTCCGCCGCGAGCACGCGACCGGCCACCACGCATCCGCGGCCCGCGACCGGCGCACGGCGGCAGGTGCTCACCGGCGCCCGGGTGGTGCTCCCCACCGGCACCGTGTCCGGCGGCCGCGTGGCGATCGACGGCACGAAGATCACCGCCGAAGCCCCGCACGGGGACCCGCAGGGAACCCTCGTCGACGTGTCCGGCCACTGGCTGGTGCCCGGCTTCGTCGACCTGCACAACCACGGCGGCGGCGGCGCCTCGTTCTCCGGCTCGGCGCAGGACGTCCAGAAGGCGATCCACACCCACCGCCTGCACGGCACCACCACCCTCGTCGCCTCCACCGTCACCGACGACATGGACGTCCTCGTCCGCCAGGCCGGCCTGCTGAGCGAACTCGCCGAACAGGGCGACCTGGCCGGCATCCACTTCGAGGGCCCCTTCATCTCGCCGTGCCGCAAGGGCGCGCACTCCGAGGCGCTGCTGCGCGACCCGGACCCGGCCGACGTCCGCAAGCTGATCGACGCGGCGCGCGGCCAGGCCAGGATGCTCACCCTGGCGACGGAGCTCCCCGGCGGCCTGGACTCCGTACGCCTGCTCGCCGAGCACGGCGTGATCGCCGCCGTCGGACACACGGACGCCACCTACGAGCAGACCGTTCAGGCCATCGAGGCCGGAGCCACCGTCGCCACCCACCTCTTCAACGCGATGCCGCCCCTCGGGCACCGCGCCCCCGGCCCGATCGCCGCCCTGCTGGAGGACGAGCGGGTCACGGTCGAGCTCATCAACGACGGCACGCATCTGCACCCGGCCGCACTGGAACTGGCGTTCCGTCACGCGGGCCCGGGCCGGGTCGCGTTCATCACGGACGCCATGGACGCCGCCGGCATCGGCGACGGCCGCTATCTGCTCGGCCCGCTGGAGGTCGAGGTCAGCGAGGGCGTGGCCCGCCTCGTGGAGGGCGGCTCGATCGCCGGCTCCACCCTCACCCTGGACCGCGCCTTCCAGCGGGCGGTGACGATCGACCGCATCCCGGTCGAGGACGTGGTCGCGGCCCTGTCCGCCAACCCGGCCCGCCTGCTGGGCCTGGACGACCGGATCGGCTCCCTGGAGCCCGGCAAGGACGCCGACCTGGTCCTGCTCGACGAGGACTTCGAGGTCAAGGGCGTAATGCGCAAGGGGGTTTGGGCGGTGGATCCCCGACTGGCCTGAAACGTCCGCCCGCACCGGGACGGTGGCCGACCCGAGTACTGGGCCGGTCGCCGTCTCTTTGGCATGATCAGGCCTCCGGAATCGCGAGGACCGCGGCTCCGCGCCCCGCACACGCGCCCGTCGAGGGAGGTCGGCCCGGTGATCCTCACCGTCACCCTGAACACCGCTCTCGACCTCACGTATCGCGTGCCCGCCCTGCGGCCGCACGCCTCGCACCGGGTCACCGACGTGCGGGAGCGGCCCGGCGGCAAAGGGCTGAACGTGGCCCGGGTGCTGGCCGCCCTCGGCCACGAGGTGACGGTGACCGGATTCACGGGCGGCGCCACCGGCCGGCGCGTACAGGAGCTGCTCACCGGCACGGCCGGGGTGGCGGACGCGCTCGTGCCCGTCGCCGGGGCCACCCGCCGCACGATCGCCGTCGTCGACGCCCACGCGGGCGACACCACCCAGCTCAACGAGCCCGGCCCGCTCGTCACGCCGTCCGAGTGGTCCGCCTTCCAGGAGGCGTACGAGGGGCTGCTCGCCGACGCCGACGCGGTGGCCCTGTGCGGCAGCCTGCCGCCGGGGGTGCCGGTGGGCGCGTACGCGGTCCTGGTCCGTACGGCACGGGCCGCGGGCGTGCCCGTCCTGCTCGACACGAGCGGGGAGCCGTTGCGCCGCGGGGTCGCCGCCCGCCCCGACATCGTCAAACCCAACGCCGACGAACTGGCCGAACTGACCGGCTCCCACGAGCCGTTGCGCGCGACCCAGGACGCCCGCAGGCGCGGGGCCCGGTCGGTGGTGGCCTCACTCGGCGCCGAGGGCCTGGTCGCGGCGACCCCGGAGGGCCGCTGGCGCGCCACCCCGCCGGCCCGCGTCCGCGGCAACCCCACGGGCGCGGGCGACTCGGTGTGCGCGGGCCTGCTGTCGGGCCTCGTCGAACGCCTCCCCTGGCCGGACCGCCTGACCCGCGCGACAGCCCTGTCCGCGGCGACGGTCCCGACCCCGACAGCAGGCGAGTTCGACCGCGCGGCCTACGAAGCGCTGCTGGCCCGCATCACGGTCACCGGAGAGACCACGGCGGCCTGAACCCGGGCGGTCACTTCGTGACCTGACCGGCCTTCACCCACAACTGGTCCAGCAGGACGTTGCACTTGTCGCCGTCCTGGCAGGAGATCGACAGGGTGTTGGTGCCCTTGGTGAGGGTGGGCCAGGTGTAGCTCGTGGTCCAGCCCTTGACGAAGTCACCGGCGGGGGCGTGGGCGTAGTTCTTCAGCGGGAACTTGGAGCCGAAGGTCTTGCCGTTGACGGTGAGCGTCATCGCCTGGTCCTCGCCGGGCGTGCTGTAGTGCGCGAAGAGGGTGTAGTCGCCGTCCGACGGGATGCCGTTGACCGTCCAGGTGACGGAGTTGCCGACCTGGTTCAGGTTGCCGACGTAGGTGCCGCCGGCCGCCTTCGCGCCCTTGACGTCCGAGGCCAGAGCGGCGCTGCCGCCGAGGTTCAGCGCCTTCGCGTCGACCGTGGGCAGCTCGTCCTTGCTGTCGTCGCCGGAGGCCGATGCGCTCGGTTGCGGGCTTCCGGATCCGGCGGCCGAGGACGACGGCTGGTCGCTCGCCTTGTTGTCGTTCGGGTCGTCGTCGCCGCCCGCCATGGCCACCACGATGCCGATCACGACCGCGGCGACCACCGCGACCGCGCCGATCAGCAGGCCCTTGGTGTTGGGGCCGCGACCGCGGCCGCCGCCGTTCTGCGCGGGCTGCCTGCCGGTGGAGGGGCCGCCGCCGCCGAAGTTCTCGGGCGCGGCGTAGTGCGCGTTCGGCTGGCCGTACGCGCCCTGCTGCGGAACCGTCGGCGGCTGCCCGTACTGCGCGGTCTGCTGCTGCGGCTGTCCGTACTGGCGCTCGCCGACCGCGCGCACCCGGCTGACCGAGTTCGGGTAGCCGTAGCCGCCGCCGGAGGGCGGCTGCGCCCCGTTGGCCTGGCCGTCGGCGTAGAGGTAGCCGAACGGGTCGTCGTCCTCGGGCGTGCTCGCGCCGTTATTGCCGGGCGTCATCCCTTCGTACTCCTCAACAGTGCGGGGCGGATGCGACACGCGTACGCGGATCCATACGTGTGGGAACTGCGAGCCTACCCGGTCCACACCCTCCAAACGGGTGACTCGGATCGCAACGGCAGGAGCGCAGGGCCGCTGACCTGGCGATCATCCCGCTCGTCTGTGCTGTTTGGGACGAGATCGTTTCTCGACGTACATGCGCTCGTCGGCGGACTTCAGCACTTCGTCCGCGGTCATCCCGCATTGTGCCCAGCCGATGCCGAAGCTGGCGCCCACCCGCACGGCCCGGCCCTCGGCGCGGATCGGCTGGATTATCTCGTTGCGCAGCCGGACGGCGAGATCGGCGGCGTCGGCCCGGCCGAGGCCGTCGGCGAGGATCACGAACTCGTCGCCGCCGAGCCGGGCGACGGTGTCGCCGTCGCGGACCTGGCGCGAGAGCCGGCGGGCGACCTCGATGAGGACCGCGTCGCCCGCGTTGTGCCCGAAGCGGTCGTTGATCGACTTGAAGCCGTCGAGGTCGCAGAAGAGGACCGCGAGCCCCTTGGCGCCGTCGTCGCGGCCGTCCTCGGGGGCGGCGGTGTGCACATGGTGGTCGTAGCCGTCGAAGGACTCCGCGCCGCCGGGCCGGTAGTCGAAGCCGTGGCCGTTGGCGTCGAAGGCGGCGTGGCCGTAGGCCGAGTCCATGGCGTCGACGGCCGCGGGGTGGGTGGACTGCGGGCGCTGGCAGAGCCGGGCGGACAGACGCGAGCGCAGTTCCGCGGAGTTCGGCAGGCCGGTGAGGGAGTCGTGCGAGGCGCGGTGGGCGAGCTGGAGCTCGCGGCGCTTGCGGTCCTCTATGTCCTCGACGTGGGTGAGGAGGAAGCGCGGGCCGTCGGCGGCGTCGGCGACCACGGAGTTGCGCAGGCTCACCCAGAGGTAGGTGCCGTCCCGGCGGCCGAGGCGGAGTTCGGCGCGCCCGCCCTCCGCCGAGGTGCGGAGCAGGGTGCCTATGTCCTCGGGGTGGACGAGGTCGGAGAACGAGTAGCGGCGCATCGCGGAGGCGGGGCGGCCCAGCAGGCGGCAGAGGGCGTCGTTGGTGCGGAGTATGCGCCCGTGCTGGTCGCCGCCCATCTCGGCTATCGCCATGCCGGAGGGGGCGTACTCGAAGGCCTGCCGGAAGGATTCCTCACTGGCGCGCAGGGCCTGCTGCTCGCGTTCGAGCCTGACCAGTGCCCGCTGCATGTTTGCACGTAGACGCGCGTTGCTGATCGCGATGGCGGCCTGGAAGGTGTACATCTGGAGCGCTTCGCGCCCCCATGCGCCCGGACGGCGTCCGTTGCGCGGCCGGTCCACGGACAGGACGCCGATCAGTTCGCCGCAGGCGCCGCCGCTGCCGGGGGCCGCGGGCGTGTACATGGGGGCGAAGAGCCGGTCCGAGGGGTGCCACTCGTCCTCGAAGCGGGGCGCGGGCCCGTCGGTGTACCACTGCGGGACGTCGTCGTCGTCGAGGACCCAGCCCTCGGTGTGGGGTATGAAGATCAGGTCGCCCCAGGTCTCACCCATGGCGAGACGGCGTTCCCAGGAGTCGCGCGAGCCGACCCGGCCGGTGATGAGGGCCTCGGCGGCCGGGTTGCCGGAGAAGGCGGCGACCACGAGATCGCCGTCGGGACGCACGAGGTTGACGCACGCCAGCTCGTACCCGAGCGCCGTGACCACGCCGTCGGCGACGGTCTGCAGTGTGTCGGCCAGGCTGCGGGCCGTGTTCATGTCGGCCATGACCTGGTGCAGCTGTCGCAGGGACGCAAGGCGGACGTAAGGCTCCGACTCGGTCTCCATGTGTTTCGCCCTCCCCCCGAGACTTCGCAGCGAATCAAGGGTTGTCTTCGGCGCAACGTCGTTTCTGGTGCTCTGTTGTCGGTGTGTGTCTCCTTGTGACGCCTCCGCCACTGAATCACAGCGCGCTGCCCACTCGGTACACAGGGTCAACAATTAATGCGTCTTGTGACTCAAGTCACAGCTGAACATGAACATTTGAGTGGAGTTTCCGCGTTTTCCTGTGTGTTTCCTGAACACGGACAGAGACCGGATATCGGTCCGCGGTCCTAAGACCCTACTCGGGCGGAGGTCCGATGCGGGGCGCACCGATCGGACACTAGCGTTCACGATGTGTCTCTCGATGTGTCTCCCGACGTGCTCCAGACCGTGCCGAAGACTCCCTCCGGGCATGCTGAGGGGGTGAGCAACGACGAGTTCCGCGCCGCCATGTCCCGGCTCGCCGACGGCGTGGTCCTGGTGACCGCGCGCGAACCCTCCCTCGACCCCGCCGACCCCGGAGCCCCCGACGGCGAGGACGTCGGCATGACGGCCACGTCCTTCGTGTCGGTCTCCCTCGACCCGCCGCTCGTCCTGGTCGGACTGCGCAACGGCTCCCGCATGGACGACCTGCTCGACGAACAGCCGCTGTGGGCGGTGTCGGTGCTCTCCGAGAACCAGCGCCACATCGCCGGCCGCTTCGCCATGAAGGGACGCATCAGCGACCGGCTCCTCTTCGAGGACCTCCCCTGCGTCCGCGGCGAGGCCGGCGGCGCGCTCCTGGTCGACGGCGCGCTCGCCACCCTGGAATGCCGCACCGAACAACGCGTGACCGCGGGCGACCACACCCTGGTGATCGGCCGCGTGCTGACCGCGTCCGCACAGAACGCGGACGGCGGTCCGCTGGTCTATTTCCGGGGCCGTTACCGGCAGTTGGGCTGACTACTGCCGAAAATGCCGTGGCCGGTCCGCGGACGACGCGCTTAGGGTGCCGAACATGACAGGCATGACAGGAGCCGGCGCCGCCGAGGCGACCACCGCGAGTTCGCCCCTGCGCCTCGTGGAGATAACCCCCCGGAATTTCGATGCGGCGACGGGCATTCGCGTCCACCCCGACCAGGAGTTCGCGGTCTGCCCGGTCATGAAGTCCCTCGCGGAGGCCTACGTCCATCCGCCGGGCGTCGCCTGGCCGCGACTGATCATGGACGGCGACCGGCCCGTCGGCTTCCTCATGGCGTTCCTCGACATCGACTGGAGCGGCGACGGCGACCGCACCCTGACCCGCTCCGGCCTGTGGCGGCTGAACATCGACGCCGCCGAACAGGGCTGCGGCTACGGCCGCTTCGCCGTGGAGGCCGTGGCCGCCGAACTACGCCGCCGCGGCGCCACCGAGATGTACGTGACCTGGCACGAGGGCGAGCACGGCCCCGAGGACTTCTATCTGCGGCTGGGCTTTCGCAAGACCGGCGAGAAGATCGAGGGCGAGACCGTCGGCGTCCTCGCACTGGACCGGCCCGGGTCCCCGACCCCGTCGACGCTCTAACCCCGCACCTGGACCCCGTCGGCGTCCTCGTCGGGCGGCAGCAGCGTCACCTCCAGCCGGGCCAGACCCGCGGCGTCCGACGTGACCTCGATCAGGGCGATCCGGTCGCGCACGAGCGTGAAGGCGAGCGTGCGCTCCACCCGGCCCTCCACGAGCACCGCCAGCCCCGTCGCCCCGTCCACCAGGGCCGGCCGGGCCACGAGCGCCAGCCGGGCGAAACCCGACGCGCCACGCGCCACCGCGGTCGCCCCCGTGGTCACCACGGCCCCCGCGCGCACCATGACATCCGGGTCGAGCACCGCGAGCAACCCGTCGAAGTCCCCCTCCCGGGCAGCGGCCAGAAAAGCGTCCACCACCGTGCGCTGCCGGACCGGGTCGACGTCGGGCTCCTGAGCCCCGCGCACCCGGCGGCGCGCCCTGCTGGCCAGTTGCCGGGCCGCCTCCGGCGTCCGGTCGACGATCCCCGCAACCTCCTCGTACGGGACGCCGAACAGGTCGTGCAGGACGAACGCCAGCCGCTCCGCCGGGGAGAGCGTGTCCAGGACGACCAGCAGGGCCATGCCCACGGAGTCGGCGAGCAACGCGTCCTGCGCCGGGTCGGGCACGGCCGACGCAGCAGGAGTCCAGCTCTCCAACGGCTCCTCGGCACGCGAGCGGCGCGAGCGCAGCATGTCCAGGCAGACCCGGCCGACGACCGTGGTCAGCCACCCCCCGAGGTTGTCGATGCCGTCGGCCTCACCTCGCCCGGCGCTCCGGCTGAGCCGCACCCACGCCTCCTGCACGGCGTCGTCCGCCTCGGCGCCCGAGCCCAGCATCCGGTGCGCCACCGCACGCAGCCGCCCACGGTGCGCCTCGAAGGAGCCGGCCAGGAAGTCGTCGTCGCCCGTCGTCGTCATCGGTCGCATCCCTCGTCACGGTCGGACACCGGTCGCGGTCGTCCCCCGTCCGGCGTGGTCGTCAGTCACAGGGATGACGAACGGCACGCCTGAGATGTGACAGCCCGCCGCAGCCGAAGGGGCCGGGAAGCCGAAAAGAGCCGGGAGAGCCGGGCGAGCCGGGAGAGCCGGGAGAACCGGGAGAACCGGGAGAACCGGGAGAGCCGGGAAAGGACGGAGCGCGGCTCAGCCCCAGTCGCGGCCGGTCCTGCCCCGCTTCGTCTCCGAACGCTGCTTCTTCTGCCGCAGCCGACGCTCGTTGATCCCGCGCGGGATGCGCGTCGGCCGGCGCGGCTTGGGCGGCGGGGCGGTCGCCTCGGCGAGCAACGCCGCCAGACGCACCGCTGCGGTCTCGCGATTGCGCCACTGGGACCGGTGCTCGGAGGCCCGCACGGTCACCACACCGTCGACGAGCCGCCCGGCCAGCCGCTCCAGCGCCCGCGCCTTCCACACCTCGGGCAGCGCCTCGGTCCGCTCCACGTCGAATCGGAGCTCCACCTGCGAGTCGCTCGTGTTCACGTGCTGCCCGCCAGGCCCCGAAGACCGCGAGAAACGCCACATGAGCTCGGCCTCGGGAAGGGAGACGGAACCGCGGACGACATAGGGACCAGACATGCCGACCATGTTCCCGCCCCGGCCCCGCCCGAGTCACGCGAATATCCCTTGGTAAAGAAAGTAAAGAAACGCCAGGTCGTCGGGAACCTTGACCGGCCTTCGCTGCGTTCATAGGGATAGCTGTAGCTTCGTGCCCGCGAAGCCGTACAAAAACGAGGGAAGGACTCCCAACCATGGCTGTAAGCCTGTCCAAGGGTGGCAACGTCTCGCTCACCAAGGAGGCTCCGGGCCTGACCGCCGTCACCGTGGGCCTCGGCTGGGACGTCCGCACCACCACCGGCACGGACTTCGACCTCGACGCCTCCGCGATCGCGGTCAACCCCCAGGGCAAGGTCTACTCCGACGGCCACTTCGTCTTCTTCAACAACAAGCAGACGCCGGACCAGACCATCGTCCACACCGGCGACAACCGCACCGGCGAGGGCGCCGGCGACGACGAGGCGATCAACGTCAACCTGGCCGGCCTCCCCGCCGACATCGACAAGATCGTCTTCCCGGTCTCGATCTACGACGCCGAGAACCGCTCGCAGAACTTCGGCCAGGTCCGCAACGCCTACATCCGCATCGTCAACCAGGCCGGCGGCGCCGAGATCGCCCGCTACGACCTCTCCGAGGACGCCGCCACCGAGACGGCCATGGTCTTCGGCGAGCTCTACCGCAACGGCGCCGAGTGGAAGTTCCGCGCGGTCGGCCAGGGCTACGCCTCCGGCCTCGTCGGCATCGCCCAGGACTTCGGCGTCAACGTCTGACGTCTGACCTCCCGTCGCGACGGCGACACAGCACCACAGCGATCCCGGACCGCCCCGCCCCGCACCCCGCAGGGCGGGGCGGCCCGCGTCCGGCACCGCGCCCGACGCCCCCAGCCTCGCCCTCGCCTCCGCCCGCGAACGGGTGCGCCTAGGGCGTGTCCGACGGATCATGGGCAGAAGCCAGGAAAGTATGTGCAGGTCACCGGACGATATTCTGGGTGCGCTCCGTGGATGACTATGACAGTCTCCGGGCATGTCGATCGTTGACGTGTCCCCTGAGGTGTCTATCGCGTACGAGAGTTTCGGCGACCCTGGAGACCCGTCAGTCCTGCTGGTGATGGGTTTCGGCGCGCAGATGCTCGCCTGGCACGAGGACTTTTGCCGAGCACTGGCAGACCGCGGCCGTTACGTGATCCGGTACGACAACCGGGACTGCGGGCTGTCCGCCAAGTTCGACGATCATCCTGTGGACATGGGCAAGTTCATCGCAGCCGTCAGCTCGGGAGACATTCCCGCCGCCCTCGCCATGGTTCCCTATCGGCTTCTCGACATGGCGGGTGACGGCCTCGGCCTGCTCACCGCGCTCGGTATCGAACGCGCCCACGTGGTCGGTGCCTCGATGGGAGGGATGATCGCCCAGGTGATGGCCCTCTCCTGCCCGGAGCGGGTGCTGACCTTGACGTCGATGATGTCCTCGACCGGCGAGAGCGAATACGGCCAGTCCAGCCCGGAGGCCCAGGCGGTGCTGTTCAGTCCCAAGCCCGCGGACCGCGAGGGATACGTTGCGGCGGCGGAGCGGGAACTGGTGTGGGCCTCCAAGCGATACGGCGACGCCTCGGTGCTGCGTGAGCTGGCCGCCGCGAGCTACGACCGCGCCTACTACCCCGAGGGGATCGGGCGGCAGCTCGGCGCGATGATCCTCAGCGGTTCACGTGCGGATGCACTGCGTGAGCTGCGGGTGCCGACGCTGGTGATCCACGGCCTGGACGACACGCTGATCGACCCCAGCGGCGGGAAACGCACCGCGGAGCTGGTTCCCGGCGCCGAACTCCTGCTGGTCCCCGACATGGGCCACGATCGCCCGCGTGAACTCTGGCCCGAGCTCATCGATGCCGTGGTGACCCATACCGGTTGAGCAAGCATGGCCAGAGCAGCATTGAGGGGAGATGCGGCTGCTCGGCCGCCCCTGCTGCCGCGGCTCTGGCGGTTGGCCCGCTGGTTCTTCGGTTCGGGGATCGTGTGCTTGATCTGGCGTCGTCGCAGGTATCGGCGATTGCGGCGCGAGGAGTACGCCTTGGCACCGCCGAGACGGTCCGGTCGGGTGCGCGGACGTCCGCCGCCGAGACGGGCGACTCGGACACGTTCCATGATGGGGATGAACTGTGGGGCGTCGCCCCACTGGCCTGGCGTGATCAGCAGGGCCAGCGGGCGGCGTCCGCCTTCCCCAACGAGGTGGATCTTGCAGGTGAGGCCGCCCCGAGAGCGTCCGAGCCCCTCGTCGGAGCGGTGCTGCCGGGCGTTGATCTTTTCCCGGCACCCGCGGGCGTCGCTTGCGGGCGCCGGCAGCGTGCTGGTGAGCCCGGCAGGAGGTGGAGTCCACGCTCACCATCGACCAGTCGATACGGCCCTCCGCGTCGGCGTCAGCCAGGACAGCGGCGAAGAGCCTGTCCCACGTGCCGTCCGCCGACCAGCGTCCGTGTCTCTCATACACGGTCTTCCACTTGCCGAAACGCGCAGGCAGATCCCGCCAGGGCACCCCCGTGCGATTCCGATACAAGATCCCGTTGTTGACCCTCCGATGGCTCACCCAACGACCGCCCCGCTTAGCGGACTTCGGTAGATGCGGCTTCAGCCGGTCCCATTCCTCGTTCGACAGATCTCCCCGCCTCACGGACAGGCCACGAGTCAGGCCCGCGAAGGTCACATGATCCGCTGGACAAGCGCCTAGCCTGCGGCCATGCACCTCGACGCGCTGCGCCTCACCCCCGACCACGACATCCCCGCCCCCGTCCTCACCGAACTCACCGCCCTCTACGCCTCCCACCGCGAGTTCCACGCCCTCAGCGGCGAATTCCCCGACCCGGACGACATCCGGCCGGAGCAGGTCGCCACCGCCCTCGCCGCAGAGCTCGCCGACCCGCACGTCGAGGTACTGCTCGCCCGCAGCCGAGGCCGGCTCGTCGGCATCGTCGTCACGCTCACGCGGCACCCCGACCCCGCGGACCCCGACCCCTGGATCGGACTGCTGATGGTCGACGCCGCCGTACAGGGCCAGGGCTTCGGACGGCGCATCGTCGAACGCGTCGAGGAGCGCCTGCGCGCGGCCGGCCACGAGGCCGTCCGGCTCGCCGTCCTCGACGCCAACCCCCAGGGCCTCGCGTTCTGGACCGCACTCGGGTACGAGGTCGTCGACCGCCGGACCGACCGGCAACTCGGCCGCCCCTGCGCCGTGTTGCGCAGACCGCTCGTCGTCTCCCGCCGCACCGCTCGCGCAGCCGCCCTCGGCCCCGACGGATCCGAACCGTCCGACGGCTGAGGGCGGGACCGCCCCTCCGTCCACCCGCCCACCGTGCCTCACCGGCTCACCGGCGCTCACCGGCGCGGCGGCCTGCCCTCCCCGTACAGCCAGTCCGACCAGATCCCGTCGAAGTCGACGTCCGGCGCCTGCGCCTCGACGTACGCCGTGAAGTCGTCCGTCCCGGCGGCGCCGTGACGGTGGGCCGCGGCCCAGCCCCACAGGAGGTCGTAGAAGGCATCGTCGTCGTGGAGGGCCTGGCGGATGCGGTGGATCACCATCGCGCCCCGCTGATAGACCGGGGCGTCGGAGATGTACGCGGCCCCCGGCGGTTTCGCCGGCGGGAAGTCCCACAGGTCCTCGAACCGGTCCGTGCCGTGGTCGTACAGCGCCGTGAAGGACTCCTCCGCCGTGGCCCCGCCCTCGTCCTCCTTCCACACCCACTCGGCGTACGTGGCGAGGCCCTCGCTGAGCCACATGTCCCGCCAGCTCCTCGGCGTGACGGAGACCCCGAACCACTGGTGGGCGATCTCGTGGACGAGCGTCTCCATGTCGGGCGCCCCGGGGAACACGGGGCGGTTCTGCGTCTCCAGCGCGTAACCCACGTCGGTGGGCCGGTCCACGATCGCGCCCACCGAGGAGAAGGGGTACCGCCCGAAGCTGTCCTGCGCCCAGCGCATGACCTCGGGAAGCCGGGCCAGCACCGCACGGCTCGCGGCCGCCTGCGAGGGATCGACCGCGACATACGCCGGCAGGCCGTCCCCCATCGTGGAAGTGGTGACGGTGTAACGGCCGATCGCCAGCGTCGCCGCATAGCTCGACATCGGCTCCGCGGTGTGCCAGACGAACGTCGTCCGCCCGTCCGACGCGGTCCGCTGACTGCGCAACTCGCCGTTGGAGACGGCCGTCAACCCCCTCGGAACGGTGACCGCGACGTCGTACGACGCCTTGTCGGCCGGATGATGGGACCCGGGGAACCAGGCCATCGACCCCGTCGGCTCACCCAGAGCCAGCGCGCCGTCCGCCGTGCGCAGCCAGCCCTCCCGGGAACCGTCGGGGTCGGTGATCGTGCGCGGACTGCCGGAGTAGCGGACCCGCACCTCGAAGGTCCGGCCCTCGGCGAGCGCCTCGGACGGGCTGACGATCAGCTCCTGGCCGTCCCGGCGGAACCGCGCCCCGGCCCCCTCGACCCGCACCTCCTCGACCTCCATGCCGAGCAGGTCCAGATCGAACGAGGACAGGTCCTCCGTCGCCCGGGCCGTGACCACCGCCGTCCCGGTGAGCCGGTCGCCCCCGGACGTGTACGAGAGGGTGAGGCCGTAGTGCGAGACGTCGTAGCCGCCGTTTCCCGCCTTCGGGAAGTACGGGTCGCCGACCCCGGCCGACCCCCGGGAACCGCCGGAACCGCCCGCCGGACCGCTGTCGCACGCGACCAGGACCGAAGCGCACACCCATAACGCGGCGACCATGACATGACGTGCGGATCGGGGCATGCCGGCGATCCTACGGCGACGTCCGACACCACACAGCGGCGTGACACCATCGCCTACGTGCTCGACATCGGCTACGCCCTCTCCAACCGCTTCCCCGACCCGCCCCAGACGGACTACCGGCGCGCGGACGTCCGCACCCTGCGCCACGACCTGTTCTGCGGCGACGTCTACCTCGCCGACACCAAGGCGGACCGCGAGCTGTCCACAGCCTGGGGATGGGTGCCGGTCCTCGACTTCGCCTGGGCCCTGTGCGACATCACCGAGCACATCGACCAGGACCCGGCCGGCTCCCGCGCCTCCCGCCCCCAGTACGCGGAACTGGACTTCACCGAGTCCACCGACCGCATGCTCTTCCGCCGCCGCTTCGGCTGGGTGGACATCGAGGCCGACTGGATGCCGCCCGAGGAGCCCCCGCTCACCTTCTCCCACGCCGAACTCCGCCGCGAAGCACGCGACTTCCTCCACGACCTCCTCGCCGACCTGACCGACCTGCACGAGGACCTGGGCGAGAACCCCGCCGTCTGGACCCTTCAGGCGCGCTTCCCCCGGGTGAAATGAGGCGCCTGCCAGGACCGGACGCGGGCCCGACCGACCCCGCGCGCCGACCCCGCCCGCCTCAGCCCTCCACCCTGATCCCCAACTCCGCCGCCAACACCGGTGCCAGATCCAGCAGTTGAGCCGGGCTGATCACCGCCCCCGACAACCGGTCCACACCACCCGCGAGCCCCAGCTCCACCGCACCGCGCAGATCCACGTCCGTCAACGTCGCCGCCGTGAAATCCGCCGACCTCAGAGCACAGTCGACGAACTCGACCCGCTCCAGCCGAGCCCCGCCGAAATCAGGCTCGACGAGCACACACCCCTCGAAGACGACGTCCCGCAGCCGCGCCTGCCGCAGATTCAGGTAGTCGATCTTGCCGCCGCGGACCACGACCCGCTCCAGCACCGCCCCGTACAACTGGGCGCCCCCCAGACGCGCGTCGAGCACCTCGACATCACGCAGAGTCGCCTCCGCCAGATCCGTGCCGACCCCCCGAAGACCGGTCAGCACCGAATCCAGGAAACGCGCGTGCCGCAGCCTCGTCCCATCCAGCACGCAGCCCGTCAGAGCGCAGTCCATGAACCGCGCTCCCCCGCCGTCCTGCCCGGCGAGATCCAGCTCCCGCCACTCCACACCGTCGTAGTCCCCGTCCGGCTCCAGCTCCCCGCCCCCGAACGACTCCAACGCAGGCAGCCGCACCTCCGGACGCCGAGCACCCCTCACCGCCGCGCTCGCCCTGCCCCCGACCCTGCCCGTACCGCCGGTCCGCCCGGCCCCAGTCCTCGCCATCCCCCCATGCTGCACCCCACCACTGACAATCCCCGCCGCAGAAGCAGCCCCACGGCAGACCCACCACAACGCCGACGGATCCAGCCGCCCGCCGGCTCAGGACCGCGAGCCGCCCGTCGGAGCCGCCCCCGCGGCGCCATGAACCTGGGGCTGCTGCTGTGGTACAGCGTGCCGATGGCGCTGGCGGCGATCGGGATGCTCACCG
>NZ_JAHHIU010000231.1 GCF_024539815.1 Streptomyces hayashii
CACCAGCCCCACCGGCCCCACCGGCCCAACCGACGCTACGGATCCCGCCCCTGACAGGCCCTATTGAACCGCTAGACCCGCTAGACCCGCTGAACCCTCTGAACCGGCAGAACCCTGTGACCTGACAACGGGGCAGGTTCCGCTCCCGGGCACGTCGCATCGCTCGGGCAGGCCCCGTCGCATCGCTCGGGCGGGGCCCGTCACGCACGCGGGCAGGTCGTCCTCAGTGGGCTCCGGCCGCGTGGAGTACGGCGATCGTCTCCGGATGGGGCCCCGCGGTGGCCCATTCGAGGGGCGTCAGCCCGGTGCCGTGATCCTCGCGTTGTTCAGGGTCCGCGCCATGGGCGAGAAGGATGCGGACCGTCTCGACGTGCCCCCAGCAGGCTGCCGCGCACAGCGGAGCGCCCTCGGCGCCGACGCCGGCGCTCTCGGCGTCGGGTGGAGCGCCGGCCTCCAGCAGTCTGCGCGCCACGTCGGCCGCGCCGTGGACGCAGGCCGTGTACAACGGGGTAGTGCCTTCGGCGTCGGCCGTCGCGGGGTTCGCGCCGGCCCGCAGCAGACGGTCGACGTCCTGAACGGTCCCGCACATGGCCGCCGCGACCAGGCGCGACGTAAGTTTCTTCTGCCGTCTTCTGTTCACGGTCGCCGAGACTAGCCCGGCCCCTCGGACGAGATCTCCGGATTTTTCCATGGCGCACTCACAGGTCCGAGGCGGGAAACCGCCAAGCGTGTCCCAGTGATTGACCTGTTCCTCTCCCGCCCCTACCTTCTGACCGACTTGCCGAACCGAGTTCGATATATCGAATCATCGGTCGACGGCAATGGGCACCCCATACCCCCTGGAGCGCACATGACCCCCAACCCGTCCCGCCGCCTCTTCCTCGGCGCGGCCGCCTCCGTCCCGCTGGCCCTCACCCTCGGCGTTCCGGCCGCCCAGGCAGCCGACTCGGCTTATGTGATGGGGTATTTCACCGAGTCGACGAAGCTCGGTGACGGCACCGACTACGGTCTCCATCTCGCGGTCAGCACGGACGGCTTGCGCTGGATGCCGCTCAACCAGAACAACCCGGTGGTCACCCCCACCGAAGGGGCCGGCGGCCTGCGCGACCCCTTCATCCTGCGCAAGCAGGACGGCACCTTCGTCGTGCTCGCCACCGACCTCAAGGGCACCGACTGGAACTACGTCAGCCAGTACGTCCACGTCTGGAACTCGACCGACCTGCGCACCTTCACCGGTTACCACCGGCTGAAGCTGCACGACATGAACACCCACAGCTGGGCCCCGGAAGCGTTCTGGGACGCGAGCCGCGGCCAGTACGCGCTCATCTACTCCGCCGTCAACAGCAGCGGCCACAACGTGATCATGGTCAACTACACGACCGACTTCGTCACCGCCTCCGCACCCCAGGTCTTCTTCGACCCCGGTTACGACGTGATCGACGGCGACATGGCCGTCGGCGTGAACGGCGTCAACTACCTCTATTTCAAGAAGGACCAGACCCTGGTGGGCGCCCGGTCCAGCTCCCTCGACCCGGGCAGCTTCACGGTCTTCAACACGGGGGTCGCGCACGGCGGCACCGAGGCGCCGACCCTGGTCAAGTCACTCACCTCCGGCACCTGGTGGCTCTGGGGCGACACGTACACCCCCAACGGCGTCTTCTACGCCTGGCAGTCCACGGATCTGTCGACGGGCACCTGGACCGCGCTGGACCAGAGGGCCTACACCCAGCCGGTCAACTCCAAGCACTGCGGCATCACGACGATCACCTCGGCCCAGTACACCAACCTCGTCGCCAAGTGGGGCGCCCCGGCCTGGAACCGCCTGAAGTCGTACAACTTCCCCGCGCGTTACGTCCGTCACTCCGACTACGTCGGCCGCATCGACGAGTACCCGGTCGAGCCGTACAAGGACTCGGAGTGGACGCTGGTGCCGGGCCTCGCGGACAGCTCGGGCGTCTCCTTCCGGTCGGTGAACTACCCGACCCGCTACCTGCGGCACTACAACTACCAGCTCCAACTCGACGTCAATGACGGGACGTCGACGTTCGCCGGGGACGCGACCTTCTACCGTACGGCCGGGCTGGCGGACGCCGGCTGGTCGTCGTTCCGCTCGTACAACAACCCGACCCGCTACATCCGGCACTCGAACTACGTACTGCGCATCGACCCGATCTCGACGGCCACGGAGCAGCAGGACGCCACGTTCTACGTCGGTTACTGAGCGGCAGCCGAATCAGGACTATCCGTCGGCCGTCTCACAGGTCGGCCAGCACCGGCAGCAGTCGGACGGCCGCGGTCACGTCGTCGGTCAGAGGGCGGTCCTGCGTCTCCGCGGGCAGGACCGCCTTCGCCACGGCGAGCGCCGACACGCTGGGCGGCTCGGGGTGCAGACTCAACGCCCTGACAGCGTTGACGAGTTCGCAGGCCAGGACGGTGGCATAGGCGTCCGTCGCGCGCAGGGCCTGGCGGGCGGCCTGACCGGCGAAGCTGGCAGCCTCCTCCAGCCCCCGGGACAGCACGGCGTGTCCGGCAGAGGCCGGCGCCGCGGACGAACGCAACTCCGCCAGGGCCGAGTTGGCGGTGTACTCCAGGATCATCGTGCCCGAGCTGCTCACCGGCCCCGCGGCGAGGAACGCGGGGAGGCCGGTGAGTCCGGGGTCGCCCAGCGCGGACAGGCGGGCGACCGAGAGCTGGGCCGTCTGCAGCAGTGCGAGGCCGGCGGCGTCCAACGCCAGGCCCAGGGGCGCGGCGAAGAAACCGCCGTGGTGGTAGGCCGCGGCCCCGTCGGCATCCATAAGCGGGTTCTCGGAAGGGCAGTTGATCTCCACCTCGACGATCTCGCGCAGTCGCTCGCAGGCATCCAGCACGCACCCGTGCACCTGCGGAAACGCCCGGAAGCCGAAGGGATCCTGGATGCGCCCGCCCGAACGGGGCGGCGGCCGGTCGGCGAGCCCGAGCAGCCGCCGCACCTCGCTCGCTGCGCGGGCCGCGCCGGGATAGGGACGCAGAGCATGCACCGGCGCGGCGTAGGCCTCGGGCGAGCCGGACACCGCTGCGAGGGACAGAGCGGCGACGGCATGCGTAGCCCGCAGCAGCATGTCCAACTCGCTCTGGACGAGCGCGGCCTGCCCGAGGGCGAGAGCATTGCTGCTGAGCAACGCAAGGGCGTCACCGGCCCGCAGAACGACGGGAGCGGGAGTCCAGGCGGCGCCCCCGGCGGCCCCGGTGGCCCCGGTGGCCCCGGCGGCGCGAAGGGCAGAGCCGGGGGCAGAGGCAGGGGCGGAGCCAGAGGCGGAAGCAGAGGCGGAGGTGGAGGCAAGGGCGAGAGCGGGGGCAGAGACAGAGGCAGGGACCGGGATCCCGACGGCACGAGGGACGTGGGCCTGGGCTCCCTGGGTGACGGCTCCCGAGGTCTCGTCGAGGAGGGCGGAGCCGGGGCGGCCGGCGGGGACCATCACGAACTGCACCCGCCCAGGGTGCCCGTCACCGCGCGAGCTGTCGGTCGGGGCGGGGCTCGGTCTCGCGGGCGTAGAAACATCGGCAACCGGTTGCGCACCGGGAGAATCCCCGCCGTAGAGCCGACCACTCGTAGCAACGCTTGCAGCACCACCACCAGCACCGCCAGCACCGCCAGCACCAGCACCAGCACCAGCACCAGCACCAGCACCAGATTCGGGTGCAGGTGCAGATGCGGATGCGGTAACCGATTCAGCATCGGAACCACCGGAGGACTCGGGGCGAATCCAGGGGCGTTCGCCGATGAGCGTCAGGCCGGTCTGGGCGAGGGCCGTCAGGTCACCGGTGCCGATCCCGCCGTACTCGTTGACGGCCGGGTGGACTCCCCGCCGAAGGGCCTCGGCGAGGGCGTCGATGAACGCGGGCTGGATGCCGGAGCCGCCGGCGAGCAGCTGGTTGGCGCGCACCGCGAGCATCGCGCGCACCTGGCGGGCCGGGAGCCGACTGCCTGCGCCGCCCGCGTGGCTGCGCAGCAGGCGCAAACCGTGCGCGACCTCGTCGTCCTCCTCGACCGGGACCGAGCGCTGCGCGCCGACGCCGGTGCCACGGCCATAAAGTCGCCCGGAGGCGGCGAGCTGCTGCGCGGTCCGCCAAGAGCGCTCGGCCCGTACGCGCGCCTCGGGGGCCACCGTGGGCACGGCTTCGCCGTCGGCGAGCGTGAGCAACTCGTCGACGGTGAGCGTGGTTCCGTCCAGGACGACCTGAGCGCCCTCTCGGTGCGGGGGTACTCGGGTCGGTCCGTGCGCGGTTGTGGTGACGTCCAACGGATTCAGCAATCCAACGGTTCGGCAGCGGGACAGTTCGGCGGCGAAGCGGTGCGGCGGCGCGCAGCTCGGCGGTCCCGCGCGTCGACCGACGACCGCTGAACCGCTGAACCGCTGAATCAGCAGACCACTGCATCAGCGAACTCTTGCATCACCAGCGCCCGAACCGGTGTCTCACGGAACCAGTGAGACACCGAGCCCATGAGCCGGCGAGCCCATGAGCCGCCGAATCCGTGAACCGCCGAATCCGTGAACCACTGGATCGGTCAAGCAGCGGAAGCGGGGTTTGATCACCGGCTCGGCGTCCCGAAGACGGACGACCCTGCCGTCCCGGGATCGTCCACGCGGCTGCCCCGGGGACGACCCGGAGTGGCCGCGGGGACGACCGATCGTCGAGCCGCGGAACCTCAGCCCAGGCCGGCCGACTTCAGCCAGGCCTTGGCCACGTCGAGCGGGTCCTTGCTCTGCAGCTGCACCTGGTAGTCCAGGTCGAGCAGGGTCTTCGTGTCGAGCTTGGCGGAGACGGCGTTGAGCGCGGTGACGCCTTCCTGCGAGAGCCCGCTCTTGTAGACCACCGGGGTCACGTTCGCGAATCCGAAGAGGTTCTTCGGGTCCTGGAGGACGACGAACTTCTCCTTGGTGATGGTCGGGTCCGTGGTGAAGATGTCCGCGGCCTGCACGGTGTCCTTCTTCAGCGCGGCCTGGGTCAGCGGGCCGCCCGCGTCGAGCGCCTTGAAGGACTTGAACTTCAGCCCGTACACCGAGTCGAGGCCGAGGAGGCCCTGCTGGCGGGTCTGGAACTCGGGCGATCCGCCGAGGATCAGCTTCGGCGCGATGTCCTTGAGGTCGGCGAGGGTGGACGTCGCGGTGAGGTTGTACTTCTGCGCGGTCGCCGCGTTGACGGTGACGGAGTCCTTGTCCTCGGCCGGCGACGACTCCAGCAGCGTCAGCTTGGAGTCGAGCTTGGCCTTCACCGCGGCGTTCACGGTCGCGAGCGAGGTCTGCTCGGCCTTCGCGTCGAGGTAGGCCAGCAACGAGCCGTTGTACTCCGGCAGAACGGTGATGGAACCGTTCTTGAGCAGGCCGTACGTGGTCTCGCGGCTGCCGATGTTGGGCTTGTAGGACACCTTGATGCCCTTGGCCTTCAGAGCCTCGCCGTAGATGTCGGCGATCAGGATGCTCTCGGCGAAGTTGTTGGAACCGACGACCACGGTGTCACCGGCCGCCTTGTCGCCGGCGAGCGGGTCGGAGGTGTCGTCGGACGATGAGGAACATCCCGCCAGCAGGGCCGTCATCGCGGCGAGGGCGACGGCCGCCGCACCGGGGTGGTTCCTGAGGGACCTGCTGCTGTGGGTGTTGGAAGTCACGGTTCCCGTTCCGGGCTGTGGGTTGATGAGAACTCAAACACTCTGACCTGATCCAATCCATCCGCTTCTTGATCAGTCAAGAGCAGCAGGATTACCGATTGGCTTCGATCCGTGATCACTTGTGTGCGGATCGACAGATCACCTGTACACCTCCAGGAGATCGCCGGAAGGGCGGTCGCAAGCCGCTTCGTAATGGATTCTTGACGTGGGACGACGCGCTCGACCGTTCGGATAGGCGATAGTCTCGCCGGAGTTGGCCTGCGCCACAGCAGTCGGCGTCGGCCACGGCGGTGTACGGGGGCCGCTCCAGTGTCGTCACACAAGGACACAGGTGTGCACACGAACGCACACATGTGAGACCCCCCTTGCACGCTTGCAACACCCTCTTGAAGGAGGCCCGGTGTCCACGAAAGAGGTGGACGCGCCCGCCCGGTCGGCACCCTCGGCATCGTCCTCCGCCCGCCGGGGACTGCGGGGTTTCGCCGACCGGTGGCCCTTCCAGCGCAAGCTGAACGTACTGGTCGGTATCCCGCTTACGGTGATCGCCCTGCTGCTGACGTACCTCATCGTCGACCTGGTGCAGGAGTCCAACCGCGCTGAGGACGCCGCCCAACTGGTGCGTGACAGCACCGAGGTGGCCCAGCTGGTCGCCGATCTGCAGGACGAACACCAGCAGGCGATCCTGCTCTCCGTCCGGCACGAGGCGTCCTTCGACTCGGGCACCCCCTCCAGCGACGGTTACCGGCAGGCTCAACTCGCCGTGGACGCACAGGTGCAGAAGGTGGTCGACGCCTTCGGCGACCGACTGCCGGACGCAGAGGTCCAGGCCCTGAAGGAGGTCCAGGGCCTGGCAGGACTGCGGTCCACCATCGAGCAGGGCTACCTGCCCGCCGACAACATCGACCCGGCGTACTCGGGAGCGGCCGACGGCCTCATCGACGGTCTGCACCTGGACCGCGACTCCGCACTGGCCACCACCTTCACCGGCAACCTCCTCGACTCGCTGCTGCGCGCCGACGCCGCGCACGGCGCCTACGAGACCGGCGTGTTCTCCGCGCGCACCGGCGACAGCAACGCGCTCATCGAGTTCACCGGCGCGGTCGGCTCCTACGAACTGTTCACCTACCAGGCGGAGCGCTTCGACCGGTTCGCCGACGAAGGGCAGTCCGAGGAGTTCGGCGGCATCGAACACAACTCCTCGCAGGCGTCGATCAGTCAGGACTTCGCCGAACTGGCCGTGGATCCGAGTGCGTTGCAGGCGGAGTCCAAGGCCGCGATCCGGGCGTCGTTCCGGGACGCGCTCGCCTCCTACCCCGACTACAGCTCACAGGCCGGGATCCGGCTGAAGATCACCGCGTCGCTCATCGACCAGATCGCCGACCGGGCGGACGACGCCGCCTCCAGCGCGCAGTGGCGCGCGGGCCTGCTGCTCGCTCTGGCGCTGTTCTGCTTCGCCGTGTGGATCGCCTTCTCCGTCCTCGTCCGCCGCTCCGTGGTCCGTCCGGTGCTGGCGCTGACGGGGGCCGCGCAGGAGGTCGCCGACGTCGCGGGACGCGAGCTCGCCCGGGTCGCCGACGACGACGCCGAGGAGTCCGGCTCACCGCGTCTGCGCGAGCTGCCGGTCACCGCCGACGACGAGATCGGCGAACTCGCCGAGGCCTTCAACAACGTCCAGACGACCGCGGCCGCGCTGCTGGAACGCCAGGTGCTCAGCCGGCGCAACGTCGCCGAGATGTTCGGCAACGTCGGCCGCCGCGTCAGCAACCTGACGACACGTCAACTCGCCCTGATCGACGCGGTGGAGCGCGGTGAGACCGACCCGGCGCTGCTGGCCCGGCTCTACTCCATCGACCACATCGCGGTGCGCCTGCGCCGCAACGCCGACAGCCTGATGCTGCTCGCGGGCATCCGCGAGACCGTCCTGGACGCCGGACCTACCGCGCTCACCAACGTCGTGCGCGCCGCCCTCGGCCAGATCGAGGGCTTCCAGCGGGTACGGCTGCGGGCCGCGACCGACGCGATGGTCGAACCCGACATCATCGGCGACCTGACGCTGATGATCGCCGAACTCCTGGAGAACGCCGTGTCGTTCTCGCCGGAGGGCAGCCCCGTCGAGGTGGTCGTGGGCTCCGACGACGACGGCGCGTCGATCACGGTCTCCGACCACGGCCTGGGCATGAGCGCCGACCGACTGGCCGAGGAGAACGCCCGCCTGGTGCGCCGCGAACGCCTCGACGTCGTCCCGACGAAGGTGCTCGGCCTGTTCGTGGTCGGCGCGCTCGCCCGCCGCTGGGACGTCGACGTCACCCTGTCGCGCACTCCTGGCGGCGGTGTGACGGCCGAGGTGATGATCCCCTCGACGCTGCTGCTGACGACGAGCGAGGTGGAGGCGGTGGGCGGGACCGGCGCGACCGGCGTACCGCCCGCGGTCGCATCGACCTCCCCGTCGGCGCCCGCGGCCGGCCCCTCCCCCTCGGCCTCGGTCCCTTCCTGGGCCACGCACGAGGACGATCCGGCCGCGCTGCCCCGCCGGGTCCCGCGCCGCGACCCGTCGCCCGCCGACCGGGAGACCGCGCCCACGCTCACCGCGAAGTCCGGCGCCGACGATCCGACGACCGGTGCTGCCACCACCGCCGGCACGACCGCCGTCGCCGACGCGGCCACCACCACGACCACCGCCACCACCGCCGTCGCCGCCGACGGCGAGCCGGGCGAGACTCCTGCCGAGCGGGCGACCGGGCTGCGAGGCGGGACACCCGGGCACGGCGTCCCGGCGCCCCGCACCCCCGAGTCGTCGGTCCACCCGAGCGCGGCCCACGACCGGGAAGCCGAAACCCACGCCCGCACGACGGCGGGCTCCGACGCCGGCCCCGGCGATCCCACGGCTCCGGTCGGCGCCGTCTCCTCCCGAGCGGCCTCTGAGGCCTCGCCGTCGACGGCGGGGCCGTCCGCCCGAGCTGGTGTCGACGCGCCGACCGCCGGTGTCGACGCGTCGCCCTCCGACGGCGACGGGGCCCGTCCCCTGCGGCGAAGGGTGCGCGGCGCGACGCTGCGGACGACCGTCGACACCGCCGCCCAGCAGACGGCGCGCCGGGCGCCGCGCCCCGCCGACGCGGACGCCGTACGCAGCGCCCTGGAGGAGTTCGAGGCGGCCGTGGCCCGGGCGCACCGGGACAGCGCCGGCGACACGGGCGAGCACCCGAGCCCGGCAGCCGCCCGTCCCGTCACCCCCACCGAAGACCCGGCCGGACGACGGAACGACGGCCGTCCCGACCATCGTCCCGACAACCGTCTCGACGTTCAGCCCGACCGGACCGACCGGACAGCGCCGTCCGACCCGTCCGACCCGTCCGACCCGTCCGACCGGACCGACCCGATCGCCGACCCGATCGCCGTGCCGGACACACCGCGCCACCAGAACCACCTTCCGGAAGGAGCCGAGCAGTGAGCACGTCGACAGGTGAGACTCCCGCCGGAGACGCCAGGCCGACCGATCTGCGGGCCGCCGCAGCCGACTTCACCTGGCTGCTCAACCGTTTCGCCACCGAGACCGCGGGGGTCGTGGACGCCATCGCGGTGTCCTCCGACGGGCTGCTGATCGCCGTGTCGGAGCTGCGCGAGCACGCCGACTCCGAACGGCTGGCCGCGATCGTCTCGGGCATCACCAGCCTGGCCGCGGGCGCCTCCGGCAACTACGGCCTGGGCGGGCTGAACAAGGTCATCATCGACCTGGAGGGCGGTCACGTCCTGGTCTCCGCGATCGGCAGCGGCGCCGTGCTCGGCGTCGTCACCGACAAGGAGGCCAAGCTGGGGAACATCGCCTACGAGATGACGGTGTTCGCCAACCGCGCCGGCACCGCGCTCAGTCCGCAGCTCGTCCTGGAGCTGAAGAACAGCGTCGGCGTCACGCGTACGCGTTGACCGCGTGCCACCGTAGAGAAAGCGAACACCGATGGCGGACGGCCGCACCCTGCGCGGGGCCGGCGAGGACGGCGTCGCCCCCGTCGGGCCCGCGCCCGCCGTCCGGCCCTTCCTGGTCACCGCCGGACGGGTCGCGGGGGGCTCGGGCGAGGCGTCGTCCGGCCGGACGATGCCCGTGGAGACCCAACTGGTGGCCACCACCGACGGCATCGACGCGCTCGACCGGCTCTCCTTCGAGCAGCACGACATCGTCGCCGCCTGCCGCGTCCCGCAGTCCATCGCGGAGATCGCGGCCCGGCTGCGGCTGCACCTGAACGTGGTGCGGGTCCTCGCCGAGGACCTGCGGACGGCAGGGCAGCTGTCGATACACGTGCCCGACTCCGGCGTCACCCACGACGCGTCCGTCCTGCGCAGGGTTATCGATGGCCTGCGGGCCATCCCCGACTCCCGGGGAGTACTCCGTGACACCGACTGAACCGCTGTTCCGCGCCTCGGCCGGCCAGTCCGCCGTACGGCCGCCGCTGCCGGTGAAACTGGTGATAGCGGGCGGCTTCGGCGTGGGCAAGACCACCGCCGTCGGCTCGATCTCCGAAATCGAGCCACTGACCACCGAGGCGGCGATCACCGAGGTCGCGGCGGGTGTGGACGACCTCAGTCACACCCCCCGCAAGACCACCACCACGGTCGCGATGGACTTCGGCTGCATCACCATCGATCCGACCCTCAAGCTGTATCTGTTCGGCACGCCCGGACAGGAACGGTTCGGGTTCATGTGGGACGACATCGTGGAGGGCGCGGTCGGCGGGCTGGTCATCGTCGACACCCGCAGGCTCGACGACTGTTACGCCGCCGTCGACTACTTCGAGCACAAGCAGATCCCGTTCGCCGTTGCTGTAAACGCTTTCGACGGTCAGGTGGCGCACACGCTGGAGGAGGTCCGCTGGGCCCTCGACGTCTCGGACGGCGTTCCGCTGCTGGTCTTCGACGCGCGCGAGCGCGGCTCGGTGCGGGACGCCCTGCTCGTCGTGCTGGAACAGGCTCTGGCCCGTTCGGAGCGCTGACGAGGCGAAGCGGTCCGAACAGCCCCACCAGAAACGAACAGAACTGACAGAACGAAGAGAACGAACGGAACGAACAGACCGACGAGAGCTGGTATACGGAACCGTGGGGCGGGGAAACACCTTTCTCCGCCCCACGGTTCCGCCGTTCTCCGGGCCCGGCAACGGCACAGCAACAGCAACAGCAACAGCAACAGCAACAGCCCGGAACGCTATTTCGCGCACCGCGGTTACGCCCTTCCTCAGTCCGGGGCACTGCTCTCCGGACTGAGGACTGCGCACTGCGGATTCCGGACTGCGGACTGCGGACTGCGAACTGCGGACTCGACCAGGGGATTTGTTTCCCGAACCCGGAACAGAACGCCGCTTCCCCCGCCCCGGGACAGAACGTCGCATCCTCGGATCTGGGACAGAACGCCGCTTCTTCGGATCCGGACGACGTTCGGGCCGGCGCGCTAGTTGCTCCTGCGCACCCCCGGCGAGACCGCGGCCTTGGTCGCCGCCCAGAACAACGCGAGCGTCACCAGCGCGAGACCGGCGACCAGGGCGGCACCGCCCACGACCTTCTCGTAGTCGTGCTGGTAGAGACCGTCGACGATGTAGCGTCCGAGGCCGCCGAGGCTGACGTAGGCGGCGATGGTGGCCGTGGAGACGATCTGGATGGCCGCCGAGCGCAGACCGCCGAAGATCAGCGGGAGCGCGACGGGCAGTTCGACGCGCAGCAGGACGTCCGTCTCGCGCATGCCCATGCCGCGAGCGGCGTCCACCGGAGAGGGGTCGACGGAGCGCACCGCCTCGTAGGTGGTGACGAGGATCGGCGGGACGGCGAGGATGACCAGCGGAATCATCACCGGCAGCATGCCGAACCCGAGCACGATGGTCGTCACGACCAGCAGGCCGAAGGTGGGCAGCGCCCGGGCCGCGGTGGCAACCAGGGAAAGGACGTTTCCGCCGCGTCCGTAGTGGCCGGTCACCAGGCCTATGGGAAGCCCGATGGCGGCAGCGAGTGCAAGCGCTTCCAAGGAATACTGGACGTGTTCCCACACACGGGTGGGAATTCCGTCGTAACCGTGCCAGTGGGCGCTGTCGTTGAAGAAAGCGCTGACGAAATTCAGTACGTTCACCGGGCTGCGTCCTCCAGGGCGGGCACGGCCGGCTCGGGTCGGACGTCTGCACCTCTGGACCTGCCACGGCTGCGGCCGCTCGGCATCCAGGGGGTGAGCAGGACGCGCACGACGACCAGGAGCACGTCGGCGACAACCGCGAGTGCGGCGCTGGTGAGCACGGAGTTCCAGGCGAGTTCGGGCCGGTTGTAGATCTGAGCGTCGTGCAGCAGGTTGCCGAGCGCGCCCTGGTTGCCGATCAGCATGCCCACGCTGACGAGGCTGATGCTGGACACGGTCGCCACCCGCAGACCTGCGATGATGGCGGGCACCGCGATGGGCAACTGGACCTGGACGTAACGGCGTACGGGTCCGAAGCCCATGGCGGTCGCGGCGGCCAGGGTCTCCTGCGGCACCGAGCGGACACCGTCGACGATCGCCGGCACGAGCACCACGAGGGTGTAGATCGTGAGCGGGATCATCACGGTGAGCTCGGTCTGCCCGGTGTAGTCGATGAGGACGACGAAGAAGGCCAGGGACGGGATCGCGTAGAGCACGGTCGTCACCCACAGCACGGGCGGATACAGCCAGCGCAGCCGCACGCACAGTTGGGCCAGCGGGAGCGCGAGCAGCAGTCCGGCCAGTACCGGCAGCAGGGCCTCGCGCAGGTGCAGCCCGATCAGGCCGAGCCAGTCGTGCTGGAGGTCGCTCGGGATGTCGAAGAAGCGGTTCACCGTACGGCCTTCCGGACGTCGGCTCCGATGGTCCGCGGCTCCTCACTGCCTGCCGCGTGGGCGCCGCGGATGGCGTCGGCGATGGTGGCCTGTGAGACGACTCCGGCGGCGCGGCCCTCGTCGTCCACGGCGACGGCCCAGCCGGTGGGCGACAGGACGGCGCAGTCCAGCGCGGCTCGCAGCGAGTCCTGGCCGGCGACGAACGGCCGTCCGCACGAGAGCAGTCGGGCCGCGTCGACCTGCCCGGACGTCAGCCGGTCGGGCTCGCTCCAGCCGAGCGGACGGCCGTCCAGACCGGTGACGAGGACGTAGGGGGCCTCGGTCGTGCCGCGGGCGGCGATCTGTTCGGCGGTGGCGTCGATCGCCACGATCGGTGCGGTGAGCAGCTTCAGACCGGCTGAGGAGAAGAACGACAGGCGTCGGATGCCGCGGTCGGCGCCGAGGAAGTCCTCGACGAACGCGTCGGCGGGATCGGACAGCAGCTCGGCGGGCGGTGCGAACTGGGCGAGTCGGCCACCGGTGCGCAGCACCGCGACCATCGTGCCCAGTTTGACGGCCTCGTCGATGTCGTGGGTCACGAAGACGATCGTCTTGCCCAACTCTGCCTGGATGCGCAGGAGTTCATCCTGCAGGCCTTTGCGGACGACCGGGTCGACGGCGGAGAAGGGCTCGTCCATCAGCAGCACGGGTGGATCGGCGGCGAGCGCCCGGGCCACGCCGACGCGCTGTTGCTGACCGCCGGAGAGCTGGTAGGGGTACCGCTTGGCGAACGAGGCGTCGAGCCCGACTCGTTCCATCAGTTCGCGGGCCCTCGCGCGGGCCTTGTCCTTGCTCCAGCCGAGCATTCGGGGCACGGTGGCGATGTTGTCGACGATCGTGCGGTGCTGGAAGAGTCCGGCGTTCTGGATGACGTAACCCATGCCCCGGCGCAGGGTGTTCACCGGCTGCTGCCGACTGTCGACGCCGTCGATGAGGATCGCGCCCTCGCTGGGCTCGACCATCCTGTTGATCATCCGCAGGGTGGTCGTCTTGCCGCAGCCCGAGGGGCCGACCAGGACGGTGATCGAACGGTCCGGTATGTCGAGGGAGAGCCGGTCGACCGCCACCGTGCCGTCCGGGTACCGCTTGGTGACTGAATCTATCCGTATCAAAACGCCGAATACCCTTCGGGTCTGGCAATTTCCGCCCGAACTCGACCGATCGAGTCCAGGCATTGCGGGGAGAGTCTAGACCGCTTACCAGATCAGCGGTCCGCCGCCGACCCGCCGGGCGTACCGTGCGCCGCCTCGATCCCGTCCCTGCGGCCTTCGATGTGACAACCGTGTTTCTCTGCCGCCCGATCGGACCGACAGGTCTGCTCCGAGGGCATCTCGGAGAAAGCGCATACGGTGGCGATTCCAGCCAGGAAGACAGAGATCCGGTCCTGGAGACGACGTCACCGTTGTGCACACGCACCGCGGACTGCAGGAACCGCGCGCCCGTCCGGCGGACGTACGTGACCCCCATACCCAGGTGCGCCGCGACGCGGGACCGGCGAGTCCGATCACGTCGGGCCGACCGCCCCTGCCCCCAATCCACCCCACCCCTACCCTCACCGCACGAGGATGTCGAAGCCGCCGTCTTCTCCTGCCAGCGCCAGAAGCTCTCACTGGTTCAGGCTCAGCCGAGCAGGAGGGCCACGCCGCCTGCGCTCTGCGAAGACGGTTTCTACCTGTGCGCACCCTGTGAGTCCGCTGAATCTCACTCTTCGCTCAGGCACGGCTCAGGGTTCCCCCAGACAAGGCCCCGATCGTCAGGGCCATGAACGAGACGACGGCCAGAGGCGTCCAGCAGCACTCGGTCGGGGTCGTGGCGCCGGCATCCGAAGAGGCCCATGTCCTCGCCCACAGCAACGACATTCTCCCCGCCCGTCCGGAACCGGACGGGTGGAACACCTGGATCACCCCGAGGACGCAGGGGCCGGCACACACGTCTGCAGCGTGGTCATTGATTGCCGGCGCTCCGTGTCGACGCCCTCCTCCGCCTAGCAGCCGCGCGCACCGACCCCCGCTGACCGGCGTCGGCAAGTCCCTCCGATCCCCTGCGACCCGATCCGAACAACAGGCCCTCGGGGCCGGCACCCACCTGGAGTACGCGTCATGACGACCCTCGCCCCGCCGCCCGCTCCCATCGGGGAGGACGGCCCTCGCCACCGAGTCAGGGAGGACGGCCCTCGCCGCCTGACGGCCTCACCGTCCGACGGAGGTCTCGCCTCCCGCGCCGGGCGTCTGTTCACCGGTGCCCCCGAGGACCCCCGTTGGGCCCGCCCGGCCCTGTGGGCGATCCTCGTTCTGGCCACGACCCTCTATGCGTGGAATCTCTCCTCGATCACCGGCAACTCGTTCTACGACGCGGCCGTCTACAGCGGCACCAAGAGCTGGAAGGCGTTCTTCTTCGGCGCCCTGGACTCCGGCAGCTTCATCACGGTCGACAAACCGCCGTTCGCCCTCTGGGTGATGGGACTGTCCGCCCGTGTCTTCGGTTACGGAACGTGGCAGTTGACGCTGCCGATGATCGTCGCAGGAACCGGTTCCGTAGCGCTTCTCTACCGGCTCATCAAGCGGGACTTCGGCGCCGTGGCGGCGACGATCTCCGCACTGACACTGACGCTCACCCCCATCACGGTCGCCCTCACGCGCGACACGAATCCCGACCCGATCCTCGTCTTCCTGATGTTGCTGTCCGCAGCCGCGTTGCTGAAAGCGGTGCGCACCGGCTGGGCGATGCCGCTGGTCTGGTCCGGTGTCGCCCTCGGTTTCGCGTTCAACACGAAGATGATGCAGGCGTACGTCGTTCTGCCCGCGTTCTTCCTGGTGTATCTGTGGGCCGCGAACGCCTCGCTGGGCAAGCGCATACGCAACCTTGCCGTGGGCACGGTCGCGCTGCTCGTCTCCAGCGCCTGGTGGATGGTGGTCGTCGATCTGATTCCGGCCTCCTCGCGCCCCTACATCGGCGGCTCTACGGACAACACGGTCTGGGACCTTGTCATCGGTTACAACGGTTTCGGCCGTATCTTCGGCGCGAGTTCGTCCGTGGGCTCGCAGGGCAACGGCGCGAGCTTCGGCGGCGAGGCAGGCCTGTACCGGATGTTCAACGACATCATGGGCGGCCAGATCTCCTGGCTGATCCCCTTCGCGGCGATCGTCCTGGCCGCGGGACTGATCCTGTGCGGCCGGGCGCCCCGCACCGACGCGCGACGGGCCGCGCTGGTGCTGTGGGGCGGCTGGTTCGTCCTGCACTACCTGACCTTCGCGCTCGCCGAGGGCACCTTCCACCCGTACTACGTCACGGCCATGGCCCCCGGCGTCGCGGCCCTGACCGGCGCGGGCGGTGTGATGGTCCACCATGCCTTCCGGGACCGAGCGGTGAGGTGGGGCTGGGTCCTGCCCGCCGCGGTCGCAGCCGGCTCGGTGTGGGCCGTCGTGCTGCTGCAGCGGGTCTCCGGCTCCGGGACGCAGTACACGATCGCCGAGGTCGTGGCGGGCGTGGCGGGCGCCGCGGCGGTGATCGGACTGCTGATCGGCCGGTTCACGAAGCGACGGCGGCTGATGGGGACGGCCGCGCTGGCGGCAGTCGTCGCCCTGCTCGCCGGGCCGGCCGCGTACTCGGTCTCGGCCGCCACCTCCACCACCAACGGCACGAATCCGACGGCCGGCCCGAACACCGGCGGCATGGACGGCGGGGGCGCCATGAGTGGCGGGGGCGGCCAGCGACCCGGTGGCACCGACGGCGGTCCGGGCACGAACTCCGGCGACAAGCCGAGTGGTTCGGGCGACGGCGAGGCGACGGACGGGCTGCCGTCGAACGGCAACGGCTCGACGGGCGGCAACTCGGCCACGTCCGGCACGGCGGAATCGGGCTCGACCGAGTCGGGCTCGACCGAGTCAGGTTCGGCCGGCGGAAGCATCGGGGGCGGCATGGGCGGTGGTGGCAATGTGTCGTCCGCGATGATCACGTTCCTGAAGAAGAACCAGGACGGCGCGACCTGGCTGCTGGCGGTGGCCACCGACCAGACGGCATCTTCGATCATCCTCGAATCGGGTCAGCCGGTCATCTCGATGGGCGGCTGGTCGGGCAGCGACAACGCGATGACGCTCGCCAAGCTCAAGAGCCTCGTGAAGGCGAGCAAGCTCCACTACATCGTCATCGGCGACAGCGGTCAGGGCTCCACCGACTCGGCGATCTCCACCTGGGTCAAGGCGAACGGCACGGCCGTGTCCGACTACAGCGGTCTCTACCGTCTGGACGCCTCCGACGTCAGCTGAGAACCCCGGCACGGAACGGCCATACGCGCAGAGGGCGGGTCCCCGGTTTCGCCGGCGACCCGCCCTCCGTCCGTCCCGTCCCGCGGTGGTCGCCCACTGCCCCCCGTCCCATGGCGTTCGTCCACTGCCCTCCGTCGGGGGCCTAGCCGGCGCCGCGCCCCGAGTGGACGCGGCGCCGCGGTAACTCCTGGAAGCCGGATACTGAAACCGCTGATCACGAGGCCGGGAACCGGGGACCGCGGGCGGGAAGGTGGCGCGGTAGCCATCAAGGAGGGCCTGGTAATCGCTCGGAACCGCTCTCAGAAACGCTTACCGAAGCAAGCCCCCCAGTAAGGCATTCAGAAACACAGCCACCCCACCTGCACCTGCACCTGCACCTGCACCAGCACCAGCACCAGCACCAGCACCAGCAC
>NZ_JAHHIU010000232.1 GCF_024539815.1 Streptomyces hayashii
GGCCCGCAGTCCCGCCCCGTGGAGTGCGTCACGTCCGATCACCCTCCCGCTTCCGGTCCCGCCGCGGTCCCGCCCGATCCCGCCCCGGCCGCACGAGCGCGTGGAGCCGTTCCTACGACGATGGCGCGAACGGGGGCGAAGGGGTGCCCGGGAGTGGACCGAACGGATGAGGCGGCTCCGGCCCTCGGAGCCGTTTCCCCGCGGCGAGGCGATGGCCTACCGGCCCACAGTGCCGGCGCGGCCGACGTCCACCCTCTTGTACCGGCGCGCGAAGAGCAGGACGTGACTGGGCGGCGCCCGCGACCGCCTAGCGGGCCGTGGCCGTCACCCGCTCGCTCTCCACCCGCTGCGCCACGGTCTCCTCGTCGGCCTCCGCCAGGTTCCGGCACAGCACCACGGAGCCGCCGCTCGCCAACGGCGCGTACAGCCCGGCGCTCAGCCCCTCCCAGGTGTCGTACGGCAGTCCCGACAGCAGCCGCGAACCGGGCCCGGTCAGCCCGAGTCCCGAGGCCTCGGCCCGCGCCCGCTCCACGATCTCGGCGCCGGTGTACTCGGCCCCGGCGACGATCAGCGCGGGCTCCTCGGGGTCCACCGGCGCGTACGGCGCGAACCGGTCCCCGAAGCTCGGGACGTCCACGGCGTAGTCGTCGTACCCCTCCGGAGGGCCGGGCACGAACCGCCGCCCGAGCGGAGCCAGCGACAGCGCGTACCGCTCGCCCCGGCACGCCAGTCCCGCCTCGAAGCGTCCCGGTCCGGCAACGACGAAGTCCGCCCGCGACGGATCCCCGGCCACGTCCGCGACGACCCCGGTCGACGCGCACGCCAGCAGCCATACCGCCGTCTGCCAGTGCGCGGGCAGCAGCAGCGCGACCCGGTCGCCCGGCTCGGCGGACAGTCCGTCCTGGAGGAGGTTCGCGGTCTTGGCCACCCAGTTGGCGAAGGTGGCCACGGACAATTCGACCCGCTCACCCGTGGCGTCGTCGTAGAAGGTCACCAGGGGGCGCGCGGGATCCGCGGCAAGCGCGGAACGCAGCAGGTCGGCAGGGGTGCGATCGGTGGCAGTCACCCGCAGAAGCGTACGCGCCGCCCATGCCGCCGCACCGGCCGCCGGGCCTTCGCGGAGCCACCGGTTCGGCGGAACGGACACCGACGGCCCGTCAATTCCCCGATGGACAGATATGTATGACTATGTCCAGGATCGTTGGCATGCGTGGATTGCTTGCTTCCTCGATCGGCGTCACCTGCGCGGCGGCTCTCGCCCTCCCGCTGACGCCGCCCGCCGACGCGGCGACGGTGCGACCGGCACCGGCCGCGGAGGCGGCGTCCGCCGGAACCGTCAGGGCCACGAGCCCCGACTCCCGGACCACTTCGACCCGCTCCGGCGCTCCCGGGGTTCCCGACCTTCCTGATCTTCCCGACCTCCCGGGCAGCACCCAGTCGCTGCCCCTCGCCCCCCTCACCGGCGACCGTGCCCTCGGCGGCGGCTCCGGCCTCGGGCTGTCCCGCCGGGAGGTGCGCCACTTCTCCCTCCTCGGCGTCGTCTGGGACGACCCCTCCGCCGAACTCCACGGCCGCGTCCAGGTCCGCACCCGCCCGGCCGGCGCCGACGCCTGGTCGGGCTGGCAGGACGTCGAGACCCACAACGCCGACCACGGCGCCGACCCCGGCACCACCGAGAGCGCCTCGGGCCGGGTCCGCGGCGCCACGGCCCCGCTCTGGGTCGGCGACTCGGACGGCGTCGAGGTCCGCGTCCGTCCGGAGACCGAACGCCGCACGGAGGAGACGGGCCGCGGCGCCCGCACCCTCTCGACCGTCGTCCCGCTCCCCGGCGGTCTGCGCCTGGACCTCGTCGACCCGGGCGAGGCCGCCCCTGAACACGTCCCGGCGGGCCCCCCGCACGGCCGGGCGCCGTCCCCCGAAGCCGACCCGCCGGGCGAGCCGGGCGCGGCGGACGGAACCGACGCCGGGGCGCCCGGGGCGGCCGGGGCGAACGCCGGGGAGAACACCGGGCAGAACGCGGGGGCGACGAAGACGGGCGACATGGCGGCCGACCTGTCGGCCGAGGCCACCGCCGCTTCCGCCGCCAACGAAGCCCTCGCCCCGCTCGGCGCCCTGGAGATCCCGGGCCTGGACCGCACGGCCACCGAACGCGAACTCCTCGCTCTGCGCGGCAGTGAGTTGACTCAGGCCCAGCGGGCCGCGCCGTACATCGGCCCCCGCCCGACCATCGTCACGCGCCGCGGCTGGGGCGCCGACGAGAGCCTGCGCGAGAGCGGTTTCCGCTACACGACCAAGGTCAAGGCCGCGTTCGTGCACCACACGGCGTCCGGCAACGGCTACACCTGCGCCCAGGCCCCGTCCGTCATCCGCGGTATCTACCGCTACCACGTCAAGAGCATGGGCTGGCGGGACATCGGCTACAACTTCCTCGTCGACAAGTGCGGGAAGATCTACGAGGGTCGCGCCGGGGGAGTGGCGAAGGCCGTTCTCGGCGCCCACACCCTCGGGTTCAACACCAACAGCATGGGGATCGCCGTCCTCGGCACCTTCGGCAGCGCCAAGCCCAACGCCGCCACGGTCGACGCCGTGGCCCGTCTGACGGCATGGAAGCTCGGCGTCTTCGGGGCGAACCCGAAGGGGAAGACATACCTCACGTCCGGGGGTGGCAACCTCTACGCGAAGGGAAAGAGCGTGCGACTGAACGTGATCTCGGGCCACCGGGACGGGTTCGCCACCGAGTGCCCCGGCAAACAGCTCTACGGCAAGCTCGGCTCCGCCCGCACCACCGCGGCGCGCTACCAGGGGCGCTGAACCGGTCGGTCGCGTTCGGAACCTCCGGGGCCGGGAGAGGCCCCGGAGGCCCATGCCCCGAACGGCCGGAGCGCGCATCCAGATGGGGGCACATTCCGCAGCCGTCGGGGGAACAGTCTGCCGGGACCGGGACGGAACGCCCACGGCCTGGAAGTCGCCACACAAGGGTCTGCATACACTGGCCGGCCGAATGACAGTTCGGCCGGTCCCGGCAGGAAGCAGAGACGAAACGGTGACTGAAGCGATCCTCCTGGTCGGCGGCAAGGGCACCAGGTTGCGCCCGCTCACGGTGCACACGCCCAAACCCATGGTCAGGGCGGCGGGGGTGCCGTTCCTCACGCACCAGCTGGCGCGGGCCCGAGCGGCGGGCGTGGACCACATCGTCCTCGCGACGAGCTATCTGGCCGAGGTCTTCGAACCGTACTTCGGCGACGGCTCGGCCCTCGGCCTGCACATCGAGTACGTCACGGAGGACGAACCCCTCGGCACCGGCGGCGCGATCCGCAACGTCGCGTCCCGTCTCACCTCGGCCCCCGACGACCCGGTCCTGGTCTTCAACGGCGACATCCTCACCGGCCTGGACATCGGCCGCCTGGTGGCCACCCACGAGTCGACGGGGGCGGACGTCTCCCTGCACCTCACCCAGGTGACGGACCCGCGCGCCTACGGCCTGGTCCCCACGGACGGGACGGGCAGGGTCCTGGCGTTCCTGGAGAAGCCCCAGACCCCCGAGGAGATCGTCACCGACCAGATCAACGCGGGCGCGTACGTCTTCCGCCGCTCGGTCATCGACACGATTCCGCCGGGCCGCCCGGTGTCGGTGGAGCGCGAGACGTTCCCCGACCTCCTCTCGGCGGGGGCGCACCTCCAGGGCATGGTCGACTCGACGTACTGGCTGGACCTGGGCACCCCGGCGGCGTTCGTCCGCGGCTCGGCGGACCTGGTCCTCGGCCGGGCCCCGTCGCCCGCGGTCCCCGGTCGCTGCGGCGACCGCCTGATCCTGCCGACGGCGCGGGTCGCCCCCGACGCGAAGCTGACGGGCGGCACCGTGGTGGGCGAGGGCGCGTTCGTCGCGGAGGGCGCGCGGGTCTTCGGCTCGACGATCCTGCCCGGCGCGGTCATCGAACCCGGCGCCGTCATCACCGACTCGCTCATCGGTGCGCGGGCCCGCGTCGGCGAACGTTCCGTCCTCACCGGGACGGTCATCGGCGACGGCGCGGTCGTCGGCCCGGACAACGAACTCCGCGAGGGCGCGAGGGTGTGGTGCGACGCGCGGATCCCGGCCGGCGCGGTCCGCTTCTCGTCGGACCAGTAGGGGACGGGACGTTCAGGCCGGTGACGAGGTCGTTCAGGCCGGTCCGTGGCCGAGGGGCAGGGGCAGGGGCGACGGCTCCGCGCCGGACCCGAGCGGAAACGCCGTCGGACCTGAGGGAAGGCATCCGTCGGACCTGAGGGAAGGCATCGGCCGAACCCAAGGGGAAGCACCGGGGCGCCCCCGATGATTCGCGCCTCCCTCAGAGCTTCCCGATGTCCCACCGAGGCATCTTCGGAACCCGCCGGGGCGGCACGTGTCCACTGAGCAGGATCAGCCGGGCCGCCCGGTGCCGCTGCCCCTCCTGCCCCGGCTCCCGCCCCGCGTACGGTTCCAGCAGCTCCAGCATCACGGCGTCGTCGGCCTCCCGGTCCCCGGCCAGCGCCCACCCCACGATCCCCGGCAGATGCAGATCCCCCACGGTCACCGCGTCCGCCGCGCCATGGCTGCGCTGCACGGTCTCCGCGGACGTCCAGGGACCGATCCCCGGCAGGACCTCCAACCGTGCCTGCGCCTCGGCCGGAGCCATCCGCATCGACTCCTCCAGCCGCCCGGCCACCCGGACGGCCCGCAGGATCGTCGACGCCCGCTTGTCGTCGACCCCCGCCCGATGCCACTCCCACGACGGGATCAACGCCCAGGTCCGCGGGGCCGGCATCACCCACAGCCGACCGCCCGCCGCGGGCCCCGGCGCCGGTTCCCCGAACTTCCGCACCAGCAGCCGCCAGGCCCGATACGCCTCGTCGGTGGTGACCTTCTGCTCCAGCACCGACGGGATCAACGACTCCAGCACCAGTCCGGTCCGCGTCAGCCTGAGCCCCGGCCGCCGATGCCGCGCCATCGCCACCACCCGGTGCCGGGGTTCGAACGCCTCCGGGGTGTCCGCGGCCCCGAGCATCTCGGGCAACTGCTCCAGCAACCACTCGGCCCCGGGCCCCCACGCCTCGCCGCGCACCGCGCCGTCCCGGGCGACGACGCGCAGCGTCCCCGGCCCGGCAGGGGTGAGGCTGGCCCGCCACACGGACCCGTCCGGCGTCGCCCGGAACGTCGGATCGCCCGGCCCCCGGCGCAGCGGACCGAGCACCAGCCCGAGATCGAGCGGCCCCTTCGGCGCCCAGTCGCGCACCCGCCCGGGCGCCGACGCCTGCCGCGGCACGCCCGCGGGCACACCGACATGGCCGCCGCGCACGGTCGTGCGCGTGGGCCGAGGGGAGAAGCGTCCTGCCACGATGGATGTCCCGGGTCATACGAAAACGGCTGCTACGAGAGTAGGCGCACCGCCCGCCCCTCACCCCACCGACCACGAACATCACACTCCGCACCACCCACACCACCCGAGCCGAGCGCGCCACCCGAGCCGCCGGAGCCGGACGGGTCACCCGCACCACCGAGCCGCTGAAGCCGAGCGCGCCCCCCGCGCCGCCGGAGCCGGACGGGTCACCCGCACCACCGAGCCGCTGCCGCCCGCACCACCCGAGCCGCCGGAGCCGAGCGCGCCACCCGCGCCGCCGGAGCTGGACGGGTCACCCGCACCACCGAGCCGCTGAAGCCGAGCGCGCCCCCCGAGCCGTCGGAGCCGGACGGGTCACCCGCACCACCCGAGCCGAACGCATTACCCGCACCACCCGAGCCGCCTGAGCCGAGCGCATCATCGGCACCGCCCGTGCCGAACCGGCGGCCCACACCACCCGCACCGCCCGAGCCGAAGGCTCCTCCTTTCCCGCGCCCACCCCCTCACCTCACCACGACGAAGTCGCCCACCTCCCGCTCCGGACGGGTCCGGGGCTCCTCCGCCGCGTGTCCGACCGCCACCGCTCCCATCGGGTCCCATCCGTCCGGCAGCGCGAGCACCTCCCGGACCACGTCCCGGCAGAACATCGTCGACGACACCCACGCGGACCCCAGCCGCTCGCCGGCCAGCGCGACCAGGAAGTTCTGGACGCCGGCCCCGGTCGCGACCACGAACATCTCCCGCTCGGCCGCGTCCCGCCGCGCGTCGCCGTAGATGTGAGACCCGTCCATCACCAGACACGGCACCACGAGATACGGCGCGGTCCGCAGCACGTCCCCCCGCCGCACCCGCTTGGCGATGGACTCCTCGGACTTTCCGTCCCGCCGCAGATCCGCGATCCACGCGTCACGCATCGCGTCCAGCAGCCGGAGCCGCGCCTCCTGCGACTCCAGCAGCACGAACCGCCACGGCGTCGTGTGATGCGGCGCCGGCGCGGTGACGGCCGCCGCCACCGCCCGCCGTACCGCCCCGGGGTCGACCGGCTCGTCGGTGAAGGACCGCACGGTCCGCCGCTGGGTGACCGCCAGCCGCACCGCCTCCGAGGTCCCGAGCCGGAACATGTCGTCCCGTGCCCCCCGCACGAGCGCCCGGGCCCCCTCTTCGGCGCCCTCGGACCCGACCACATGCCCCAGACCCCGCACCACGGCCACCGGAAGCCCGGCCGCCTTTCCCTTCACCAGGTCGCCGGCGGCGGCCAGCTCGTCCGCGGTGGCGACGACCGTCGCGCTCAGCGCGTTGCCGTACGCGTCCGTGTGCCCGCGCAGGTCGTCCAGCACCCGCACCCCGGCGGCGCCGATCGCCACGTCCGTGAGCCCTGCCCGCCAGGGCCGCCCGAAGGTGTCGGTGACGACGATCCCGACGTCGACGCCGAGCGCGTCGCGCAGCCCGTCGCGGAGCGCGCGCGCCGACGCGTCCGGGTCCTCGGGCAGCAACAGCACCGTCCCCGCAGGGGTGTTGGAGGCGTCGACCCCGGCCGCGGCCATGATCAGCCCCTGCCGGTTCTCGACGATGCGCAGGGTCCCGCGCCGGGCCACCACCCGGACCGTCTCCGCGTCGATCGCGGCCTCCCGGTCGTCCGCCCGGACGACCCGCCCCTCCGCCTTGGACACGATCTTCGACGTGACCAGCAGCACGTCCCCGTCGGCGAGCCCGGGCTCGGCGGCGGCGATGAGCTTGGCGAGGTCGTCCCCGGCCCGTACCTCGGGCAGCCCGGCCACGGCCCAGACCCGGTACCCGCTCTCCAAGGACTCGCTCACCGGCCCCGCACCTCCTCCGCCAGCCGCAACGCCTCCCGGGCCATCTGCGTGGTCGCGTCGAGGTCGCTCATCATCAGGGGGACGGCACGGCAGCGGATCCCGGCCGCCTCCACCCGCTCCACCGTGTCCGCGTCCACGGTGTCGACGAGCCAGCCGTCGAGCAGCCCCGAGCCGTAGTGCTCGGCCACCGCCGCTGCCGTCGACTCCACGCCGACCGCCGCGAGCACCTTGTCGGCCATGCCGCGCACCGGCGCGTCCCCGACGATGGGGGACAGGCCCACCACGGGCACCCCGGCCTCGGCGATCGCCTCGCGGATTCCGGGCACCGCGAGGATCGTGCCGACGGAGACCACCGGGTTCGACGGCGGGAAGAGCACGACGTCCGCCTCCGCGATCGCCTCCAGGACCCCCGGCGCGGGCTTCGCCTGCTCCGCGCCGACGGGCACGACCGCCTCCGCCGGCGCCGACGCCCGCAGTCGCACCCAGTACTCCTGGAAGTGCACGGCCTTGCGCTCGCCGTCGACCTCGACGGCCACATGGGTCTCCACGCGGTCGTCCGTCATGGGGATCAGCCGCACGCCCGGCTTCCACCGGTCGCACAGCGCCTCGGTCACCGCGCTCAGCGGATAGCCGGCGCCGATCATCTGCGTGCGCACGATGTGCGTGGCGAAGTCCCGGTCGCCCAGACCGAACCAGCCGGGCCCCGCGCCGTAGGCGGCGAGCTCCTCCTTCAGGTGGAAGGTCTCGTCGGCCCGCCCCCAGCCCTGTTCCTCGTTGATGCCGCCGCCGAGCGTGTACATCACCGTGTCGAGGTCCGGGCAGACCTTCAGTCCGAAGAGATGGATGTCGTCGCCGGTGTTGCCGATGACCGTGACGTCCGCGTCCGGCACGGCCTGCTTCAGACCGCGCAGGAACCGGGCACCGCCGATGCCGCCTGCCAGAACCACAATGCGCATGAGGGCAAGTCTCGCAGGCGGGGCCGACAGTGCGACGGGCGGTTGTGGACAACCGCCCGCCTGTGGACATCCCGCCCACCCGTACGGGCGGACGCGGTCCCGACCGTGCGCTGAAAGCCGTCCGCCTATGCGCTGAAGGCGTCCGCGGGGCCGAGCGTGGCGGGGGCCGCGCAAGCCAACCCGGCCGCGCCCGTCGCGCCCGCCGTGTGCGCGGGGGTCTGCGGGTGCATCGGCATCTCCGTCAGCCCCGGGAAGTAGACGTGCAGGCTCACCGCCGGCTCCAGCGCGTCGTTGACGACCTCGTGCACGTATCCCGGCGCGAACACTTTCTGCGCGCCGGCCCCGAGCACCCGCTCGCCGCGTTCGGTGCGCTCGGTCAGCTCCCCGTCCAGCACGGTGAGCACGCCCGAGGAGCGGCCGTGGTCGTGCGGTCCGCTGCCCTGGCCGGGCACCCAGGACAGCAGCCACACCTCGTAGCCGGGGCCGGTGTGCAGCAGGTGGTACCAGCGGGACGTCGCGTCGTAGCGGACCAGGTGTTCCCACCGGGCGCGGTCGGCGGCGACGGAGCGGGCCAGACCGACGAACTCGGCCACGGTCGCCGGGTGCTCGCGCGGGGCCTGTAGAAGGTGGGGGACTTCGAGGATGTCGCCGGCGATCTGGAGGTCGCTGTCGCTGTTCATGGATGCGGTGGTTCCTCGGCGGAAGAGGCGGCAGGAGTGGGGGGGCTTGCTGGGTGTCGCGGACCGTCCGCCCGGATCACGGGTGGAACAGGGGAGCCCTGGTGTGGGCCGGAGGGAGACAGCAGCCGAGTCGCGGTGGACTCAACGGGTGCAGCCGGAGCGCGTTGGGCTCAACAGCTGGAACGACGACAACAGCTACAGCGGACGAGGGCAACACCGTGGGACCCGGCGGAGCCGGTCGAGGTGAGTGCCAAGTTCGCGAGCATGCCCACAAGGACACCGGTTCACACTCGCACTGTCAACCCGACACCCGGTATGTGGGACACGGTTCACCTCATTCGGTTCATCTGTGAGGTGAAAGGTTTGTGCATGGGGTGACCGGGACACATGGCGCACATGCCGGGCGCGCGAGCCTCGTGCGATCCCGTGATCCGACTGTGATCCGGTTCGCTTCCGCGTGCGTGCCGCAACGGGATCGAACCTCCGGGCGTCTGTACCCGTACAGGCGCTGTGCGGGGCGGTGGCCCTCCGGGGCTCCATCTGCTTGTCAAGGTTTATGGCGATTTGAACACTTACCGCATGGCCTTGGTTCCGCAGAGTGAATAAGGGGCTCAATAGCAGATCTCGGCTTGACTCGCCCGGAGCAGCACACTTGTAATTTCACTCGTGTCGTTCAGCCGGAATCGGTAACGGCCACGTCACGGGGACGCGAAAGACAGAGCGAGGGGCGCACATGACCGAGCTGGTGCAGCAACTGCTGGTCGACGTCGACGACGCGGACGAGGAACTCGGCTGGCAGGAGCGCGCACTGTGCGCCCAGACCGATCCCGAGTCCTTCTTCCCCGAGAAGGGCGGCTCCACCCGCGAGGCGAAGAAGGTCTGCCTCGCCTGCGAGGTCCGCTCCGAATGCCTGGAGTACGCCCTCTCCAACGACGAGAGATTCGGCATCTGGGGCGGCCTGTCGGAGCGGGAACGCCGCAGGCTGAAGAAGGCGGCGGTCTGAGAACCGGCCACGCCGCACGGGTGCGCCGACAGGCGCCACGGCGGCACGGCGTCTCGATATCGAGGCACGTCGAGGCGCCTTCGGGCGCGAGGGTCCGAACGGCCCGTCGCATGTGGGTTGTCCACAGGCGGCGGGCCGTCGTCCTGCCCAGCCGATAGTGTGGGCGCTCGTCCGAGACGCTCCTCCGCCCACACGGCGCAGGCGTCCACCGCAGTCCAGCGAACCGGGGCCTGTACCTCGATGTCCGTGCACAGCCACACGGCAGCCCACCAAGACAGCGCTGCCACACCTGAGTTCCCGCGTCATGTCGTGACCGCGGTGATCGTCTCCCACGACGGTGCCCGCTGGCTGCCCGACGCGCTCGCCGGGCTGCTCGGCCAGGAGCGCCCCGTCCAGTCCGTGATGGCCGCCGACACCGGCAGCTCGGACGACTCCGCGCGGCTGGTCACCGAGGCCCTCGGCGACGACCGCGTCCTGCACCTCGCCCGCCGCACCGGCTTCGGCCAGGCCGTCGAGGAGGCCAACCGCACGGCCCCCGTCCTCACCCCCGAGGAACTGCCGTACCTCAAGCGCCCCAGCGGCTGGGACCCCGTCACGCGCACCTGGCGCGACGACGCCTACGACCTGCCGGAACTCCCGCACGGAGAGCCCGTCCAGTGGCTGTGGCTGCTGCACGACGACAGCGCCCCCGAACCGGACGCGCTGGCGGAACTGCTGCGCGTGGTGGAGAACGAGATCGAACTGGGCCGTGACGACGTGGCCGTCGTCGGCCCCAAGCTCCGCGGCTGGTACGACCGCCGCCAGCTCCTTGAGGTCGGCGTCACCATCGCCCACTCCGGCCGCCGCTGGACCGGCCTGGACCGCCGCGAACAGGACCAGGGCCAGCACGACCACGTCCGGTCCGTGCTGTCCGTGTCCACCGCCGGCATGCTGATCCGCCGCGACGTCTTCGAGCAGCTCGGCGGGTTCGACCGCCGGCTGCCCCTGATGCGCGACGACGTCGACCTGTGCTGGCGCGCGCAGGCCGCCGGCCACCGCGTCCTCATCGCCCCCGAAGCCGTCGTGCGGCACGCGGAAGCCGCCTCCCGCGAGCGCCGCGCCGTCGACTGCGCGGGCCGCACCACCGCCTCCCCGCACAAGGTCGACAAAGCGGGCGCCGTCTACACCCTCCTCGTCAACAGCCGTACGGCGCTGCTGCCCTGGATCCTGGTCCGCCTGGTCCTCGGCACCCTGCTGCGCACCCTGGCCAACCTCGTCGGCAAGGTCCCCGGACAGGCCCTCGACGAGATCCGCGGCCTGCTGAGCACCCTGCTGCGCCCCGAGCGGATCATCGCCGGGCGACGCAAGCGCGGGAAGCCGACGGTCGACAAGGACGAACTGCGCGCCCTGTTCCCGCCCCCCGGCGCGACCGTGCGGGCCACCGTCGAGCAGGCCGTCGGCGACTACTTCGGCTCCTCCGACCCCGAGGCCGTCTCCGGAGCGGGCCGGCACGGCGGCGCCGTCGAGTCCGGGCCCGGCGGCGACGACGCCGACTTCCTGGAGATCGAGCAGTTCGCGCGCCTCAAGCGCATCGCCCGCAAGCCCGGCCCGGTGCTCTTCCTGGTCCTGCTGCTCGTCTCCCTCGTCGCCTGCCGCAGCCTGCTCGGCGGCGGCGCCCTCGCGGGCGGCGCCCTGCTGCCCGCCCCGGCCGACGCCTCCGACCTGTGGTCACGCTACGCCGACGCCTGGCACCCGGTCGGCGTGGGCGGCACCCCCGCCGCCCCGCCCTACCTCGCGGTCATCGCGACCCTGGCCACCCTGCTGCTCGGCTCCACCGGCCTCGCCCTGACCCTGCTGCTCGTCTGCTCGGTCCCGCTGGCCGGCTTCACCGCCTACTTCGCCTCCCGGCCCCTCGTCGAGTCACGCCTCCTGCGCGCGTGGGCGGCCGTCGTCTACGCCTTCCTGCCCGCCGCGACCGGCGCCCTCGCCGGCGGCCGCGTCGGCACCGCCGTCCTGGCCGTGCTGCTGCCGCTCATCGCCCGCGCGGGCGCCGCCGCGAGCGGCCTGACGCATCGCTCCGGAGCCCGCGGCAGCTGGCGCGCCACCTGGGCGTACACCCTGCTGCTGACGATCACCACCGCGTTCACCCCGATCGTCTGGCCCATCGCGCTCGTCCTCGGCCTCGCCGTCCTGGCCGTGCGCCGCCGCGACCTCACCGCCTACGGCCCGCGCTTCCTGGCCCAGCTGGGCACCCCTCTGCTGATCCTCGCGCCCTGGTCGCTGACCCTGCTGCCCTTCGGGTTCTTCACCCAGGCCGGACTCGACTACGGTCCCTCGGCCGCCACCGCGCTCGACCTGCTCGGCGCCAGCCCCGGCGGTCCCGGCACCGTCGACGGCCTGATGCTCATCGGCGTCGTCCTGGCCGCGCTGGCCGCCCTGCTGCGCTCCGAACGCCACTTCGGCGTATGGGCGGCCTGGGCCGTCGCCCTGGTGGGCCTGGTCTTCGCGGTGCTGTCCAACAGCTCCACCTGGGCCGGCCCCGCCACCCTCGTCTACGGCATCGCCCTCCTCGCGGCCGCCGTCATCGGCGCCGACGGAGCACGCACGCGTGTCGCCGAGCAGAGCTTCGGCTGGCGCCAGCCGGTCGCCGCGCTCATCGCCTTCGCCTCCGCCGCGGGCCCGCTGCTCGTCGCCGCCGGCTGGATGATCGGCGGCGCCGACGGCCCGCTGGAGCGCCGCGACCCCGTCCAGGTGCCCGCGTTCGTCGCCGAGGAGGCAGGCGACCGCGACCAGGCCCGCACCCTCGTCCTCGACAGCGACGCCGCCCACGTCGGCTACATGCTGGTCCGCGGCTCCGGCGCCCGGCTCGGCGACGCCGAACTCGCCGCCGCCGACGGCGAGAACAAGCAGCTCGACAAGGTCGTCGCCAACCTCGTCGCCGGCTCCGGCGCCGACCAGGCCGACCAGCTCGGCAAATTCGCCGTGGGCTACGTCCTCGTCCACAAGGGCGCGCCCCGCGAGGCCACCCGCGTCCTGGACGCCACACCCGGCCTGAAGCGGCTCAGCCAGCAGGACGGCAGCGCCCTGTGGCGGGTCGACCAGGAGGTCTCCCGCGCGGCTGTCGTCGCCGACTCCGGCAAGGGCGCGGCGACCCCGGTCGCCGCGGGCCCCGTCGACGTCCACACCACCGTCCCCGCCGGTTCCGGCAGCCGTGTGCTGCGCCTGGCCGACGCCGCCGCCGACGGCTGGACGGCCACCCTCGACGGCAAGGCCCTCACCCCGACCACCGTCGACGGATGGGCCCAGGGCTTCGAACTCCCCGCCTCGGGCGGCGAGCTGGACGTCACCTACGACGAACCGTTCAGCCACACCGCCTGGTTGTGGGCGCAGGGGCTGCTCGCCCTCGTCCTCGTCGTCCTGGCTCTCCCCGGCCGCCGCCGCGACGTCGACGACGACCTCCCCGAGGAGGAGCCGGTACCCGCCCAGGCCGTCGACGGCGAGGGCCGCCGCGCCCGCCGCCTGCGCGCCCAGGCCGAGGCAGAGGCGGAGGCGGAAACCGACGCCGATCCCCAGGAACCCGTTGGGCACGACGAGTTCCCCGCCCCCGTGCAGGAACAGGCCCCCGCCGCGGTCCCGCAGCAGCAGCCCTACGGAGACTGGGACCAGTCGACCTACGCCGGCGCCCAGTACGGCGGTTACCCGGGCGAGCAGTACCAGAGCGAGCAGTACCAGGGCGCCCAGCAGTACCAGCAGGGCGGCTACGACCAGCAGGCCTACGACCCCTACCAGGCCGGCCAGTACGACCCGTACGCCTATGACGGCCAGGCGCAGCAGGCGTCGTACGACCAGACCTACCAGCAACAGGGCTACGACCCGTCGGGCTACGGCCAAGGCGGGTACGACCCCGCCTACGACCCCGACCGGCACCCCCGCGGCGCCGACGACGAGCGTCCCGACGGGAGCCAGCAGTGAACCGCACCACCCTGTCCCTGATCGCCGGCACGGCCGCGCTGGCCGCCGTCACCGGTTTCGCCACGCTCAACGAGCCGGACGCCTCCCACGCGTCGACCGCCCGGGCGGCCGCCGAACTGCCCGTGGAGCGCACCAGCCTGCTCTGCCCCTCGCCCAGCACCTCCGACCTCGCCGAGACGTCGTACACGTCCTTCACGCCCGTCACCAAGGGCACAGGCGCCGACGGCAAGGCCGAACTCGCCCCCGCCGCAGAGGAGTCGGCGGACCCGGCGAGCGGCACGGCCGGCGGGAAGACGACCGGTAAGACGGACGGCAAGGCGACCGGCAAGACGGACGGCAAGACGAGCGGGAAGAAGAAGGCGGCCGCGAAGCCCGCCCTCACTCCCAAGGCGCCCGGCACACCGGCCGTCGGCGCCACCACGGGCGGCGACGCGCCCGCGCTCCTGGGCACCGCCGAGGGCAGGTTCGCGCCCGGCTGGACCGTCCAGGAGACGACGGAGGTCCCGGCGGGCAGCGGCCGCGGCCTGCAGGGCCTCGCCTGCTCCGCGCCCGACACGGAGTTCTGGTTCCCCGGAGTCAGCACGGCCGCAGACCGCACGGACTACGTCCACCTCACCAACCCGGACGACTCCGCCGCCGTCGTCGACATCGCGCTCTACGGCAAGGACGGCGCCCTCGCGACCACCGTGGGGGAGGGCCTCACCGTTCCCGCGCACTCCAGCGAGCCGATCCTGCTGTCCACCCTCACCGGCGAGAAGCAGGCGGACCTCACCGTCCACGTCAACGTCCGCAGCGGCCGCCTCGGGGCCGCCGTGCAGGCCCTGGACGAAAAACTCGGCGGCGACTGGCTGGCCCCCGCCACCGACCCGGCGCCCACCCAGGTCGTCCCGGGCATCCCCAAGGACGCCACGGCCGTCCGCCTCGTCGCCTACGCCCCGGGCGACGCGGACGCGGACCTCAAAGTCCAACTCGCCTCCCCCTCAGGGCTGATCACCCCCGCCGGGCACGAGACACTGCACGTCAAGGCGGGCAGGACGATCTCGGTCGACCTGGGCGACGTCACGCGCGGGGAGGCCGGATCCCTGATCCTGACCCCCACGGACCAGTCGGTCCCGTTCGTCGCCGCCGTACGGGTCCTGCGCGGCAAGGGCGCCGACCAGGAGTCCGCGTTCATCCCCGCCACCGCGCCGGTCGGCACGCGCGCGTCCGCCGCCGGGAACAGCGCCAAGGGCGCCACCCTCTCCCTGACCGCCCCCAAGGGCGCCGCCCAGGTCAAGGTCACCGCGTCCGCGGGCAGCGGCGGCGGCACGGCCGTCTCCAAGACCTACACGGTCCGGGCCGGCACCACCCAGGACGTCGAACTCCCCGTCCCCGCCGGCCTGAAGGGCAGTTACGCCCTGACCGTGGAAACCCTCACGGCCACCCCCGTCTACGCCTCCCGCACCCTGACGTCCACCCAGGAAGGCGTCCCGGGCTTCACCGTCCAGACCCTGCCGGACGACCGCGGCACCGTGTCCGTGCCGCAGGCGGACGAAGACGTCGCGGTGCTGCAGAAGTAGCCCGAAAGGGTCGCCGACGTCCCCCGGACGGGGGGCGTGCGGGGGCGGTGCTCAGTCCTCGCCGTAGCGCGGATCCACCGTCTCCGGAGTCAGCCCCAGCAACTCCGCGACCTGCTCCACGACCACCTCGTGCACCAGCGCGGCCCGCTCGTCGCGCCCCTTGGTGCGGATCTCGACCGGCCGCCGGTAGACGACGACCCGGGCCCGGCGGCCCTCATGAGCGGCGATCGTCCCGCCCAACGGCACCGCCTCGTCGTTCCAGGGCTCCGGGGCCGCGTCCAGCCGCGGCACCTCCAGCACCATGAAGTCGATGTCGGCGAGCTGCGGCCACCGCCGCTCCAGGCGCTCGACGGAGTCCTGCACGAGATCCGCGAACACGTCGGCGCGGCTGGCCGCCAACGGCACCTGCGGCGGCGCGATCGGCCCCCGCATGCCCCGGCCGTGGCGATCACGACGACGGGGGCCTGGGCCTGCGGCGGGGGGCGGTACGGGGCTGTCCATCACTACTGAAGCGTAGTCCCCGCCGCCCCCCGGCGCCGGTCCCCACACGCCTTCCCGGCCTGCACCGGCCGCCGATCACCTCACGTCGCATGACGACCGTTCCAGCCAAGGTTGGGCTCGATTCCGTATCTCTCCGAGACCGGCGAACTCATGGCAATTGATGCTGTTTGTGCCGAGTGATGACCGTGCTCCTGCGGCCACTTCCTCTTAAGGGCTGGTGTTCGCGCAGGTCAGCGGGGTATGACTGGAGTGGCCCGTGGGGCGTTTCACAACACGACACGGTGGAGTGACCTGGTGGAGAGTCGTCGCGGCCCGCTCAAGAGTGCGGTACCGTCCAACGTCGTGAGCCCTGTACGTCGCTGTTCGCGCACCGCCTGCGGCCGACCCGCCGTCGCGACGCTGACGTACGTCTACGCCGACTCGACCGCGGTCCTCGGCCCGCTCGCCACCTACGCCGAACCCCACTGCTACGACCTGTGCGCCGAGCACTCCGAACGCCTCACCGCCCCGCGCGGCTGGGAAGTCGTCCGGCTCCTCGACGGGTCGGCCCCCGCCCGCCCCAGCGGTGACGATCTGGAAGCGCTTGCCAACGCCGTCCGTGAGGCGGCCCGTCCGCAGGAACGCGCGGCCGGAGCCGGTGGCGCCGGACGAGGGGCGGACCCGATGGAGGTCGCCCGGCGCGGCCACCTGCGGGTGCTGCGCTCGCCGGACAACTGAGCCGGGTTTCCGCCACCCCTGCCCCCACGGTCGGCGCGCGCTCGTCCGCGTACTGATCACCGGCGTCCCGGATGTCCTGCCCGACTCCGGTCCCTCGGGGCGTGCGGCGATCGTGAAATCGCTTTCTGCTCAATTCCTCCCACGGAGCGACGAGTTCCGCTCCCGTCCCGCGAACCGGCCTCCTCCCACGTCGGGTTCGCCGCCCCCACGCGCGTCATCACCCCGCCCTC
>NZ_JAHHIU010000233.1 GCF_024539815.1 Streptomyces hayashii
CCTGCTCCCCCGCCCCTTCTCCCTACCGCTCACCGCTTACCGCGGCCGGTCGTTCGCGTCCACGGACGCCCCGGGTCACCCGAGGGTGTTCCAGAACGCGCAGTGGTGGCGACGCGGCGTCGTGAGGGTGGGGACGATGTGGTCCGGCGCCAGGGACAGGACCGTCCGGCGGAGCCAGTGCGGCGTCGACGGGCCGTCGGGGTCGCCGGTGCGGGCGAAGCGGGTCCAGTAGTCGATCATGGCGTCGGCCAGCCGGTGCTGTGCCGCGCTCAGGTCGCGCGGACGGCCGCCCAGGTCGAACAGGTAGGGCAGCTCGCTCGCATGCGGTGCGCCGAGCGGGAAGGGCGGTGTGCCCGAGGTGAGCGGCGGGGCATGCTCGTCGGCGAACTCGTAACGCCAGACGGGTGTCCGGGCGGCGAGCAGGCCGGCCGTGTCCGCCGTCGGACAGGCGAAGTCGGCGTCGCCGATGACCGCGCCGAACACCGGGCCCCCGTCGGCGCGGTGCACGGGATACTCGCGGACGATCGCCTCGGCCTGCCCCGGCGCGGGGAAGAAGGCGGCCACGACCTGCGGCCAGGTGTCGGGATCGACCGGATTGCCCGCCTGGACGATCCCGGCGGCCCAGCCGTTGCCCTCGTCGTGGTTGCTGCCGATGAGCACGGGGACGCGGTGGAAGCGGCCGGCGGCGATCGCTTCCGCGGGGTCGCCGGGCAGCAACGGGGTCGGGTACGCGGGCTGTTGATCGGTCGCCTGGGCGGCGAGCAGACGCGGGACGTCCACCCGGCGCAGGCAGGCCATGACGTCGCGGGCGGAGCCGCAGCCGACCTTCGCCGCGAGATCCGCGCCCGCCGCGCGCGCCGTGGACAGCGGGGCCGCGGACGGAGCGAAGGGCCGGTCGGGGCGGCCTGTGCACGGGCCGCTCTCGATGATCGCCCGGTCGAAGAGTCCCGCGGCGGCGGGCGAGGCGAGCTGGGCGCAGACGCTGTAGCCGCCCGCCGACTCGCCGGCCAGGGTCACGTTGCGCGCGTCTCCGCCGAAGGCGCCGATCTCGGAGCGGACCCAGCGCAGCGCCGCCTGCTGGTCGGCCAGGCCGAAGACGCCGGAGCCGGGCAGCCCGCCGTGCGCGAGGAATCCGAGCGCCCCGAGCCGGTAGTCGACGGTGACGACCACGACGTCGCCGCGGGTGGCCATGCGGTGGGCGTCGTACGACCCGCCCGCTCCCGTGGTGAAGCCGCCGCCGTGCAGCCAGACGACGACCGGCCGGAGGCGCGTCGATGGTGTGCCGTCGGGCGTCGTGACGTTCAGGCGGAGACAGTCCTCGTCGGTGCTGCCGCCGGGCACCTCGCCGGCCGGCTGGGGGCAGGCGCTCGCGGGGCGGGTCCCGTCCAGTACCCCGGACCAGGGGACCGCGGGGCGGGGCGCCGCCCAGCGCAGCCTGCCCACGGGGGGCGCCGCGTAGGGGATCCCGTCGAAGGTGCGGTAGCCGTCGTGGGCGGCGCCCCGCACCGGGCCGTCGTGGGTGCGTACGGTCGTGGCGGCGGGCGGCGGAGCGGGTTCGGCCGGAGCCGTCCGGGCCGGAGCCGGGGCCCCGGCCGTCGCGAGTACGGCGGCCAAGGCACAGCCCAGGGTGGTCAGGAGGCGGTGCGTGCTCATCTTCTTCCCCATCGGGTCAGCTGCCGCCCATGCCGCCCTGCGCGGCGATCATGGTCGTCGGCAGCGCGCGTACGGCCTGCTCCAGGCCGGGTGCGAGGACGGCGAGGCCCCGCGTGCAGGCGTCGATGCGGGACCGGTAGGTCCTCCGGTCCCGCCGTGACACGACCTGGCGGACGCCGCCGGCCGCGGCGAGCGCCAGCAGCGCGGCGTCGGCGGCGGGAACGTCCCGCACAGGACCGTCCCCGTGCAGCGCCGTATGCACACGGGCGCGCAGCGCGTCGAGCTCGGCGCGGTCCGTCACGGTCAGGCGTCGTGCGCCGAAACGGGTGCGGGGCTCCCGAACGGCGAGGAGCCCCGCCCCGGCGAGCCGGTCCTCGACCTGCGTCAGAGTCCGCTCGCGGTGTCGGCGCACGAGGCGTTTCCAGCCGTGCCCGGCGGCGGCGTCGCGCAGCACGCCGTCCAGGACGGGATCGCCGGTCGGCTGTGCGCCGGACACGGTGACCGTGCCGTCGTCCTCCCCCAGCCGGCCGCGCAGCGCGAGGTCGATCACGGCGGCGGCACGCACGAGCAGCTCCGTCCGGCGACGGTCGTACGGGCCCTCGGCCGCGTCGTCGTGGGCGAGCAGATACATGAGGCAAGCGAGGTCGTCGGTCACGTCTCGACGCTATGGGCGAGCGCCCCGGTCGCGGATCGGCCGCGGGAAGGGACTGGCACTGGGAGCCCAGGAGGACCGCCGCCCGGTCTCCTCCCTGAGGAGGAGACCGGGCCCTCAGGGCCGGCGCGGTCGCACCAGGCCGTGATCGTAGGCGGCGACCACGGCCTGGACCCGGTCGCGCAGACCCAGTTTGCGCAGCACCGCGGTGACGTGGTTCTTGACGGTGGCCTCCGACAGGCGCAGCCGTTCGGCGATCTCCCCGTTCGACAGCGCCTGCCCGATCAGGGTGAGGACCTCCCGCTCGCGGCCCGAGAGGTCCTGCAGGGAGGGCGGCGGCGCCGGATCGGGCGTGGTGCGCAGAAAGCGGTCGAGGACGCGGCTCAGCACCGTCGGCGCGAGCAGCGCGTCACCGCGCGCGGTGACCCGGATCGCGTCGACGAGTTCCGTGGGACGGATGTCCTTCAGCAGGAAGCCGCTGGCCCCGGCCCGCAGGGCGTCGACCACGTGCGCGTCCACGTCCCAGGTGGTCAGCACGAGCACCCGGGCCGGACTGCCGCCCCGCGCGATCTGCCGGGTCGCCTCGATGCCGTCCACCACGGGCATGCGTACGTCCATCAGCACCACGTCCGGCGTCAGTTCCCGCGTCAGCCGCACCGCCTCCCGGCCGTCGGACGCCTCACCGACCACCTCCAGATCGTCCCGGGCGTCGATGATCATGCGGAAGCCGGTCCGCACCAGGGCCTGGTCGTCGGCCACCACCACGCGCAGCGTCATGGCGCGCCCCCCAACGGCAGCTCGGCCGCCACCTCGAACCCGCCCCCGGGCCGCGGACCCGCGCGCAGGCGCCCGCCCACCAGCCGGGCGCGCTCCCTCATCCCCACCAGACCGCGCCCCGCTCCCCCGGCAGCGGCCGAGCCCTGCGGTGCACGTCCGTCATCGGCGACCGTGACCCTCACCCACTCCCCTTCGACCGCCACGCGCACGCTCACCTCGTCCGCGCCCGCCGCGTGGCGCAGTGTGTTGGTCAGTGCCTCCTGGACGATCCGGTACGCCGCGAGGTCCACCGCGGTCGGCAGAGCGTCGGTGACGCCCTCGCGGTGCAGGTGGACGGTCATCCCGGTCGCGCGCACGGCGCCGGCCAGTTCGTCCAGACGCGCGAGCGAGGGCCCCGCCTCCCACTGCTCCGGGACCCCGCCTTCCGCCCCGTCGGGGCCGAACGCGCGCAGCAGCAGGCGCAGTTCGCCGAGCGCCGAGCGTGCGCTCGTCTCGATGGCCCGCAGCGCCTCACGGGCCTGTTCGGGCTGCCGGGTGAACACGTCGTCCGCGGCGCCGGCCTGGACGACCATCACCGACAGGGTGTGCGCCACGACGTCGTGCACCTCCCGGGCGATCCGCGCGCGCTCCTCCACCACCGCACGGCGCGTCTCCGCCCGCGTCCTCGCCCGCTGCGCCCTGCGCCACTGCCCCGCGGTCCAGGCCAGGACGACCGTCAGCAGATAGACCGCCAACCCCGCGGGGCCCCCCGCCCAGAACGCCGCCGGCCCCGGCAGGCACATCGCCGCCAGCGCGCACACCGACATCCGCCGCGGCCCGGTGGCCGACACCACGCACAACGCGATCTGCGCCGCAAGCAACGCGCCCGTCAGGGTGACGGCGGGCAGCAGCGCCCACACCGCGAGGCCGGCGGCCGCGGTCCCGGCCAGTACGGCGACCGGGGCACGCACCTGCCACCTCAGCGCGCAGGCCTGCGCGAGGACCAGGCCGACGGCCACGGCCGCCCGTGGCCCGTGCCCGGCCCCGGCGACGAGCACCGAGACTCCCGGGACGGCGAGCACCAGCCCGGCCGACCACCGCCACAGCGCCCGGGCCACCCGAGGCGACAGCTCACCCCGCGTCTCCCCGGCGAGCACGTCGTCCGGCTGCCTGCTCCTGCGGTCCACGCCCCGACCCTACCCAGCAACGCCCAGGAGACCGTTCATCGTCGGGTGCCCGCGGCCCGGCGTGCAGGAGCGGCAGCCCCAGGTGGAGACCCGTCCGCCGGACACGGCCGACGGGGCCTCCCCGCCTCTTCCCGCCCGCCCTCCCCTTTCTGTTCTCGTTCTCGTTCTCGTTCTCGTTCTTGTTCTCGTTCTTCCTGAAGTGCTACTCGTGCCCAGGGTCGGGCTCGCCGAAAGCCCGCCGGCTGTGCGCGAGCAGTTCACGTACCGCGGGGTTGCGCGTGTCCTTCCAGATCAGCGCGAGCAGGGCCGGCGTCCGGATGTCGTCGACGACGTGGGCGGTGAGCCGATCGCGGTGGCCTGCGGCCATCGAGGCGCTGAGGACGGCGACGCCGAGCCCGCGGGCGGCGAGATCGGCGATGGCGTCGCCGGCACTGGCTTCCAGCGCGATCGTGGGGTGCACGCCCTGTGCGGCGCAGGCGCGGTCGAACACCGTGCGCAGGCCGGTGCCGGGCGGCATGCACACGAGGGGGTGCGCGGCCAGGTCCGGGAGGGTGACCCGGCGTCGCTTGGTCAAGGGGTGTCCGGCCGGAACCGCCGCGACGAGCCGCTCGCTGACGATGGTCAGCGCGTCCAGCCCGTCCGGGAGGGCCGCGGTCCCGGTGAGCGCCACGTCGACGGCGCCGGCGCGCACCTGCTCGACGAGCCGGTCGGAGTTGTCCTCCAGCAACGAGAGCTCCACGGCGGGATGCGCCTGGTGGAACGCGGCGAGCGCGTCGAAGAGCGGGGCGAGGGTGCAGCCGATGACCATGCCGACGGTGATCCGGCCCCGGAGCAGGTCGCTCACCTCGTCCACCGCCTGACCGACCGCACCGGCCGCGGCGAGTGCGGCACGCGCGTGATCGAGCGCGGCCTTCCCCGCGACGGTGAGGGTGACGGTGCGCGCCGACCGGTCGAACAGCTCGGCGCCCAGTTCCCGTTCCAGCCGGCGGATCTGCGCGCTGACACCGGACTGGCTGATGTGCACCCGCTCGGCCGCCCGCGTGAAGTTCCGCTCTTCGGCGACCGCGACGAAGTACTCCAGCTGTCTGAGCTCCATGACCAAGGATTCTAGCTTCGATGAATTCCAGCTGTTGGACTTCTGACCGGGAGGCGATCAGGCTGGAAGGCGTCGGAGCCCCGCCCACCCCGAGGAGGAACCGTGCCGGAGTACGAGAAGGCCATGCGCCCCGAGGACATCACCCGCCTGTTCGTCGAGCGGTCCAATGCCGGTGACGCGGCCGGGGTCGCCGCCCTCTACGAGGAGGAGGCCGTCATGGCCTTTCCTCCCGGGGAGCTGACCGTGGGGCGTAAGGCGATTCAGGCGCTGTGGGAGAAGGTGCTGGCCGACCGTCCGCGTTTCCAGCCGGAACCACCGCTGCCGACGCTGACCAGCGACGGCATCGCCCTGACCTCGACCCCGCCGAAGGACGGAGCCGGCGCCCGGGCCCAGGTCGTCCGACGCCAGCCGGACGGAAGCTGGCTGCGGCTGCTCGACCAGCCGGAGTTCGTCCGTCCCGCCGGCTGACTCCCGGCACACGGCAGCCGCGGGGGCGGCCCGTTCCGTACCCTGGCGGCATGCGCATGCGCCCCACCCTGAGCTGGACCCCTACCGGGGACCCGCTGCCGGGCACCACGGATCTGCGGCAGGTCGCCGACGCGCTGGAGCGCGGCGGTGTGCTGGTGCTCAGCGGGGCCGGCATCTCCACGGAATCGGGCATCCCCGACTACCGGGGAGCGGACGGCAGCCTGAGCCGGCACACCCCGATGACCTACCAGGACTTCACGGCCGGCGCGCAGGCACGCCGCCGGTACTGGGCGCGAAGCCACCTCGGCTGGCGCACGTTCGGCAGGGCCCGTCCCAACGCGGGGCACCGGGCCGTGGCCGCGTTCGGCCGGCACGGCCTGCTCTCGGGCGTCATCACCCAGAACGTCGACGGTCTGCACCAGGCCGCCGGCAGCCAGGACGTCGTGGAACTGCACGGAAGCCTGGCGCGGGTCGTCTGTCTGTCCTGCGGCGCGGCCGGGTCGCGGCGTGACCTCGCCCGGCGGCTGGAGCAGGCGAACGCGGGCTTCGCTCCGCAGGCGGCGGGAATGAACCCGGACGGCGACGCCGACCTCACCGACGAACAGGTCGGGGACTTCGTCGTGGCGCCCTGCACGGTCTGCGGCGGCATCCTGAAACCGGACGTGGTGTTCTTCGGCGAGGCCGTTCCGCCCGCGCGCGTCGAAACCTGTCGCGCACTGGTCGAGCAGGCGACCTCTCTCCTGGTCCTGGGCTCCTCGCTGACGGTGATGTCCGGACTTCGGTTCGTGCGCCAGGCGGCCCGGTCCGGGAAACCGGTCCTGATCGTCAACCGGGATCCGACCCGCGGCGACCGGCACGCCCTCGCCCGGGTCGCGCTCCCGCTGGGAGCAGCCCTCGCCGGCGTGGCCGAAGTGCTGAACATCCCCGTGGACGGCCGGCCACAGCCGCCCATGTGATGTCGTCCGGCGGGGCCGAACGGGGCGTCCGATGCAGGTCCGCCGTCACGAGCTCGTCGAGTCCAGGCCCAGCACCCGGTGGCGCAGGGCCACCAGGTCCACGCACTCGCGCAGATCCGGCGTCGGCAGGCCGGCGCGCTCACGCATCATCACGACGGCCTGAATAGGGCGCCGGGCAGAGACGAGGCGGTCCACCTCCGCGCGCGCCTCGGCCGTCAGCCGGCCCCACAGAGCGTTCTCCATAGCCGAATCGAACACACTGGTGTCCACGGGAGCAACCGAGAATCCGCACCTGCGGGGATCCCGGCCGGTGAAATCGTTCGAGACATCGTGGGGGCAGTGGCACGATGTGCGGCATGACGACGAACCGAAAGGCCCGTGCCGCGTAACCGGCCCGGCCGCACAGCGGCCCGAACCTCCCGCCACCGCAACCCGGTTGCCAAGCCGGTCCTCGACGGCCTGTCCGCTCGCGCGCTCTCCGAGCTCCACGGTCTCGAACGCACCCGCAACTACCTGACGCCGGGCGATGTCGGCGCGGCCGTGCGCCTGTGGAAGGACTACGTCCACCGCCCCGAACGCGAGCTGTGGCACGACTACGAGTGGGGCAGCGTCTACGCGGACTGCTGCGGCGACCCGCTCGAAGCCCGCGCTCTCCTCGACACCGTGATGCGGGCCCTCACCCCGCGAAGCGCCCGTGAACTGCGGCGGCTCGTCGCCCGGTCGGACGACGTCTGGAACCGGCCGTCACCGTCGTACGAGGCGGAGGGCGGCGGAAGGCGAGGCTGAGAACCCCGGACGCGCTCACTGCCCGCACCGGAACAGGGCGGTCCCTGGAAGAGCCGGGCCGGGAGGGTTCACCGCTCGGCGAGCGGGAGGCCGAGGACTCCGCGCTCGTGGCCGACGATCAGGCAGGATCCCGCGGCGGCCAGGCAGGTGAGCGCCACGTCGAGGGCGATGTGCCGCAACGCGCCGGTCTCCGGTTCCCATACCCGCAGGAGGCGGCCGTTTCTGCTGCCGACGACCAGGACGGTGCGCCCGTCGTGCAGCGTGGCGGCGGTCATGACCGGGAGGCCGGCGGTGCCCGTCGACGGGGAGAGGCCCTCGCCGACCGGGAGACCGGTCGCGAGGTCCCACAGCATGACACCACCGAGGTCGTCCCCGGTGGCCAGGAGGGAACGGGCGGGGCCGGGCATCGCCGCCACGCCTGCGACCCGGTGGCCCGCCTCGTCGAGGGCTCGTCGGCTCGGCTGCACGGCGACGCCGGCGTCCCACGGGTCGTCGACGGCCGGATCCCAGACCTCGACCGCGCCTCGGCCGTCCGAGGCCGCGATCAGCGTATGACCGCCCGCGACCGGGACGGCGGCGATCGACCGGATCGGACGGCCGTACGGGTTGAGGCGCCCGACCGGCTCACCGGTGCCGGGATCCCGCGATCGGACCGCGCCTCTCCGGGTGGCGGTGACCAGCAGGGTCCGGCCGTCGGGGAGGGATGCGACGCACATCCCGGTCACCGCGTCGATTCCGTGGCCGACCGGTGCGGGAACGGTCCTGCCGAACTCCGGCTGGGCGGCCGCCAGTTGCCCGTCGGCCGGATCCCACAGGGCGATCGTCCCGCACTCGCCTCCGCTCGCCAGCAGGACGCCGCCCTCCGGCCGGGGCAGAGCCGTCAGAGAGGAGATGGGGTCGGGATGTCCTGCCAGGGCATGGACGAGCCGGCCGTCGACCGGATCCCACAGGAACACCACGCCCCTGGCCCCGCCGCCGGCCACGAGGGTCGGCAGACCGGGGCGGGACACGATCGCCAACGCATCGATGCTCCCGGTCGAACCGGACCCTGGGTCCGAGAACGCCCCTGCCCGGCCCCACAGCGTTCCGTCGGCCGCGAGAAGGACGTCTCCGTCCTGCCTGAGCCGGGCCGCCGCTTCACCGGGTCGCCGGGCGGCGGCCGGCTGCGGCGCGGTGCCCGGTCCCGCCTCGGCCGTCCACGCCGGAGTGTGACGGCTCAGCGGCCGTGCACCTGCCGGGTCCTCCGCCAGGCCGTCGGCGATCGTCCATGTCTGCTCACAGTTCCAGCAGCGGAAGTTTCCGGTCAGCAACATCAGTCGGCGGGCCCGCCCGCTCGCGGCCGGCCGCGGAACGCCCGTGACCGCGACCATGCCGGCGACCAGGCACAGGACGGCCCACCCAGGGGTTTCACGGGGCACCCCCGCGACCGCGACGTCGCGGGCCACCCGGAGGAAGGGCTCCCAACCCTCCCCCAGCGTCTCCGCCGACGGCTCCCGCCCCAACGCCGCGGCGACCGCGCCCCAAGGTCCCTCCGCCTGAACCACCTGAGCGGGATCAGGCGGTTCCGGAGCCGCGAAGGGCGGGCGCGCCAGGTCCACGAAGAACTTCGGGATCTCGGTGTCGACGTCGCATTCGCGGCACATCAGCTGCAGTTCGGGTTCCTGGGGCGCGAGCGGCCACAGTGCCGCGGCGGTGTGGTGCCCGGCGAAGGCGACGCAGCTCAGCGCGAGGGAGGTCGCGGTCTCCTCGGGAACTCCGGCGACAAGGCTGCGCAGGGCAGCCTGCTCGGCGAGCCGGAGGGCGGCGCCGAACCCCGCTTCCAGATCCGCCGGGACGGGATGCCTGTCCTCCGCGGTCACGATGAATCCCAGGTCGACCCAGAAGTCCACGGACCTGTCCGGAGGCAACTCCGCGGCCGCCTCGACGAGATGGGGCAGAGCCGCGTAGGCCCCGTCGTGGACGGTACCGTCGTCGAGCAGGCCTTCGGCCAGGTTCGCCCAGCTCCGCCGCCATGCGTCGCCGTTTGCGGCGCCCGCCCGGGCCATCTCCTCCAGCAGCGCCGTCACCTCGTCGACGTTCACGCCGTCGAGGTCACGCCAACGGGCGCTGTGCAGGGGCAGCTTCGCAGTCATGGAGCGATTCTCGCAGTCGGCGCCGACAGTGGGTGGGCGGACGTCGGTCAGGGGACCGTGCGCAGACCGAGCGACGTGTGCAGGATCAGCCGGGGCAGCCTCTCGTCCGTGCGGTGCGGCTGGTCGAGTACGGCGTGCAGCCGAAGGACCAGGTCCTCATCGGGTTCGTCCAGCAGGATGCCGCTGATCATCCATTCCAGCATCACGCCGTTCTCCTCGTCGATCGCGTACGCGGCTCGGGGGCTGATGCTGCGTCGCTGATCGGCCCCGGTCACCGCCGAGCCGATCCACCAGCCGCCGTCGACGGGCTCGAACGTCATTTCGTAGAAGATCTGCCCCGTCGAGACCCTGCGCACGAAGGCGATCCGCCCGTCGACCAGGACGTCCCACTTGTCGCTCATGTCCCGCGCCATACAGCCCTGTTGGATACGGGCCCACTGTGCGGGCGTCCAGGTGCGGGTGGGCAGCAGCGTCATGGGCACCGGGTCGGCGATGTGGACGATCCGGGGGACGTGATCCCTGGGCGGCGGTTGCGCGGACGCGGACGCTGGCATGCGGGCCAGCGTACGAGTGCGCGCCGACGCCCGGCCAGGAGCGGTCGGGCAGTGCTCAGCAGGCGGGAGGCCGTCCGGACCAGGCGGCGTGCAGGAGCCGGCCGAGGCCGTCCGCGGTCACCGCGCGGGGGTTGGCGTAGGGGTTCGCCAGCGTGACCTCGACGATCCGGTCGATGTCGTCCTCCGCCATGCCCAGCTCCCGCAGGGAGCGTGGGGCGCCGAGTCGGCCGGCGAGCTCCCACAGACGGGCGGCAGGGGCGGCGGCGCCGAGGGCCCGCCCTAGCGCCGCAGCCGCCTCGGGCGCCGCCCCCTGGTTGTAGGCGAGGGCGTGCGGTAGGACCACGGCGTGAGTGGGGGCGTGCGGCAGGTCGAGGGCGCCTCCGAGGGCGTGGCAGAGCTTGTGGTGCAGCGACATGGTGGTGGCCCCGAGGCAGGCGCCGCACAGCCAGGCGCCGTACTGGGCACGGGATCGGGCGTCGAGGTCGGCGCCGTCGGCGACGACGTCCGGGAGTGCGCCGGCCAGCGCCCGTACGCCCTCCGCGGCCATCAGGTCGGTGATCGGGGAGGCGTCCGGCGCGTACAGTGCCTCGACCGCGTGCGCGATCGCGTTCATGCCGCTGGTCGCGGATACGGCCGCGGGCAGGTTCACGGTGAGCGCGGGGTCGTAGAGCACCGACACCGGCAGGACGCGCGGATCCCTGCCCGTGCGCTTGACGCCGTTCTCCGTGAGACCCCACACCGGTGTCATCTCGGACCCGGCGTACGTCGTCGGCACCGCGATGATCGGCAGGCCGTGCCGCAGGGCGACGATCTTGCCGAGGCCGATCGCGGAGCCGCCGCCGACGGCGAGACAGCCGTCCGCGTTCACCTCTTCCGCGCGTCTGCGGGCCTCGGCCGCGGACGCGGCGGGCACATGGACACGGGCGTGGGGGTGGATGCCCGCGATCCGGGCGCCCGCGAGGCCGGCGACCATCTCGGCCGGCTCCCGCTGTCCGGGCGAGCACAGCACCAGGACCCTCTTGAGGCCGGCGCGGTCGATCTCTTCGGCGAGCCGGTCGAGGGCGCGGACTCCCATCACCACACGCATCGGCAGAGCCTGGTAGGTGAAGGCGTACGGGGCGCTCATCGGGGGTCGCCTCACGTCCGCGACTCGGTCGTCTCGTGCCCGGTCGGCTCGCGCCCGGCCTCCTCCGGCTCGACGACGATGTCGAACTCGGCCATACGGAAGGGAGCGGCGACCTGGTGCGCACGTGCCTTCTCCGCGTCGTCGACCTGCGCGAAGTCCACGACGAGGCTCTCCTTGACGGCGAAGACGGCGTCCGAGTCCTGGTAAGGGCTGCCCGCGACGAAGATGTGCGTGGTGAGGGGTCGGTGGCCGTCGGCCTCGACGAGGAAGTGGATGTGGGCGGGGCGGTACGGGTGACGCCCGGTGGCGTCGAGCAGCCGTCCCACCGGGCCGTCGGTCGGAATGGGGTAGTGGCTGGGCACGACGGTGCGGAACCACAGACGGCCCTCGTCGTCGGTCCGGAAGAGGCCGCGTCCGTTGCCCCGTGGCTGGACGTCGGGCTGCTGCACGTCGTAGAAACCGTCCTCGGTGCACTGCCACACGTCGACGCTCGCCGCGGCCAGCGGGCTGCCGTCCGCCGACGTGACGCGAAGCGACACCACACACGGCGTTCCTGCGCCCATGAGGTCGACGCTGTCGCCGCTTGCGCGCGGCGGGGACTCCACGACGTGGAAGGGGCCCAGGACCGTGCTCTCGGTGCCGCCGCCCTGCTCGTTCACCGTCTCGACCAGCATGGAGACGCCCAGCACGTCGGAGAGCAGGATGAACTCCTGACGGGTGGGGTCGCATGTCTGCCCGACGGCGGTGAGGTATTCCACGGCGTGCTCCCACTCCCGCGTCGTGGGACGCACCTCGCGGACGTAGTCGTGCAGGTGGCGCACAAGCCCTTGGAGCAGTTCACGCAACCGGGGGTCCGGAGTGTCGCGGAAGCTGTCGACGACCGCGGCGGTGATGGCCTTCGCGGCTTCGTCGGTGCCGGGCATGGCGTACCTCCAGTGGGGACGGGCGTTCTCCGGCCGGGGCGGTGCGGCGGCCCGAGGGGCGTGCGCGTCCGACCGGCTGGGAGAACACTACGAATGTACGGCCGGACGTGGCACGTCGGTGCGCGAGCGGCAGCCGGATCACGCCACGGAGCCCTCACCGGATGCCGTGCCCCCTGCCCGACCACGCACGCCCCCGCCGCCTCGGCGCGGCCGTCCCGCGGCGGTCCGGGGGGTTCCCGGATCGCCGCTCCGGCCCGGACGCTCCCCGGGCCCGGGCCCGGGCCCCTCAGAGCCCGTCGGCGTCCGTCATCGCCTCGGGTTCGTCGGCCTCCGTCTCCGCGAGCGTGGTCGGCCTTCTCACGACGAGGCTCTGGACCTCGTACGACATCTCCTTGACGTGGGGCGCCGGCGGCGGGTGGTAACGGCCCGCGGACACCGACAGGTTGACGATGAGGTAGGCGTGCCAGGAACGTCCGACGCCCTGCCGGTCGGCGAACACCCGGCTCCCGTTCACCCACCAGACCACGGACCGCGAGCCGAACCGGACGCGCAGATCGACCCACCCGCCCGGACGCACGGCGGGGTCGCGATAGTAGGAGTTGCCGCCGCGGACGTGGTTGGTCAGCTCCAGCAGGTCGGGGTTGTCGGGGTGGTACTCGAAGACGTCGATCTCCTGACCGCCGTCCCGCCAGGTCCAGACGGCCGGCCAGGCTCCCGCCTCGTGGGGCAGTCTGACCCGCGCCTCCAGCACGTCTCCCGTACGGACGGTGAAGTCCTCCTCGCTCCCCTCCGTGGTGAGCAGACCCGTGTCCCACCGGCCGTCCTTGCGCAACGTGGCGCGGAAGACGCCCGAGCGGCTGTAGGCGGGGTCCGCCGTCAGGTGATCCAGTTTGTCGTCGTCGGGGTTGACGGGTCCGCCGTTCGGATATGCCCACGACCGCCCCGCCACCCACTGACGGGTGGACGCGAAGTCCGCTGTGAAGACGACCTCGGGACCGGATGCGATCCCCTCTGCCGACGGCGTTCCGTCGAATGCAGCATTCTCCATGCGCGGATGCTGCTCCGCATATGACCTCGGCATGCGGATGCCGGGAAAACCTGGGAAAGGACAACTCTGACGAGTGAACTCGGGGCGGATCGAGCCGGGTGGGCAGGCGGAACGGCCGCGCTCGCGTCGTCCGCCTTCGCGCCGGAGCCGCCGGGTCTCCCGCGCCGCGGTCTGCCGTGCCGTCCCCGGCCCGTACCGGGCCGCCGTTCCCGCCCACGGGCGTCGCGTCACGGCTTCCGCCCCGTCACACCGTCGGCGCGGGAGCTGCCCTCACTCGCCGTACCGGGGGCTCCACCGGGCCGCCTCGACGGCCGCGCGCAGTTCCTCCTGCGTGGCCTTCGGAGCGACGCCGTCCTCCACCGCCGCCATCGCGGCGGCCACCGCGATCTCCCGGGCGGCGTCCCGCATCTCCCCCAGCGGCGGCAGCAGGGGTGCGGGGGCGCCGCTGTCGTCCGCGGCGGACCGGGCGGCGCAGTCACCGACCGCGCGGGCGGCGGCCACCATCATCCGGTCCGTCACCCGGGTGGCCCGGGACGCCGTGACCGCCAGACCGATGGCCGGGAACACGTAGACGTTGTTCGCCTGCGCGACCGGCGTCCTACGCCCGTCGACCGTCACCGGCGGGAACGGCGACCCGGTGGCGATCAGCGCCTTGCCGTCCGTCCAGCGCATCAGGTCGGCGGGGTCGGCCTCGGCGTGGGAGGTCGGGTTGGACAGCGGGAAGATCACCGGACGGTCGCAGGAAGCGGCCATCCGCCGCACGATCTCCTCCGTGAAGGCGCCGTGTGCGGTGGACAGCCCGATCAGCACGGTCGGTTCGACCCGGTCCACGACCTCGGCCAGGCCGTACGACGCCTGAGCGTCGTCGCGGGCGTAGAGCCGCTGCTCGTCGGCCAGCCCGTCCCGGGAGCCGGTCAACAGCCCGTCGACGTCCACGAACCAGAAGCGGGAGGCGGCCTCTTCTTCGGGCACGCCGTCGTCGACCATGGCGATGCGGATCATGTCGGCCACGCCGATCGCGGCGGATCCCGCGCCGAGGATGACGATCCGCTGGTCGGCGAGCCTGGTCCCCGCCACCCGTGTCGCCGTGGTGAGCGCGCCGAGGGCGACGGCGGCGGTGCCCTGGATGTCGTCGTTGAAGGTCAGCAGACGGTCCTGGTAGCGGCTGAGGATGCGCCGGGCGTGCGGCGTCGCGAAGTCCTCCCACTGCAGCAGCGTTCCGGGCAGTTCGGCCTCCACGGCCGTTACCAGCGCCTCCACCAGCTCGTCGTACCGGGCGCCGGTCACGCGGCGCTCGCGGCGACCCAGATAGTGCGGGTTGTTCAGCAGTTCCTCGTTGTCCGTCCCCGCGTCCAGCAGGATCGGCAGCGTGCGGGCGGGATGGATGCCGCCGATCGCCGTGTACAGGCTGAGCTTGCCGATGGGGATGCCCATTCCGCCCACCCCCTGGTCCCCCAGACCGAGGATGCGCTGACCGTCGGTGACGACGATGACGTCCACGTCGTCGTGCGGGCGGTTGCACAGGATGTCACGGAAGCGGTGCCGGTCCTCGTACGACAGGAACAGCCCGCGGGGGCGTCGGTAGATCTCGCTGAAGCGCCGGCACGCCTCGCCGACCGTCGGGGTGTAGACGACCGGCAGCATCTCCTCCAGGTGGCGCGTGATCAGCCGATGGAACAACACCTCGTTGGTGTCCTGGAGCTGGCGCAGATAGATGTGCCGGTTCAGTGGCTTGTCGTAGCCGAGGAACGCCGCGTACGCACGATCGGCCTGGTCGTCCAGCGTCTCCATGGCGGGCGGCAGCAGCCCGTCCAGGCCGAACTCGGCTCGCTCCGTCGCGCTGAACGCGGTCCCTTTGTTGCGCAGAGGGTCGTACAGGAGGGCGGCGCCCCGGCGGGAATCGTTCGCTGTCATGCCTTCCCGCCTGCCCCGCATGGGCTGTCTCGCACGCCAAGCCGAGGACAAGGCGTCGGCAAGGAATGGTCACCGGGCGGCGGGAGGGACGTCACAGGCGGGCGAAGAGGTCGTCCAGCGGGGTGGGCGCCCGGTCGGGGGCGAGGGCTTCGACCAGGAGCCGGCCGTAACGGATCTTGCGACCCCTCTTCGTGCTCAGGAAGCGTCGCAACTGCTGTTCCCGTGGCCGGCCGTCCTGCGCCGGCTGCCGCAGGAAGGTCTGCCAGGCGCGCAGTTCGTCCTCGGCCTCGACGATCTGCTCGACCCGTGCAGTGCCCAGCGCGCGGATGAGCTCGTCCTCCAGGTCCGCCGTGCACACATGGACGTGTGGCCGCGGCGCCCAGGACGGGTCGAGTCCCCGGTCGAAGAAGGGTTTCTCGCGCTCGTCGCACAGACCGATCAGACGGAGGCCGAGACCTTCCGGTCCCAGGAGCCCCGCGTAGCGGCCGACGCTCATCGCCCCGCCCAGCTGCATCACGCACACCCCCTCGGCCGCCAGGTCCCGGCCCCGCAGCGCGGCCAGCGCCTCGACGGCCGCGAGGTCGCTCAGCCCCTCCACCAGGACCGCCGTGTGCACCCCCAGCAGCTCGGCCAGCTCCCCTGCCGCCCTGCCGGGGCCACCGGCCGCCCAGCCCGCCACCTCGTCCCGGAACACGCGCGTGTCGACCATGCCCGGAAGTCTGCTCCGCCCACCGAGGACGACGCACGCGATATTCCACGGCGCACACCGCCGTCCGCCACGCCGCGGGGCGAACGGGGCGGAACGCGGCGGCCGTTCGGCGGATCCGTCAGGCGGCGCGGCACAACGCCGTCGCCTCGGCCGGTGACGCGGTGCGGGTCGTGCGCACGGGCCGGGGCACGGGGACGGGGGTCCCGCTGCGGGAGCGACCGCGTGCGAAGACGAGCAGGCGCAGGACCGCGAACCGTGCGACGCCGGCGAGCGCGGAGGCGGACAGGTACACGGCCTGTTCGCACACCGCGCCGGGTGACTCCACCGACGCATGCAGGACGATCATCGCCACGCAGGTCAGCGCATAGGCGGCCACCGCGGACCCCGCCGACTGCGCATGCTGACGCCAGGTCGCCCGTCCGCTCGCGCCGAAGGTGAAGCGCGCGTGGAGGTCGGTGGCGAGGAGCGTCGAGACGGCGGTGACCAGAGCGTTGGCCAGGGCCCAAGGGACCTGGGAGGCGAGCGCCGCCACGGCCAGGCTGGAGGCCACCCCCACTCCCCCGCCGCACAGCACGAAGCGGGCGAACGCCACGACGCTGTCGGGCACGGCGCGCCGCCGACTCCGCACTGCCTTCATGACCCCG
>NZ_JAHHIU010000234.1 GCF_024539815.1 Streptomyces hayashii
AACGTCGCGCCGATGTCCGACGTACGCGTCGTCGTCATCGACTGCACCGACACCGGGGCGTCTCCGCCGACCGCCACGGAGCCGACCTGGATCTGCCGGCTCTTGCGGCGCTCGGCGAGCTTGGTCGGAACGGACGGCATGCCGAGAGAAATCGCAGTCATCTGCTGTGCAACCCCAAGTCGTGGATCAAGGCCCAGGTCCCGTCTTCAGGCGGGTTCCAGGCTTCGAGATTACGGCACCGGCCGGGGCGGGAGCACTTCCGCACCCGCGAACCACTCGCGCGGGGCACCCCTCGGCCGGCAAACCCGGGTGAGCGAGGACGGCCCGGCACGAGGAGAGTGCCGGGCCGTCCCGAACCGCCGGCCGCGGGGGCGACGAGGCCTGCCGCTACGAGATCTTCACCGGGTTGACCACGTCCGCGATCAGGACCAGCACGGTGAAGCAGATGAAGATGCCCGCCACCACGTACGCGACCGGCATCAGCTTCGCCACGTCGAACGGACCCGGGTCCGGCCGGCGCAGCACCTTGGCCGCGTTGCGGCGCAGCGACTCCCACAGGGCGCCCGCGATGTGTCCGCCGTCGAGCGGCAGCAGCGGGAGCATGTTGAACAGGAACAGGGAGAGGTTGAAGCCGGCCACGAGCATCACGGCCATGGCGAGCTGCTGCGAGGCCGGGATGTCCAGGGTGAAGATCTCGCCGCCGACGCGGGCCGCGCCGACGACGCCCATGGGCGAGTCGGGCTCGCGGGGCGCGCCGTCGAAGGCCGCGTTCCACAGGGCCGGGATCTTGCCGGGCAGGGCGGTGAGGGAGTCGACGGCCTCGCCGACCCGGTCCGTCATCCAGGACACGGAGTCGCCGAAGTCCTGCTTGACGACGCCGTTGGCCGCGCTGAAGCCGAGGAACCCGGCCTTGACGTACTGGCCCTGGACGTACGCCCCGCTGGAGTCCTTCTTGGCGACCATGTTGGTGGCGATCTTGGCGTGCAGGGTCAGTTCCTGGCCCTTGCGGTCGACGACGATGGCGACGTCCTTGCCGGCGCTGACCCGGATCAGGTCGGAGAGGGTGTCCCAGTCGTCCGTCTTCTCGCCGGCGAAGGAGACGATCCTGTCGCCCGGCTTCATGCCGGCGGCCGCGGCCGGGGAGGCCGGGTCGGACGGCTTGCACGCGTCACGGTTCTGGCTCTGCGCGATGACGCAGGGGGAGACGGAGCTGACGCTGGTGGTCTGCTGGGAGATGCCGAAGCCCATCAGGACGGTGAGGAACAGCCCGATCGCGAGGACGAGGTTCATGAACGGTCCGGCGAACATCACGATGACGCGTTTCCAGGGCTTGCGCGTGTAGAACATGCGCGTCTCGTCGCCGGGCTGCAGTTCCTCGTAGGCCGCCGAGCGGGCGTCCTCGATCATGCCGCGCCAGGGCGAGGTGGAGCGGGCCGTGATCCGGCCGTCGTCGCCCGGCGGGAACATGCCGATCATGCGGATGTAGCCGCCCAGCGGGATCGCCTTGACGCCGTACTCGGTGTCGCCCTTCCTGCGCGAGAAGACGGTCGGGCCGAAGCCGACCATGTACTGCGGGACCCGGATGCCGAAGAGCTTGGCCGTGGACAGGTGTCCCAGCTCGTGCCAGGCGATCGAGAACAGCAGCCCCGCCGCGAAGACGACTATGCCGAGGATCATCATCAGGGCTGTCATGCACGCGCCTCCGCGGTAGCCGTCAGTTCTTGGGCCCGGGCCCGTGCCCAGGCCTCCGCTTCGAGGACGTCCGACACGGTCAGTGAAGTTCCCGTCACCGGAGTGCCGTGCTCGTGCACGACCCGGGTGACGGTCTCCATGATGCCGTTGAACGGCAGCGCGCCTCTGCGGAACGCCTCCACGCACTCCTCGTTCGCGGCATTGAACACCGCCGGGGCCGTGCCCGCGAGCTCGCCCACATGCCGGGCGAGGCCGACCGAGGGGAAGGCCTCCTCGTCGAGCGGGAAGAACTCCCAGGTCGACGCGGTGCTCCAGTCGAAGGCGGGCGCGGCGTCCGGGACGCGCCCGGGCCAGCCGAGGCCCACTGCGATGGGCCCGCGCATGTCGGGGGGCGTCGCCTGCGCCAGTGTCGATCCGTCCGTGAACTCAACCATCGAGTGGACATACGACTGCGGGTGGACGACCACCTCAATGCGCGAGAAGGGAATGTCGTAGAGCAGGTGCGCCTCGATGACCTCCAGGCCCTTGTTGACGAGGGTCGCGGAGTTGATCGTGATCACCGGGCCCATGGACCAGGTGGGGTGGGCGAGGGCGTCCTCGACCGTCACGTCGGCCAGTTCGGCCTTCGTCCGGCCGCGGAAGGGGCCGCCGGAGGCGGTGACGACCAGCTTGCGGACGTCGGCCCGGGTGCCGGCGGCGAGGCACTGGAAGAGGGCCGCGTGCTCGGAGTCCACGGGGATGATCTGTCCGGGCTCGGCGAGCGCCTTGACCAGCGGGCCGCCGACGATGAGCGACTCCTTGTTGGCGAGCGCGAGGGTGCGGCCCGCCTCCAGGGCGGCGAGGGTGGGCGCGAGACCGATGGAGCCGGTGATGCCGTTCAGCACGGTGTGGCAGTCGGAGGCGGCGAGCTCGGTGGCCGCGCCGGGGCCGGCGAGGATCTCGGGCAGCGGCTCCCGCGTGCCGTACTCGGCGGCCAGCGCCTCGCGCAGGGCGGGCACGACGTCCTCGCGGGCGACCGCGACGGTCCGCGCCCGCAGCCGGCGGGCCTGCTCGGCGAGGAGGGCGACCCGGCCGCCGTTGGCGGACAGGCCGGTCACCCGGAAGCGGTCCGGGTTGCGCAGCACGAGGTCGATGGCCTGGGTCCCGATCGAACCGGTGGAACCGAGGATCACCACGTCCTTGGGGCCGTCGCCCGCGACGGGGTCGTAGACGAGGTGCGGGTCGGCGAGGGGGGCTGGGCTGTCGCTCATCCCCCCATTGTCGCCGCAACGGGAAGGCGGCAGGACAGGGCGTCCCCCTGGGGGACGCCCTGCGACCCGGCCGCCTGGGAACTGCGTTCGACGGATCACCTGATCGGGCGGTGGACGTTCTCCCGCTCGCTGGGGCCGGGAGTCGCGTCGGCGATCCACGGAGCGTCTCCGGACAGGTCGACGACGCCCTGTTCCAGCCACTCGTAGGCGCCCGCCATGACGCCCTTGACGACCTTGCGGTCCAGGTCGTCGGTGTTGTGCCACAGACGTGCGAAGAGCTCGTCGACGCGGATGCGGGACTGACGGCAGAACACGTCGGCGAGCTGGTAGGCCTCGCGGCCGTTCTCGCCGCGGGAGCGCAGCAGTTCGGCGCGCACACAGGCCGCGCTCATCGCGAACAGCTCCGCGCCGATGTCGACGATCCGGCCGAGGAAGCCCTGCTTGGTCTCCATCCGGCCCTGCCAGCGGGACATGGCGTAGAAGGTGGAGCGGGCGAGCTTGCGCGCGTGCCGCTCGACGTGCCGCAGGTGGGGCGACAGGTCGACTCCGGCGTGCTTGAACTCTCCGTACGACGAGGGCAGTTGCCCCGGCCCCGCGACCAGCTTCGGCAGCCACTTGGCGTAGAAGACGCCGGCGTTCGCGCCCGCCCTCGCCTTGTCCTGGAGGGACTTGTCGGGGTCGATGAGGTCGCCGGCGACGGTGAGGTGGGCGTCGACGGCCTCGCGGGCGATGAGGAGATGCATGATCTCCGTCGAGCCCTCGAAGATGCGGTTGATCCGCAGGTCGCGCAGGACCTGTTCGGCGGGGACGGCCTTCTCGCCGCGGGCGGCGAGGGACTCCGCCGTCTCGAAGCCGCGACCGCCGCGGATCTGGACCAGTTCGTCGGCCATCCGCCAGCCCATCTCGGAGGCGAAGAGCTTGGCCAGCGCGCCCTCGATGCGGATGTCGTTGCGGTCCTCGTCGGCCATCTGCGAGGAGAGGTCGAGCACCGCCTCCAGGGCGAAGGTGGTCGCCGCGATGAAGGAGATCTTCGCGCCGACCGCCTCGTGGTGGGCGATCGGCTTGCCCCACTGTTCGCGGGCCGCCGACCACTCGCGGGCGATCTTCAGGCACCACTTGCCGGCGGCCACGCAGGACGCGGGCAGCGAGAGCCGGCCCGTGTTGAGCGTGGTGAGGGCGATCTTCAGCCCGGCGCCCTCGGGGCCGACGCGGTTCGCGGCCGGGACCCGGACCTGGTGGAAGCGGGTGACGCCGTTCTCGATGCCGCGCAGGCCCATGAAGGCGTTGCGGTTCTCGACGGTGATGCCCGGCGAGTCCGTCTCCACGACGAAGGCGGTGATGCCGCCCTTGTGTCCCTCGCTCCTGGGGACGCGCGCCATGACCACCAGCAGATCGGCGACCACGCCGTTGGTCGTCCACAGCTTCACGCCGTCGAGGACGTAGTCGTCGCCGTCGGGCACCGCGCTCGTCGCCAGACGGGCCGGGTCGGAGCCGACGTCCGGCTCGGTGAGCAGGAAGGCGCTGATGTCGGTGGTGGCGCAGCGGGGCAGGAACTTCTGCTTCTGCTCGGGGGTGCCGAACATCTTCAGCGGCTGCGGCACGCCGATCGACTGGTGCGCCGACAGCAGCACCCCGATGGCCGGGCTGGCGGAACCCACCAGGGCCAGGGCCTTGTTGTAGTACACCTGGGTGAGGCCCAGGCCGCCGTACTTGGGGTCGATCTTCATGCCTAGGGCGCCGAGCTCCTTGAGCCCGCGTACGACCTCGTCGGGGATGCGGGCCTCGCGTTCGATGCGGGCCGCGTCCACCTGCGTCTCGCAGAAGTCGCGGAGCTTGGCCAGGAACGCCTCGCCCCGCCGGACGGCCTCGTCGGAGGGAACCGGATGCGGGTGGACGAGGTCGAGGCGGAAACGGCCCAGGAACAGTTCCTTGGCGAAGCTGGGCTTGCGCCAGTCCTGCTCCCGGGCGGCCTCGGCGACCTGACGGGCCTCACGCTCGGTGACGGTGGGTTTCTTGAGGGGTGGTGCGGACATGAGGCTCACCTCGCCGCGAATCGGGATCTCGGACCACATTGGTTACCGATGGGTGCTACCCGATCGTTGGTACCCGATCCGGGGCGCGGTGGCCACCCCACGCGCGCGCCTTCGACCGGGAGCGGGCCGGGCGGCCGGGGCCGGGAGGGGCGGCGGCCCGGCGTCCCACGGCGTCCCGGCGGGGACGGCGCGGGCGCTCCCCACGGCCCGCGCGGCCTGCGCCGAACGGGTGTGGGCGACTCCCGCGGCCGCTTCCCGTACCCTTCTCCACCAATCCGCCACAACTCCCTGTCGAAGCGCTTCGACAACCTATGGACACCCACCCGCGCTAGAGCTACTGTCGAACCACCCTCACCCGCCCCTGTTCGCAATGCGCACTGTCGAAGCGCTTCACAAAACTTGGAGAGCTGGATGGTCACCCTCGCCGAGGTCGCCCAGCACGCCGGAGTCTCGGCGAGCACGGTGAGCTATGTCCTCAGTGGCAAGCGGTCCATCTCCACGACCACCCGGCAGCGCGTCGAGCAGAGCATCCGGGAGCTCGGCTACCACCCGAACGCGGGCGCGCGCGCCCTCGCCAGCAGCAGGTCGAACATCATCGCGCTGATGATCCCGCTGCGCACCGACATCTACGTGCCGGTGATGATGGAGATCGCCATCGCGGTGGCCACCACGGCACGGACGCACGGGTACGACGTCCTGCTGCTCACCGGCGAGGAGGGTTCCGACGCGGTCCGCCGCGTCACGGGCAGCGGACTGGCCGACGCGATGATCCTCATGGACGTCGAACTCGACGACGAGCGGCTGCCGCTGCTGCGCTCCACCGACCAGCCGTCCGTCCTGATCGGCCTGCCGGCCGACACCTCGGGCCTGACCTGCGTCGATCTGGATTTCGGGGCGACCGGCGCGCTGTGCGTGGAGCATCTGGCCACGCTCGGGCACCGCGACATCGCCGTCATCGGCGAGGCCCCGGCGGTCTATGAACGGCACACCGGCTTCGCCGAGCGCACACTCGACGGACTGCGCTGCCGGGCCAGGGAACTGGGCCTGCGGCTGCTGCACCGGCCGTGCGAGGGCGGGTACGACGCGATGGCCGTGACCCTGGCCCGGATCCTCGACGAACGTCCGGGCACCACCGGCTTCGTCGTGCAGAACGAGTCCGCCGTGGAGCCGCTGCTCGCGCTGCTGCGCCAGCAGGGCCGGGCCGTGCCGGAGGACGTCTCGGTGGTGGCGATCTGCCCCGACCAGGTCGCCGTCCAGGCCTCGGTGCGGCTCACCTCCGTCGCCATCCCCGCGCAGGAGATGGGCCGGCACGCGGTGGAGCGACTGGTCGCCAAGCTGGAGGGGCGCGGCGGGGACGAGGTCGTCCTGATCGCGCCCGAGCTGACGGTCCGGGCGAGCACCGGACCGGTCCCCGTCGCCTCCTGAGCCACCCCCCGCTTTTCACGCTGTCGCGCCCTCGCCGGGGCACCGCCATGTCTGCACTCCTTCAAGGAGCACTCCACATGAACCAGCCTGCCGAAAGCCAGCCCCAGGTCAGCCTCGCGCAGTCCTCCCCCACCGTCGGCACCTTCCGTGAGCAAGGCGGCGCGCTGGAGTGGAGCGGCCGCCAGGAGACCCTGCGCGTCGAACCCTGGGGACCGGACGCCGTACGGGTGCGCGCCCGGCTGGGCGGGCCGGTCCTGCGGGGGCTGCCGGGCGCGCTGCTCGACGAGCCGCCGGCCACCGAGAGCACCGTCAAGATCGGCGACGACGAGGGACAGCTGACGGTCGGCGCGCTCACCGTCGAGGTGAACGCCGAGGGCCTGGTCCGCTTTCTGCGCACGGACGACCGCACGGAGATCCTGGCCGAGGAGCGCGCCCACTTCTGGTGGCCGGGCTCACGGCTGTACACGGCGGTCGGCCACGGCCATCACCGGCTGGAGCAGCGGTTCGCCGCGTACGACGGCGAGAAGCTGTACGGGCTGGGCCAGCACCAGCACGGCCGGCTCGACCAGAAGGGCCTGGTCGTCGACCTGGTCCAGCGCAACGCCGAGGTGAGCATCCCGGTGCTCACCTCCGACCGCGGCTACACGCTGCTGTGGAACAACCCGGCGATCGGCCGGGTCGAACTGGCCGGCAACGGAACCCGCTGGGTCGCGGACTCGGCCCGTCAGATCGACTACTGGATCACGGCCGGCGCCCCGGCCGACGCCCAGCGCCGCTACAGCGCGGTCACCGGCCGCACCCCGATGCTGCCGGAGTGGGCGGCCGGGTTCTGGCAGTGCAAACTGCGCTATCGCACCCAGGACGAACTCCTCGAAGTGGCGCGGGAGTACAAGCGCCGGGGCCTGCCCCTGGACGCGATCGTCTGCGACTTCTTCCACTGGACGCACCTCGGCGAATGGAAGTTCGACCCGAGCGAGTGGCCCGACCCGGCGGCGATGGTCCGTGAACTGGACGAGCTGGGCGTGAAGCTGGTGGTGTCGGTGTGGCCGTCGGTGTCGCCGCTCTCGGAGAACCACCCGGTGATGGAGCAGCGCGGCTACTTCATCGGCACCGAGTACGGACCCATGGCCCACGCCGACTGGCCGGACAAGGGCGTCGCCTCGACCGTCCAGGTGGCGTTCTACGACGCGACGAACCCCGAGGCCCGGGAGTTCCTCTGGTCGAGGATCCGCGACAACTACCTGACCCCGTACGGCATCACGGCGTTCTGGCTGGACGCCTGCGAGCCCGAGCTGAAGCCCGGTTTCCAGGAGAACCTGCGGTACTGGGCGGGTCCGGGGCTGGAGGTGGGCAACCTCTACCCGGCCGACAACGCCCGCACCTTCTACGAGGGTCTGCGGGCGGCCGGCGAGGAGGAGATCGTCAGCCTCAACCGTTCGGCGTGGGCGGGCAGCCAGCGCTACGGCGCCGCCCTGTGGTCGGGTGACATCGGCACCGACTTCGCCACCCTGCGCCGTCAGATCGCGGCCGGCCTGAACACCGCGCTGTCGGGCATCCCGTGGTGGAACACCGACATCGGCGGCTTCCACGGCGGCGACCCGGACGACCCGCGGTACCGGGAGGTGATGGTCCGCTGGTTCCAGTTCGGCGCGCTGTCCCCGCTGATGCGGCTGCACGGCTTCCGCGACCCCGGCATGCCGCTGGGCCCGGACATGACGGGCGGCCCGAACGAGGTGTGGTCCTACGGCGAGGAGGCCGGCGCGGTCCTGGAGAAGTACCTGCGGCTGCGGGAGCGGCTCAAGCCGTACGTCCTGCGGGTGATGCGGGAGGCGCACGAGGAGGGCCTGCCGCCCATGCGGCCGCTGTTCCTGGAGTTCCCCGACGACCGGGCCGCCTGGTCGGTGGACGACTCCTACCTCTTCGGCCGGGACCTGCTCGTCGCCCCGGTGCTGACGGCGGGCGCCACGGAGCGCACCGCGTACCTGCCGGCGGGGGCGCGCTGGACCGACGCGTGGACGGGTGAGACGTACGAGGGGGGTGCGGCCGTGACGGTCGACGCCCCGCTGGACCGGCTCCCGCTGTTCCTGCGGGACGGGGCGCGGCTGCCGGTGGCGGAGTAGCCGTCGCCGACGCGGCCGGTCCCGACGGGGTGGGGCCGGCCGCGTCGACGTGCGGGGTGCGGGGTCCGGGTCAGCGGCAGACGGAGGCCAGGGAGCGGGCGAGCGCCCGGGTGTGCAGCGCGTCGAGTCGGTCGTCGTGGTGGACCAGGAGGGCGGCGAGGGCGAGCTCGGGGCGGCAGACGGGGGCGCCGCGGTCTTCGGCCGTGGCGGCGAGGGCCTCGACGAGCGCGTCGGTGACGCGGTTGATCTCCTGCCGTACGACGGCCAGGTCGGGGCGGGTGACGGGCGCCTGGTCGGGGTGGTCCGTCCAGCGCCGGAAGAGTCCGCGCTGCACGATCTTGTTGGCCTCGATCTGGTCGCGGAAGACCGTCCGGATCTCGTCCGGGTCGGCGCCCAGCTCCGTGGCCCGGGCGGCCACGGCGTCGAGGACCTGCTGCTCGCGGGCGGGGTCGTCGATGGGGGCGGTGGTGCCCCACTTCGCGGCGGCGACCAGGTCGGCGGTGGCCAGGCGCTCCGCGGACAGCTCGACGACCGGGTGCAGGGCGAGGACGGGGCGGAAAGCGGGCGGGGAGGGCGCGGTGGACGCCGGGGCGCCGACGGCCGGGACCGCGACCGCGGCTCCCGTGGTGGTGAGAGCGACGGCCGCGGTCGCGGTCAGGGTGGTCAGCAGGCGGCGCAGGGGGATGGTCGTACGCATACGGCCATCCAACCCGACGCCGCCCCATGATCAGGTCAACTGCTGCTGACGGTCAGGTTGTTGGTGGTGAAATTCAGGCCGCCCGAGGACGAGGTGATCTCGTAGCCGAACTGGAGGTCGCCGATGGTCTCGTTGCCGAACCAGCCCTTGGTGTCCTTGATCCACTTGAGGATCGGCAGGATGTTCACCGTGCCGGAGGTCGAGTTGGAGGTGCGGATGAAGGAGAACACCGCGTTGGCCCCGTTGCTGCCCTTGTAGACGGTCCAGGAGTGGCCGCCGAGCGTGACGTTGCCCTGCGAGGTACCGAGGGGGCCGACGGCTCCGGTCTTGTTGACCCAGAGCATGATCTCGTAGCGGTGGGCGGTGTCCCAGATGTCGTACGACGTGTTGTACGCGCCGGACGACGGGACGGAGACGTTGTAGGTGCTGGAGAGCGAGCCCAGCGAGGTGATCGACTTGTTGATCACCTTCTTGGAGTCGGGGTACGACTTGATGCCGCCGGTGTTGGGGTGGTTGGCCCAGACTCCCCAGTTGGTGCCGGAGTTGGCCCAGATGCACTGGCTGCCGGCGCCGGAGCCCCAGATGTTGTTGTACAGCGTGTAGCCGTTGAGGCTGGTGTTGCCCCACTGGTCGCAGGAGTTCCAGACGGCGGCCGAGGCGGGGGCGGAGGCGAGGCCGACGGTCGCGCCGAGCGCGAGGGCCGGGGCCAGTGTCGCCATGATGATCCTGCGGAGCGTGCGAGTTGCCATGGTGTCCCTTCCATGGGTGGGGGGAGATGCGGGATCTACCTGGGAGTCACCACGTCCCCGGAGCGAGGACGTGGTCTTCTCCGGCGACCAGATCGAGCGAGTGGACGTCGCCGGAGGAAGTCCGGACTTCTATGCGGTGGCTGCGGCGCGGTCTGAGAACGGCCCGGGCGCCCCTCGGGCCCCAGGACAGGTCGAGCTCGGCGCCGAACCGGGTGCGCACGCCCCGCAGTTCGCCCTCGCCCAGGGCGGGGACGGGGGCGGGCAGCAGGACCAGCCGGTGGGGGGTCGACTGGACGAGCGACTCGATGAGCACCGCGGGCAGGGTGTGCGCGGCGTCGGCGTTGTAGACGTCCCGGCGCGGATAGTGGGAGCTCATCAGGGAGGCGTGGAAGAAGTCGCCGCCCAGCACGGAGTCGAGCGCGCGGGCGACCCGGCGGCCGTCGCGCAGACGCGCCGCGATCAGGGCGTGGTGGAGATGGCCGTGCGCGGAGTCGTTCTCGGCGCCGCGCAGTTCCAGTGCGCGATGGGCGGCGGCGGCCAGGTCGGGGGTGTCGTAGGGGGTGATCTCGTCGAGCGGCCAGACGCCGTAGAGGTGGCTCAGGTGACGGTGGTCGTAGCTGTCGTCGAGGCCGGGCCGGGCCCATTCGGCGAGGGCGCCGTCGGCGTTCACTCGGTGCGGCGGGAGCCGGTCGGCGAGGGCGCGCCAGCGGGCGGCCCGCTCGGGGCGGTGCGGGTGGTACGCGGCGGCGGTGAGCAGCGCGTGCCGGGCCGCGGAGAGGTCCATGGCCGCGTTGAGGGCGCCCCAGCTCGCGCCCGCCGGGCGGTTCTCGGGCGAGTACGAGGGGACGACGACGAGCCGGCCGTCCCGGTGGCCGGGGTCGGTGCGGGTGAGGAAGTCCTCGTAGAAGAGGGCGACCTCGGCGAGGGCGGCGGCGGTGCGCGGATCGCGCTCGCCGCGGGCCTCGTCGTGGTCGACGAGCGGCTTGAGCAGCCAGTCCGCGCCGGCCGTCCACAGGTGCAGCGGGTACTCCCGGCTGAAGTGGTAGGACAGTCCGGACTCGCCGTCGCTGTGCGCCGGCGCGACCGCGCCCCGGGCGCCGAAGACCGCTCGGGCGTTCTCGCGCCAGTCGTCGAGCTGGCGGTGGATCAGACCGGCCAGGGCGTCGGTGACCTCGGGGAGGGCGGCGGCCGGGGCGGAGGAGGTCTGGAGGTTGAGGTTGGCGTCGTTGGTGAACGCCCCGGACCAGGCGGTGTCCCAGTCGCCGGTCCACAGGCCGGTCAGCCGGGGCGGGTGGAGCCCGCTGGAGGACAGCAGGTGGTAGCGGCCCGCGGCGAAGAGGCGCTCCAGCAGAGCCGGGCTCCGGGGGCGTTCCAGCAGTTCGCTGCCGGGCAGGAGGCGTTCGGCGGGGTCGGCGTGCAGGTCGAGGACGACCCGTTCGTAGGCGGTGCGGTGCAGCGGGAGGTGCCGGGCGAGCAGTTCGTCGTAGGAGTGCGGCAGATCGGCCAGGGCGCGCCGTTCCCGGGCGACGTCCGGTTCGCCGTCGTGCCGGCGCACGCGGGTGAGCAGCAGCACGGACTCGGCGCCGGTGATCCGCACGCCGGGGAGCAGGAGCCTGGTGCGGCCGCCGGTGACGACGACGAGCGTGACGCCCGTGTAGCCGCGGTCGCTGTCCGGGTAGCGGGCGCGCAGGGTGAGCAGGGCGCCGTCCGGGGTGAGAACGGTCCCCTGGCCCACGGCGAGGCCGGGGGGCGCGCCGGGCAGCCGGTGGTCCAGACGGACGTCCAGGTCGAGGCCGGTGACCTGCTGGACGATCACGTCGTCGGCGCGGGAGACGAAGAGCCGGCCCGCGGCGCCGGCGCAGCTCGCCATGGTCTCGCCGGTGGCGAAGTCGACGGAGCGCAGGTGACGCGGGCAGCGGCGCGGCTCGTCGGAGGGCGCGGCGCTCAGCCGCAGCTGGAAGGCCGGGTGGAAGGGCTGGACCCACTGCAGGGGCCGGTGGTCGGTGAGGGCCTCGGCGGCGGTCCGGTCCCCGGCGAGCAGCTTGTCCTGAACGGCGGCCAGTTCACCGGCCAGCTCGGGCGGGCGGGCGTGTTCGGCGCCGTTGGGGCGGACGAGCGTGTGGTGGGTGACGACGACGCGGTCGTCGTGGGGGTCGCCGAACACGAGGGCGCCGTGCCGGCCGTTGCCGCTGAGGAAGGCGTCCTCCCAGCGCTGGGCGGGCCGGTGCTCGTGCGTGCCGTGCACGGGGCCGTCGACGCCCGGACGGGCGGGGTGCGGGCGGTCGGCGTCGGCCCGGTCGGCGTCGGGCGGGTCGGCGTCCCGGTGGTCGGGGTGCGGGTGCGAGGACGCGTCGGTCATGAGCGCAGCACCGCCGCCCCGTGCCGGCCCAGCGTGATCCCGTCGGTGACGGTCGTCCCGCTGAGCAGGTCGTGGTGGACGCCGGGCAGCTCGACGGTGACCGGCTCGCGGCCGTGGTGGAGCAGGAACAGCAGGTCGCCCCGGCGCACGGCCTCCACGCCCGGCGGGAGGCCTTCGACGACGGGCCGCACGCCCACGCCGGCGGCGACGCGCGCGAGCAGGTCCCGCAGGGCCCCGGGCTCGGGAAGGGTGGAGACGTACCAGGCGCGGCCCTTGTGCAGGACGGCGGGCAGCCGGTCGAGCTCGCCGCCCTTGTAGGCGGTCTCCACCACGTCCTCGTCGGCTTCGAGCTCCTCCGACCACAGGGTCGCGTCGAACCCGTCGGTCGCGACGCTCTCCCCGGGCTCCAGCGGCCACCACTCGTGCAGGATGCGGATGCCGAACAGCTCGCGCAGCCGGGCGTCCATGCCGCCCGGGCGGATCCGGTCGTCCTCGTCGGCCACGCCGGTCAGGAAGCCGGCCACCAGGGCGCCGCCGTCGCGGACATGGGCGAGGAGGTTGTCGATCGCCGCGTCCGTCATCGCGTAGAGCTGCGGGACGACGATCAGCCGGTAGCGGGTGAGGTCGTGTTCGGGGTGGGCGAAGTCGGTGGCGATGCCGGCCTCCCACAGGGCGCCGTGCCAGGCGTGCAGGACGGCCGCGTGGTCGACGTGCACGGAGGGGCGGCCGTCCTGGGCGCCGGCCCACCAGGCGTGCCAGTCGTGCAGGACGGCGACGTCCGCCGCCACACGACTGCCCGTCACCTCGGCCCCGATGCGCGCCAGATCGGCGCCGAGCTGCTTGACCTCCTGGAAGGTGCGGCCCCGCTCCCCCGCGTGACCGACCATCCCGGAGTGGAACTTCTCGGCGCCCTGCCGGGACTGCCGCCACTGGAAGTAGCAGACGGCGTCCGCGCCGCGGGCCACGGCCTGCAGGGACCAGAGGCGGTTGAGGCCGCGCGGTTTGGGGTGGTTCGCCCCGCGCCAGTTGACGGGCCCGGCCGCCTGTTCCATCAGCATCCAGGGGCCGCGGGCCTGGGACCGGGTCAGGTCCTGGACCAGTGCGGCGTGGCGGCCGCCCAGCGGGTCGCGGGGGTCCGGGTAGAGGTCGACGGAGACGACGTCCTCCTCCTCGGCCCAGCGCCAGGCGTCCTGGCCGACGAACAGCGGCATGAAGTTGGTGGTGACCGGGATGTGCGGGGTGTGCCGGGCGACGATGTCCCGCTCGGCGAGGAAGCACTCCAGGAGCATGTCGGAGGTGAAGCGCCGGAAGTCCAGCACCTGGGCGGGGTTCTTCAGGTAGTGGGTGCGGCGGGCGGGCAGGACGCCGTCCCAGCTGTCGTAGCCCTGGCTCCAGAAGGCCGTGCCCCAGGCGGTGTTGAGGGCGTCGAGGGTGCCGTACCTGTCGCGCAGCCAGCGGCGGAAGGCGACGGCCGCCTCGTCGCCGTGGTCGGCGGTGCAGTACTCGTTGTTGATGTGCCACATCGTGAGGGCGGGGTGGCCGGCGTAGCGGGCGGCGAGGTCCTCGGTGATGGCCGCGGCGAATCGCCGGTAGGTGGCGCTGGAGTGGGAGAAGTGCTGGCGGCCGCCCCACCACTCGACGTTTCCGTTCTCGTCGCGGGGCAGGGTGTCGGGGTGGAGCCGGCCGAGCCAGGGGGGCGGCGCGGACGTCGGGGTGGCGAGCACCACCCCGATGCCGCTCGCGTGCATCAGGTCCATCAGCGTGTCGAGCCAGCCGAAGTCCCGTGCTCCGGGCTCCGGTTCGAGCCGGGCCCAGGAGAAGACGCCGAGGGTGACGGAGTTGACGCCTGCCTCCCGCATGAGCCGGACGTCCTCGTGCCAGGTCTCCTCGGGCCACTGCTCGGGGTTGTAGTCGCCGCCGAAGAGGATGCGGCCGCGGGTGGCGTCGGCGAGACGGGGGCGGTCGGCGGCGGTCATCGGACGGGCTCCCCGTACTGGATGCCGCGGCCGTTGGTGGCGATGTAGACCCGGCCGTGGACGCGCGGGTCGGCGGCCAGCGTGGCGCCGATCCAGCCCCACTGGTGCCGGTCGTCGTTGATCCGCGTCCAGGTCCGCGCGCCGTCGTCCGAGCGGTACACGGCGGTGACCGCGTCCGTGGAGCCGACCAGGTAGACCGCCGGACGGCCGGCGCCCTCGGCGGCCCGGCCGAAGGCGACGGCGTACGCGGCCCGGCAGCTGTCGAGCTTCGTGAAGCTCACACCGCCGTCGGTGGACCGGTGCAGGCCGTTGCCCTTGGTGCTCAGCCAGAGGTCGCCGGAGCGCCCGGGGACCGCCGCCAGCTGGAACTGGCTGTCGCCGGAGGGGAGTCCGCCCGCCCGGCCGGTGAAGGTGAGCCCGCCGTCCGTGCTGGCGAACAGGGTTCCGGTGTCGGTGTCGTAGGCGTACAGGCGCGTCGGGTCGACCGGATCGGCGAGCGGGGTGGCGCCCTGGGGGAAGGTGGGGACCTCGGACCAGGTCGCCCCGTCGTCGGTGGAGCGCTGGGCGGGGTACTTGGAGCCGTCGCCCTTCACGAAGGCCCACAGCAGCACGCCGCCGTCCGCGGTGACGGCGATCGGCCCGGGCGCGTCCTTGGCGACGGCGGGCTGGGCGGCGAAGGGGGCCCAGGTCCGGCCGCCGTCGTGCGAGAGGGCGCCGTTGCCGTGGTCGCCGTACCCGGTGCGCACGACGTACGACGGCCTGGCCGCGGCCTGCGCGAGGCCCGTCGCCGACCCGAACACGGGGTTCGCCGCCATGCCCCGCGACGGCGACGCCGTGAGCCGCTCGTGGTACATCACGCCCAGGTCCCCCAGGCCGCTGATCAGGTGGGCCCGCCCGGCCGGGGGCGAGATCAGCTGCCGCACGGAGGTCTCCTCCAGACCACGGATCTGCGGGGCCCAGTGCTTCAGGTCCCGGGTGCCGTACAGCGTGGCGCCGGTGCCGTAGACGACGTGGTGCGCGTCGAAGGGGTCGACGGCGACGGCCTGGATCCACCAGCCGAACTTGGGCTCGTCCGCGCCGAAGGCGAGGAACGGCGTCTCGGACACGTCGAGGACCGCCGAGTCCTTGAGGGAGGTCCAGGTGCGGCCGCCGTTCGTGGTGCGGTACAGGGTGTCGACGGCCGCCCAGCGGTTGTTGGTGGACACGACGACCACGCCGGGGCGGCGGGCGTCCACGGCGACGCCGCCGTAGCCGAAGGTGTCCGCGCCCCCTTCGGCCGTCGTCCCGCCCGGCTTCACCGGGGTCACGTCCGTCCATCCGCCGCTCGCCGTGGCCAGCTTGTGCACGCTGCCGGTGGACTGGCCGTTGGGGCCGGGGGCGTCGGCGTACGTCACGTACAGCTCGTGGGCGTGGCCGTCGTGGGCGGCGCGGATCGGCACCTTCGCCGAGACGCCGGAGGGCTGTCCGGGGACGGCGTGCCAGGTGCGGCCGTCGGTCGTGCGGTACAGGCGGGGGGAGGTCCCGTCGGAGTCGCCCCAGCCCGCGTACAGCGCGCGCCCGGCGGCGACGAGCAGGGTGACGCCCTGCCCGCCGGCGACGGGGGTCGCCGGGAACCCGTCGGCGGGCGCCCAGGTGGCGCCGCGATCGGTCGACCTGAGCAGTCCGTCGTGCCGCGTTCCCAGCCACAGGGTGTCGCTGTCGCGCGGATCGACCAGCAGCCGCTCCCCCGCGCCCCGGCCGTCCTCGTTGCCGCCCAGCCGCACGGTGAGGTCGGTGCGGGCCCAGGTGGCGCCGCGGTCCTCGGAGCGCAGGATCGCGCCGTTGCCGGCCCAGGACTGGGCGTACGTGCCGAGCGCGAGGTAGAGGCGGTCCGGGTGGGCGGGATCGACCGCGAGGGCCTCGACGCCGAGCAGGTTCCAGTCGTCCCAGCCGAGGTGGTCGGTCAGGGGCGTCCACCGGGCGGCTCTGTCGTCCCAGCGGTAGGCGCCGCCGATGTCGGTACGGGCGTAGGCGAGACCGCGGACGGCGGGATGGAACAGGACGCCGGTGACGAACCCGCCGCCGCCGATGGCGACGTCGCGCCAGCGGTAGGCGGGGGCGGGCTTCGCGCCGGTCTCCGCGGCGTGGGCGCTGCCCTGAAGGGCGGGCAGGGCGGTGAGCGCGGCGGCGGCTGCGGTGCCGGCGAGGACGGTACGGCGGGATGCCTGCATGGGGGTACCTCGGGGGGAGTGAGTCGGGG
>NZ_JAHHIU010000235.1 GCF_024539815.1 Streptomyces hayashii
TGGCAGAGCCAGGAGCAGACCCCGCGGTCCGCCTGAAACAAGATCACCGGACTCTACGAAACTCGGGGCAGCTCACTCAGTAGGTGTTTTTGATCCCTGGCCGTGAGCTGGGTACGGCTGGATGGTCTGGGTTGTAGGGATCCGGCAGCGGGTGGCCGCGATGCAGCAGCGGGGTGAGCGGGAAGCCTGCCCGGTGTGCGGGCGGTCGTGGACCGTGGGGGTGGAGCGGTCGCACGGGTTCGAGCTCCGCATCGAACGGCGGCCGGATCGGCCTGTCGGAGAAGACGTCATCGATCGCCTCGGTCATGGTCACCCCTCTTGCGGACACGGGTGGTACCAACGTGATCCTCCGGCAGGGCCGCTGGCACCCGCCCAGCGGCGGCCATCACACCGTCGGCAGCGGTCATCCGCGGGGCCGAGATCATGGAACATTGGTGGGTGCGAACGCCGAGCGTGCGACAGTGCGGACGTGGACCAGGGATGGGGTCGAGATCGAAGACCCAGCGACCCGAGCGTGCCACTTTTGGGGCGGCGGAGGCGTCGACTGGTCGCGCCGCGTGGCCTCTGGGGTGCGCGCGCCGACGAGGTGGGCCTGATCATCGGCAAACCGCAACGGCTCCACCTGCGCCGCCACCGTCGCCGACCAACTCCACTACGGCCGGATCCGGGACATGTCCCAACTGGACGGCTGACGAGGATCACACAGGAGGGGGCAAGGGCTCTTGCCGCCCCTCTCCGCACCGATCTCCCCGCCCGAGATCCCCCAGGCGGGGAGGAGATCGCCGCCCACAGACCGTTCTGGGGCGCCGGACGGGTTAGTTGTCGACCCAGAAGTGGCTGATCGTGCGGTGGTCTACTTCGACCGTGTTGTCCGCCCGCCGCATGCTGAGGCACGCGTCGTCGCCGTATTTGGCGTCCAGCAGTTCCTGGGAGAACCACTCGCAGGATGAGCCCGTTATCCGCTGTCGGGCGCCCCACTTCAGGTCCTTGAAGTTCTTGATGCGCTGCGGCAATGTCGTGGCGCCGACCTTGTCGGTTCGGTCGATCGCACGCTGGCAGGCGATGCTGTCGGTCTTGGGGACCTCGATCACTCTGGACCAGATGACCTCGTTCTGGCCGTGGTTGTACGTGCCCGCCCACCAGTTGCCGCAGATACGGGATCCCGACTGGGCCTGAGCGATTCCGGGAGCCATGACCGCGAAGAACGCCCCGGACGTCATGGCGATGGCCGCGAGCATCGCTGTGCGGCGCTTCGTGTGCTTGATCTGCATGGGTTGACTCCTTGTTTCTTTCCCGGTGCTGGTCAGATGCGGCCGTCGACGGCCCAGCCGTACTTGTTCTCCACGAACACGTTCCTGGTCCAGTTGCCGTACCTGAGGTTGCCGTTCCACTCGTAGGCGGTCCCGCTCCGGCAGCCCCGGTTGGTCCGGACCCAGCCTCCGGCGAAGTCGCCCTGGGTCCAGCGGCGGACCGCGATGATGACCTCCTGCGCCGTATGCCCAGGTTTGACGGTGACGCCGATGGTCGTGTTCTTGGAGATTTCGGTGGTCTTCTGGTAACCGATGACCAGGGGGAGCACGACGTTGTACCACTTCTTGGACGGCGAGGAGGAGTTGCCGATATCGGTGCCGCCGCCGATGGCCCAACCGGTGTTCACGGTCTCTGATCTGGTCCACGAGTGCGAGCAGGGAAGTGAATTGCGGGAGCACACGACCTTCTCGCCGCGCCATACCCAGTCGTCCCAGGTGTTGCGTGCCTGCTGACGGGTGATCGATCGGGTGACGTGCCCGCCGCCCGTGCCGGGGACGATTCGCGCGCCGTCGGAATAGCTCTGGCCCAAGCACGTGCTCGTCGCCGCATTCGCCGTGCCGGTCATGCACACCGCCGTCGCGGCCACGAGAGCCCCGCACATCACGAGACGCTGCCAGACAGTCTTGCCGTTCACTGACATCCCTTTCTGTCGCTGCCATTCATCGCTGGTCAGATACGGCCGTCGACGGCCCAGCCGGACTTCTTCTCCACGAACACGTTCCTGGTCCAGTTGCCGAACTTGGCGTTGCCGTTCCACTCGTAGGTGGTTCCGCTCCGGCAGCCCCGGTTGGTCCGGACCCAGCCTCCGGCGTAGTTCCCCTGGGTCCAGCGGCGGACTGCGATGATGACCTGCTGCGCCGTATGCCCAGGTGGAACGGTGACACCGATGCTGATGCTCTTGGTGATCGTGGTGGTCTTCTGGTAACCGACGGTCAGGGAAGCCACGGTGTTGAACCACTTGCCGGACGGCGAGGAGGCATTACCGAGAGAAATGCCGCCGCCGATGGCCCAACCGGTGGTCTTGCTCACCGATGTGTCCCATGAGTGCGAGCAGGGATCTGAATTGCGGGAGCACACGACCTTCTCGCCGCGCCATACCCAGTCGTCCCAGGTGTTGCGTGCCTGCTGACGGGTGATCGCTCGGGTGACGTGCCCGCCGCCCGTGCCGGGGACGATTTGCGCGCCGTCGGAATAGCTCTGGCCGAAGCACGTGCTCGTCGCCGCATTCGCCGTGCCGGTCATGCACACCGCCGTCGCGGCGAGGAGAGCCCCGCACGTGAGAATGCGCTGACCGATGACCTTACCGTGCATTACGTTCCTTTTCTTCGACCTGTTCCAGCAAGATGACATCTGAGGGTGTGCGGGGAGTGCGCCGACCTCAGTACACCTGCGACCACACGGCGGCGTGACGGCCGTTCACCTGGCCGATGAGGTCGATCCTGTTCATGTGGTTGCAGGGATCGGCCCCGTACTTCTGGTTGAACAGGTTGCCGGCTTCCTCGCAATTCCAGGACCGCATGACCTGCCGGGGGTTCCAGGTCACCTTTCCCTTGTAACCGGGAAGCTGCATGTTGCCGATGCTGTTCGTGTGGTCGATGACGCGCAGGCAGATATTGAAGTCGACCTTGGGGACTTCCAGGACCTTGGCGACTATCCCGACCGTCTTCTCGTTGGCACGGGCGTACCAGTAGTTCCCGCAGATACGAGAACCGGACTGGGCCTGGGCCGTGCCGGGCAGCGTGACCACCGCGGCCGCGACCGCGAGGCCGATAATTGCCGTGCGCTTGAATGCACGCGTTTTCGCCATCTGTGCTTCCTTTTCCGTTCATGGAGCGGACGGGGTCGAATAGCGGACCCTCACGGGCCGACGCATCCTGGGATCTGTCGGCCGACGGCATCAATATGAGGTCTGCCGGATTCCGAAGTCAAGACGCTGGGCGCCTTATTCGAGTGCTATCTGAAAGGGTGGTGTGAATTCATTTTCGGGCAGCGCAAAGCGACCTTTTCCCATTTCGGAATGAAGAAACAAGAGCAGAGGAAAGGTCGGGATATTCCCACCGGGCCCGCGAGCCGCTCGACCGGGCGAAACTCGGGCGCTCTTCAGTTGCTCGGTCTGCCGGGGGTCCCGCGTGATCCGGTGGCGGGAAACCGGCGGTACGAGACCGAGACTGGAGAGCGGGGAGTTGATCGGCGGCACCTTCCACCGGGGCGATCAATTCCTCTCGGCGTTTCGGACGGATGTTCTCGTCGGCGTCACCGGCCGAGCCCGCCGCGTCGTTCGCCGTTCACCGCGTGGTCGTGTGCTCAGCACGTGGTCGCGTGCTCAGTACTGTGCCGGAGGGCCATGGCCAACTGGGCGTCGATGGCCGACAGCGTCGTGAGGTGGCCGTCGCCGATGCGGACGTAAGGGGCGGTGTGGTTGTGGGTCGCGTTCTGGGCGGCCCTGGAGAGGTCGCTCCAGTCGTTCTCGAAGTCCAGGGCCGTCACGTTGAAGGCCTGGGCGAGGATCAGCAGGGTCCGCGCCTGGTCCCGGCCGACTGCTGCGTGTGGGGCGTCTCGGCGAGCCCGCTCACGCTGGTGACGGCGAGGGCGCCGGCGAGCACGGCGGGTACGACGGGTGCCGGGCGGAGCCTGCGGAGGACGTGGAATCGGGACATGGTGCTGTTCCCCTGGTGCTGGGTGTGCCGGATACCGGCCTTGCCGCACCGACGTTCGCAACCAGAACGTTGATTGCCACCTCCCTTTTGTCAGGTCAATCAATTCCATGGGCGACGGATTGATTGACGTCACATGTCGCAGCACTCGCACGTCACCCGCGGGCAACCTGGGGGTCACCGGGCGACCTGTACCTTCATCGCGTTCGATGTCGCTTTCGCCAGATGTACGGAGGTACGCGCATGGGGCGTCCGGAAAGACCGCTGGACCCGACGGCCGGTCCCGTCCCGCGGCTCGCGTACGAGCTGCGGAAGCTGCGCACGAACGCGGGGAACCCCTCATACCGGTCGATGGCCCAGACCGCGGGCTTCTCCGCGACAACGCTGTCACAGGCGGCTGCGGGCGAGCGGCTGCCGTCCCTGGCCGTTGTCCGGGGATATGTGCGCGCCTGCGGCGGCGACCCCGGCGAGTGGGCGGACCGCTGGAGGGAAGCCGAGGCGGATGCGGCAGGGGTGGCCCGCGAGGACGACGCGGACGCGCCGCCGCCGTACCGGGGCCTCGCCCGGTTCGAGCCGGCCGACCAAGGGCTGTTCTTCGGCCGGGACCAGCTGGCGCAGGAGCTGCTCCAGCTGGTGTGCGGGCACCGGTTCGCCGCGGTGTTCGGCGCCTCCGGCAGCGGGAAGTCCTCCCTGCTGCGGGCCGGGCTGATACCCCGCCTTCAGAAGGAGATCGCGGACCGTGGCCGCCCCGCCGTGCTGCGGGTGCTGACTCCCGGGGACCGACCGGCCGGCACGTACGCCCGGCTGCTGACCCCGGCCGAGGACGAGCCGGAGAGCTGGGTGGTGGTGGACCAGTTCGAGGAGGCTTTCACCCTCTGCCGGGACAGGGAGGAGCGGGCCCGGTTCATCGAGCTGCTGCTCACCGCCCGCGACCCCGGCAGCCGGCTTCGGGTGCTCATCGCCGTACGAGCCGACTTCTACGCCCGCTGCGGCGACCACCGGGGCCTCGCGGACGCGCTGAAAGGCGCCGGACTGCTGGTGGGCCCCATGACGGCCGACGAGCTGCGGGAGGCCGTCGTCAAACCGGCTCAGGAGGTCGGGCTTCTGGTGGAGCGGGAGCTGACCGCGCGGATCGTCGAGGAGGTCCTGGACGAGCCCGGCGGGCTGCCGATGCTCTCGCACGCCCTGCTCGAAACGTGGCGGCGCCGCAAGGGCCGGATGCTGACCCTGGCCGCGTACCAGGCGGCGGGCGGGGTGAGCGGCGCCATCGCGGCGAGCGCCGAAGAGGCGTACGGGCGGCTCACCGAGGCCCAGACGGCGGCCGCCCGGCGCCTGCTGCTGCGGATGGTCGAGCCCGGCCAGGGCACCCCCGACACCCGGCGTCCGCTGACCCGGACCGAGCAGGAGGAGTGGGCGTCCCCCGAGGTGCCGGCAGTGGTGGAGCGGCTGGCCGGCGCCCGCCTGCTGACCGTTGACGAAGACGCTGTGCAGCTCGCCCATGAGGCGCTGATCACCTGCTGGCCCCGGCTTCGCGGCTGGATCGAGGAGGACCGCGAGCGGCTGCGCCACCACCGGCGGCTCACCGATGCCGCCCGCGTCTGGCTGGAGCATGACCGCGACCCCGGCGCCCTGTACCGGGGCACCCGGCTGGCCCGCGTGGCGGAGCTGATCCCCGACCACGAGCACGATCACTCCCTGACCGTGCCTGAACGCGAGTTCCTCACCGCCGCGCTGGCGGCCCGCGAGGCGGAGCGCCAGGCGGCCGCCCGCTCGACGCGCCGGGCGCGGGCCGCGGTGGGCGCGGTGTCGGCCGTCCTCGCGGTGGCGCTGGTCACCGGTCTGGCCGCTTGGGCACAGAGCCAGGACAACCAGCGCCGCCGCACCGACGACACGGCTCGCCGCATCGCCGCCGTCGCGGACGCCCTGCGCACGACCGACCCGCGCACCGCACAGCTGCTCGGCGTCGCCGCCTGGCAGGTTTCCGAGCTGCCGGAGACCCGGCGGGCGCTGCTGGGCTCGCTCGGCCAGCAGGAACTGGACACCTTCAGCGACCCGGCACCGGGCGACGGCGCCTCCCGCCACCTCACGGACTCCGGCCGCACGTTGCTCAGCGTCGAGGGACAAACCTGGCGGACCTGGGACGTGGCCCGGCACCGGCGGATCGCCTCGGGGCGGCTGCCGGAAGGCGGCACCATGGCCGGGGTGAGTCCTGACGGGCGGCTGCTGGCGATCCAGGGAGACCACGGGGTACGGCTGTGGGACACGACCGCCGGACGCTGGCTCGGTGACCGGATGCCGGGGTCGTCCCATGTGGACTTCGAGGGGCGCACTTACCTCGTGAGCAGCGCGGACGACTTCCGGGTGCGGGTGCGTTCGGCAGCGGACGGGAAGCTGCTGACCGAGACGGAGTCGCGCAGCACGGCGACGGTGGCGCCGAGCGCGGACGGTCGGCTGATCGCGGTCTGCCCCACCGGCGGCGGCCCGTTGCGGGTGCGGTACCTGATCGACCGGCGCACGGTGCACGGTCGCTGGGAACGCGTGGGCGACGTCTGCGGCACGGAGCGGTCGCTGCTGACCCTCGGCGGCGGGCAGAGGCTCGCCGCGGTGACCGGGAGCGGGGTGCGCGTCTGGGACGTCCGGTCGGGCGAGCAGGTGTCCGACTTCCACGACACGGGAGTGCAGTACACCGCCTTCAGCAAGGACGGGAACTTCCTGGCGACCGCCGACGGGTCGGAGGTCCGGGTGTGGCGGCTGGGCTGGGACGCCCCCGTGTTCCGGTACCCCCTCAACAGCCAGCACCTGTACGACGGTCTGGCCTGGGACCCCACACGCCCGGTGCTGCGCTACCTGGAGGGCGGCACGGTCCACTCCCTGGACATCGCGCAGGCCGTGACGTCCGCCTGGCGGGGCGATCCGCTGGACAAGGCGCTGATCGGCCCGGACGGCCGCACCCTCGCCACCGCCCGCCGCACCGGCGACACCTACCTCTTCGAGCTGCGCGACACCGCCGACGGACGGCTGCTCAAGACACTGCCGGCCACGCCGCTCCCCGTCTCCCGCAGCCCCTCCACGCCGGTGTTCCCGGAGAACACCTCCCCGCTCCTGGCCTTCGCCCCCGACGGCAGGACGCTCGCGTACGGCGTCTCGGCGCCCGGCAACGAGGCATCCCCGCAGCGCCTCACTCTCTGGGACGTCAACCGGGGCCAGGTCCGCACGATGCTGGACCTGGCGACGAGGACGTCGGCCGGCGCGGTGGTCACCATCGTGCTCGGCCCGGACGCCCGTACGCTCCACCTCACCCGTACGACGGGTGTCGGCGACCTGGGGAACGAGACCTGGGACCTCACTCGTCACCGCCTGACGGCGGTCCGCGGGGCCCTGTCCAGCAGCCACCTGGCCGTCCGCCCCGACGGCCGGCTCCTCGTCGGCGACAATCGCACGGCCGGTCTGCCGGACGGCGAGGTCACCGGACGGAACCTGGTCCAGGGCGACGAGGTCGGCGTACTCGCCTTCGCTCCGGACGGCTCACGGCTCGCGGCGGGCGACCAGACGGGCCGGGTGGCGCTGTGGGACGGAAAGCTGCGGCAGCGGGAGGGATTTCTGCCGAACGTCTTCCCCACGCTCCAGGACGGCGCGACCGAGGTGCTGACCGGCGACACCTCCGAAGCCGTCAGCGCCCTCGCCGTCAGTCCCGACGGCAGCACACTGGCGGTGGGCGGCGAGGCGGGGAACCTCCAGCTGTGGGACATCGCCACGCAGCAACCGCTCGGCCGCCCGCTGACGACACCGGGCGACGCGATCGACACGGTGGCGTTCAGCGCGGACAGCGGCACGCTGTACGCGGGAAGCGCGCATGTGCCCCTCCAGCGCTACCCGATCGACCCGTCACGGGCGGTCGAATCGGTGTGCGCGAGGGCCGGAGAGAGCGAGCTGACGCGGGCGCAGTGGCGGGCGTACGTGCGCGACGTGCCGTACCGGCCGGTCTGCCGCAAGTGAACGGGGGTGATGTGGCGGGCTGACCAGCACGCTTGGGGATTCAGGGGGTGCAGCCAGCGGATCGGAACGGTAAGCGCTCGACGGTGCCCATCGCACGCTGCGGGCTCGCCTCGGGATGACGTGAGCGCGGTCTCGAATGCCCTGTATGAGATTGTCGACGGTCCTGCCCGGCGGGTGCTGGACGCGGTTTCTTTTCGGGCAGTCGAACGCTGAGGCGCGTGACGCACGCTCTTGTGATCGCCCAGAACTGGCGGGACGCACCTGATCTGCCGGCAGAGCTGAAGACCCTGGTTGATGAGGCCCCTCCACTCTGATAGGCGGTAACGGGTGGATTGTCACTAACGAGCTCGTGCACGGTTGTTGGTGAGACGTCCAGGACTTGATCGTTGGTTTGCCAGCATCGTGGGAGGCAGTGAGAGCCGCTGGACAGTACTTGCGCACCTCGCCGACGGCCCGAGCGATGGTGGAGCGGTCCACTCCGAACCAGCAGGCCAGCACGTGGTGTGTCGTCCCGTGACGGGCTCGCTGCCTGGAGCTTCGGGCCCACCAAGATGTCGACTGCGGCCGCGTTCCAGCCCCAGGCCCTCGTCGAGCGGCTCGGTGAATAGCCGGACCTTGATGAGTTGAACCTGAGCCTGAACCCGGACCACCACATGGGTGTCGCATCCGACGGCGGCCTCGCCTCCCAGCTCCATCACCGGCAGCCAGTCGGTCGACCCCAACGCCAGAACCGGGTGATTCACCCGAAACTCAACGCCAGCGACCTGCATGTTCGGTCCCCTCTGGTGTCCGCCTCATAACGCGCGGCGACGTTGTCGGCAGGCTACGACATGTCAGGCCCATTGCCTCCGGCCGCTGGGGCTGGACGTCACGCCAGCACCCACCGAGTTGACCTCCAGCGACATGAGTTGTCTTCGTCTGCGCGGCGATGGTGTGGTCGCGGGTGTGCACGAGGGTGCCGTCCACGATCAGCACCGTGTCCTTGGCGGACGCGGGGCTGAACAGCGAGCATGGGCCCAAGGTGGTCGAAGATGCGGGCCGCGGCCGCTTCGAAACCCCGAAGAGTGGCGCGAGCTGACACATCGTCAGGTTCGTTCGCCAGTAGGCCGCGACCAGCGGTGCATGGTCCTCCGGCGGAAGGTTCCACGGTCGGCCCCTTCGGACCGCAGCCGCACCCTCGCGCCGCAGCACCGACACCACCTTCCCGAAGGCGCGCGGGCTCCCGGTGAACGGGGCCATCCGGGAGGGCGCCGACTCCGTGATCACACCAGCCGCATCAAGATCATCTCACTCGCGACCGGCAGCTTCTGGACAGCCTTTGTGTCGCCCGTACAGTGCGGTCATGGACGAGATCCCCTGGTTCGAGTACGACGAGGACGACCTGAACGTTGCGCAACGCGCGTTCGTGGACGTCCTGGCCGAACGCGCGCGCTCCTGGCTGGTGGACCCGCTCGACACTGTCGTGCTGCCATCGGCGAACACCTCCGACGGCCAGCTGATCGTCTATCTGGACATCGGTGACCCGCAACGCAACCAGGGAGTTCTGACGGTGGGCGCCCACTTCGACGGCTCCGTCGTCCGTGGCGGTGAGCTCCATAACCAGGACTTCACTATCCGGCAGCCCGCGATCGAGTTCGCCTTCGGGGCCGCGGGCAGCCCTACGGAGCTGGCGAACCGATCGGCACGGTGGTTCGAAGCGGTCCTCGCACGACCTCTGGTTCGCTGCGAATGGCATCACGAGGGAAGGACGTACGCGGTCCGCTACGAGTACGCAGACACGGGGCGAGGCCTCAGCGAGGGCTTCGAAGGCTCATTGGCCCCCGACGCACTGCGGAAAAGACTGTCCGCGGACGGCGTGATCCGAGGCCGGGGCCGGATCAACCGTGCCCGCCTGGGCCCACCAGACGTGATCGCACATGTCCGAGGCACTCGCGCCGATCACTAGGTGCGGGACAACACTCAGTGCTGTGAGCGTAAAGGTTCACCGGGGTGATCCTGCCACGCAGATGAGTCGTGGAACGCAGCTGGCCGTGTGGATGCACGCACGCAGGAACGCGCGGGACTACGAAGCCCTCCCAGCGCACTCGGAAGCGATGCTCACCATCGCGGCCATCACGTTGCTGACCCGCCGGCTCACCCACCAGCCTCTCCACGCGCACGCCGCAACCCCGCGCCCAGCAAGCGCAGTTCAGGCCGCGGGATGACCATGTCCAAGACCGTCACCACCGCGACCGTCGACCGTATCCTCCACCACACCCACCTCGTGGCCGCCAAGGGCGACTCACACCGGCTCTCCCAGGCCCTCGCCTGCCGGGGCGTCGTCGCCTTAGCCCTGAGCTGATCCCATCCCAGGAACGCCACTGGCCATCAGCGAATTCTGGTGGCCACGAGCTGGGAGAATCCCCGGCCCCACCGGGGTACGGCGATGGCCGTCGACACAGGCCGGACCGCCTCTACTTGCCGAACTCATCCCGAATCAATGGTGAGTTGGGGCACGGCACCACGTCAGAGCGTGACCTTCGGCGAGGACCCTCGCGAGTCCGCACCCCACGCCATGGCCAGCCTGCGCGGACCTCGCTCGGGCATCCGATCAGGCGTCCCGTTGCCGTATCCGCCACGCCCCCGCCACGATCGCCGTCAGAGCCCACGCGGCGGTCACCGCGAGCCCCGTCCACGGTCCCAGGACGCCGTCCCACCGTGTGTGGAGGGCCACTTGGCCGGCGCGGTCGGGCAGGAAGTCGGCAACGTCACCAGGCAGGTCGCCGATGACGAAGGACACGATCAGCAGGAAGGGGACGAGGATGCTCAGCGCCCCTGTTCCACTGCGCACCAGGGCCGTCAGACCGGCCGCGAGCAGCGCCATCAACGTGAGGTAGACGGCGCAGCCTGCGACACCGCGCAGGCTCTCGGTCGTGCTCAGTCCGTCAGCCTTGTTCCCCAGCACCGCGCGGCCCACGGCCAGGGTCGCGAGGCCGGTGGCCAGCCCGACGGCGAGGACGGGCAGGGCGATCGCCGTCAGTTTGGCGGTGAACCAACGGCCCCGCTGCGGCACAGCGGCCAGCGACACCCGCACAGCGTCGGTCCGGAACTCGGCCGCGACCGCCGTCGTGCCGAACGTGACGGCCGCGATCTGCCCGAAGCTCACGCCGGAGAAGACGGCGAGCAGCGGGTCGAAGTCGTCGCCGTCGGAGGGAGTGGCGACCCCGGCCAGCGCGGAGAACGCGACAGTGGCGAGCAGGACCGCGCCCAGGCTGCCGACCAGCGACCGCAGGGTACGGATCTTGATCCACTCGGAGTGGAGGACAGGGGTGAATCCCATGGTCAGGCCTTCCGGGGCTGGGCCGCGAACTCGGCGTCGGCAGCGGTCAGGTCCAGGTAGGCGCGCTCCAGCGTGCCCACCTCCGAGGTCAGTTCGAGGAGGGGGACGCCGGCGTCCGACACGAGGCGGCCGATGTCGTCCACGCGCGCGTGGTGCACGATCCATTGCCCCTCGGACTGTTCCACGGCGTCGTGGCCGTGCCGGGCGAGGATGCTCCTCAGGGCGAGTGGGTCGCTCGTCCGGATGCGGACTCGGGGCTGCACGCGCGCGTCGATGAAGTCCCGCACCGGGGTGTCGGCAAGCAGCCTGCCCCGGCCGAGCACGACGAGGTGGTCGGCGAAGGACGCCGTCTCGTTCATGAGGTGACTGGAGACGAGCACGGTGCGGCCTTCCCCGGCCAGTCGGCGCAGCAACTCGCGGATCCAGACGATGCCTTCGGGGTCGAGTCCGTTGGACGGCTCGTCGAGCAGCACCGCTTCAGGGTCCCCGAGCAGGGCGGCGGCGATGCCGAGCCGCTGGCGCATGCCGAGGGAGTACGTCTTCACCCGGCGCCGAGAGGCGGGGGCAAGGCCGGCCTCCTCCAGTACCTCGTCGACCCGGCGGGCCGGTATGCGGTTGCTGACCGCGAGGGCGAGCAGGTGATCGCGTCCCGTCCGGGCGCCGTGCGCGGCCTGCGCGTCGAGGAGGGCGCCGACGTGGCGCAGAGGTTCGCGAAGCGTAGGGTAGGCCAGCCCGCCGACGGTGGCGGCACCCGAGGTCGGCCGGTCCAGTCCCAGGATCAGGCGCAGGGTGGTGGACTTGCCCGCGCCGTTGGGGCCGAGGAAGCCCGTGACCCGGCCGGGCAGGACGGAGAACGAGAGCCGGTCCACGGCCCGCCGGGGTCCGTACTCCTTGGTGAGGTCGCGGACGTCGATGCTGTTCATGGCCCCCACTCTCGCCACTCACGGGGCTTCTGGCCTCCCCCGCCCGGGGAGAGCGTCTCCCCCGCTCGGGGGAGGCCGGTTGTCAGTGGGGCCTGCCACGATGTCCGCATGGGCCGCCTTCTGCGCCCGCTGCTGCGGGGGACGACGTACACACGACTGCTGCACCTGTGGGTGCCGATGCTGATCGTGAGTTTCTGGATGTTCATCGACCCGTCGCGGCCGTGGGTGCCCGCGCTGCTGCTCGTCCCGGTCGGACTGATCCCGGCGGTGCGGACGGGCGAGGGGGTGCAGGCGCGGCTGCTCCTGCTGCCCGCCGACCCCGATCCGGGGTTCTCCGTGGCGGCTTCGGCCACGTGGCGGGACCGGTTGCGGACCGTGCTGTGGCTTGAGGTGCGGATGGCGCTGGGCGCAGTGTCGCTGTTCGGCTGCGTGTGGCTGCCCGCCATGGTCTACGACCTGGCCATGGGCGCCGGCGGCCAAGTGCCGCACGGAACCATGTCCTTCCTGCCGTCGGCTGCGCCGCACTGGTGGTTCGCCCTGCTCATCCCCTTTCCCGTCCTCGCGCTCTACGGGGTCGTGGTCGTCCTGGGCGAGTTGGTCACTGTCTGCGCGCGCGGGCTGCTCGGTCCGTCCGCGGCCGAACGGCTGGCCGCCCTGGAGGAGCGGACCGAGCAACTCCTGGAGCGCAACCGCATGGCCCGGGAGCTGCACGACTCCATCGGGCATGCGCTGACAGTGGCGGTGGTCCAGGCGGGCGCGGCGCGGGCGGCGGGCGATCCGGGGTTCACCGACCGGGCCCTGGCAGCCATCGAGGAGACCGGCCGATCGGCCCTGACGGACCTGGAGCGGGTGCTCGGCGTGCTACGCGAGTCCGAGCCGCCGGTGAACAGGAGACCGACGCTGGCCGAGGCCGACCGGCTGCTGGAGTCGGTACGGGGGTCCGGGGCGAAGGTCGACGCCGAACTGACCGGCCCCCTGGAGTCGGTGCCGGGAGCGGTCTCCCGCGAGGGCTACCGCATCCTCCAGGAAGCGCTGACCAATGTGCTGCGGCACGCGGGAGCCGTTTCGGTGCGGGTCCGTGTCGGGATCGCCGACGACGTCCTGCGTCTGGAGGTCCACAACCCGCTGACGAACACCGCCCCCGTGCCCGGCCCCGGTCGGGGAGGCGGGCTGCGCGGCATACGCGAGCGGGCAGCCCTGCTGGGCGGCCGTGCGTCGACCGGGCCGGACGGGGACGGCTGGCTGGTGCGGGCCGAACTGCCGTTCCACTGATCTAGGCTGACCGAATGCCGGTTACCGTGCTTCTCGTCGACGATGAACCGCTGGTCCGGGCAGGGCTGCGGGCCGTGTTGGAGGCTCAGGACGACATCGAGGTCGTCGGCGAGGCCGCCGACGGGGCAGCGGTGATCCCGTTGGTGCGACAACTGAGGCCGGACGTGGTTGCCATGGACGTTCGGATGCCGCTGATGGACGGCATCGAGGCCACGCGCGCGCTGCTGCGCACCGTGGACGAGCCGCCGAAGATCCTGGTCGTGACGACCTTCGAGAACGACGAGTACGTGTACGAGGCGCTGCGCGCGGGCGCGGACGGGTTCCTGCTGAAGCGGGCGCGGCCCGCCGAGATAGTGCACGCGGTGCGGCTGGTCGCCGAGGGAGAGTCGCTGCTGTTCCCGGCGTCGGTGCGGCGGCTCGCCGCCGAATACGGCGACGGGGGCGGCAATCGGGCAGCGCGGGACACCTTGGAGCGGTCGCGGCTGACAGAGCGGGAGGCCGAGGTGCTTCGGCTGATGGCGCGCGGACTGTCGAACGCGGAGATCGCCGCACGGCTCGTCGTCGGGACGGAGACGGTCAAGTCACATGTCAGCGCGGTGTTGACGAAACTGGGGGCGCGCGATCGGACACAGGCCGTGATCACGGCTTATGAGTCGGGGTTCGTCGCGCCTGGCTGAGCCGGCGGAGGCCGGGGGGCGGTGTGGATTCCGGGACGGATCCGTGCCCGCCCGGCTCCGCCCCGCCGAGTGCAATCCGCCCGAACGCGCGGACGAGCTGGGAGGACGGACGTCGGGTCAGCTGACCGGCGAGGATTCTCGCGGCCGCGAAGGATCAACTCCGCGGTGGTGCTGCACGTGCGGGGCGCCGCGCGACGCTCACGGAGATCATCCGGCTGACGGGGCTCTCCCGGTCAACCGTCTTCGCTGGGCAATCACGGGTGGCTGGCGTGGAGCGCGGCGGCGAGCAGGTGGACGGCCAGGCCGACCAGCGTGTCGCCAGGTGCGTCGACGGCTCCCCCCGTTGTTCGCGGCCCTGGAGGCGAGGGAGCGCCCGGTTGGTGGTCAGTCGGCGGGTTTCTCCGAAACCGAGCAATGTTGACGGCTCTCGCTCGTGAAGGCTTCCCGCGTCCATCCGTCCCACCGCTCGGGCAGTCGCAGTCCGGCGAGCTGGGCCGTCAGGTCGAGTTCCGACGGCCACACATACCGGAAGGGAACAGATCTGTGCTCGCCGCGGCCGTCGACGACCTCGATGTAGTTCGAACTCGTCGCCTGGGTGGTGACGTTGTAGATGTCGAGGCCTATCGCGTCGGGCTCACGTGGTAGGGCACGACCTTCTGCCCGGCTGGGAGCCTTCGCAGCCCGGGGATCAGGACTTCGATGACGAAACGGCCGCCGGGTTCCAGGTGAGCGGCGGCGTTGCGGAAACAGACGACCTTCTCCGCCATGCATCGTCAGATTCATGATCGTGTTGAGGAGCAGGTATGCGACGGAGAACGTCCTGTCCGCTCTCGTCGTCGCGAAGTCGCCGACCGTGACGCCGATCGCGTCGCCGCCTGGCTGGGCACGCATCCGGGCAACCATCGCTCGGGACAAGTCGATGCCGTGAACCTGGACCCAGCGTTGTGCCAGCGGCAACGCGATGCGCCCTGTCCCGATGCCCAGTTCGAGGCCCGGCTGCCATCGGCCAGGTCAGCCAGAAAGCCGACTGTCTCGTCGATGACGCCCGGCTTGAACATGTCCCCTGACGACTCGTCGTAGGCCGCCGCAACTCGCTCTCCGAAGCAACCGTCCTGATCGTCCATCGCCACACCGTACGGGGGCAGCTCGTCGTGGCCGCGTGAGTTCGCCGGCCGTCACAGGTGCCCCGACTCATTTCGTCACGGCGGGCTCGTTGCTTCGCTGGCGAGGCTGATGTGTCGGTAGATCCTGCTAAGCGAGACCTTGAATGTTCGAGTGAGCTGCTGGACGGACGCGCCTGTGCTGTGAAGCTGAAGGAGTTCACGACCTGGTGTTGTGTGAGTTGGGCTTGAGCCCTCCGGCGTTGCCGCGCGCGTGGGCGCGGGCGGCGGCCAGGCCGTCGCTGGTGGCGGCGAGTGCGAACTCGCGGTGCAGGGTGGCGAGGGCGGACATCATGCCGAAGAGGTCGCGTCCTTCGAGGGTGTTGCCGTCCACGTTCTGCTCGACGGCCTGGAGCCGGATGCCGTGGTCCAGTAGTACGCTGCCCACGATGATGAGGTTCTGGACGGAGTAGAAGAGCCGGTAGAGCCGGGTGACCGCGATGGTGTCGCCGGAGCGGAGTCGGGGCAGCAGCAGGTCCCGCTCGGGCCATGCGGTCGTGTGCCCGTTCGTGCGCTCGATGTAGAGGTCCTCATCTGCGACGCTGGTGCGCATGAGTGTGGTGATCTGCGGGACGGGGCTTCGGCCTGCGGCCGTGCGGACGTAGCCGACGACGGCCGGGGCTGATGGTGTCCGCCGAAGCGAAGGTACGGTCGTCATGGGACCCTCACCTGCTCACCTGCTCACCTGCTCACCTGCTCAGGGGCGGGACGACTCGGAGGGCACCAGGGGTAGAAGGGGAGGCCGGGCTCGGCGGGTTCTTCCTCGATCCAGCGGATCACAGGGTCGCGTGGGTGCAGCCTGTCGTCACCGTTCCGTCACAAGTAGTCGCCGCGCGGAACCCTGCCGCTCTCCCGCCCTGTCTGCACTCACGGACCACGACCACGCGTACCGCGGGTCAACAACTGACGACCGAAACCCGCGGACGAGACGACTCAGGGGGACGACAGCATGCGTCACAGCAACGGCATTCGCAGGGCGGCTCTGGCGACGACGGCGGTCACGGCCGTCGCGGCGGCGGTGACCGGCATCCTGCCCGGCACCGCCATGGCGGCGAGCACCACCACCACCTCCACCCCGCCGCCCGCCTGCGCGGCCTCCGCCCTCCAGGT
>NZ_JAHHIU010000236.1 GCF_024539815.1 Streptomyces hayashii
CGACAGAGGGGACACAGTCATACCGGGCCCGGAGGCCAGCGGCCCCATTGCAGGACCGCGAAAAACATAACGGGGGGACATGACGGGGTCACGGCACAGGTGCGCGCCGGAACCGGCGCGGGAGGAACTCCTCGATACCGCCGTAGAGTTGGTCGCCCGGCACGGGGACGGGCCTGACGGCGTGGTACACCGTCGGCCGCGCCTCTGCGGGCGCCGTCGGCCACAGGCGGATTCGCGCCCGGCGGGCGTTCCCGGCTGACCGGGCTCGGCCACGATCCGGCCGACCCGGCGCACGACACCGCGCCCCGTGCCCCACTGTCTTCCACGCTTGTCACCTACCTGTCCGGGGGCTGCACCTCAATGACGTCCAGTGTGTTCCTGATCGTCGGCATCACCGCCGTGATCGTGGTGAGCCAGTTCTCCGTGCGACCGGTCCGTCCGGTGGTGTATGCGTGGGTCGCCCTCCTGGTCGTGCGCGGCTGTGTCCCACCAGGCCCGAGCCGTACGACCGCGGCCGGCATCGCGTTCTTGGTCGCCGGGCTCGTCGTGTCGGTGGTTGCCGGGGTCCTGCGCGGCCGCACCATGCCGATGTGGCGCGGCGCGGACGGGCGGCTGTACCGCAAGGGCGGCCGCATGACGCTGCTGCTGTGGCTCGCCACCGTCGCCGTCAAACTGGGGCTCGGGGCGATCGCGGAAGCGGCGTTCGGCGAACCGTTCAACGGCAACGCCCTGTGGCTCGGTCTCGGCATCACGTTGGGCGCCCAGCATCTGGTGATGACGCGTCTCGGCCGGCGTCTGACCGCACCGGAGTCCTCTTCGCAGCCGTCGACGTGTGCTCGTGACCAGGCCGACCAGCGCACCCTCAGTTCGGACTAGTTCAGCAGCCCGCGGCAGATGCCGGCTGCTGCGTTCTGATCCGGCCCGACCGGCGAACTCGGCGCGATGGTTGAAGTCTCGGCGGGCGGAGGGGGGCGCGACAGCCGCCGGTTCACAGGGGAGCGTGCCGCTGGAATACGGCGGTGTGCGCACGCTCCGCGATCCGGCCCTGGCTCCCGCTGCCGTCCGCATGGGGCACGGTGAGGGGACTGGGCAAGCCACCTGTGCCGTCAGGTTTCGGTCATCTTCCCTGCCTCGGGCGCGCGCTAACAAGATCGTCCCAAAAGTGCAAGTATGGGAGTCGCTTGTACCTGTCACGCACCTCGCGAATGCTCGGCTCTGTTCGAACCTGGTGTTGTCTACGCGCCAGATAGAGCGAAGCGGGAGGGCAAGTGACGCAGGCGCTCGATGTGACCGACGCCATCAGCGATCTTCCTGAAGCGGTGCCTCTGCGACAGGCTTTCGACCCCGATCTCTTACAGAGAGACCTCGACGCACTGGGTGACCGCACGTGGGGTGCTCAGCAGTCGGTCGTGGACGGGGGAGATCTGACCGACCCGGCGGAGATCGACTGGCGATGCCTCGCTCTCCGAAGTCCGGCGGGCGACCCCGGCCGCACCGACCCGGGAGGGCCCGGAACCGATGGGTTCGCGGACACCCCGTGGCTCAAGCGCACGCCCTATATGGCCGAGGTGCTCGCCTCCCTGCCGACACCCCTGCGCTGCGCCCGGCTGATGTCCTTGGCCCCGGGAGTAGAGGTCCCGGAGCACCGCGATACGCCGACAGGGTTCCTCTACGGTCTCGTACGGCTTCATGTCCCGATTCGCACCAACCCCGGCGCTGTCCTTCGCATCGACGGCAAGGAGCACCGCTGGCAGCCCGGCCGCCTCTGGTACGGCGACTTCAGCCGCCCGCACAGCGTCGTGAACACGGGCAGCCGGCCGCGCGTCCACCTCGTCGTCGACTGTGCCGTCACCCCTGAACTGCTGAATCTGTTTCCCGAGGACTTCCTGCAACGCATCCCCTTGAGCGACGTGGCGTTCTCGCGCCCCGAGATACCCCTGCGCCCGTCCGAGCAGACCTGCTTCCCGTGCACGCTGACCGTCCCGCCCTGCTTCCTGCGGCTGGACGAGCCGGTCGCCGAACACGAGGAACAGGACCTGGACGCCCGGGTGGTCGCCGAGCAGGGTCGCCTTGTGCTGGACATCAGCGACGGGCCCAGCTTCGGTCTGATCCATGTGGGCGGCGGCGAGTTCCGCCTAGAGGGTTGGACCGAGGAACGCGGCATGCGCCTGGGACTCTCCAGCAGCACCCCGCGTGCCGTCTTCTTCTCACGGCGTGGACGCCACCGCCAGACCGTCGAGCGCTCGGCCCAGCCCGCCCGCCCGTGACATAGCTCCGGCCCGATGACGCCACGGTCGGCCACGGCGCCCGGTCCGTGGCCGCTCCCCCCGAGCGCGTGGGCGCCTCCTCCTGCACGGCTGGATGCGGCCCACGTCTGCCCCGACAACCCGGAACCAAGGAGGTACACCATGCGCTACCTGCACTGATCTCCCGCGCCCCCGTCCCGTCGACCAGCCGAGGAGGAATCATGCGCTACCTGCACTGACTCGGAACAGGACAGCGGATGACCGAGCGGAAACCCCCGGTTGATCCCGTTGTCCCAAGGCGGCGGCCCGATCCGGGCCGCCGCAGCCGACTTCCACCTGCACCACCGATACACGGGAGGACCGAGGATGGACCTGTTCCGGCCGCTGGACGAGGCGACCATCAACGACCCGCAGCCGATGTACCACCGTCTCCGGTCGACCGAACCGGTCCACTGGTACGCGCCGTTGAGCGCCTGGGTGGTCAGCGGGTACGACGACTGCCTGTTCGCCCTGCACCGCACGGACATCTTCTCCTCCGACTGGCGGCGATCCGGTGCCGAGATCCCCGACAACCTGCTCAGCATCCAGACTCTGGACCCGCCGGAGCACGGCGCCGTACACCGCGTGCTGATGGACGCCTACCGACGCCAGGACTTCGCCGCCATCACAACGAAGTTGGAGGACCTGGCGGACGAACTCCTCGTGAAACTGTCCGCCCAGCCGGCTTTCGACCTCGTCGAGTCCTTCACCGCTCCACTGGCCTTCGCGGCGGTGGCCGAGCTGTTCGGAGTGCCCGACGCCGACGAGAAGGACATCGTCGCTTGGTCCGAGGCGATCGTCGCGGCGATGGACTCCGGTCTCACCCCGGAAGCGGCCGCTCCCGGCACGCGGGCCCGTGACAAACTCAGCGCGCAGATCTCACGCTGGCTCGACAGCGGGCCGGACAGCGGCCTGCTCGGAGACCTGCGGCAGGCCGAAGCGGCACAGAGCATCTCGCGCGACATGATCCTCAACACGCTGCGTGCCATGCTCCACGCCGGGTACGCCCCGACGAGCCGGTTCATCGCGGCTTCCGCACTGACCCTGCTGCGCACGCCGGCGGCGTGGAAGGAACTCCAGGCCGCCGGCGTGACCGAGAACGCGATCAAGGAACTGCTGCGCCACTCCGGGCCCGTACAGGCCGTCGCCCGTGTGTGCGCCCAGGACGTGGAGCTGGACGACCGTCTCCTTCGAGAGGGAAGCGACGTCATCCTCCTGATCGCCGCGGCGAACCGCGACCCCCGCCGGTTTCCGCGACCCGACACACTGGACTTCACCCGCACTCCGAACCACAGCCTGGGGTTCGGCTGGGGCGCACACGCGTGTGCAGGCGCGTCACTGGCCCGCTTGACGTGCGCTGTCGCGCTGAACGCCCTCCTCCGGCACACCCCGCAGCTGAGGCTGGCCGGAGAGCCGGTCCACTGGCGTCACGCCACCCTGCGCGGGCTGCGCACCCTGCCGGTGAGCGGGGGCGCCGCGTGAGCCCACTCGGCGCCGGGACCTCCTCCGACGGCGGCCCGGTGGCGCCGGACGGCAGCCCGGTCGGCCTGTACCGCTCGTTCCCTCCGGGCCGGGAACCGGCGCTCATCCACGGAGCTGTCCCTCCAGGGTGCGCCGTACTCGAACTCGGCTGCGGCGCGGGCAGGATCACCCACCCGCTCGTAGACCTCGGCCACCCCGTGGTCGCAGTCGACCAGAGCGCCGACATGCTTGCCTGCGTGCGGGGCGCCACACGGGTCCACGCCGACATCGAGGAACTCGACCTGCCGCAGGAGTTCCCCACCGTGGTTCTCGCCAGCTTCCTGATCAACACCATCGTCCCAGGCCAGCGGGAAGCCTTCCTGGCCACGTGCAGACGGCACGTCACGGACGACGGCGTCGTGCTCGTCCAGCGGACCTCTCCGGACTGGGCCGCGTCATTGCAGCCCGGCCAGGAGCACCGATCCGGAGAGTTCCGGATCACCATCACGGAAGCCCGGCTGGACGGCGGCGTCCTGCGCGCGGCCCAGGAGTGCCGCCTCAAGGGAACGACGTGGACGCACTCGTGGACCGACGTCGTCCACTCCGACGACGACGTGGAGAAACTGGCTGCTTCCGCCGGGCTCTCCCTGGACCGGTGGCTCGACGAGGAACGGGAGTGGGCACTGCTCCGCCCGACCCGGTAGGCCACCGCCCAAGTCCCCCGCTGGATCACGAAGTCGACCCTTCGGTGCCGGGCACGTCGCCACTGCCCGCATCGAAGCGGCTGTCGCGGCCACGCGGCGAGAGGCGCACGCTGCACACCACGACGCCGGCCAGCCCCAGGACGCCGGCCACCGCGACAACGAGATGCGCGGGCAGGAACTCGGCCGCGGCGCCGGCCGCGGCGAATCCCACGCCCTGGCCGATCATGAGCCCCGCCATGGTGATCGTGAGCGCCCTGCCCCGCAACCCCTCGGGGGTGGCATCGAGTACACGCTGGTCCAGCCCCATCGCGTACGTGAATCCACATCCGCACGCCACCAACAGCAGGATCGCCGGGACGAGCCCGGGGGCGAAGACGAAGAACACCAGGGGTACGAACATCAGGCACCCGAGCGGCAGCACCAGCCTGACCCGGGTACCGGGCCGAAGCAGCGTTCCCGCCAGCACTTCACCGATCACCGAGCCGGTCGGCGCGGCGCCCAGCAGCAAGCCGGTCGCCGTGGATCCACCGCCCAACTGGTCGGCGTATGCGGCTGCCAGCGCCTCCGGCGCCACGACGAGCGTCGGCGGGAGCCACGTCAGCAGCAACAAGGGCCGCAGGCCGGGAGCGGAGAACACCTGCCGGAGGCCGCTCAACGAGGAACGCGTCACCGACGAGAGGTCGTGCCCCTGACGAGCCGGCAGCCGCCGGGTGCCGAACTGGAGAAGCAGCGCCGCAACCCCGAACCCCGCCGCCGCCGACAGCAGTGCCTGCGTCGCCGTCAGAGCGATCAGCAGCACTCCTCCGGCCGCGAAGCCGATGATCTGGGTGCTCTGGGACACCAGCCGCAGCAACGAACGGCCCAGGACGTACCCCGCTCCCGACAGCAGATCCGGGAGGCTGGCCGCGCGAGCCCCCTGGAACACCGGGGCAACGGTTCCCAGGACCAGCAGAAGCAGCAGCAGAACCGGGATCGAGGTCGACGGGACGGCCATGAGGCCGACAACCACGCAGCTGACGACCTGACAGGCCACCAGCACGTCACGGGTGGGGTACCGGTCGGCGACCGCGGACAGGAACGTGGCGCCGAACAGATAGGGGGCGAAGCCCAGCGCGAACGTCAGGGACGACAGCAGGGGAGACTTCGTCCGCTCGTACACCACCACCGAGAGCGTGATCTGGGAGGTCGCATTGCCCAGCGTTGCGACGATCTGGGCCAGGAACATCACGCGGAATTCGGGAACACCCAGAATCGTCCGGTAGGTGGGGGGCTCCGCGGTCCCCTGGGCGCCGGTGGCAGGGGAAGAGGAAGGAGGACTCTGCTGTGACATGGTCCGCAGCATCGCGGGCGCAGTGTCACGGCTCAATCGATTCGGACATACTCGAATCCGCCGGGGAATCAGGCAGAGGGGGCCGGACGACGTATGGCGGTACACCTACTGGTGGAGACCGAGGACCTGCTCCGGTGCCGCTTCGCGCTCTCGCCCCTCTGGGAGACCGTGGCCGCAGTACGCACCCTGGCCGACCCGCGACGTCAGGCGTACCACCTCCCCTGGGTACGGCAGGTGCGCCCGCTCATCGACGATGCCGCGCTCGCTCCGCTGCTCACGCTGCTGCCGCGTACGGGCTACACCCCCGACTTCCTCACACCGCCCCCCTCCGGTCCCATGGCCGCCTTCGACGACGAACTGGAGCAGGTGACCGCCACGCCCCTCGCCCAGGTGGAGGCGGAACTGCACCGATGTCTCCACGGGCCCGAGCGCGGCGCCCCGCCGAACCAGGAACTCGCCGACCGACTGCTCAGCGAGCCCGCGCACACCGTGGCCGAACTCGGCAGGCTGATCCGCCTGTGCTGGGACCGCCTCGTGGCCCCGCAGTGGGCGCAGCTGCGCGACCTCCTGCACGCCGACATCGCGTTGCGCTCGCAGCAGGTGGCCGCGGGCGGCTTCCAGCACATGCTCGGCGAACTGCACTCTTCCGTGCGATGGCACGAGGACCGCAGACTCGTGATCGCGACACCTCACTGCATCACACAGCGCCTCAACGGCCGTGGCCTCCTCCTCTTGCCCAGCGTGTTCGTCTGGCCGGCCCTCACCGTCGTGGCCGAGCAGCCATGGCAGCCCACCGTCATCTACCCCGCCCGTGGGATCGGCGACTTGTGGCGCTCCACCACGAACACATCCAGCACGCACGCTCTTGAGCGCCTCATCGGCCGTACCCGGGCCCGCATCCTCAGCGAACTGGAACGGCCCACGCCGACCAGCGCCTTGGCACGAGCTCACGGCATGAGCCCCTCGACCGTGTCCGGACATGTGGCCGCGTTGCGCCAGGCGGGGCTGGTGACGAGCTATCGCGTGGGACGCTTCGTCCACCACGAGCGAACCGCTCTCGGAGTTGTTCTGTCCGGGACACCGGGGGACGTCCCGGGGGAGCCGTCGAAGAAGGGGCCCCCTCCGGGCCGGCGTCTGCCGGACGGCGCAGACACAGCGAGGAACTGCGGGCAGAGCCGAGGAGACGGCGGAGCCGTCGAAGGCAACCACCCATAGCGACGAGCTTCGGGGGCCAGAGCCTCGCGCTCGCGGCAGCGTGCTCACGGTCCCGACTCCTCCCACGCATCGTGCGTGGTCGCACACGTGTCACAGGAATCCGGCCGGCCGTTGGCCGCGAACCTGCGCGCAGGTCGCGGTGTCGCTCTCCTGCCGGAAGGGGGCCCGGGTCCTACGGTCGCGGTTCGCGGCCGGACCGAGTGCCGTGCGGCCGCCGGTTCCCGCCGCCGACGGCCGTAGGCGTGCGCAGCCTTGGACGCTCGCCCTGGGGTCCGAACATGATCAGGTACTCGACCGGTCCGCCGGTTCCCGCGTTCGCCACCCCGTGCGGGATGCGGGTGTCGAACTCGGTGACGTCCCCGGCGACCAGGACGAGGTCTTCGTCGCCGAGCGCGAGCCACAGCCGTCCGTACAGGACGCACAGCCACTCGTAGCCGTCGTGGGAGATCTGCCCGGGCCGTGCGGGCGGGTCCGCGAGGGCGGGCAGGACGTGCTTGTGGGCATGCAGGCCGCCGACGTACCGGGTCAAGGGCAGCACCGCTTTGCCGTCCCCGAAGCTCAGCGGCGCCGCGGCGCGCGGCTCGGCCGCGGGGGCGGGCGCGGTGCCGGCCAGTTCGTCCAGGGAGACGCTGTACTCCTTCGACAGTTGCAGCACCACCTCCAGAGTGGGCTTGCGGCGGCCGGTCTCGATCCGCGACAGCGTGCTGGGTGAGATGCCGGTGGAGCAGCTGACCCCGGTGAGCGTCGCGCCGTGGCGTGTCCGCGCCGCCCGCAGCCGGGGCCCCATCGCGGCCAGAGCGCCGTCCACGTCGTCGATCGCCACTTTCCCGCTCCTTCGTGATCTGCCGCTCCACCGCTGTGTCCTGCGAGTTTGCCAGATCGGCAAGGCTGTTCGCGTCGGGCGTGCGCCGCGCCGCATGATCGACGGGTAGTCCTTTTCCGCCGTGAACCGAGGAGAAGTCCATGCAACCGGAGCCGACCGCCGAGTTCCGCCATCGCACCGTCGAGACGCCGGCCGGCGCCCTTCATCTGGTCGAGCAGGGGACCGGACCACTGGTCCTGCTGGTGCACGGCTTCCCCGAGTCCTGGTACTCCTGGCGCCGCCAGCTCCCGGCCCTTGCCTCGGCCGGCTACCGGGCAGTGGCGATCGACGTGCGCGGCTACGGCCGCTCCTCCCGGCCCGCGGCGACCGAGGCCTACCGGATGCTCGACCTGGTGGCGGACAACGTCGCCGTCGTGCGCGCCCTGGCCGAGGAGAGCGCCGTGGTCGTCGGCCACGACTGGGGCTCCAACATCGCCGCCGTCTCCGCCTTGCTCCACCCCGAGGTCTTCCGGGCCGTCGGCCTGCTGAGCGTTCCCTACGCGCCGCCCGGCGGCCCCCGTCCCACCGAAATCTTCGACCGGATCGGCGGTCCCGAGCAGGAGTTCTACGTCTCCTACTTCCAGGAGCCCGGCCGCGCCGAGGCGGAGATCGAGCCCGACGTCCGCGGCTGGCTCGCGGGCTTCTACGCGGCTCTGTCCGCCGACACCATGCCCGCCCACGGTGAGCCCGACCCGCACTTCGTCGCCCGCGGCGGCCGGCTGCGCGACCGTTTCCCCGCGGACGTTCTCCCGGCCTGGCTGACCGAGGAAGACCTCGACGTCCACGCCGAAGAGTTCGAGCGCGCCGGGATCACCGGCGCACTCAACCGCTACCGCAACATGGACCGCGACTGGGAAGACCTCGCTGCGCACCGCGGAGCCCCGGTCAGGCAGCCGTCCCTGTTCATCGGCGGTGCTCTGGACCCTTCCACCACCTGGATGTCGGACGCCATCGACGCCTACCCCACCAGCCTCCCCGGCCTGTCGGCCTCCTACCTCCTGGACGGCTGCGGCCACTGGATCCAGCAGGAGCGTCCCGACGAGGTGAACCGCCTGCTGACCGACTGGCTCGCCACCCTCCAGGGCTGAACCGGACGGGTCCACGGACAGCTTGACGGCTCGTCCGGGTGGGCGGCGACGACTCCTGGACTGCTCGACGACGGTGAGGCGGCGGGCCGCCGCCAGGGTGCCGTCGGCGATGTCCACGCCGCGCTTGGCGTCGCCGGACCGGCGGAGCCGTCGGGGGGCCCGCGGCCGTGCCGTCCATGGGTTGACGTTGCCGGCGCTGTGAGGGCGATGGCGTCGTGGTCCGTCAGCGCAGGGCCGAGATGCCGGCCAGGAAGATGTCGACTCCGACGAGGAACTGCTCGCGGTCGTCGTGCTCGCCCAGTCGGGTCGCGGCCGCGTGGACGAACGGGTACCGGCCGGGATCGATCTGTGCCCATCGGGCGGCAGCGTTCTCCAGGAACGTCTCCCGGTCCGTGTCACCGTCTGCGAGCAGCCGTGCGTTCGCGGCGTTCTGGGCGGCGACGCCGAGGACATAGTTCACGAGCGCGCCGGCCGCGTCGAAGCGCGCCCTTTCCGCAACGTCGAGGGCGTCCATCAATCGGCCGATGCTCTCGTAGAAGTCCAGCAGCGCGGGCCGCCACGGTTGGCGGGAGAGTTCCGCCCCGATCCAGGGGTGAGCGTCGATCGCATCGAACAGGCCGAGGGCGAGGCCGCGCAGAGCGGTGCGGGGGTCCGCGTCGGCGACCGCGCCGGAGAGCACGCCGGTGATGACGTCGTCGGTGGCCGTGGCGAGCAGGTCGCCCTTGTCGGCGACGTGATGGTAGATCGCCCCGTAGCCGGTGCTCAGTCGCACGGTGAGCGCGCGCAGCGTCAGCGCCTTTTCGCCGCCGCTGTCCAGGATCTCGATCGCGGTCCGGATGATCAGCTCCCTCGACAGGCTGTCCGTGCGCCGTGGGGCCCGCGCAGATCCCTTCTCCGTCTTCTTCGCCATGGCTCCAGCATCGCATGGATGGAGCGTCGATCCAACTCCGTGTTAGCGTGATTGGAGCGGCGATCCAATGGGGATGTCGCGGCACCCCGCAAGGGGACCAGGGAGGAAACCATGACGACGCCGGTCACGATCATCGGAGCAGGCCTGGGCGGCCTGACGCTCGCCCGCGTGCTGCACGTGCACGGGATCCGGGCCACGGTCTACGAGGCGGAGCATGCACCGGATGCCCGCCGCCAGGGCGGTCTGCTCGACCTGCACCCCCACAGCGGGCAGGCCGCGCTCCGAGCAGCCGGCCTGGTCGGGGAGTTCCGCAAGCTGGTCCTGCCGGGCCGCGAGGCGTACCGGGTCATGGACCGGGCGGGAAACGTGCTGCTCGACGTGCCTGACACCGGAACCGGCGAACGCCCGGAGGTCCCGCGCGGCGCGCTGCGGCAGACGCTGCTCGACTCCCTGCCCGCAGGAACCGTCCGCTGGGGCCACAAGGTCACCGCCGTGCAGGCCCTCGCCGACGGCCGCCACCGGGTGGCGTTCGCCGACCGCGTCAGTGTGGTCGCGGACCTGCTCATCGGCGCCGACGGCGCCTTCTCGCGTGTACGGCCACTGGTCTCGAAGGCCACTGCGCAGTACTTCGGCGTCTGCAGCGTCGAGACGTTCCTCTTCGACGCGGGAACCCGACACCCCGCCTCCGCAGAGGCGGTCGGAGCCGGATCGCTGTTCGCCCTCGCACCGGGCAGGGGACTGCTGGCCCACCGCGAGGACGGCGGGACCCTGCACACCTACGCGCAACTGAGGAAGCCCCAGGCCTGGTTCGCCGACCTGGACACCTCCGACTCCGCAGCCCTCACCCTGCGGGTGGCGAAGGAGTTCGACGGCTGGGCTCCCGAACTCACCGCTCTGATCACCGAGAGCGACACCCCGCCGGCGCTGCGCCCCGTCTTCACCCTGTCGGCCGGACACCGCTGGGATCGCATACGGGGGGTGACCCTGCTCGGCGACGCCGCCCACCTGCGTGCGCCGAACGGCGAAGGGGCCAACTCGGCCATGCAGGACGGCGCGGAACTCGGTCGGACCCTCGCCGAGCACCCTGGCGATGCGGAGGCCGCCCTCGCCGCGCACGAACAAGCCATGTTCGCCCGCGCCGCCCGAGTGGAGGCGGACGACGACGGCTTCTACGGGCTCATGATCGACGACCATGCGCCGCACAGCGTGGTCAGCCTCATGACCGGCGCCGAACAGCATGCGTGATTCTCACCGGCGTGGTGCGTCCCCGAGCAGGGGGTCCGTCCCGGTGCGGCTGCGGTCCTCGACCTGCATGATCACCGGTGCGCCGCACAGGTGGAAGCTCGTCCGAACTCCCGCCGGCCGGTCCGGGCGCCGTGAAGGTCAAGTCTGCGTCATGTGACGGGGGCGGCTGAGAGGGGCGGCAGTCACCCTACGTACTAGGGGAGCAGTAAGTCAGCGACTCCCGACGAAGGGCAACTCTGTGATCCTCCAACGCGTCGTGCTCGCCTCGGCCGCTGGGTTCGCCTCGGTGTTCCTGCTGGCGGCATGCGGCGTCTTGAGCGACAACGCGTCCGGCACGAGCCCCGACAGCGGTTCGCCGATCGTCGCGACCACGCCGGATCCCGCGGTCGGCACACAGGCCACTTCGGCCCCGGCCGCCTCCGCCCCGCCTGCTTCCGCACCGGCCGACGGTCGCGACTCCGGGAACGGACAGGCGGCCCTGACCACCATGCTGACGGCGAAGGTGATGACGGGCACGGACGGCGTGGTCACCGACGACAGGGGGATGACCCTCTACCGCTATGACAGGGACCAGGCAAGTCCGTCCAAGTGGACGTGCGCCGGTGCGTGCACGAAGACCTGGATACCCGTCCTGGTGCAGGACTCCATACAGACCGACGGGGTCGAGAAGAGCCTTCTCGGTACGGTCCATCGCAACGGTATGAAGCAACTCACCCTCGCCGGCTGGCCCCTGTATCGCTACATCGGCGACACGAAGGCCGGTGAGACGAACGGTCAGGGCAGGGAGAAGGAGTGGTACGCCGTCACCCCGTCCGGCCGGAAGTCCGCCCTGACGGGCTGATACCCACCGCTGGTCACCTGTCCCGGCCGCCGTGCCGCCGGTTCCGTCCCCGGGCCGGCATCGTGGCGTCGAACTGGGCTTTGCTGGTAACCGTCCGTGCTTGGGGTACGAGCGTGGTCGCGGTCGATCGCCACGGGACTGCCGAGGCCCAGCCGACCGTGGGCATGGTCTCGTTGTAGTGCGGAGCGAACTGCGCGACCGTGATGGCGGGCATCCGGTAGTTCAGACCGCGGACGTGTTCGAGGAACGCCACGGGCAGCGAGACGTGGTGGGTTTCCAGATAGTGCGGGAAGTCCTGGCGCCACAGCCATGCCCCGTCGGTCACGAGGGAGGAGCATCCCGCAGAGTGCCGGTGGGCGTTTCCCGTGATGACGTCGCGTCCGGCTTCCATGACGTCGATCAGGACGTGGCCGACGTCCAGATAGGTGACCAGGTCGGCCTCGTCCGGTTCGCCGACGGGCCGTACCGCATCGTGGATCGACCCGTTCGGCCGGCCGGAGCGGTGGTCGAGTTCGTCGTAGAAACCCATCAGTCCCAGCACTGCTCTTCCCTCGACGAGTCGTTGCGTTTCTGGTGGCGCCGGCTGGTGCGGTCACCGCCGAGCACCGGTGTGCGCAGGGCAACGATCATGCGGTGGCCGCAGGTCACAGCGTAGACCCCGCCCGTCGGCAGGGGGCATGCGAGGCCCCGGCCGGCCGCAACGGACGCAAATCCGCGGCCCACGCATGACCGTCAGTACGACTGGAGTCTCAGAAGTCATCTGCTCACCGCACTGGTGAATGCGAGGAAAAGCCTCTCGGATCATAAAGTGCGAATTGAGATACGTAGGACTTGATCAAGGAACGTTCACTCGTACCGGGGTCGCGGTCACTCATCTGCCCGCGCACCCGGAGGAGACGGGGCGCCGTTAGCGGGATATGACACAAGCAACGTCTCCCGGTCTCCCGCAACGCGTGGCTCGGCCGAATGCAGCTGCGACGCCTGATCTGACAGTGAGAAGATTCGCTTGGTCGTCTGGTGCGACTTACTCGGTACTTGCGGAACAAGGTACCGCGATCGGGGACGGCCCGTGGGGTGAACATCGGATTACCGAGCCGCTGCTCCGTGATTTCCTCGGGCTGCTGGAGGCAATTCAGGAGGAATTCCATTCGCGATGGAATGGTGAGGGAAACTCTGAACGCGACCAGTGCGTGACGGATAAACGCCATGAATCATGACTGGGTGAATCCGCTGTCTGCGCAGCGTGAGTGGTACTCGGACGCGTACTCCTACGGGACAGGAGCGGGTTGGAGCGGGGGGCCCGACGACGGCGCCCACGCAGGCGTTCCCCTGACAGCATCCGACACGGGGGGCTGGGACCCGGTCGAGGAACTCGCCCATCTCCTGCAGGAAGCCGTTCCGGCGGAGCAATCGGCAAGGGTGCCGCCACTTCGCAGGGAACGTCCGTCCGGCGTCGATTTCGACGACCCGCTGGAGAGCCTTGCGGCTCAGCTACCGCCTCCCCGGCGCTCTCCTGCCGGGCACCGCAAACTGCAGGCTCGAAAAGCCAGGCTCAAGTGGTTGCAGACCGGCAGCTTCGCCCTCGTCGCCCTCGTCTCCGTCATCGTGGCGATGGTCAGCGTCTTCGGCGGAATGGTGGCCTACAGGCCGTTGCAGAACATCACGACCGGAACGGGCGCCGGTATCGCCCCGTCCTGGCCCCTCCTCGTGTACGGCCCCTGGATGGTGGCCTCTCTCTCCATCCTGCGAACTGCCTTGCATCAACGCCGAGCCGTACACTCGTGGTTCATCGTTCTGCTCTTCTCCTCCGTCGCGATGATGCTGTGCGTGGCACAAGCGGACAAGACCTTCACCGGAATTGCTGGAGCGACCCTGCCCGCCCTCGCGTCCCTTGCGTGCTTTCAGCAACTCGTCCGGCAGATCACGCTGACCCTGCCACCGCGACAGGCCACGCGCCGCCACCGGCAGTAACCGGACCGGGCCGCAGGAACGGATGTTCAGCGGCAGAGCCGGGCGAGGTTCCTGCCATTGATCGCAGGTGACCACTGCGGGAAGGCGTCACACGCTGCCTCTGTTCCCACCCGGTCACAGGGCCACCTGGTGGCCGGCCCTGCGAAGCACGCCGACGGCTTCCTCAAGCCGCTCTGCCGGGACGAGCACGAGGTCTCCGTCGTAGCTCGCAGCGGTCCAGACCGGAAGCTCGCCCGCGGCGAGCGGCGCGACGATGGCGCTGAGCATCCCCGTCGCTTCCGGGTCGTGCGCGTCATCGCCGTTCCACAGAGCCGCCCATCCGTCCTCGGCCGTGTCATCGCGACGCATCACCGCGCCTCCGTCCGGGCCGAGCACAAGCGCGAGGAGGTCGGGTCCGGGGACGATCGTGCGGACGTCGGACACACGCTTGAGTGCGAACCGCCCTTCGAGCACGCGCAGATTCTGAGTTCGTGCCGTTGGCGCCGAGGTGCGCCGAGAGGGCGGCGCACCCGGTGACGTGGCACCAGATGCCGTGCGATTGCCTCGGTCGTCGCCGTCATGACCCATTGACAAGTCCTCTCCTCACGGCACGGCGATCCCGGGCGCCGCGTCCTGGGCGGCGCCGAGCCGGACCGTCACGATGGAACCAACTCGCATTCTTGATCACCAGGACCCCGGCCGCACGACATCGGCCAACGGCACGCCCAGGCCGCCGCACCTGCTGGGTCTCGCCCTTGAGGTGAACCCGCACATGGTGATCGGGTCACGGTTGTGCCGAGGTCGTCAGGGGTCTGGAAGCGTGGGGGCGGTGCCGGTCGTGGACCGCGACCGGCACCGCCCCCGTTTCGGCATGGGCTGCTACTTGACACGGATCTCGGCGAGCTGGAGGCGGTACCTGGTGCTCTCGTCGGAGGCGGGCTTGCCGGGCTTCGTGGCGGTGAGGCGGAGATAGCGGCCTGTCGCGGAAGTGAGGGTGTAGGTCTGAGCGCTTCCGCCCGGGTGGGGTTGGGCGGTGACGGTGCGGGCGGTGGTGCAGGTGCTCGACCCGTCGGGGCGGGTCTGGATCGTGAAGTCGACGAGGAAGCCCGGCGTGCCGCCGCCGACCGCCGGGGTGTCGGTGCGCGGGAAGAGCCGTACGGCGTCGAGGTCGGTGTCGGCGCCGAGGTCGACCTCCACCCAGACGGGGTTCGCGCTGACGTCGGGGGAGGGGAAGCCGATGCTGGTGCAGCCCTTTGCGCCGCTCACGCTGGTGAGCTTGCCGTCGGTGAGCCGGGGGCGGGGTCGCGATGGGCGAGGAAGGGAGCGGTTATGCGCTGGCCGCTTCACCAGCCGGGCCAGCCGACTTCCAGCAGTCGACCACGCGGACGGCCATTGCGTCCGGCCGCAGGCCCAGAGGGTCGAGACCGAAGTGATCTTCCAGCTCTTGCCGCAGGAACTCACCGCTCCCGGTTCGGCCGGCACCGGAACGAAGCCGCTGGAGCAGGGGAGCGAGCATGCAGTCGTACTCGTCCTGCGCATCGTCAGCGACGCCGATGGGATCCCACTCATTGAGCAGACGCCGCAGGTCATCCTCGGCGGAGGTGTTCCAGGGTTTCACCGCCTCAGACTGCCACCCACGAGCGACCGGATCAGCACCCGCCCCCTGATCCAAGCGAAACCCCTGAGGGCGTGTGTCGGTAGTGCTCTAGGTTGGCTGACGTGAGTGGGCGGGGGCGCAGTTATCGATATGTCGGACCGGTCGAGTTGAAAGCCGCGGTCCGGCCTGGTGACGGCGGGTGTCGGATCGCCTCGGCGGCTGACTTCGGTGGCTGGGTCGTGGCGCAATCGGTGGTGGAGCTGGCCGAACCGTTCACTTTCGTGGTCGGTATGGACGGTGTGCTTCGTCTGGCGCCGCGGCGAAGCGAGCACGTGGCCTGTGCCGGCGGAGGCACGGTTCTGGGTGCCGGTGAGATCAGCTTCATGCGCGAGGGAGACCGGTGGATCGTGAACGAGGTCAGCAACCAGTCCACCGGGTACTGCCCGGACGTCAGCTCCTGGGCGGAGGTCGCCCGTGCACTCGACGCTGCGGAGCTCCGGCGGCCTTCCGGCTTCACCTACGAGGTTGTATTCCGGCGGTGCCTCGACTGCCAGGAGCGCAACGTCGTGCGCGAGGACGACTTCGTCTGCGTCTTCTGCGGCAGCGATCTGCCTGCGGCGTGGAACGTGGATCTCACCGCCTGACTACCGAGGGGGTGTCTCTATGTCTTTCGTCAAGGACGTAGTGCCGGGTTTGGTGCTGTTTGGGATGGTCATGCGGCGAGGGTG
>NZ_JAHHIU010000237.1 GCF_024539815.1 Streptomyces hayashii
GTCGAAGGGGGTCGGCGCGTACCGGGGCGAGGGCTCCCCGGCACGCGCCCGGGTGCCGTTACGGCGTGGGATGCAGTGCGACGGACAGCGCGGTGACGTCAGTGCCGATGAAGGACCGCTGCGGCTCGAGGTCGTTGACGTCGCCGGTCAGGGCGAGCTGGGGGAAGCGCTGGAACAGGGCCGGGAGGGCGACCTCGGCTTCGAGCTTGGCGAGGCGAGCGCCCAGGCAGTAGTGAATGCCGTAGCCGAAGGCCAGGTGCTGCTTATCCTCCCGGTCGACGCGGAAGGCCTCGGGGTTCTGGTGGATGTCCGGGTCACGGCCGTGGGCTCCGAAGCCGATGATGATCGCGTCGCCCTGACGGATGACGACGCCGTCGCCCAGGTCGATGTCCGCCGTGGCGTATCGCAGCGGCATGTACATGATCGGGGGGTGTAGGCGGAGGGCTTCGTCGATGACGTCGCTCCAGCGCGCCGGCTCGGCCAGCACGGCGGCGAGCTGGTCGGGGTGGGCGAGGAGTTCGCGGACGGCGGCGTTGATGAGGGCGACGGCGGTCTCGCTGCCGGCGCCGATCATCAGGATGAGGGTGGAGATGAGCTCGGTGTGGCTGAGGCGGTCGCCGTCCTCCTCGTGGGTGGCCAGCAGCAGGCTGGTCATGTCCTCGCTCGGGTGGCTGCGCTTGGTGTCGATCAGGGCCTGCATGGCCTTGCCGAGATCACGCTTGATGGCCTCAGCCTCTTTAGGTGTGACGTCAGTGGCGAGCACGGAGTCGATCACGCGCAGCATCTCGGGCCGCTGTTCGGCGGGCACGCCGAAGAGGTCGCAGATCACCCGGGTCGGGATCGGGTAGGAGAAGTGCGCGCGCAGGTCGACGGGGCCGGTGGGGGCGAGCGTCTCCAGGTGATCGAGGAGGTCGGTGACGATCTCGTGGATGGCGGGGCGCATGGCCTCGATGCGGGCGGGCGTGAACGCGCGGTCGACCAGCCGGCGCAGGCGCTGGTGGTCGGCGCCGTCGGAGGTGAACATCGACACGACGTCCACCCACGGGTACAGCCACGGTATGGAGCCGGGGGTGTGGGAGGGCCAGGACTTGCGGGCGTCCTTGGACACGTTGTCGTGGGTGAGGAGCACCTTGGCGACGGCGCCGCGGGTGACGGCCCAGGCACTCACGGCGCCAGGCAGACGGACGCGGACGGCGGGTCCGGCGGCACGGAGCATGTCGGCTTGGGCGAACAGGGCGCGGCCGCCACTGCTGTCGAGGGTGACGGCCGCGGTAGGGGAGGTGCTGCTGGTCACGAGGTTCCTCCTGCAATAGCAGTGGCGGGGATGCCGTCGGCGGACTTGGGGCGGAAGGTGACGGGCATCGTCTGCGGGCACTGGTGGAAGGGGCCGTGCCGCAGCAGAGGTTTGGCGCTCTCATCGGTCAGCGCCATGTCCCACAGCTGGTCGAGGATCGTCTCGACGGCGGTCTGCACGATCGTGGTGGCCTGGGAGATCGCGGGGCAGCGGTGCGGCCCGGCCGACCAGGCGAGGTGCGCCTGGCTGTCGTAGCTGACGCCGCTCGGCAGTGCGGGGTCGGTGTTCGCAGCGGCGTGGGAGATCAGGACCGGGACACCGCCCGGTACAGGAACACCGTGGAGGTAGGTGTCATATCGGGCGAAATGGACGGAGAAGTTCGCCATGGGCGCGCGCTCCCACAGCGCTTTGCTCAGGGCCCGGCGCACGGTCAGCGTGCCGGCGGCGAGGCTGCCGGCGTACTCGTCGTCCCGCAGCAGCAGCTGCAGAGTCCAGGCGGTGGCGGCAGCGGCAGGGATGAGGCCGGCGCCGGTGACGCAGAACAGCTGGTTGAGCGCCTCGTCGTCGCTGAGCGCCGCGCCATGGTTGATCATCCAGGAGGTGAGGTCCTGGCCGGGCCGCGCCCGGCGCAGCTGGATGAGTTCGAAAAGCAGTCCCGCGAAGTCTGCGGCGCCCTGGGCGGCTTCGGGGCCAGCGCTGATGAGGTCCTGGCAGGCGCGCACCATCTGATCGGTCTTCTCGGGCGGGCAGCCAAGGAGATCGGCGAAGACGAGCATGGGCACCATGTCGGCGAAATCGGCCATCAGGTCGGCCTGACCGCGGGCGATGACCCGGGCTATCAGCGTCAGCGCGCTGCGCCGGGTGATCTCCCTGAGCCGGTGGGGGCTGATCCGGGCGATGCAGTCGTCCATGGCCCAGCGCAGGCGGGCGTGCTCGTCACCATCGGTGTAGAGGACGGAGGGCCGCCAGGCCATCATGCCGAGCACCGGACTGTCCGGGGGGACCTGCCCCTGTGCCAGGGCAGCCCACAGCCGCGAGTCCTTGGAGTAGACGGCGGTGTCGTTGAGAAGTGTGACGGCGGCCCGGTGGTTGGTGACGACCAGGGCGTGCACGCCGGGGGCGATCTCGGCCCATCCGGCCGGGCCTTGGGCGCGCAGCTGATCGTAGACGGCGCTTGGGCGGGCGGCGAATGCGGCACCGTGCAGCATGGGGCAGCCACTGGTGGCGAGCGGGGGCGGCGTGGTCATGAGGCGGGCTCCAGGCTGGGGCGGGACAGCAGGTGAGAGATGAGCGCGATCAGCGGCCTCTTTGCCGACTCCCTGTGCCGGACGTCGCACTCGACCAGGGGCGTGGAAGGGGCGAGGTCCAGGGCGCGTCGCAGTTCGGCTTCGCCGTAGCGTGGGGAGTTGTCGAAGGTGTTGACGGCGACCACGTAGGGCAGGCCGGCTTCCTCCATGCGTCCCATGGCGTCCCAGGACTCGGTGATCCGTGCGGTGTCGACCAGGACCACGCCGCCCAGTGCGCCCTGCATCAGCTCGTCGACCATGAAGCTGAACCTGGGCTGGCCGGGGCCGCCGAACAGGTAGAGCACGATGTCGTCGGTCAGGGTGAGCCGGCCGAAGTCAAGCGCAACGGTGGTGGTGGTCTTGTCCGACAGGCCGCGCAGGGTGTCAACCGCCTCGCCAGCTTTCGTCATGCGCTCTTCGGTCGAGGCGGGACGGATCTCGGACACGGCGCCGACGAGGGTGGTCTTACCGACAGCGAACGGCCCGAGGACGACCACCTTCACGGACTGGTTGACCCCAGGCGCCAGGTAGTGGCCCTCAGAGCTTTTCAAGCGCATCGAGAATCCTCTCCAGCAGATGACGGTCGGTCTGCTGAGCGGCGGGGACAGGGCTGCGGCTGAGGAGGTGGCCACTGTCGACGAGGGAGGCGACCAAGACCTTCGTCACGGCGGCCGGCAACTGCAGATCGGCGCTCACCTCGGCCAGCGACAGCACGCCGGGCAGGCAGTGCTGCATCAGGCGGTGGGAGTGAGCGTCCAGTCCGGCCAGCGGCTTGTTCGGATCGGCGATCAGCAGCGTGGCCACGTCCAGGGTGCGACGGGTGGGTACGGCCCTGCCCCCGGTGGGGGTGTAGGGCCGTACCATCCCGGCGCGCCGGCGGCCGCGGGGCGTCACGAGGTCCGGGCCCTCGCGCGCGCGGACAGCGCGGGGGCCAGGCCCTTGATGGCCTTGATCGTCTCAGCGGACGCGACCGCTACCTCGGTGTCGGTCATCTCCGCACCGACCGAGACGGCGAGCACCGAGTTGTGGCCGGCGGCGAAGACGAGGACGCACGCTCCGGGAAGATCGATGATGATCTTGCGGGGGATCGTGTCGTCGGGCGTGGGCGCGAACTCGCCGACGCCGCGGCCCAGCGAGAACAGGCTGGAGGAGCTGGCGGCGGTCCGGTCGGCCACGTCGCGGTGCAGTCCCTCGGAGTGCGCCAGCACTAGGCCGTCGCTGGTGAACAGGACGGCGTGCTCGACGCCCTTCGAGCCGGCGAGGCGGTTGAGCACCCAGGTCATGTCGTGGGTGTCGGCGGTCGGCTGCTGCTGCTCAGTCATGGAGTTGGTCTCCTTCAGGGGTGTTCTCGGTGTCGTGGATGGTCCGCCCGAGCTGGGCAAGGCTGGCGGAGAACGCATCGGGGTCGTCCGCCGGTGAGGGCTCGCTGGCTCGGGTCGGCGCGGTGGCAACCGGCGTGCGCCGCCGCCGCTGGGGCAGACCTCCAGGAGCCGTTGGCTCCAGAGGAGTTGCATCTGTCGGTCCGGCGGCCGCAGCAGCCCCCATGGGGAGGGGGGTGTGCCCGGCAAGGGACGCGGCCGCGTGGCGGTTGGCCTCGATCTCCTCGTCGGTCGGGCCGTGCCCGCACAGCTCCAGCGGGATTCGAAGTACCGCCCGCACACCGCCGTACGGTGAGGTGCTGGTGACGTCCGCAGAGAAGCCGTATTCGCCGGTGAGACGGCCGATGACCGCAAATCCGAGCTGGCCGGTGTCCTGCACGGTGGTGACGTCCGGGACATCGCGCTGCCCCAGCATCCGGCTCGCTTCCTCACGCTGGAAGCGGTTCATGTTCAGGCCGCCGTCGTCGACGACGATGCAGTACCCGGTCTGGAACGCTTGCACTTCGACGAACACCTTGCCGTCGGAAAACGCCGCGGCGTTGGACAGCAGCTCCGTGAGCGCGACGGTGACCGGCTCGACGACCCGCCCCTCCAGCCAGGTCTCCCCGGTGCGCGGCTCGTACGTGTAGCTGACCCGCAGGTAGTCGCTGATCCGCCCGCGAGCCGACTCCACAACCTCGCGAACCGTGCAGTCCGCGCGCTGTAGCCCCGGCCACGATCCGGTCAGGATCCGCATGCGCTGCAGCGTGTGCAGCGACTGGGTGACCAGGTGATCGAAGTTCATCAGGCTCTGGTGGTACGCCGTGCCGTCGGGATGGCGCTCCATCTCCTCAACGACACGCATCTGGCAGCGGTGTAGACCGGTCTGCGCCTCGTCGATCATGTCGCGCACCGAAGACCTAGCCGCGCGCCCGATCTGCTCGCGCGTGACGGCCACAGCCTCCTGCAGCAGCCGTCTCACGGCCTGGTGCGCGTGGTCGACGACGGTGCCGGCGAGCTGCTCCTGGCTGAGCCCGGGGACCGGCACACCGCGGTGCCCGCGCGCCAGGACGTCCACCAGAGCGGGCATCGTCACCTCGGCGAAGTAACGAGCCTCCGTCTCCAGCGCGGCAATGTGCGTGCCGTCGGCTTCGTGCTGCTTCTCCAGCCCCGCGCAGCGCGAAGCCAGAAGACGCTTGGCGCGGGTCTGCGCGAAGAGACCGGCTGACGTGGCGGCGAAGCCGACACCGAATATGGCCGTGGTCACCTGTGGATCGAGCATGGGGATTCCTCACACGTCGGGGTCGGCTGTGGGCGGCGCGGGGCGGCGCAGAGACGCGGCTGGAGCACTGGCGTGTGGCCTGTGAGCTGACCGGGCCAAGACGACCGGGAGCCCGGAGCGGCGACGCTCGTCGGTGTGCTCATGCGGCGATCACTGGCGCGGCCGCCGTCTTGCGGATCTCGGCCAGCAGGACGGCGCTGTTGGTGAGCCCGAGCATCGAGTACGCCTGAGGGAAGTTGCCCAACTGCCGATTCGCGACATGGTCGTACTCCTCGGCGAGCAGGCCCAGGTCGCTGCGCAGCGACAACAGTTGCTCGAACAGTGCCTCGGCCTCATCCAGTCGGCCGGTGAGCGCGAGCGCGTCGACCAGCCAGAACGAGCACAGAAGGAACGCGCCCTCGTCGCCCGAGAACCCGTCCATGCCCACATGCCGGCCGTCCGTGCGGTAGCGGTGGACCAGGATGCCGTCGGAGGCGAGTTCCCTGCGGACGGCGTCGACCGTGCCGACCACACGCGGGTCGTCGGCCGGCAGGAACCCGGTGTGGGGCAGCAGGAGGAGCGAGGCGTCCAGTTCCTTGGAGCCGTACGACTGAGTGAACGTATTGCGCTGCGAGTCGAAGGCGCGCGCGCACACCTCGGCGTGGATCTCCTCACGCAGGCTCACCAGCTCGGCCAGGTCGGCGTCGAGTACTCCCTGGTCGGCGAGGCGGACCGCGCGGTCGATGGCCACCCAGCACATGATCTTGGAGTGCGTGAAGTGCCGTCGGCCGCCGCGGACCTCCCAGATCCCGTCGTCCGGCTTGCGCCAGTGTCGTCGGACGAAGTCGACGAGCTTCATGATCAAGCTCTCGGTGTTCTCGCACCGGGCTACGCCGTGCTCGTGCGCCAGAGCCAGCGTCTCGATGACCTCACCGGGCACGTCCAACTGCAGCTGGTCTACTGCGCCGTTGCCGACACGGACCGGGCTCGAGCCTTCGTATCCGGACAGCCAGTGCAGCTCCCGCTCGGGCATGTCGCGGCGCCCGTCAAGGCGGTACATGATCTGCAGGTTCTCCGGATCGCCGCCGAGCGTGCGCAGCAGCCACCGCCGCCACGCGATCGCCTCGTCGCGGCATCCGGTCCGCAGCAGCGCGGACAGCGTGACCGCGGCGTCCCGCAGCCACACGTAGCGGTAGTCGAAGTTGCGCTCCCCGCCGAGTTCTTCGGGCAGGGAGGTCGTCGGGGCAGCGACGATTCCGCCGGTGGGGTCGTAGGTGAGCGCCTTGAGCGTGATCAGAGACCGGATCACCGGCTCGCGGTGCGGGCCGTCGTAGACCAGCTGTTCGGCCCAGGTTTCCCAGAATGCGCTGGCCTGCGTGAGCGCCGCCTCAGCATCGGGAACCTCGGGCGCGGGAGCGTGGGACGGTTGCCAGCTCAGGGTGAAGGCCACCCACGCGCCGGCCGTGACGGTGAAGCGGTGGTGGACCGCACCGTCCTTCTCCGTTCCCGGCACGGACGTGTCGAGCCAGAGCGCGTCGGGTCCGGACACCGCGGCCGTCCGTCCGTCCGTGTCGTAGATCCACGGCGTGCGCCGGCCGTAGCCGACGCGTGGGCTCAGTGTCGACGTCATCTCCAGCGTGCCGGAGACGCCCTCCACGATCCGGATTAGCTGCGGACCGTGCTCGTGACGCGGCGGCATCAGGTCGAGCACGCGGACCGTGCCGGTCGCGGTGTCCCACTCGGACTCGAGAATCAGCGTCTGCCCGCGGTAGCGGCGGCGGTTCGCGTGCGCGGCGGGCTCGCCCGCAGGAACGGTGGGGGCTATCCGCCAGAACCCGTGCTCGTCGGTGCCGAGTAGGCCGGCGAAGACGGCGGCCGAGTCGAAGCGCGGCAGGCACAGCCAGTCGACACTGCCGTCCCGGCAGACCAGGGCAGCGGTCTGCATGTCTCCGATGAGGGCGTAGTCCTCGATGCGCGGACGGCGCACCGACGGTGCGTGGGGGATCGGCGTCGCGGTGGTCATGAAGTGCGGTCTCCAGGCGAGGCGAGGATGGCGTAGGCATGGGAGTGGTCGAAGCGTTCGTGCAAGGGAGCGGGGCGACGCCAGGAGGCGGTGGTCACGGGCCCTTTGGGGGCGACGTTCATGAGGCGGCCCTTCGCTCCATGGCCTCAGCCGCGTACGCGAGCTCCTCGCGGGTCTGTTCGCGGGTCCAAGCGGCGTTCACGGCTTCCCGCAGGCCGGCGCTGACAAGGTGGGCGACACGGGAGCCGGTCTCGTAGCTGGGGAAGAGGCCGACGCCGGCCACCATGCGGTGCCCATGGACGGTCACCTCGGCGACCGGGCCGATGGTGTGGATGAACAGGACCGGGTTCATCGGCAGGATGCGGACAGCCAGGCCGCGGCCGGGCTCCTCCCGGCTCACGAGGCCGGCCAGATGCCGAAGCTGCTCGGCGATCATCGCTGACTGGCGGCTTCCCCTGGTGAGCACGGTCTCGTCCAGGAGCACGGTCCGCCGCTGCTCTGCGACCCACGGGACGCGGTGCACCCACGACGGAAGTCCCAACACGGGTTCATCGGGTGTGGCACACACCTCGGGGGCAAGAACCGCCCGCGCGTAATCCTGGGTTCGCAAGCCCGCCGGGGCCATCATGCAGAACTGGGTGACCTCGCTCGCCGTCCGCATCACGGCGATGTAGCGGGCCGTCGCCTCGTCACGGGCCACATCCGCCCAGCAGTCGTGCGGGGCACGCCGGACGTAGCCTCGTTCCTCGCGCCCGCTGCGGGTGTAGGCCCGCGGCGGCAGGCTGCTCACCAGGAAGTCCGTGTGATCGCCCGCAACGCCGTACAGCCGTAGGAGCGTGCGCAGCACGTCCGGCCGTATAGGGGACTGGGCCCGCTCCCACCGGCTGACGGCTGATGTGGACATCCTGATGGCGTGGGCCGCGGCCTCCAGCGTGATGCCCTTCGTCTCGCGCAGGTACCGCAGGTAGAGGCCCGTCACGATCCGGGCAGGAGGCTGCGGAGCCTCGGCCGGTGGCGACGGAGCAGCGTGAAACATGGCGGAGTGGTCCTTGCGTGGAGTGTTCGGGCAGGTCAGGAGGGGGCATGTGGCGGGGACGGCGGGCGGTCTCCGGGCGTGGGCGGGGTTCGCCGAGCGGTCGCCTGGGGTCAGGTGCGCCAGGGCGCCCATGGCGGTCACGATCAGCGCGCCAATCCGGTGGGAGCCATTACTGCCTCGGGGCGGATGCGGCACAGATGACGGTGGCCATCGCGAGGGCGAAGGTGAGGATGCGCAGCTGACCACGGCTGGGACGCCAGGCCGAGCAGCGCTTGCTCCTCGACACAGGTTTAGGCACGGCACACCTGCCGGTGACGCGGGTAGGGCGCGCTGAGGGCTGAACGCAGGCCGGCGCGGGTCCGGCTGAGTGCATCGTGCAGCGCCTCGGCTGCGGTGGCTTCGATCAGGGGTATGCCGGGGCGAGTAACCCATAGGCCCGAACAGCCGCGGTAGCCGCTGGCGTCACAGCCCCAGGACCTGGGTGCGGGTACGCAGTCGGAGTGCGCGGCCCTCCACCGGTGAACTGAGCCGGGTTCCACCGGCACCAGGAGCCTGTGGTGGAGCAGGCAGTACTTCACCGGCCCGACATCCGAGCCGTCAGCGACCAGGGCGTCGATCGCGTGCAGGCCGAGCGCCAGGCCCACGCGCACCACGCCAGCATCCGACGGAACCACGGCAGGCGGGCGCTCGCTGAGAGCGATGTACCACGGAAAGTCACTACCTAAGGTCATGAGGGAGGCTCCAGTGAGTGAGGGGTGTTCTGGTGCCGCGCCGTAGCGGGGGGCCGGTGCGGCACCAGAACGGGACGGGGCGCCGCGAGCGTCAGGGGGTGGGCGCGGCGCCGGCCTGGACGACGGCCCGGGGAGGAGTGGGCTGTCTTCCGGGCGGCGACTTGGGCGGGGGAAGACCCAAGTCGTGCCCCCCGTGTCCGGCGGGGGGCCGTATGGAAGCCGGGCGCCTGGGCTGCTCACGCAGGCCCTGGAATCGGCGGTGTGCGTCCGGGGCGAGGTTGTCCGGCATCGGATCGCCCCAACGCACGAGCCGGCCGGAGGCGACAGGCCGCTCGAATCCGGGACGTCCCCGCAGAGCGTGCGCGAGTACTCGGGCGAAGCCCGGGTCGAGCACGTCCATGTGACCGCTGCGGCGGTCCGCGCCGACCGGGGCCGCCAGTAGCGGGAGGCGGTGCAGCGCCACGGCCACCGCGTCGCGCAGGAGATGGGGGCTGATGAGTCTGGCCTCCCAGAACTCGTAGTCGCAGGCGGCCGTCGCGGGGAGAATCCGTACGTCCAGCTGCTGGACGGGGGACGGGGCGACGGGGTCATGTCGTCACCGCCCCACCTGGTAGAGGCCGTCGCGGGCCGACAGCGCCGCCCGTTGGCAGGAGGTATCCCGTGTCCTCGAAAAGGATCACGCCGTTGCACAGCACACCAGCCGGCCCCGGGGTGCCCGACCAAGACGCTTGCCGCCAGGTGATCGGCTGCGCTGGCTGGCGGGCACGGGGTCGAGTGTTCACATAACGCCCCTTCTGCTCGAAGGGTCCAGAGCACCGTGCGCACGGCCGTCGCGAACTTCGCCAGGGGCATTAGGGCCCGGGCGCAGCTGTCCGGGACTTCGGCCTCACGCTGTCGGGCCATCTTCATCACCTCGGCCACAGCACGGGACCGGTCGGGCGCCATCGCCCCCAGCTGCATGAGGTGACCCCGTAGCCGCAGCATCAAGTCGTGGATGTCCTGGTCGGTCTCGGGAGTCGGTGCGCCGTCCGACAACACCATCGACAACGTCTCCTCCGCAGCGGCGATCACCGACCGGGGGGTGACGGAGGGGGAGGAGACCGGGCGACGGCCGAGGTGGAGGAGACTCACGACGCGGCCTCCTCGGGAGCCAGGTCCAGCTCGAACCAGACTGTCTTGCCAGGCCCCGGCGCAGAGCTGTCTGTTCCCCACCGGGTGACCAGGGAATCGACCAGGTGCAGCCCGCGGCCGCCCTCTTCATCCGCGGACGGCGGCCGCGGATGAGGTTGCTCGATCGAGGGGTCCTCCACCTCCACCCGCAGACATCCGTGCCCATGCGTGGCCCGTACGGCGAATCGGAGCGCCGGCTTGTTTCCGCACCCGTGGACCATGGCGTTCACCATCAGTTCCTGGGTGACGAGCATGACCGTGTCAGCGCATTCGGACAGTCCGGAGCGCTCGAGCAGCGTGCCGAGCTGATGACGCGCTCCGGCGACGGCCTCCGCCTGGGCTGGGATCTCTGTGGCCATCTGGAAGTCACGGGGCCGGCAGGTCGGGGTGCTGTCGCTTTCGGACGGAGGGGCGATCGCTTTCCGGCCGCCGCGCACCACCGAAATGGTGCGCGCCCCACGAAGGCCGCCCATCGGGTACTGCACGTTCATCAGCTGCCTTTCCCGGCCCCGCTGGGGCCAATTCCGGTCACCGTCCGAGATCGTGGGCATGGCGTGGCCGATTCCGGTACGCCGCCTGGGGGTTGGAGGAATATCGTCTTCACGAGACAACCGCGTGCCGGGGCCGGTGGGAATGCAGGCAGGCTCGGCAAAGCGATGCACGTGATGCAAGATCGTTTCGGGGACGGGGGCGCACACCCATGGGGCGCACACGCAACACCCGGCTGGAAGCCGTCATCCAGGAATGGGGCGTGTCGCAGCGGCAACTGGCTGCTCGCTTCCGGGCTGTTGCCGCCGAGAACGGTGCAACTGAACTTCTGCGCTACGACCAGTCCCGCATCGCTCGCTGGATCGGCGGCGCCATCCCGGAGGGCCGAGCAGCGCATATCTTGGCCGAGACGCTCTCCCGCGGCCTCGGTCGCACCATCACGCTGACCGACATCGGGCTGGCACCGGACGACGACGCCGACCCGCAGGCGCCGGCGTGGAGCGTCGACACCCTCGCGACGCTGGCGACCCTCGGGAGCACGGACATGGACATAGCTCGGCGCCAGGTGCTGGCACAGTCGGCCTACTCGGTCGCCGGCCTGGCCCTGCCCTCCGAGACCTGGTGGCAGGAGGCCGCCGATCGCGCCCGCACTCGCAAGCCGCTGTCGCAGCACACGGTCACGGCCGAGGACGTCGCAAGCGTGCGCGAGATGACCGCCTTCTTGTCTCAGCGGGACCAGCAGCGCGGCGGCCGCGGTGTGGGACGCGCCGCCCTGGTCGCTTACCTGCGCACCGATGTTGCGGAGCTCCTGGCCGCACGATTTCCGTCCGACAGTCTGCGCCTGGACATGACGTCGGCCGCTGCCGAACTGGCCTACCTCGCGGGCTGGACGAGTTTTGACGCCGGGGAGCACCCCATTGCGCTGCGGTGGCTGACCCTCGCAACGCAGCTGGCCGAGGAGGCCGGCGACGCGCCGCTCGCCGGGCACGTACTGCGGGCCATGGCCCACCAGGCTGTGGACCTGCACCAGCCGGCGGAAGCCGTACGACTGGCCGAAGGATCCCTCTCCAGCCGCCGTTACGCCGAAGCCTGCTGGCGGGAGAAAGCCCTGCTGGGTGTCGTCCACGCTCGAGGGCTTGCCGCCGCCGGCGACAAGAAGCGGGCCGCGGTTGCGCTCAACCGCGCGGAGGCCGACCTGGGCCGCGCCAGGGACAGCGGCGACGAGCCCGCCCGGGTGTGGTTTTTCGGAGAGGCGAGTCTCGCCCATGAAACCGCAGCCGCGCTGCGGGATCTGGGCGACCTGAAGGGCGCAGAACGCGAGTTCAAGCGCAGTGTCCGCACCCGTCGGAGGCAGTTCAAGAGGACTCACTCCGTGACCTTGGGATACCTGGGTGAGGTTCAGGTCCGGCAGGGGCAACTCGATGCGGCCTGCGCGACGTGGCACCAAGCGCTCGACACGATGACCGGGGTCCAGTCCGGGCGGGCACGGGAGACCGTGGTGCAGATGCGCCGAGCACTGAGTCCCGTCCTCCGCCGAGGCGGTGGGCCAGCCGCAGACCTCGACGCGCGAGCCCGAGCGGTCCTCGCGGACAAGTGACCCGTACGGTAAGGAAACCCGGCGCAGAGAGCCCATCTCTCGGCGCCGCGGGAGAAGACCCACGAGAGGTGAAGCGTGTTCGACCAGCACATCCAGCTGCCGGTGATCGCCACGGTCGTAGGAGGCCAGACCGGCCGTCTTGACGACTACAAAGGCGGAGTCGAGTCGATCATCCGTCTCGTCCCGAGCATCCCGGAGAGTGCCCTCCAGGGCATCGAGGAGTTCAGCCACCTGGAGGTCGTCTGGCACTTCAGCCTGGGGTCGGACAACGACATCGAGCTTGAGCCGCGGAGCCCCCGCGGGAATCCGGACTGGCCGGCCACCGGAGGCCTCGTCCACCGCAATCACAGGCGGCCGGCCCGAATCGGCATCTCCTACCCGCGACTGCTGCGAGTCGAGGGACGGGATCTGCACGTTGCGGACCTGGACGCGGACGCTGGGACTCCCGTCATCGACCTGGCGCCGGTCTTCCAGGAAATGCTGCCCCGCGGACCCGTGCACCAGCCGGAATGGCCCACTGACATGCTTCGGAACTACTGGAAGCGAGCAGACGAGCGCCCCTGAGTCGTCCTGCTTCCCAGTCACTTGCCCGGAGGGAGCCGCGCGCAGCATGTGCGCGAGTGCCGTCGCCATCACGGCCTCCTGGTTGATGGCAGCACGGATCTGATCGCTGTCATGGCACGGCTCAGAGGCGATCGCTCCAAAGGGAGATGAAGGGCAAGAGCCTCGGCAAGGCAGCGGGCGAGGGGAGCAGGGCTCGTCAGCAGCGGCGTCCCGCCGATCATCTGCTCGTCATCGGGTGGGACAAGCCACCGTGCTACTCCGGCTCCCGATCGTGGGGCCGGGGCGGGTACAAGAATGGCGTGGCGCTTGCCGAGGCAGGCCGGCCGGGGAAGTCTGCCCGGCCACTGGGAGGCCGCCATCAAGCTGCTCCAGCTCTCGCTCGTGCCGCACGGCACGAGCACGGCGGCAGAGCGAAGGCTGGTGAACGCCACAGCGGGCCCGAGAGGCTGTTCGTACTCGGCAAGGAGCCGATAGGCCGCCTCGATCAGATGCCGGTCAGCCAGCACGATGTCGAAGGTGACGCCGCACTCAAGTCGTCGCGGAAGGTGGGGGTTCGTCCGCCACAGGCCCGTCGATGTAGCCGGGCACGGCGTAGCCGCGGAGAACCACACGGACAGTGCCGCGCTCTCGGCGTCAGCCATCTCGCCGGTCTCCATGAGCCCTCCAGCATCACGACCAAACGCAGGGTGTCTGCAACGTGACCTAGTGCAGCGAAGGGCTGGAGCGGTGAACAGGTCTTTTACCCGGAACTCTGGCCGCCTCTTACATGCCCTTTGGCCGCCCTTTCGCCAGCCCTTTCCCTCTGACCAGGGCATTCAGTTGACGAACCCTCACGCAAGGCGGTCGAAGTCGCTACCGTGAGGCCATCCAGACGGTGAGGAGGTGGCCATGCGTGAACTCAAGCGGTTACGCACCCGTGCGAACCGCACGCAGGAAGAGGTCGTCCAGGAACTCTCCGCTCTTGCCCGACGCCTTCATGCAGAGGGACGCTTGAGCAAGGCGCCCACCTTCACGCTCCGCCAGTACTCCAAGTGGGAGAACGCCGAACCTCCGCCCTGGCCGCACCCCGACAGTCGGGCGGTGCTGGCCGCCTACTGGAAGTGCCCCGTCGAGGAACTGGGGTTCCGCCCTCCAACGGATGGGGACCGCGGTGGCCCTCTGGTTCTCACACCGGTGCCCATGATCAGCCAGGCGTCACCTGGCCCCCTCCTGGTCGCGGCCGGCTCCAGTCCTCTCACCGATGAGGCGCCGCCCCCATGGCTGGCCGAGACGACCACGAGCGCCAACCGCGCCGGCGAGTGGCGAATCTCGCCGGAGGAAGTCGAACTGCTGTCTGGCGCCGCCGACGACAACTATGCGATCGACCAGCAGTTCGGCGCGAATCGACTATGGCGACCGACCCGGGCTCATCTGCTCTGGACCCATCACATGATCGACCGCGGTATCTACGACGACGCTCTGGGACAGCGGCTGCACGCACTCGCAGGGAAGCTCACAACGTCGCTCGGATGGTTCTGCTACGACGCAGGGCTGCAGACCCAGGCCCGCCAGTACTTCTCCGAGGCCCTCAACGCGGCCAACTACACCAGCGACGACGTGTTGGCCAGCCGCACCCTCAGCAACATGGCCAGACAAGCCGTCGACCTGAACAAGGGACGCGAAGCCGTGCGCTTCGCCAAGCTCGGACAGCGGCACGCCGAACTCTGGAACGCACCCAGCCGCGTCACCGCGCTTCTGGCTATCCGGGAGGCTCAGGGACACGCACGCGTCGGGGACGTCTTCAACTGTGAGGCGGCCATCAGGCGCGCCTGGCAGGAATGGGAGCACGGAGACCACGAGCTGGACCCGGACTGGGCGCACTTCCTCAACCTTGCCGAGCTGACGTGTCTGGAGGGCATGTGCCGGCTCGACCTCGGCCAGGTGGCCCGAGCCCAAGACCTTCTCGCACGGTCTGAGGCGCTTCAGGATGTCGCCCACTCCAGGAACCGCGGAATGTGCCTCGGCCGGCTCTCGGTTGCGGCCGTGCAGAACGGCGACGTTGACCACGGTCTGGCCGCCGCGACACAGGCTCTCCGACTCGTGGAGAGCGGGATGTCTTCTACGCGAACGACCGCGCAGTTGACGATCGTTCATGACGGCTTGATTCCCCACCGACGCGCCCGCGGGGTGGGGGACCTACTCGAACAGATCCGTACTCACGTCGCGTGAGCAAGCAAAGGAGAGTGCAACGGTGGACCCGGAGTTCCAGCGGCACGATGCGCAGTCAGCGAAGGCGATACTCACCGAGCTGGTCGACGTCTACGCCACGGTGTACGACACGCCCCCCTACGTCGGTGACCCCTTCTTCTCCGTCGACTCCTTTCGGAGCCGTCTCGAGGCTGCCTTCGACACTGAAGGCTTCGAGACGGTGACAGCCCGGCTGGACGGTCGGATCGTCGGATACGTCCACGGTGCCACCCTGCCCCATGACAAGCCCTGGTGGACGTCCCTCGGCACCCGGCGGCCGGCCCGGCTGCAGGAGCTCGCCGACTCTGGCGGCATCTTCTGGCTGCGGGAGCTGATGGTGCTGCCCGCGCAGCAGAATCGCGGTCTCGGCCGCCAGATCCACGACACGGTCATTTCCGGCCGGGAGGAGAATGTCACAGCCCTGACGTGCATCGAGGACAATGAGCCCGCACGCAGTGCCTATCTCCGGTGGGGGTACACGATCCTGGGCCAGATCAAGCACGCCCCAGAATCACCCGTCTACGACGCGATGTACCTGACCTCCCACTAAGACCGGAAAGCACATGACGCAAACCATAACCACCTCGGCCCCGGAAGCCACTGGGCGCCGGGACCGACTCTCGCAACGCCCCGACGTGCTGTTCTGCTACGGCACGCTCCGTTTCGACGCCGTCCTCCGGGCCCTGCTGGGCCGAGTCCCGCAGCAGTCTCCGGCATCCGCGCCGGGCTACCGCGCTGCCGCGCTCGAAGGCCGCGTCTACCCAGGCCTCGTCGCTGGAACGTCCGCCGATGTTGCCTCCGGGGTGGTCCTGACCGACCTGAGCAACCAGGAGTGGCGACTCCTCGACGCGTTCGAGGACGCTCGATACGAGCTGCGAGAGTTGCCGCTGTCCAACGGGCGGTGGGGTTGGGCGTACATATGGCCTGGAGGCGATGTACGAGTGGATGACTGGGATGCCGCGGAATTCGAAGCCCGTCATCTCGCTGCCTACGCAGCCCGCTGC
>NZ_JAHHIU010000238.1 GCF_024539815.1 Streptomyces hayashii
GAGCGGGGCGGGGAGGGGCGGACTCGGGCGGAAACGGTCCGGCAAGGCCGAGTGGGGGGTGAAGACGGTCCACTGTGGTCAGGATGGAGGCATGGGATTCCATGTCGACTCCGAGGCCGGGCGGCTGCGCCGCGTCATCCTGCACCGGCCCGATCTTGAGCTCAAAAGGCTCACCCCCAGCAACAAGGACGCCCTTCTCTTCGACGACGTGCTCTGGGTGCGCAGGGCGCGCGCCGAGCACGACGGGTTCGCCGACGTGCTGCGCGACCGCGGTGTCGTCGTCCATCTCTTCGGCGACCTGCTCACCGAGGCCCTGGAGATCCCGGCGGCCCGGGCGCTCGTCCTGGACCGCGTCTTCGACGAGAAGGAGTACGGGGTGCTCGCCACCGACCACCTCCGCTCCGCCTTCGAGGCCCTTCCCGCCCCCGAACTGGCCGAGGCCCTCGTCGGCGGCATGACCAAGCGGGAGTTTCTGCAAGCGCATCCCGAGCCCACCTCCGTGCGCTTCCACGTCATGGAACTCGACGACTTCCTCCTCGACCCGCTCCCCAATCACCTCTTCACCCGTGACACCTCCGCCTGGATCTACGACGGCGTCGCCATCAACGCCATGCGCTGGCCGGCCAGGCAGCGCGAGACGGTTCACTTCGAGGCGATCTACCGGCACCACCCGCTCTTCCGCGGCGAGACGTTCCGCGTCTGGTCCGAGGGGCAGGCCGACTATCCGTCGACCATCGAGGGCGGCGACGTCCTCGTCATCGGCAACGGCGCCGTGCTGATCGGCATGAGCGAGCGCACCACCCCGCAGGCCGTCGAGATGCTCGCCCACAAGTTGTTCGCCGCGGGCTCGGCCGAGACCATCGTGGCCCTCGACATGCCCAAGCGGCGGGCGTTCATGCACCTCGACACCGTGATGACGATGGTCGACGCCGACGTCTTCACCCAGTACGCCGGGCTCGGCATGCTCCGGTCGTACACCATCGAGCCCGGCGCCGGCGAGAAGGAGCTGAAGGTCACCGACCATCCGCCGGAGCACATGCACCGTGCGATCGCCGCCGCCCTCGGACTCAGCGAGATCCGGGTGCTCACCGCCACCCAGGACGTCCACGCGGCGGAGCGCGAGCAGTGGGACGACGGCTGCAACGTCCTCGCCGTCGAACCCGGCGTCGTCGTCGCCTACGAACGCAACGTCACCACCAACACGCATCTGCGCAAGCAGGGCATCGAAGTGATCGAGATCCCGGGCAGTGAGCTCGGCCGGGGCAGGGGCGGGCCGCGCTGTATGAGCTGCCCGGTCGAACGGAGCGCCGTATAGACGTACATGTGTCTGTATAAAAATGCTGAGGGTCGTATAGACTTCCGGGGTCTGTGTCATTGCAGCAACCGTTGACGGCAGTTTTCACCGCATCTCTGGAGCGACCCCCATGGCGACAGTCCCGACCGCCCTCGCCGGCCGCCACTTCCTCAAGGAGCTGGACTTCACCGGGGAGGAGTTCCGCGGCCTGATCGCCCTGGCCGCCGAGCTGAAGGCCGCCAAGAAGGCCGGGACCGAGGACAGGCGCCTGCGCGGCCGGAACATCGCGCTGATCTTCGAGAAGACCTCGACGCGCACCCGCTGCGCGTTCGAGGTCGCCGCCGCCGACCAGGGCGCGTCGACCACCTACCTCGACCCCTCCGGCTCACAGATCGGCCACAAGGAGTCGGTGAAGGACACCGCGCGCGTGCTGGGCCGGATGTACGACGCCATCGAGTACCGCGGCGACAGTCAGCACAAGGTCGAGGAGCTCGCCGCCCACGCGGGCGTCCCCGTCTACAACGGTCTCACCGACGACTGGCACCCCACCCAGATGCTCGCCGACGTGCTCACGATGACCGAGCACAGCGCCAAGCCCCTGACCGAGATCGCTTTCGCCTACCTCGGCGACGCCCGCTTCAACATGGGCAACTCCTACCTGGTCACCGGAGCCCTCCTCGGCATGGACGTGCGGATCGTCGCCCCGAAGAGCTACTGGCCCGCCCAGGAGGTCGTCGACCGGGCCCGCGAGCTCGCCGAGACGAGCGGCGCCCGCGTCACCCTCACCGAGGAACTCGCCGAGGGCGTCCTCGGCGCCGACTTCGTCGCCACCGACGTATGGGTGTCCATGGGGGAGCCCAAGGAGGTCTGGGACGAGCGGATCGCCGCCCTCGGCCCGTACGCGGTGACCATGGACGTCCTGCGCGCCACGGGCAACCCCGACGTCAAGTTCCTGCACTGCCTTCCGGCCTTCCACGACCTCGGCACCAAGGTCGGCCGTGAGATCCACGAGAGCCACGGCCTGGACTGCCTGGAGGTCACGGACGAGGTGTTCGAGTCAGCCCACTCCGTCGTCTTCGACGAGGCCGAGAACCGGCTGCACACGATCAAGGCCGTCCTGGTCGCCACCCTCGCCTGACGCTCCCCGACGGCACCCTCGCCCGAACCCGACCGTGCAGCTCGTCTGCCGCACCGGACCGTGCAGCACCTCGCCCGCGCCCGTGCGGCGCCCCGGCCGCGCCCCGGCCGGCCCGGGCCGCACCGGTCGGGATCCGGGCCTGCCCGCGGGATCGGGCTGAGCGGGAGCAGTCCGGGCGGGATCAGGCTGGGCATGATCGCGTCGGGCAGGAGCAGTCCGGGCGGGATCACGCCGGGCGGGGGCCGCGCTGCGGCGGGACCGCGGTCAGCCTGAACCACACCGCCTTGCCCTGCTCGGTGGGCCGGTGCCCACACGACGAGCTGAGGGCGCGGATCAGCAGCAGCCCGCGTCCGTGCTCCTGCCAGGGGTCGGGCTCCTCGCCGGACGGACGGGTGAGGTCGCCGGGCGCCCCCGGGTCCGGGTCGTGCACCTCGATCTGGCAGCCCGTCGGCCGCAGCTCCACCACCAGCTCTATCGGAGCGTCCCCCGAGGTGTGCTCGACGGCGTTCGCCACCAGCTCGGCGGTGAGCAGCTCCGCGGTGTCGCTGTCCGCGATGTGCTTCAGCTCGGCCAGCGCCGTACGGACCAGGGCACGGGCCACCGGCACGGCCGCGGCGGAGTGCGGCAGCGCGATCCGCCAGGAGGCGGCTGCGTCGGAGGGGCGATCGTGCAAGGCGAGTCCGTTCATGGCGCAGGTTCCCGCGATCGACATCAGAGGGTCCTGCCTTCGACTTCAGGAATGGTACGGCGGCCTCCGGCAGAAGCGCTCGGCGGCGTCGTACGGGACCTCCGGCCCCGTTGCCGGTCGGCTTACCCGGGACAACGCCCGTCCTCGCGCACCTGATCCCGTTGTTACCGCGTTATCGACGACCGGTGACGTGTGTGACGGGGGCATGTCGTGCGGTGACACGGCGATTCTGCCCGTCCGCCCTATCGCGTACTCATGACGGCAGTCACAAGAGGGTGATAACTTCGGGAGACCGTCGAGGAGGCCGCCCTCATGAGTCCCTTCACCGGCTCCGCCGCCCGCACCTCCGACTGGCGCCATCTGCGCGTCGAACTCGCCGACGGCATCGCCGCCGTCACCCTGGCCCGCCCCGAGAAACTCAACGCCCTCACCTTCGGCGCCTACGCCGACCTGCGCGACCTGCTCGCCGAACTGTCCCGGGAGCGTTCCGTGCGCGCCCTGGTGCTGGCCGGCGAGGGGCGCGGCTTCTGCTCCGGCGGAGACGTCGACGAGATCATCGGCGCCACCCTCGGCATGGACACCGCCCGGCTCCTCGACTTCAACCGGATGACCGGCCAGGTCGTGCGCGCCGTGCGCGAAGCCCCCTTCCCGGTGATCGCGGCCGTGCACGGAGTGGCGGCGGGCGCCGGCGCCGTCCTCGCCCTGGCCGCCGACTTCCGGGTCGCCGACCCCGGCTCCCGCTTCGCGTTCCTCTTCACCCGCGTCGGCCTCTCCGGCGGCGACATGGGCGCCGCCTATCTCCTGCCCCGGGTCGTGGGCCTGGGGCACGCCACCCGGCTGCTCATGCTCGGTGAACCGGTCCGCGCCCCCGAGGCCGAGCGGATCGGCCTGATCAGCCAGCTGGCGGAGGAGGGGCGGGCCGACGAGGCCGCGCGGGCACTGGCCCGCCGACTGGCCGACGGCCCCGCCCTCGCCCACGCGCAGACGAAGGCCCTCCTCACGGCGGAACTGGACATGCCGCTGGCGGCCGCGGTGGAACTGGACGCCGCCACCCAGGCCCTGCTGATGCACGGCGAGGACTACGCCGAGTTCCACGCGGCGTTCACACAGAAGCGCCCGCCCGTGTGGAGGGGACGATGACGAGGACGGCCGCAGCGCCCCTGCGCGTCGCGGTCGTCGGCGGCGGCCCCGGCGGACTGTACGCGGCGGCGTTGCTGAAACGCCTCGACCCGGCCCGCGAAGTGACCCTGTGGGAACGCAACGCCCCCGACGACACCTTCGGGTTCGGAGTGGTCCTCTCCGACGAGACCCTGGGCGGCATCGAACACGCGGACCCGCAGGTCTACAGCGCGCTTCAGCATCACTTCGTCCGCTGGGACGACATCGACATCGTGCACCGGGGCTCCCGCCACACCTCCACCGGGCACGGCTTCGCCGCCCTCGGTAGAAAACGCCTTCTGCAGATACTGCACGAACGCTGCCGCTCCCTCGGCGTCGACCTGCGCTTCCGGGCGAAGGCGCCCGACGCCGCGTCGCTGTCCGCGCGGTACGACCTCGTCATCGCCGCGGACGGCGTGCACAGCGCCACCCGTGAGACGTACGCGCACGTCTTCCGGCCCCGGCTGACCGGCCATCGCTGCCGCTACATCTGGCTGGCCGCCGACTTCGCCTTCGACGCCTTCCGCTTCGAGATCGCCGAGACCGAGCACGGCGTCGTGCAACTGCACGGCTACCCCTACGCGCACGACGCCTCCACGGTGATCGTGGAGATGCGCGAGGAGGTATGGCGGACAACCGGTTTCGACGAACTCGACGAGCGGGAGTCGGCGCAACGCTGCGCCAAGATCTTCACGGACGCCCTCGGCGGACGCCCCCTCAGGTCCAACGACTCCGCCTGGACCACGTTCCGCACGCTGGTCAACGAACGCTGGTCGCACGAGAACATCGTCCTGCTGGGCGACGCCGCGCACACCGCCCACTTCTCCATCGGCTCCGGCACCAAGCTCGCCGTCGAGGACGCGCTGGCGCTCGCGGCCTGTCTGGACGAACACCCCGACCCGCGCACCGCGTCGACCGCCTACGAGGCGGAACGCAGGCCCGTCGTCGCCTCCACCCAACGCGCCGCCAGGGCCAGCCTGGAGTGGTTCGAGAACATCGGCCTCCACCTCGACCAGCCGCCCCGCAGATTCGCCTTCAACCTCCTCACGCGCAGCCGCCGGGTCACCCACGACAACCTGCGCCTGCGCGACTCCCGCTTCACCGACTCCGTGGAACGGGAGTTCGGCTGTCCTCCTGGCACCCCGCCCATGTTCACCCCGTTCCGGCTGCGCGGCCTCACCCTGCGCAACCGGGTCGTCGTCTCTCCCATGGACATGTACTCGGCGGTGGACGGCGTCCCCGGCGACTTCCACCTCGTCCACCTCGGCGCCCGCGCCCTCGGCGGGGCGGGACTGGTCATGACCGAGATGGTGTGCGTCTCCCCGCAAGGGCGCATCACACCCGGCTGCACCGGCCTCTACACCGGCTCCCAGGCCGACGGCTGGCGACGGATCACCGACTTCGTGCACGAACAGGCGCCGGGGACCGCCGTCGGCGTCCAGCTCGGCCACTCCGGGCGCAAGGGTTCGACGAAGCTGATGTGGCAGGGCATGGACGAGCCGCTGCCCCACGGCGGCTGGCCGCTCGTCGCCGCCTCCCCCCTGCCGTACAAGGAGCACAGCCAGACGCCCCGCGAACTCACCCGAGCCCAACTCACCGACCTACGCGAGCAGTTCGCGTCCGCCGCCCGGCGGGCCGCCCGCTCCGGCTTCGACCTGCTCGAACTGCACTGTGCGCACGGCTACTTGCTGTCGGGCTTCCTCTCCCCGCTCACCAACCGCCGCACCGACGCCTACGGAGGCTCGCTCACCGAGCGGCTGCGCTTCCCGCTGGAGGTCTTCGACGCGGTCCGCGAGGCATGGCCGGCGGAACGACCCACGACCGTCCGCATCTCCGCCACCGACTGGGCGCCCGGCGGCACGACGGCCGAGGATGCGGTCGAGATCGCCCGCGCCTTCGCCGCCCACGGCGTCGACGCGATCGACGTCTCCACCGGACAGGTGGTGTCCGACGAGGACGTCGAGTACGGGCGCTCCTACCAGACGCCCTTCGCCGACCGCATCCGGCACGAGGTGGGCCTCCCGGTGATCGCGGTCGGCGCGATCTCCTCCTGGGACGACGTCAACTCCCTCGTCCTCGCCGGCCGTACGGACCTCTGCGCCCTCGGCCGCCCCCATCTGTACGACCCCAACTGGACCCTGCACGCGGCCGCCGAACAGGGCTACACCGGACCGGGCGCCCCTTGGCCCGCCCCGTACCGGGCAGGCAGCCGACCCCCGCGCACCGGACGCACGGAAGCCCCCAAACCCCGCTTGCAACTCAGAAATTGACGGCCCGTCGGCAACTGCCCGGCCGGAGGCCGCCGGGGCGTGCTCACACCCCCGCGAACCCTGCTCCCGCATCCCGCAGCCGTTCGTGCAGCCCCTGGAACACGGCCGCCGAACGGATCCCCGGCCAGTCGTCGGGCAGCAGCCGCGCGGGCAGGCCCGGATCCACGTAGGGCAGATGGCGCCAGGCGTCGAGGGCGAGAAGGTAGTCGCGGTAGGCCTCCTCCGGCGGAGTGCCCGGCCGTTGCCGCCAGGCGTCCAGCACCGGCGCATGACGGTCGAGGAAAGCCTCGTGCTCCTTGGCGATGGCCGCCAGGTCCCACCAGCGGCCGACCGCCTCCAGCGTCGGGGCGAAACCGAGATGCTCGCCGCGGAAGAGGTCGACGTACGCGTCCAGACGCAGCCGCTGGAGCGTGTGCCGCGTCTCCTCGTGCAGCCGCGCCGGGGCGATCCACACCCCCGGGGCGGCCGTGCCGAAACCCAGTCCCGCCAACCGCGACCGCAGCACATGCCGCTTCTGCCGCTCCGACTCCGGCACGGAGAACACCGCCAGCACCCAGCCCTCGTCCGCGGGAGGCGCGGTGGCGTAGATGCGCCGGTCGCCGTCGTCGAGCAGCTGCCGTGCCTCGTCCGAGAGCTCGTAGCCGGCCGCGCCCTGCGCCGTACGGGCCGGCAGCAGCAGACCGCGCCGTTTCAGCCGGGAGACCGACGAACGCACGGAGGGCGCGTCGACGCCGACCGCGGCGAGCAGACGGATCAGCTCGGCTACGGGCACCGGGCCCGGGGCGAAGCGTCCGTACGCGCCGTAGAGCGTGACGATGAGAGACCGAGGAGCGGGCTGGTCGGACACGTTGATCATCTTAGGTCTTCGGCATCACTGCTGGTCACCATCGGTGCAACCGCTTGCGCGCAACCGGAATCTCTGGAGCTTGCCGGTAGCGGTGCGCGGCAGCGTGTCCAGCAGGACGATCTCGCGCGGACACTTGTACGGCGCCAGCTCCTCCTTGAGGAACGCGCGCAGCGCCTCCGTGTCGCGGGAGGCGCCCTCGCGCAGCACGACGAACGCGACGACCACCTGGCCCCGGCGTTCGTCGGGCCGTCCCACCACCGCCGTCTCGACCACGTCCGGGTGACGCAGCAGCGCCTCCTCGACCTCGGGTCCCGCGATGTTGTACCCGGCCGAGATGATCATGTCGTCGGCGCGGGCGACGTACCGGAAATAGCCGTCGGGCTCACGGACGTAGGTGTCTCCCGTGACGTTCCAGCCGTCGCGCACGTACTGCTGTTGCCGCGGATCGGCGAGATAGCGGCAGCCGACCGGGCCGCGCACGGCGAGCAGTCCCGGCTCGCCGTCGGGCACGGGCGCGCCGTCGGCGTCCTGCACGCGAGCCTGCCAGCCCGGCACCGGGACGCCGGTCGCGCCGGGCCGGACGTCGTCGTCGGCGGCGGAGATGAAGATGTGCAGCAGCTCGGTGGCGCCGATGCCGTTGATCAGCCGCAGCCCGGTGCGCTCGCGCCAGGCCCGCCAGGTCGCGGCGGGCAGGTTCTCGCCGGCCGAGACGCAGCGCCGCAGCGACGACACGTCGTGCCCGCCGAACTCCTCCAGCATCGCGCGGTAGGCGGTGGGGGCGGTGAACAGCACGCTCACCCCGTGTTCGGCGATCGCCGGCAACAGTTGCCGGGGCCCGGCCTGTTCGAGCAGCAGCGCACTGGCGCCGGCCCGCATCGGAAAGACGACGAGCCCGCCGAGGCCGAACGTGAAGCCGAGCGGCGGGCTGCCGGCGAAGACATCGTCGGGAAGCGGTTTCAGCACGTGTTGCGAGAAGGTGTCCGCGACCGCCAGCACATCCCGGTGAAAGTGCAGACAGCCCTTCGGACGACCGGTGGTGCCGGAGGTGAACGCGATCAGCGCAACGTCGTCGCAAGCGGTTTCGACGGCTCGGTACGGCTCTGCGGACGCCGGCCGGTTCAGCAGATCCCCGGGGGAGTCCCCGCCGTACGTCGTGATCCGCAGCCCGGGTATCTCCGCCTCGGCGAGACCCGCCACGGCCCTGACGTCGCACAGCGCGTGCTCCACCCGCGCGATATCGCACAAGGTGCGCAGCTCGTGCGGCCGTTGCTGAGCCAGCACCGTCACCGCGATCGCCCCCGCCTTCAGCACCGCCAGCCAGCAGGCCACGAGCCAGGGGGTGGTGGGACCGCGCAGCAGTACGCGGTTCCCGGGAACCACTCCGAGGTCGCCGCTGAGCAGATGCGCGATCCGGTCGACGCGGGCGCCCAACTCCCCGTACGTCCAGCAGGTCCCCGACGGGGTGCGGAACGCCACCCGCTCCGGGGCCGTGTGGGCGAGCAACTCGGCCGCGCAGTTCAACCGGTCCGGGTAGTTCAGCTCGGGCAGATCGAAGCGCAGCGCGGGCCACTGGGCGGGCGGCGGAAGGTGGTCGCGCGCGAAGGTGTCGACATGGGCCGAGACGTTCATCGGCGTTCGTCCCCTTGCCTGGATGGACTTCCGGCCGGGCTGCCCCGGCGGGCTGCGTCGTGAGGGGTCGCGCACATGAGGGTCGCGAAGACGAGGATCGCGCAAGGAGCGTATCGCGTTGGTGACGACAGTCAACGGTACGCGATACCGTCTGGGTGGAGTCATGGTGGAGTCACGGCCGGTCGCCAGGGCGGAGCCGTGACCGGTCGCCGGGAGGAGGTCGTGACCGGTAGTCGGACAAGGCCGTGGCGGTAGTTCGGGCCAGGCCTTGCCCGGTCGTGGCGAAAAGCCGTGACCGGTAGGAGCCGAAGCCGTGGCCGATCGTGGCGAACGGCCGCGGCCGGTCGTAGCGAACGCGGCGAACGCCGTGGCCGGTCGTCGGGGAAACCCTGACAGGTCGGCGGAGTGAGACGTAAGACCGGCCGGTCGGCCCCGACCAGGCGCGGCCGGACCGGACAGCAGACAAGGCAGAGGGGACCGGCGATGCCCGCATTCGCGCTCGAACCGGCACAGACCGCCTGGTGCGCCGAACTGCGCGCCCTGGCCGCCGATCGGCTGCGCCCCCTGGCCGAGAAGGGTGAGCCGGGCCGCGTCAACCGGCCGCTCGTCGCGGAACTCGGCCGACTCGGCCTGCTGGGCCGGCTGTTCACCTCCGGCGCTGTCGACCTCTGCCTGATGCGCGAGTCCCTCGCCCAAGTCTGCACCGAGGCGGAGACCGCGCTGGCGTTGCAGGGACTCGGCGCGCATCCCGTGCACGCCCACGGCACCCCCGCCCAACGGCGGCGCTGGCTGCCCCGCGTCGCCGACGGCACCGCGGTGGCCGCGTTCGCCCTGAGCGAGCCGGGCGCGGGCTCGGACGCCGCGGCGCTGTCCCTGGCCGCGGAGCCGGACGAACGAACGGCAGGCGGGGCGGGGAGCGGATCGGCAGGCGGATCGGCAGGCGGATCGCGGAGCGGATCGGTGGGCGGACCGGGGAGCTGGAGCAGGGTCGGTGGCTGGCGTCTCACCGGTGAGAAATGCTGGATCTCGAACGCGCCAGAAGCCGATTTCTACACGGTTTTCGCCCGGACGGCACCGGGAGCCGGAGCCCGTGGCGTAACCGCTTTCCTCGTTCCCGCCGACCGCCCGGGTCTCACCGGCTCCGCACTCGACATGCTCTCCCCGCACCCCATCGGCACCCTCCGCTTCGACGCCGTCCCCGTCACCGCGGACGACGTCATCGGCGAGCCGGACCGCGGCTTCCGGGTCGCCATGGGCACCCTCGACCTGTTCCGCGCCAGCGTCGGCGCCTTCGCCGTGGGCATGGCCCGCGCCGCTGTCGACGCCACCCTTTCCCACACCGCCCGACGGGACGCGTTCGGCGGCAAGTTGATGGACCTTCAGGCGGTCGCCCATCAGGTCGCCGAGATGGCTCTGCGCACGGAAGCCGCCCGGCTGATGGTCCATGCCGCGGCGGCGGCGTACGACGCCGGGGAACCGGACGTCCGCAAACGGGTCGCGATGGCCAAGCTGCTCGCCACCGAGACCGCTCAGCACGTCGTCGACGCCGCCGTCCAACTCCACGGCGCACGGGCGCTACGCCGGGGCCACCTGCTCGAACACCTCTACCGCGAGGTGCGCGCACCTCGCATCTACGAAGGCGCCAGCGAAGTCCAACGGGGCATCATCGCCCGGGAGTTGTACGCGGAGCGAGCGCAAGCGGACGGCGTGGCCGACGGGACGGGCCTGCGGGCCGGGTCCGGCGAGCAGGTCGTACCGGTCATGGACGACGATCAGGAGGCCGAGTGAGCGCCGAGCGTGTCAACCCGTCCGAACTCTCCCCGCCCACCGGCTTCTCGCACGCCGTCGTGGCCACCGGGGAGCGCATCGTCTTCCTGGCCGGACAGACCGCGCTCGACGCCGAGGGGAAGATCGTCGGCGAGGGGCTCCCGGAGCAGTTCGAGCGGGCCCTGGGCAATCTCCTCACGGCGCTGCGACGCTGCGGCGGCGCTCCGGCCGACCTCGCCCGGGTCACCGTCCACGCCACCGACGTCGCCGACTACCGTGCACACGCGCCCCGGCTCGGGCGGATCTGGCGAGACCTGGCAGGCCGGGACTACCCCGCCATGGCCGTCGTAGAAGTCGTGCGGCTCTGGGACGAACAGGCGCTCGTCGAGCTCGACGGGGTCGCCGTACTGGGGCCGCCGCCGTCCACGACGCGCTGACGTGCACCGACGCGTGCGCTGACGCGTAGGGACGCGTGCTGACCCCCGTGCGAGTGTCCGCCGTCGGGTCAGGCCGCCACCGCCAGGCGCTCCACGGTCACCCGGTGCGGGTCCACGACGCGGCCGTCGGGCAGCAGCTCACCCGAGTCGTCGAAGACGATCGTGCCGTCGCACAGCAGGTTCCACCCCTGCTCGGGGTGGGCGGCGACCACATGCCCGGGGCGGGCGTCGGCGGAGGGCCGGGCGTGGGCAGAAACGCCGGGAAACAGGTGGGAACACATTTCGCACCTCCACGTCGACGGGATCGGCCGTGCGGCCGGCCCGTATGGATAGACCATGCGCCCGGCCGGGAGTCATCGCCAGAGGCCTCCCGAAAGCGTGACAGCACCAGGACAAGTCCAGGACCGTTCGTCGACGACAGGCGCGGACTCGCCACCGAAGGAGTGACGATCACCGTCCCGGGCCGGTCCGCCCGGTACCAGTGGAGGCCCCCATAACAGGAGGTTCTCCCATGTCGATGCGTCCCGCACTGTCCGCGGCCGCCGGCGCCGCCCTGATCCTGCTGGCCGCCCCGGCGGTCACCGCCCACGCGGCCCCGTCGGAGTCCGTCACCGTCGACCCGGCCGGCCGTATCGCCGCCGACGGCACCGTCACCCTGTCCGGCACCTACCGCTGCGTCGGCAACACCGGCCCCGTCTTCGTCAGCTCCTCCGTCGGTCAGAGCGCCGACGGGGCCCGGCACGGGATCGGCGGCACCCGCGCGGTGTGCGACGGCGCCGAACACAGCTGGCAGAACACCGGCAAGGCCACACCGGACGACCTCGAACCCGGCACCGCCCACGTCGAGGCCACCCTGATGGAACTCCGCCCCGACAGCGGCCTCCCTCTGCCCCGCTTCCACGCCGTCAAGCAGCAGGACGTCACCCTGACCAAGGTCTGACCAGCGTCCGACCCGGGTCCGACGGTCCGCTGATGTCCGGTCGGCCTGACCGGACATCAGCAGCCGCAGCCGATCCACGACGCTCAGGCTCCCGGCGACCAGCCCGTCGCGCCGCTCCCGCTTGACGGCGCGGCGGGACGGTGGCCGGCTGCCCCCCGACGAGCGGTCAGCGAGGGGCCGGCGGGGGCGGGGGAGCACGCCCCGCGCCCCCGCTGGTCGAGGGCCTCGTCGCCCGGGCCCGCCTGCGCCGCGACGCCCTCGCGCCCGCCGCACTGGACGAGGCGGCCCGCCGGGCCCGGCGGCTCGCCCTCACGCACCCGGAGGGGGCACTGCGCCTCGCACGGACGCTGACCGAGATCGGCCTCGCGCACCACGAAGCGGGCCGGGCACGGGCAGCCTTGACCCACCGTCGCATTCCTGCGCGCCTTCGACCACTTGCGGCACCGCTTGGCGACCGCGTCCCTCGCACCCCACCGTTCCTGGACCACGGAGGCCGTCGCGCGCATCGCGACACGGCTCGGCGACCTCGGCCGGTACGACAAGGCGCTGCTGGTGACGAGCCGCGCGCTCGCCACGATCGACGCGGCCGACGCCACGCTGACGGAACTCGCCGTCGTCCACGACGAAGGCGCCCGTGCGCTGCTGGTGTTGAACCGCGGCGACCTCGGACACGCCGACCTCGACAGCGCGGTCCGCCTGCTCGCACGCACCGTCCCGGAGCGCTCCCCGCTCTGCGACGGACTCTCACGAGCGGCGGACGAACTGCGGGCGACGTCAACGCCCTTGTCAACGACGGTAGTTGAGAGACCCGGCCCGTGACGCGTCCGCCGGTCGGATGTCGCGGGAGCGGGAAATGGGCGGCGGTCGGAGGGCTATCTGCCCCGCAGCAGGGGCAAGTTGGCTACTGTCGGGACGATTCGCACGGCGGGGTGTGATGCGGGGGCGTCATATGAAGATCTTTCTGAGCTGGTCCGGACTGCCGTCCCGGATCTCCGCCGAACGGCTTGCCACCTGGCTTCGGTACTTCAGCGACGAGATCGAGCCGTTCGTCTCGTCGGAGAGCATCAGGAAGGGCGCCCGAGGGCTGGACGAGATCAAGAAGCAGCTCGACGAGAGTTCGTTCGGGATCGCCTGCGTCACCCGGGCCAACCTCGACGCCCCGTGGATCACCTTCGAGTCGGGAGCCCTGTCCAAGGAGGTCGACGAGCGCAGGGGCCAGCTCGTGCCCTTCCTGCTCGAAGGCAGCCACGACGACCTGGAGGCGGCGAGCAGCCCGCTGCGCCAGTTCCAGTCGACGCGCGCGCACGACGAGGAAGACGTGCTGAACATGGTCAGGACCATCAACTCCGTCCTGCGTGAATCGGCCAACCGGCACCCCGACAACACCCGGGTCGACGGCCTCTTCCGCAAGGTGTGGCCCGAGTTGCGCGATGCCCTCGCCGCGATCGACCTCACGGCGGACACCCCCGGGCAGGCGCCGCCGCGCCGGTCCACGGAAGAGATCCTGGAGGACCTCACCTCCCTCATGCGGGCACAGATCAGCAGGATCACCGATCTGGAACAGACGGTGAAGGCACTGCGCGACGAACACTCGGGCCTGCCGAGGATCAGGTCCAGATTCACCGGCGTCTACGAGGAGGCGCCGCGCACCGCCCCCGCCCCGGCCGTGAACCCGGGTGCGGAGGGGCCGGCATGAGCCGGACGGCCCGGCATCAGGTGCGGACGCTCTTCGGCACCCGCCTCGGCCTGACCACCGCGGGCCGCGCCTGCGCCGTTCGGTTCGGACTGCTGTCGGGAGCCGTCCAGCTGTATCTGGCGTTCTGGCCGGACAGCGCTCTGCCGCGCGCCACCGCGCTGCTCATCCTCCTCGGCCTCTCGCTGGCCGGCGGCATCCTGGGATCCTGGCCGCGGACCCAGGTCAGCCATGAGTTCCTCCACCCGGATTTCCGGGTGACGGTCAAGGTGGGCGACCTCTTCGAGCAGCCGGGCCATCTCGTCATCGGCAGCAACGACGTGTTCGACACCGACACGCGTGACGACCTGCTGATCGTCCCCCGCAGCGTGCAGGGCCAGTTCCTGCATCGCGTCTACGCCGGCGACACCGCCCGGCTCGACGACGACATCGAGGCCGCGCTCGCCGGAGTGCCGCCGGTCAGGGTGGAGGACCGGGCGGCGAAGCGGGCGGGGAAACTCGCCCGATACCCCCTGGGCACGGTCGCCGTCCTCGGACCGCCGCACAGGCTCTGCTTCCTCAGCGCCTACGGCTCCATGCGCAACGACCTGACGGTCCGTTCGGGCCCCGACCAGATCTGGAACAGCCTGGAGACACTGTGGCAGGTGATGCATCTGCACGCCCGCCGTGAGGCGGTGGCCATGCCGGTGATCGGCTCGGGACTGGCCCGCATCGACAGCATGGATCACGCGAGCCTCCTCAAGCTGATCCTCCTCTCCTTCGTCACACGCTCACGCCGGTCCGTCATCTGCAAAGAGCTGACGATCGTGGTCCACGCGGAGGACTATGTGCGGGTCGACATGCTGGAGTTGGCCATGTTCCTGCGGACACTGTGACCGCCGGACGTGTGGGGGGAGAGTGCTTGGTGTGAACCAGGAACCGGAGCGGACGGACCCCTACGCCCCCTACTTCTTCCTCAGTTACGCGCACACTCCGCGTCATGCGACGGGCGGCCCGGACCCGGACATGTGGGTGCGCCGGCTCTACCAGGACCTCTGTGAGCACATCCTGATGCTGACGGATCTGCCGGCGGGCGAGTCGGTCGGGTTCATGGACCGCACCCTGCAGTACGGCGAGGCCTGGAGTTCCCGCCTGTCCGCCGCACTGGCCACCTGCCGGGTGTTCGTGCCGCTGTACTCGCCGCGCTACTTCGTGAGCGACCACTGCGGCCGCGAGTGGCGGGCGTTCGCCCTGCGCCAGGCGCGGGGCCGCAGGTCACAGGACGCCGTCCCGCCGGCGATCGTGCCGGCGCTGTGGGTGCCCGTCCACGCCGAGCGCCTGCCCTCGACGGCGAGGGACCTGTCCTACGACCACGAGCTGTTCGGCGCGCACTACGCGTCCGGGGGCCTGTACTCCCTGATGAAGCTGCACAGATACCGCGGCGACTACGAGCGCGCCGTCCTGCTGCTGGCCCAGGCGATCGTCTCCACGGCCCACCGCAATCCGATGCCCAGAGGCGAACCCCTGGATCTGGCGGACCTGCCCAACGCCTTCGGCGAGCCCCCCGTGCTGCGCAGGCTGCGCATCGTGGTGGCCGCGCCCAGCAGTCGCGAACTGCCGCCGGGGCGCTCGGAACGCTGCTACGGCCCCTCGGCGGTCGACTGGAACCCCTACCGGGAGAGCGACCTGGGCGCCGCCCGGCCGCTCGCGGACTTCGCCGCGGAGCAGGTGCGCGGGCTCGACTACCTCACCACGGTCGAACCGCTGGACGAGGCGGCCGGCAGTCTGCTCGCCGAGGAGCGCCCGTCCGCGCCGACGGTGATGCTGCTCGACCGGTGGGCGGTCACCGACCCCGAGCAGCGGGAGCTGCTCACCAGGGTGGACGCGGCAGCCCAGCCGTGGGTCGTGGTCATCGTGCCGTGGGACCGCTCCGACCCCGACAACGAGTCCTCCGGGGCGGAGCTGCAGTCCGCCCTGGAGAAAACCCTGCCGCGCACGTTGCAGCGAGGCCGCAGCGTCTCCCGGGCCGCGACGGGGGGAGTCCCCTCACTGGCCGCGTTCGCCGACATCCTCCCGACGGTGATCCAGTGGGCGGCCGCCCAGTTCCTCCGGTACGTGTCGCCCGTCTATCCGCCCGCCGGCCCCCGAACCCCCCGGCCGAGGCTGCTC
>NZ_JAHHIU010000239.1 GCF_024539815.1 Streptomyces hayashii
CCCTCCCCTTCGCCCCGGAGCCGCTCATGCCTCTCAGGCCCGTCCACGAGCCGCGCCGCGACGACTGCCCCTGGTGCGCCTCGAAGCGCCTGCGCACCCGGCTGCGCGCACCGGATCTGCGGCTGCGCAGGCCCGGCATGTTCGTCGTCGACGAGTGCCGGGACTGCGCGCACGCCTTCCAGAACCCGCGCCTGACCCCCGAGGGACTGGAGCTCTACGCCGCCGAGGAGGCCCGGCCCGTCGACCGCAGGCGCCTGGAGGCCACCGCCCGGACGATGCTGCGCTTCCCCGAGCCGGAGAGCTGGCTGGACGTCGGGACGGGGGACGCGGACTTCCCGCAGGCGGCCAGGCCGCTGTTCGCCTACACGGCGTTCGACGGGGTGGACCCGACCCCGAGGGCGGAGCGGGCGAGGGCCGAGGGCCGGCTCGACGAGGCCCACGTGGGGCAGTTGACGGCCCCTCGGATCCTGGCGCGGCTGCGCGGCCGGTACGACGTGGTCAGCATGCTCCACCACCTGGAGCACACCCGGGACCCCAGACGGGAACTCGCGGCGGCGCTGACGGCCCTGCGTCCGGGCGGCCATCTGCTCCTCGAACTCCCCGACCCCGCCAGCGCGTTCGCGCGCGTCCTGGGCAAGTGGTGGCACTCCTACGACCAGCCCCGCCACCTGCATCTGATCCCCCTGGCCAACCTCCGGGCCGAACTGGAGGCACGGGGCTGCGCGATCGTCGTCATGGACCGCAGAGCCGCCCATGAGCCGCGCGACCTGGCGGCCGCCGCCTCGCTCTACGCCGAGCGCACCCGCCTGCCTTGGGCGGCCGGAACCCTGACGGCTCCGGCCGCGGCCGTCGACCACCTCCTGGCCCCCGCCCTGCGCCGCACCCGCTTCTCCAACGCCTACCGGATCGTCGCGCGCCGCGGTTGAATCCGCCCGGCCCCGTGCTCACCCCGCGCTCACCCGCGGAGCACCAGCGCCTGCCCCGCGACCACCAGCACGACCTGCTCGCACTCGTTCGCGACCGCCGCGTTCAACCGCCCCAGCTCGTCGCGGTATCGCCGCCCCGACGCCGTCGCCGGCACGATCCCCGAACCGACCTCGTTGGACACCAGCACCACCGTCCGCCGAGCCGAGCGCACCGCCTGCGCCAACTCCGCCACGCGCGAACGCAGCGCCCGCTCACCGCCGTCCGCCCACAGCGCGTCGTCCCACGCCCCGACGGAGTCCATGACGTCCGTCAGCCACAGCGAGAGGCAGTCGATCAGCAGCGGCGCCCCCTCCTGGACCAGCAGCGGCGTCAGGTCGCAGGTCTCCGTCGTCCGCCACGACCCCGGCCGCCGCTCCCGGTGCACGGCCACCCGCGAGGCCCACTCGGTGTCGCCGCCACGGGTGCCTCCGGTGGCCACGTACAGCACGTCGGGGAAGGACTCCAGCCGCCGCTCGGCCTCCACCGACTTCCCCGACCGCGCGCCGCCCAGCACCATCGTCCGCCGCGGCACGTCCGGCACGTCCGGCATGTCGGCGTACATCCCCACCGTCAGCGTCGACCCGTCCGGCACCGCCCGAGCGCCCGCCGCCGCGAGCCGCCGCCGCAGTTCCGCGCCCGGCGCCACGTCGTGGTCCAGATGGACGGCGACCACGTCCGTGGCCGGGCCCACCGCGCCGACCGCCCGCAGCTTCGCCAGTCCGTCCGGCCGCCCCACCACGTCCGCGAGGACCACGTCGTAGCGCTCGGCGGACTCCGAGCCCTCCTCCAGCCCGGCCGGCGCGCCGCCGGGCGGCAGATACAGCAGCCGCTGCCCGTCGGGGCCCGTCACCGCGTACCCGGTGCCCGGCGCGTCCATCGCCACCGCCCGCACCCGATGCCCCGTCAGCAGCGCCAGATCCCGCCCGTCCGACGCGCGGGCGGGCTGCGGCAGCCCGGCCGGCACCTCCACCGCGGGACCGTCGTGCGGGTGCGTCAGCAGGACCTGGACCACCCCGCCCAGCGAGCGCCCCGCCCGCGCCGCCGCGAACGCGGCGCCCGGAGTCAGGTCGAGCAACAGGGCCCCGTCCACGAGCAACGCGGTCGCCGCCCGCGCGTGCGCGCCGAGCGAGGTCGCGCACACGGCGCAGGAGCAGTCGGGGCGGGGCAGGCCCGCAGGGGCGCCGGTACCGAGCAGAGTGACTTCCACGGAGCTGATTTTCGCGCGTCCGACCCGGTCTTGCGCATCCGGCTAGGCTGCGGAGCAGAAGCCGGACCTCGATCCGGCTTCTGCTCTGCACGTGGTCACAGCTGGGAGGCGTACATGGCGGCATGGGCGTGGCGGTTCGAGAAGTCCGACGGGACGGAGGTCCAACCCGCGGTGCAGCCCGAGGAGTTCACCACGCAGGGAGACGCCGAGTCCTGGATCGGGGAGGTCTGGAAGGACCTCCTCGAAGGCGGCGCCGACCAGGTCCGGCTCTTCGAGGACTCCACCGAGATCTACGGTCCGATGAGCCTGCAGGCCAACGAGGCGTAGGGCTTCCCGTCCGGACCGGGCCGGGCCCGCGGGCTGCGGTCCGGTCCGGACGCACGGCCTCGGCCGTGCACCGGGGTGGCCGGACGCCGGTCACCCCGCCCGTCGTTCACCCGCCTGTCGTTCACCCGAACGAGCGGAGCGCACCGGGGAACGGGCGGTGCGTGCCGGGGCGCGCGTTCAGCCGCGCACGCCGCACAGATGCAGCAGCGCCGCCACCTGACGGTAGGGATCGGCGCGTCCGGCCCGCTCCTCGGCGGCCAGCAGGGCCTCGAAGTCGGCGGGGATCTCCGCCGTGTCCGCGGCCGTGTCCGTGAAGACCCGTACGCCGTACCAGGCCTGCAACGGCGCCCCGATACCGGCGAGCGTGCCGGTCAGCGTGGCCAGCCGGTCCGCCCGCACGTCCAGACCGAGCCGGTTGCGATACGAGACGGTGTCGAACGCGCCCAGCGCGCCCGCCCAGTCCCCGGACATGCCCGGCCGCATGGCCAGCGCGTCCGCGTTGCGCACCAGCAGCGACAGCAGTCCGCCGGGGGCCAGCATCCGGGCGAGCCCCGCGAGCAGGGCGTCCGGCTCCTCGACGTACATGAGCACGCCGTGGCACAGCACCACGTCGAAGCTGCCGGGCAGGAAGTGCACCCCGGTGTCCCGGCCGTCGCCCTCGATGATCCGCATCCGCTCCCGGATGCCCTCGGGCTCCCCGGACAGCGCCTCCCGGGCCGCGGCGATCATCGTCACGTCCTGTTCGAGACCGGTCACCTGATGCCCGAGCCGGGCCAGCCGCAACGCCTGCGTGCCCTGGCCCATGCCCACGTCGAGCACCCGCAGCCGCTGACCGACCGGGTACCGCCCGGCTATCTGCTCGTCGAGCTGCCGGGCCACCAGCTCCTGACGTACGACGTCACGCAGCCCGCCCAGCCTGCTGAGCCAGGCCTTGGCCGCCCCCCCGGAGAAAGCCGCAGTGCTCAGAGCCGCGCTCCACGCTTGACCTGCGGCTTCGGCAGCCGCAGCCGGCGCATCTGCAGCGAGCGCATGAGCGCGTACGCCACCGCGCCCCGGCGGTTCTGCCCGTCGAAGCGCTCGGCCAGCCGCTTGCGCAGCCGGAAGCCGGTGACGAGCGAGTCCAGCACGATCAGCACGATCACGACCAGCCACAGCAGCAGCGCGATGGTCTGCAGCGAGCCCACCCGCACCACGCTCAGCACGAGGATGACCACGGCCATCGGCAGGAAGAACTCCGCCACGTTGAACCGGGAGTCGATGAAGTCGCGCGCGAACTTGCGGACGGGCCCCTTGTCGCGGGCGGGGAGATACCGCTCGTCCCCGCCGGCCAGCGCCTGGCGCTGCCGGTCCATCTGGGCGCGGCGCTCGTCGCGCTGGCGCTTGGCCGCGTCCTTGCGCGACGTCGACGTGTTGGCGACGCTGCGGCGCTGGGACTGGGCCTCACTGCGCTTGGGCGTGGGCCGACCCTTCTTCGCCTGGGGGTCGCGGGGCTGCTTGGAGTCGGTCACCACCGCGTCGGCGGGGGCCTTCTCTTCCTTGGCACGGCTACGGAACACAAAACCCAAGGGTAAGCGCTCCCGGGCATGGACCCCAGCCCGGACGGGAACGATCCGGCAACACCAGTCGTCTGTAGAAGGGACAGACCGGGCGAGAACGAGGAAGAGGGGGCACAGGGTGAACTACCGCTCACCCTGAGGGTCACCTACTCCTCACGCCGGAGCAGGGGGCCCGGCCAGTCGTCCTTGGGGAGGAGCGCATCCGCCCCGAACAGTGCGTCAATGGATGCAGGGCCCGTACTGTGGGTTCTGTCGCAGACTGAGAGCCGGAGTCCTTCAGAAGGGGGCGCGCGAAGCCCATGAGCGGTGTCATGAAGCGTATGGGGATGATCTTCCGCGCGAAGGCGAACAAGGCCCTTGACCGGGCCGAGGACCCGCGCGAAACCCTCGACTACTCGTACCAGAAGCAACTTGAGCTCCTGCAGAAGGTCCGTCGCGGCGTCGCCGACGTCGCGACCTCGCGCAAGCGCCTGGAACTGCAGCTGAACCAGTTGCAGTCGCAGTCCACCAAGCTGGAGGACCAGGGCCGCAAGGCGCTCGCCCTGGGCCGTGAGGACCTCGCCCGTGAGGCGCTCTCCCGCCGGGCCGCGCTCCAGCAGCAGGTCACCGACCTGGAGACGCAGCACTCCACGCTCCAGGGCGAGGAGGAGAAGCTCACCCTCGCGGCGCAGCGCCTGCAGGCCAAGGTGGACGCCTTCCGCACGAAGAAGGAGACCATCAAGGCCACCTACACCGCCGCCCAGGCCCAGACCCGCATCGGCGAGGCGTTCTCCGGCATCTCGGAGGAGATGGGCGACGTCGGCCTGGCCATCCAGCGCGCCGAGGACAAGACCGCCCAGCTCCAGGCCCGGGCCGGCGCCCTCGACGAGCTCATGGCCTCCGGCGCCCTCGACGACCCGACCGGCATCGCCAAGGACGACCTCCAGGCCGAGCTGGACCGGCTGTCGGGTGGTACGGATGTGGAGCTGGAACTGCAGCGCATGAAGGCGGAGCTCGCCGGAGGCCCGTCCTCCGGACAGCAGGCCATCGAAGGCGGCACGAACGCGTCGCAGTCCCAGCAGCAGCCGCAGGACACCCCGCGCTTCGACAAGCAGTGACCCGGCGCCGGGGCCCGGAGCCGAGGAGGGCGACGTGATCGTACGGATCATGGGAGAGGGCCAGTGGAGGCTGGCCGACTCCCACTTCGTCGAACTGAACAAGCTGGACGACGAGCTGCTCGCGGAGATGGAGAGCGGCGACGAGGAAGGCTTCCACCGCACCCTCGGCGCCCTCCTGGACGCCGTCCGCCGTCTCGGCGATCCGCTTCCGGACGACGCCCTGGAACCCTCCGAACTCATTCTCCCGTCCCCGGACGCGAGCCTGGAGGAAGTCCGGGACATGCTGAGCGACGACGGCCTGATCCCCGGATGAGCGGGCGGTCCGGGGCGGCCCGCTGAGGCGCAGCCGGGCTCGGGGGCGCCGGCGCCCGCAGCCACGGGCCGGCCACGGCAAGGAAAGCGACGGCAACTGAAAAGTGTCCCCTCAGTGACCCCCCTCGCGCGGGCCCAGCGCCGTCTGAAGGCCCACCCGCTGGCACTCGACGCCTCCCTGGCGGCAGGCGTGCTGCTCTGCATGCTCGCGGGTTCCTTCGTCGACCCGCACGGAGAGCAGAGCGTCAGCTGGAGCGTCCGCAGCCCCGCCCCGCTGAGCCTGCTGCTGATCACCTTCAGCGCCGTCGCCCTCGTCTTCCGGCGCAGCGACTCCATGGCGGTCCTCGCGCTCACCGGCGCCGCCTCCGTGATCGAGTCCGTCACCGGCGACCCCCGCGCCCCCGTCGCCATGTCCGCCGTCGTCGCGCTGTTCACCGTCGCGGCGGCCACCGACCGCTCCACCACCGTGCGCGCCGGCCTGCTCACCATGACGGTGCTCACCGGCGCGGCCATGATCGCCGGACCGCTGCCCTGGTACGCCCAGGACAACCTCGCCATCCTCGCCTGGACCGGCATCGGCGCCACCGCCGGGGACGCCGTGCGCAGCCGCCGGGCCGCCGTCCAGGCCATCCGGGATCGCGCCGAGCGCGCGGAGCGCACCCGGGAGGAGGAGGCCCGCCGCAGGGTCGCCGAGGAGCGCCTGCGCATCGCCCGCGACCTGCACGACGTCGTCGCCCACCACATCGCCCTGGTCAACGTCCAGGCCGGAGTCGCCGCACACGTCATGGACAAGCGGCCCGACCAGGCCAAGGAGGCCCTCGCACACGTCCGCGAGGCCAGCCGCTCGGCGCTCAACGAACTGCGCGCCACCGTCGGCCTGCTGCGCCAGTCCGGCGACCCCGAGGCCCCCACCGAGCCCGCCCCCGGCCTGGACCGCCTCGACGAGCTCGTCGGCACCTTCCGCAGCGCCGGCCTCCAGGTCGAGGTGGCCCGCACCGACCAGGGAGCCGAACTCCCCGCCGCCGTCGGACTGGCCGCCTACCGGGTCGTCCAGGAGGCCCTCACCAACGTCCAAAAACATGCGGGCCCCGAGGCGAAGGCCGAGGTCAGCGTCGTACGCGTCGGGCCGAACATCGAGGTCACGATCCTGGACGACGGGCGGGCGGCCGACGAGGACAGCCCGCCCACCGGCGGGGGCCACGGCCTGCTCGGCATGCGCGAACGCGTCACCGCCCTGCGCGGCACCCTCACCACCGGCCCGCGCTACGGAGGCGGCTTCCGCGTCCACGCGATCCTGCCCGTCAAGACCCGCGCCCGCACCGCGGCGCCCAGCACCGCAGAGGATCCCGTATGACCATCCGCGTCCTGCTCGCCGACGACCAGGCGCTGTTGCGCAGCGCGTTCCGCGTGCTCGTCGACTCCGAGCCCGACATGCAGGTGGTCGGCGAGGCGTCCGACGGCGCGGAGGCGGTCGTGCTGGCGAGGCGGGAGCGCGCCGACGTCGTCCTGATGGACATCCGCATGCCCGGCACGGACGGACTCGCCGCGACCCGCCTGATCAGCGCCGACCCCTCCCTCGCCCAAGTGCGGGTGGTCATCCTGACGACCTTCGAGGTCGACGACTACGTCGTGCAGTCGCTGCGGGCCGGCGCCTCCGGCTTCCTCGGCAAGGGCAGCGAGCCGGAGGAACTGCTCAGCGCGATCAGGATCGCCGCGGGCGGCGAGGCGCTGCTCTCGCCCACCGCCACCAAGGGCCTCATCGCCCGCTTCCTCGCCCAGGGCGGCGCGGCGGACGACGACCACGACCCCGCCCGCTCCGCCCGGCTGGGCGCGCTGACCGTGCGCGAGCGCGAGGTCCTCGTGCAGGTCGCCGGCGGTCACTCCAACGACGAGATCGCCGAGCGCCTGGAAGTCAGCCCGCTCACGGTGAAGACACACGTCAACCGGGCCATGGCCAAGCTGGGCGCCCGCGACCGGGCGCAGCTCGTCGTGATCGCCTACGAGTCGGGTCTGGTCCGTCCGAGGGCGGACTGAGAAGGGCGGTCGCCCGACGGCGTCCTGCTTACCTATGCTGGGCGCCTGAACTGCTCTGCGGGGGAGAGGATCGGAGCGGTGTCGCTGCACAAGGACGACCCGAGGACACTCGGCGGGTACCGGATCGTCGACCGGCTCGGGGCCGGCGGCATGGGCGTGGTCTACCGCGGCCGGTCCCGCTCGGGGCGTGAGGTCGCGGTCAAGGTCGTGCACGCACAGTACGCCGAGGACCCGGTCTTCCGTACCCGCTTCCGCCAGGAGGTCGAGGCGGCCCGCAAGGTCAGCGGCGCCTTCACCGCTCCGGTCGTGGACGCCGATCCGGAGGCCGAGCGGCCCTGGATGGCCACCCAGTACGTGTCGGGTCCCACACTCGCCGCCCGCATCCGCGAGCACGGGCCGGTGCGCGGGAGGGAACTGCGCCGGCTCACGCTCGGCCTGGTGGAGGCGTTGCGGGAGATCCACCGGGCCGGGGTCGTCCACCGCGACCTCAAGCCCGGGAACGTCCTGATGGCCGAGGACGGGCCCCGCGTCATCGACTTCGGGATCTCCCGGGCGGCGGAGAACCAGACGCTCACCGAGACCGGCAAGATGATCGGCACCCCGCCGTTCATGTCGCCGGAGCAGTTCACGGACGCCCGCTCGGTCGGCCCCGCCTCGGACGTGTTCTCCCTCGGCGCGCTGCTGGTGTTCGCCGCGACCGGGCACGGCCCCTTCGACGCGGACAGCCCGTATCTGACGGCCTGGCGGGTGTTGCAGGAGGAACCGAACGTGAAGGCGGTGGGCGAGCCGCTGCGCGCGGTCCTGACCCGCTGCCTGGCCAAGGAGGCCGGGTCCCGGCCCGGCCTTGAGGAACTGGCCGAGGCGTTCGCCGAGGTGCTGCCCGAGCCCGGGGCGGGAGACATGGAGACGGTGACCCTGCGTCTGCCGCCTCCGCCCGCGTCGGCCGAGGAAGCCGGCCCACCCGCTCCCGCGCCGCGCCCCGGCCGCCGCTCCCGGCTGCGCCGGTGGCCGGTCCTGGCCGGGACGGCGGGCGTCGTGGTCCTGGCGCTCACCGCCTACCTGCTGCTCGACCTCGACCCCTTCGGGAAGACCGGGCAGCCGGACGGCGCCGGCACCGGCAGCGGGTCCGTCAGCTGGGATCCCCTGCCGGCCGGCTGGAAGCCCTGGCGGACCTCGGTGTACGGCGTCGCCACGAGCGGGGTGACGAAACCGCTGGGCGGCGGAACCCCCGAGAGCGCCTCGCTGTCCTGCGCCACCGGAGAGGGCGCCCTGTACTGCAGCGGGGACGGCACCCTCCCGGTCCGCGTCGACGGAGCGAGCGGCCGGCTCGCCTGGCGGGCGCAAACCCCGCCGCCCGGCCTGCCGCAGGCGCGGTACAACAGCAGGATCCTCGGCGAGCGCGACGGTGCGCTGCTGGTCCTGGAGATCGTGACGAACACGGCGGGCAACGACGAGCGCACCACCGCCGTCGCCCTCGACCCGGCCACGGGCAGACGGCTCTGGTCGCGCACGCTGAACCCGTCCGCGTCCACCGCCACCGAGGCGGGCCTCTCGGGCGATCTGCTGCTGTCCTCGGCCGGCGGCCGTATGACCGCCCGCGAACTGCCGGGCGGCGCGGAGCGCTGGACGGCCGCCCTCCCCGCCGGGCTCACCTACTCCTGTGAGTTCCACGACGTCGACGGCGCCCCGTACCTCGGCTGCCTCGACGCGGGCACACCGTCGCGCAACGTGTTCTACGCCGTGGACCGCGCCGACGGCTCGACCCGGAAGGTGCGCGTGCCGGACGGCGACGTCGAATACGTCGGCGCCGTCGGCGGGGACCTGGTCTTCGTGGCGCAGGTCCCGCGCGATCTGCGGAACTTCGACGAGTCGGCGTACGACGAGGTCCTGCTGATCGACCCGGACACCGGCGTCGTACGGAAGAAGAAGCTGCTCGGCAGTCCGCGCGGCGAAGCGGCGCTGGTCGGCGGAGTGCTCTGCTTCGCCAACTCCAGGGGACAGCTGGTCGCCCACTCGACCGAGACGGGCGGGCGGCTGTGGCAGACCCCGACGACCTTGCAGCAGCCCGGTACGCCCGTCGCCGACGGAAAGGGACGGGCGGTGTTCGCGGCCAGCGCCTCCGGCCGGGTCGCCGCCGTCGACATCGGGACGGGGCGACTGCTGTGGGAGTCCACCGCAAGGGCCGACCGCGTCGTCGGGTCCGACTATGCCGCCGCGCGCGTGTTCCTCGACGAGGGCGCCCTGGTGGTGCTCACCCCCGACGGAACCGTCTTCTCGCTGGACCCGAGCCACCCCGACCGGTAACCGCGGTCGGGTGGCTCGGGTCCGGGGCCGGCGGCGGTCCGGCTACGGCAGCGCCAGCATGCGCTCCAGTGCCAGCTTGGCGAACGCCTCGGTCTCCTCGTCGACCTCGATGCGGTTGACCAGCTTGCCCTCGGCGAGGGATTCGAGGGTCCACACCAGGTGCGGGAGGTCGATGCGGTTCATCGTCGAGCAGAAGCAGACCGTCTTGTCCAGGAAGACGATCTCCTTGCCCTCGGGCGCGAAACGGTTCGCCAGCCGGCGGACCAGGTTCAGCTCGGTCCCGATGGCCCACTTGGAGCCGGCCGGGGCCGCCTCCAGCGCCTTGATGATGTACTCGGTCGAGCCGACGTAGTCCGCGGCGGCCACGACCTCGTTCCGGCACTCCGGGTGCACGAGCACGTTGACGCCGGGGATCCGGGCGCGGACGTCGTCGACCGACTCCAGGCTGAAGCGGCCGTGCACCGAGCAGTGGCCGCGCCACAGGATCATCTTCGCGTCGCGCAGCTGCTCGGCGGTCAGCCCGCCGTTCGGCTTGTGCGGGTTGTAGAGGACGCAGTCGTCCAGGGACATGCCCATGTCGCGGACGGCGGTGTTGCGGCCGAGGTGCTGGTCCGGCAGGAAGAGCACCTTCTCGCCCTGCTCGAACGCCCACTCCAGGGCGCGCTGGGCGTTGGAGGAGGTGCAGATCGTGCCGCCGTGCCTGCCCGTGAACGCCTTGATGTCCGCGGACGAGTTCATGTACGAGACGGGCACGACCTGCTCGGCTATGCCGGCCTCGGTCAGCACGTCCCAGCACTCGGCGACCTGCTCGGCGGTGGCCATGTCGGCCATCGAGCAGCCGGCGGCCAGGTCGGGCAGGACCACCTTCTGGTCGTCCGACGTCAGGATGTCGGCGGACTCGGCCATGAAGTGCACACCGCAGAAGACGATGTACTCGGCCTCCGGGCGGGCGGCCGCGTCCCGGGCCAGCTTGAAGGAGTCGCCCGTGACGTCGGCGAACTGGATGACCTCGTCGCGCTGGTAGTGGTGGCCGAGCACGAAGACCTTGTCACCGAGCTTCGCCTTGGCGGCGCGGGCGCGCTCGACCAGGTCCGGGTCGGAGGGCGAGGGCAGGTCGCCGGGGCACTCGACGCCCCGCTCGCTCTTCGGGTCGGCCTCACGGCCGAGCAGCAACAGGGCGAGCGGAGTCGGCTGTACGTCGAGCTCCGTGGTCTGGGCGGTGGTCACGACACGCACCCTTTCTACTTTTCGTCGAATTGACGTTATCTATCATAACCCGCTTCACGTCACTTTGACGATGGTCATAGCGTCGGTGTGACGTGAATCCCCGTGAGGCGTTTTCGGCCCGCGACCGTGTGTGCGAGCATGAGAAGGGAACGACGAAAACGACGAAGGCGACGCAGACGACAGCTCGGCCCGGAATGAATCCGCGGCCCCGTCGGTTGCAACCGTCGGCAAGCAGTCTCCGTACAACCCGGGAGAGATGTAGATGTCCGTATCGGACGAGACCAGCACCGTCACCGACGGCATCATCCTGTCCGACGCCGCCGCGGCGAAGGTCAAGGCCCTGCTCGACCAGGAAGGCCGTGACGACCTGGCCCTGCGCGTCGCCGTTCAGCCCGGCGGCTGCTCCGGCCTGCGCTACCAGCTCTTCTTCGACGAGCGTTCCCTCGACGGCGACGTCGTCAAGGACTTCGACGGCGTCAAGGTCGTCACCGACCGCATGAGCGCCCCGTACCTGGGCGGCGCGTCGATCGACTTCGTCGACACGATCGAGAAGCAGGGCTTCACGATCGACAACCCGAACGCGACGGGCTCCTGCGCCTGCGGCGACTCCTTCAGCTAGGTCCTGCGCCGTACGGCCGAACGACGCGAAGGCGGCGTCCCCCTTCCGAGGGGGACGCCGCCTTCGCGTTCACCGCCGACCGGCAGGCCGGTCGGCAGCCGGGCCGTGGCTACCGGGTCTGCGGGAGCCGGGCGCCCGCCTTCTCCAGCGGGACGGCCTTGCCGTCCGAGCCGACCACCTCGCGGCTGCCCGGCGCCTCGTCCAGCTGCACCACCTGGTGGTACTGCTTGGCGATCATGATGCAGACCTTGTCCGGCCACGGCGTCTCCGTCACGGTGACCTTCACCTCGCTGTCGGTCTCCACCGCCGTCGCCTTGTAGTCGGCGCACACCCCGCCCGTGAAGGCGACGGTCAGCTCCCTGCCCTCGACGGTGTAGCCGTCCACGTGCACCTTCCGCTCACCGGACGTGCCGGACCCGCCGGACGGGGTCGGAGCGGGCGTCGTCGCCGGCTTCAGATACGCGGGCTCGACGGCCGGCTGCGTCACCGTGTAACCGGCCTCGGTCCCCGCCGCCTTCACCTCGAACAGCCAGGACGGCACGAGCACCTGCCGGCCCCCGGAGGTGTGCGGGGCCAGCCCGAGCACCGCGTCCTCGACCGTCGCCGTCTGCCGTGCCGGATTCGGCGACGCCTTGCACGGACTCTCCAGCCGGTCCTTCAGCGGCACCGGGCTCGCGCAACCGCCGATGCCCATCCGGTGGCCCCCGCCGGGCGCGGCGTTCAGCGCGTCCAGCGCCTCCCGCGCGCTGAGCAGGGGGTACGCGGCGCCCTTCACCGGCGTCTCCAGCTGCCCGTTGCCGCCGACGACCTCGCCCTGTGCGCTGACGCTGATCCCGGTCGTCCAGCCGTAGGAGGGCAGACCGCCGATCACCGGCTCGGCGTTCACCACCCGCTGGGCGCCCATGACCTGGCTCGCGTCCACCTTGGCGTCGTCCTGGCCCACCGCCTTGAGGACCGGCGCCGCGGCCTTCCTGGCGGCCGCCTCGCTCACCGTGGCGCCGGCCGTGCCCCCGGACCCCTGGGGGCACTTGACGGCGCCGGCCGAGCAGTCGTCGGTGCCGGGCGCGTACCGGGTGAACGTCCACATGCCCGGCGCCTGCCGGTTCACCCGCAGTACCGGACCCGAGCCGTCGTTGCCGGAGCCGACCTTCCAGACCTGTCCGTCGACCACCGGCGTGCCCTGGACGCCCAGCGCCTTCGCCAGCCCTGCCACGTCCGCCGCGGCGACCTCGCCCCGCGCCCAGTACACGGGCGCGGACCCCGGACCGGCGGGCAGCGGGCCGGCGGCCTTGTACGTCACCCCGTAGGGGTTCGGCTCACCGGGCGCGATACCGCTCGTACCGCCCTCGGGGGCGCCCGTACCCCTGGAGTAGTCGTCCAGAGCGAGGGCGGCGGGAGTGCCGTCGCCGGAGGGGGCCCCGGCCCCGGCTCCCGAGCCGCCGCCGGAACCGCCGAGGGCGCCGGAGGTCAGATAGGCCCCGCCGCCGCCCACCAGCAGCACGGCGGCCGCGACGGAGGCGATGAGCACGGGGGAGCGGCGCCGGGAGCCTCCGGCGGCCTCGCCGTCGGCCGCGTGCGCCACGACGTGTTCGTCGACGGGCTCGGCGACGTGTTCGTCGGTCGGGGCGCCGGCCTCGCCGCCGGACGGCTCATGAGCGTCGGGGGCGGCCCCGGAGACGGACTCGGGGGTGGCCCGGGGGGTGGTCCGGGGTGACGCCTCGGGGACGGTGGCGGACGTCTCGTCGGCGGACTCGTGACGACGGACGCCCCCGTCCGGAGCGTCGCGCTCCGGTGAATCCGCCGCCTTCGCGGGCTCCGCAGCCGTCTCTCCGGCCGCGGCCTTCCCGGCCGAAGCCGCCCCGGCCGCCGTCTCCGTCCCGGCCGAAGCCTCGTCGGCCTCGGTCTGCTCGTCTTCGGCCTTCGCCCGCCCGGCCGTCGTCTCCTCGGAACCGGTCGTCTTCCCGGAACCGGACGGCTCTTCGGAACCGGTCGGCTCCTCGGAGCCCGTCGTCTCCGGCTCGCGCGCGGCGTCGTCGTTCTCGGGTCGCTCGGTGTTCACCGCATCGCTCCTTCGGCTGCCCTGCTGTCGTACCCCACATCCCCTTGACGAGGGATGCCGATGGGACGCGACGGGGGAGCGCACGGTTCCCTTCCGAGCGCCGTGCGGGAGAAATGCGGGGCGGAAGCCGCCGAGGCGCCGTCCCTAGTTGCCGTATTCGGGCATGGAGTCCAGCAGTCGCGCGGACGTCGCCGGGACCTTCACACCGTGGATGAGTGACGGGGAGACCGGACGGGAAAGGATCTTCTCCGGGGCCGCCCAGTGCGGAGCCATCCGGGCGCAGTCGCCGCGCAGCGACGCCAGGTCGCCGTCGGACTCGGCCGACCGGGGGGCGTGGACCTCAAGGTTCGTCATGACCGAACCGTATGCACGCTCGGCCTGCGAAGAAAGATCTACTATCGGGTAGTTTCGTCTGCTTCAGTGGCGCGGATGGACCGGGTAGCGTGAACTGTCAATCCCCCTCCCCTCAGGAGAGTCCACGCCGTGCGCATCGCAGTCACCGGCTCCATCGCGACCGACCACCTCATGACGTTCCCCGGCCGCTTCGCGGACCAGCTCGTCGCGGACCAGTTGCACACGGTCTCGCTCTCCTTCCTGGTCGACAACCTGGACGTGCGCCGGGGCGGCGTGGGAGCGAACGTCGCCTTCGGCATGGGGCAACTGGGCACCCGCCCGATCCTCGTCGGCGCCGCGGGCGCGGACTTCGACGAGTACCGGGCCTGGCTGGACCGGCACGGCGTCGACACCGGGTCGGTCCGCATCTCCGAGACCCTGCACACGGCCCGTTTCGTGTGCACCACCGACGCCGACCACAACCAGATCGGCTCCTTCTACACCGGTGCCATGAGCGAGGCCCGTCTCATCGAGCTGAAGACCGTCGCCGACCGCGTGGGCGGCCTGGACCTGGTCCTGATCGGCGCCGACGACCCGGAGGCGATGCTCCGCCACACGGAGGAGTGCCGCACCCGCTCGATCCCCTTCGCCGCCGACTTCTCGCAGCAGATCGCCCGGATGGGCGGCGAGGAGATCCGGATACTGCTGGAGGGCGCGACGTACCTGTTCTCCAACGAGTACGAGAAGGGCCTCATCGAGTCCAAGACCGGCTGGTCGGACGCCGAGATCCTCGCCAAGGTCGGCCACCGCGTCACCACTCTCGGCGCGCGCGGCGTCCGCATCGAGCGCGACGGCGAGGACCCGATCGAGGTCGGCTGTCCGCAGGAGGAGCGCAAGCTGGAGCCCACCGGCGTCGGCGACGCCTTCCGCGCCGGTTTCCTCTCCGGTCTGGTCTGGGGCGTCTCCCTGGAGCGCGCCGCCCAGATCGGCTGCATGCTCGCCACCCTCGTCATCGAGACCGTCGGCACGCAGGAGTACCAGCTGCGCCGCGGCCACTTCATGGACCGCTTCGCCACCGCGTACGGCGACGAGGCCGCCGCCGAGGTCCGCAAGCACCTGGCCTGACTCAGGACGTCCGGCGGACCGTGTAGACAGCGCCGCGGTCCGCCGGCTCCTCGCCGAGATACTCCTGCCCCCGCATCTCGCACCAGGCGGGGATGTCGAGCCGGGCCGCCTCGTCGTCGGACAGCACCCGCACCGTGCCGCCGACCGGCACGTCCCCGATGACCTTCGCCAGCTCGATGACGGGAATCGGGCACCGCCTGCCCAGCGCGTCCACGACGAGCGCCTCGCCCCGTGCGTCCGCCGCCGCCGGCACGGACACGGGCGCCGGCACCGGCGCCGGTGCGCCGAGCTTGTCCCGCACCCCCGCGACCGCCCCCGGCAGCACGGCGAGGAATCTCTCCACATCCTCCTCGGCGACTCCCCACGGCAGGGAAACCCGCACATTCCCCTCACTCAGCACGCCCATCGCCCTCAGCACATGGCTGGGCGTCAGCGTGCTGCTGGTGCAGGACGACCCGGACGAGACGGAGAAGCCCGCCCGGTCCAACTCGTGCAGCAGGGCCTCCCCGTCGACGTAGAGACAGGAGAACGTGACGATCCCGGGCAGCCGTCGATGCGGATCCCCGACCACCTCGACGTCCGGGACGGCGTCCGCCACCCGCGCCCGGACCCGTGCCGTCAGATCCCGCAGCCGCGCCGCCTCGGCCGCCGCCTCCGCGCGCACCGCCCGCAACGAGGCCGCCGCGGCCACGATCGCCGGAAGGTTCTCGAACCCGGCCGCCCGCCCCGACTCCCGCTCGTCCACCGGCCCCTGAGCGGCGAACCGCACCCCCTTGCGCACCACGAGCAGCCCCACC
>NZ_JAHHIU010000240.1 GCF_024539815.1 Streptomyces hayashii
CGCTCCCGCGGTCGGGGGCCTGCCACCGGTGTCCGTCCGTGCGGCGTCCGGCGTCCGGCGCGGGGCGGCTCCGCAGCGGCGCACGGCGTCCTCGGCGACGTGGGCCATGTCGCCGTGCTCGAAGAACAGGGTCCGGACGCCGACCCCCCAGTCCTCCTCCAGCAGCCGGTTGAGTTCGCCGATCTGCAGCGAGGTGAGCCCGTACTCCACGAAGGGCGTGTGCGCGTCGAGTTCGTCGCGGGGTATCCCGGACACCTCGGCGTACCGGTCCAGGAGGGCGGTCTCCAGATCGGTCGCCCGCGGGTCCGGCCCCGCGTCCCGTGGGGCGCCGGCGGCCGGCGCCGGAGGGGACGGCGGCACGGGGGCGTCGACGACGGTGAAGGGGTACACCGGCAGGGCGACGCGGGCGCGTTGCGTGCGCCAGTAGGTCTCCCAGGGCAGGTCGGCGCCCCGGGCCCACAGCCGGGCCGCCTCGACGGCGGTGCCGGGCGTCCCGCCCGACGCCCGGTCGGCCCGCCCGGTGTGGACGGCCGGGTCGGGACGGCCGGCGAGGAAGGAGCCGAGTGCGGCGACGATCCCGGCGAGGTCGGGGTGTGCGACCGCCAGCCGGTGCCGCATGGGCACCCTGCCGGTCTGGGTCGTCCAGGCGACGTCGGCGGCGGCGGGGGCCCGTTCCTCGCGCAGCAGCCGGTCGAGCCGGTCGCGCAGACCGTGGGCGGCGCGGGCGAGCCGGTCCGGGTCGCCCGCCGACACGAGGACCACGCACGGGTCGACCGGGCCCGTTCCGGTGCCGCCGGACGGGGTGTCCGGGGGCGCCGGCGGGGCGGGCGTACCGCCGTCGGGTCGGGTGTCGATGTCGGTGCGCTCCATTGGGTTCATGCCGTCTCACTCCACGGGTGTCGACCTCGGCTCGGTCCGTGTCGGCCCGGGCACGCCGCGTGCCCGTGGGGTCCCGTGGGCGGGACGCCGTCGTCCGTCGCAGACCGTATCGGCGATTGCTTGCTGTGCGACTGGTTCATGGGCGCGTTTCGGCCCGGCGCGGGGCCCTCGCGGTCAGCAGTTCCGCGGCGTTTGTCAGGAGATGTCCGGCCACTGCCTCGGGGGTGCGGGCGGTCCAGGCGGCCAGGGGGGTGCCGGATGCGACGCGGTTGAAGTGGGTCAGATCGGGGTCGCACGGCAGTTGGTGGTCCAGGGGCCGTACGGGGTCGCCGCCCGGCGTGCGGCGGGCGGTCTCACGTGCGTACCAGCGGAACACGTCGGCCGTGCGGAGCCGGCCGTCGGCGGCGTCGGCCGCCGGCGGCGCGGTGACGGGTCCGTCCAGCAGGTGTTCCTCGATGTGCCGACGCCGGTGTTCGGGAATGTCGGCGAAATACCGGTGTGCGCGCAGGAGTCGGTGCAGCAGACCGGCCCGGGCGGGGAACAGGGTGCCCCGGCGGACGACCCGTGCGGGAACGCCGAGGGTGGCGTGCCGTTCGGTGGGGGCCCAGGTGACGTCGTCGTCGCCGGCCCGCGCGAGGGTGTGCTTGAGGGTGTCGGCGAGCCGGGCGGCCGGTGCGCAGGCGGTGAGCGAGGTGGAGACGAGGAAGGCGGCGCCGAGCGCGAAGGCGGTGGCGGCCTGTTCGGGCGTGCCGACGACGCCGCACAGACCCACGTGCACGGGTTCCGGTCCGGGGCTCCGGGCGGCCAGCGCCGCGACGGCGGGCAGGAGCTGGTAGGCGTCGGCGCCGTCGGCGTGCCAGCCGCCGGGGGCCTGGACGGCCAGGTCGGAGGCCACGGGCAGGGCGCGGGCGGCTTCGGCCTCCGCGGCCGACAGGCCCGCGGTGCGCACGAGTTCGGCGAGCAGGGCCGCGGAGGGCGGGCGCAGGAAGGCCGCGGCCTGGTCGAGGCCGGTGACGCGGGCGAGGACATGCCGTACGGCGACGGGGGCGCCGGCCGGGGTGCGGCGGGCCCCGGTGAAGCGGAAGCGGACGAGCGCCGCGTCGGGGCCGTGCGGGTGATGGGCCTCGACATGCCGCACGTCGTGGGCGAGCAGCGCGGTGACCTGTTCGTGCGCGTCCGGTCCCGGGCGCAGCCCGATCCCCCACCCCTGTCGGGCCGCCCCGCCGAGGGACGTCCGGTCCGGGGCGCCGGGCGCGGGGTCGGCGAAGGCCGCGAGACCGGCCGTCCGGGCGGCCCGGCAGACCTCTTCGGCCACGGCCCCGTCCCCGGTCCCGGACACGACCCAGGCCAGTTCGGCCCCGTACCGCTCCCGGAACCGAGCCGCGCCGAGCCGCTCCCCGGCCACCGGGGCGCGGCGCGGCGCGGTGGCCCGTCTCGTGCCCGCCGTGGACGCCCGCGTCGTCGGCGCCGCCGCGCCGTCACCGCCGGGACCCGGTCCCGGACCCGGCCCCGTGTCCTTTACCGGCCGGGCCCCGGCGTCCCGTCCGGTTCGCGTCGCCGAGACCGCGCCGCCACGGGCGGCCGCGCCCGTGGCGCCTCCCGGCGCTCGCGCGTCGGCATCGGCGTCGGCGTCGGCGTCGGGCGGTCCCTGCGGGTCGGCCGCGCGTGGCGTGAGTTCCGTCCGGGCCGTCGCCCACAGCTTGGTCAGCACGCTTCCCGGGCCGAGCTCGACCAGCTCCGTGACCCCTTGGTCGACGAGGTGGGCCAGACTGTCCCACCAGCGCACCTCCTGGCACATGTGTTCGCGCAGCCGGAGAGCGATCCGGTCGGCGCGGTGAGGGCGGGCGGTGACGTTGCAGACCACCGGGACGCGGGGCTCGTGGAAGGTGACGGCGTCGAGGACGGCTCCCAGTTCGTCGGCCGCCCCGGCCATGTAGCGGGAGTGGGCGGCGACGCTGATGTGCAACAGCACGCACTTGCCCGCCCCTTCCCGGCGCAGCACGGGCGCCAGGGCCCGCACGGACTCCTCGGGGCCCGAGAGGACGGTCTGCACGGGCGAGTTGTGGTTGGCGACGTCGACGTCGTCCGCGCCGTGACGGCGCATGATCTCCCGCAGCCGCTCGACGCCGAGTCCGACGACCGCGAGCATGCCGCCCCCGGTCGCCCGGCTCATGATCTCGGCGCGGGCCACGACGAGACGCAGCCCGGTCTCGAAGTCGAGCGCTCCGGACGCGTAGAGGGCGGTGTACTCGCCGAGGCTGTGGCCGATCATGCAGTCGGGCTGCGGCTCGCGGGCGGCGCGGTCGAGGTAGGTCAGCGCCCCGACCGTGTAGAGCACGGGCTGCAGCACGCGGGTGTCACGCAACGCGGCCTGGTCGGAGCAGAGTTCACGCACCGAGCGGCCGAGTACGGCCTGTGCGCGCGCGAGTTCCCCGGGATGGCGGTCGAAGAGGCCCGCCCCCATGTCCTTGCGCTGCGAGCCCTGGCCGGGAAACGCCCACACCACACTCATCGGCCCTCTTCCCCGTGCGCTGTCCGGCGCGGTCCCGGCCCGGCGTTCACCGCTCCCACGGATAGCGCCCTTCGGCGGCGAACCGCGCCATGCCCTCGCTGACGCCCGGCTGCGCGGCGAGCCGGGCGAACTCGGTGACCGCGCGCCGCTCGGTCTCGGCGGTGACGGGGTGCAGCGCGGACAGGTAGTTCTTGGCCTCACCGATCATCCGGGCGTCCACCTTGGTCAACCGGGACAGCAGTCTGCGCACCAGCGGATAGGCGTCCGGGGACAGTTCGTCGGCGAGCCCCCGGTCCACGGCCTCCCGGGCGGTGAGCGGCAGGGTGGTGAGGGTCATGACGCCGGCGGTGCGGTGGCCGGTGCGGCGGATCAGGAACGGGAGCACGCTGCACGGCAGCAGGCCCCACAGCGCCTCGGGGAGACTGAACACGCCCCGTTCGGTGGTGTGGACGAGATCGCAGGCGGCGGCAAGGCCCACGCCGCCGCCGGTCACCCGCCCGTCCACGCAGGCGAGGGTCAGCCTCGGCGTCTCGGTGAGCCGCCGCAGCAGACCGAAGAACGCGGACCCGTGGGACGCCCCCCGGCCCGGGTCCTCGTCCTGGACGGGCGCTGCGGGGAACTCTCCCCGCGACTCGGCCATGTCCAACCCGTTGCAGAACACCTGCCCGGGCGAGTCGAGCACGACCAGCCGGCAGGTGTCGGACTTCTCGGCGCTGTCCAGGGCCTCGTGCAGGTCCGCGATCAGGGCGGAGTCGACGGTGTTGCCGCGCTCGGGCCGGCTCAGGGTGATCCGCAGGACGGCGGGGTCCTGGCGCCCGACGCGGACGGTGCCGTGGCTCATCTCTCGGTCAGCTCCAGGAGTAGACGCGGTGGAAGTTCTCGATACGGTCGAGGGTCAGCAGCCCGGCGCCGTCGAAGAGGTCGCCGTACAGGTCCGCGTAGGGCTTGGTGTCGACGTCCAGGTCCCGCACGCCGAACGCGCGGTCGCCGCCGAGTTCGGTGACGGCGTCGTACTCCTCCATGGTCAGCGCCCGCCGGGCGTCGAGGGCGGCGCCGATCCGCATCCGGCCGGCGGTGGCCACCGCCTCCTCGCCCAGTACGCCGCTGAAGAACTCCGAGCCGCACCCCGAGCCGTAGGAGAACAGCCCGATGCGGCACGGGGTCTCGGGGGCGCCGAGGTCGAGGAGGGAGCACAGGGCGAGGTAGAGCGAGGCGGAGAAGAGGTTCCCGACCCGGGAGCCGTAGTGCAGGGTGGGCGCGACCCGGCGGGCGAAGTCCTCGGCCGCCTCGCGCGGTCCCAGGCCCTTGTGGGTGCGCAGCAGTTTGCGGTGCGCGCCCTTGACCATCCCGGCGAACGGGGTGTGCAGGACGAGGTGGGCGAAGCTGTCCACCACGTCGGCGCCGGCCACCCGTTCGCGGTAGGCGGCGAAGCTGCGCTCCAGACAGGTCAGATACGACAGCAGGGATACGTCGGAGTCGACGAAGTCCAGGTCCGGGCGGGGCCGCAGGGTGTCCATCACCTCGAAGGTGTGCAGGCCGCTGGCCCCGGGGTCGAGGTCGAGGACGTGCGGTCGGCGGCCGACCAGGAGGGCGACGGCGCCGGCGCCCTCGGAGGGTTCCCAGTAGGTGCCGCGGGCCGCGGCGCTCGGTGCGTCGGCGGCGATCACCAGGGCCTTGGCGGTGTGCACGGGCGAGGAGCCGATGATGCCGGCGGCGGTCTGGAGGGCGGCCGTGCCGCCGTAGCAGGCGTGTTTGACCTCGAAGGAACGGCAGCGCGGGCTGAGGCCGAGATGGTGGTGGATGTAGGTGGAGATGGGCTTGCCGAGGTCGAGGCCCGACTCGGTGCCGACGACGAGGAGTTCGATGGCGTCGCGTTCGCCGGGGGTGAGCCGGTCGAGGAGCGGCCCGGCCGCGTTGACCGCGTTGGTGACCGCGTCCTCGCACGGCAGGTTGACCGACTTCTGGCGCATCATGAGGTTGTCGAACCGGGTCATGTCCAGGCCCCGGCCGCGGAAGAGCTCCGCCACGTCGAAACAGGCGCGTGCCACATAGGCGTTGATCGCCTCGATGCCGACAGCCATGGTCGCTCCCGCGGTCGGGGGCCTGCCACCGGGCCCCGGTTCTCGGTTGTAACCTTCGCGGGCGTCGAGGATCTGCTCACTTTTGCACGGCGGGGCACTTCCGTGCGCCGCAGGCTCGGTACGCGCCGCGAGACGTCCGACGGCCGTGGGCCGGTACCGGGGGAGGCCGCCGTGCGCGAGGAGGCCCCGCAGCCGTCTCGCGTCGCCCTGCACGATGCGCTCACCGGCGCCCCCCTCGCCCATGTGTGGGCCGCCGCCCCGGACGCCTACGGCGACCGCACCCTGCTGTCGCAGGAGGAACGGCGGCGCTGCGACGCCTTCCGCAGGGAGGGGGACCGCCGGCTGTACGTCGCGGCCCGCACGCTCCTGCGGACCGCGCTCAGCCGCTGTGTTCCCGAAGTCCCGCCCGTCGGCTGGCGTTTCGCGACCGGTCCGCACGGCCGGCCCGAGCCCGCCGGCCCGCCCACCGTGCCGCCGCTGCGTTTCAGCGTCGCCCACGCTCCGGGCCTGGCGGTCTGTCTCGTCTGTCCCGAGCTGGACTGCGGCGTCGACGTGGAGGTCGCCGACCGCTCGGTGGACCCGGTGCGCGTGGCCCGCACGATGTTCCATCCCCGGGAGGCCGCGCGGGTGCTCGCGGCCCCGCCCGCCGAGCGGGGCGCCGTGTTCCTGCGGCACTGGACGCTGAAGGAGGCGTACGGCAAGGCGCGGGGCCTGGGCTTCCTGCTGCCCCCGGACTCCTACGCCGTCGCTCCCGACGCGGCCGGCGGGCCCCGCCTCGCCGCGGCCGACGACGACGGCCTGCTGTGGCAGTTCGCCCAGTGGCCGCGCGGCGAGAGGCACCTCGTCGCGGTGGCGCTGCGGCGGGGCCACGGGCCGGACGTCACGGTGGTCCGGCACCCCGGCCCGCCGTGACGCGGGTCAGGACACCGTCTGCCGGATGTCCTCGCGCAGATCCTGCCGCAGGTCCGAGCAGAGCGGCTCGGGCAGTCCGGCCAGGTAGAAGTGGTCGCCGTCGTAGACCCGCATCCGGAACGGACCGTCGCTCACGGTCTCCCACAGCCGCAGTTCCAGTGGGGTGACCTCCGGGTCGTGGTCGCCGGTGAACCCGGACAGCGGACAGCGCAGCCGGGGGCCGGGCAGCGGCCGGTAGCTCTCGTTGAGATGGAAGTCGGCACGCAGCGCGGGCAGGAACATCCGCATCAGGTCGCGCTGGCGCATCACCTCTTGGGGGGTGCCGCCCAGCTCGGCGACGACACCGAGGAAGTCGTCGTCGGCGAGCCCCGCGAACGGGGGACGGCGTGCCGCCAGATGCGGGGCGCGCCGTCCCGACACCAGCAGCCGGCGGGGGGCGCGCGCCGGGTCGTCCTGGAAGCGGCGGGCGACCTCGTAGGCGATGGCCGCGCCGGTGCTGTGTCCGAACAGGGCGTACGGCCGGTCCAGATGGGGGGCGAGGCCCGCGCAGAGCGGGCCGATGAGGTCCTCCATGCTCCGGTGGGCCGGTTCGGCGACGCGGGTCTCGCGGCCCGGCAGGATCACCGGGCACACCTCGATCTCCGGCAGCAGCTTCTCCCTCCACGGCCGGTAGAAGCCGCCGCCGCCACCGGCGTGGGCGAAGCAGAACAGGCGCAGCGGGGCGTCCAGGGCCGCGTCGCCGCTCTTCAGCCAGGTACCGGTCACCGCTGTCCTTCCGTTCGGTGCGGCCCGGGGCGGGCGGGCCCGGTCATCGGGCGGCGCCGTCCGCGCCGTCGGCGGAGCGGAGCACGGCGTGGCCGTACGCGCCCGTCGCCGAGACGGCGTTGACGAGTGCCCGCAGGGGCGCGCCCGGCGCGACGGGCGTCCAGGGCCGGGCCGTGTCGGCGACCGTGAGCCGGGTCCAGTCGGGCAGGGGGGTGCGCCGGGGCGACAGGGCGGTCGGTGTCAGCGTGCGCTCGCGCAGTTGCAGGAGCACCTTGGTGAGCTGGGACAGCCCGGAGGCCGCCTCCAGGTGGCCGATGTGCGGTTTGACCGTGCCCACGAGCAGGTCCCCGGCAGCGCCCGGCGGGCGCAACGCGGTGAGCAGGGCGTCCAGTTCGGCGGCGTCGGCCAGCAGCGCGCCGGAGGCGGCGCACTCGGCGTACCCGATGTCCGCCCCGGCGAGCCCGTGCCGGTGCAGCATGCGGGTGAGGGAGCGGGCGAGCGGGTCGGCGGCGGGCATGGCGAACGGTGCGGACCGCCCGGCCGACCCGGTGCCGGTCGCCTCGACGACGGCGTGCAGGACGTCGCGGCGCTCCACGGCGTCCGGCAGCGGGCGCAGCAGCAGCGCGCCCGCGCCCTCGCCGGGGGGCCAGCCGCCGTCCTCGGCGTCGAAGGCGCCGGCCGAGGGCCGCCGCGCCGCCAGGCCGAGGTCGCGCAGCAGCGCCAAGTGGTAGGGGTGGGCCACCACGTTGACGCCCGTCACCAGGGCCGCGTCGCACTCCCCCTGGTGCAGGCTGGTCACGGCCAGGTGCAGGGCGGTCAGCGAGGAGGAGCAGGCGGTGTCCACCGCGACGGCCGGGCCCTCGAAGCCGAGGCAGTGCGCGATCCGCGCCGGGAGGTCCGAGGCGGCGCCCGCCTGGCGGGCCGCCGCTCCCCGCTGCCACCGGGCCTCGCCCAGCTGCCGGTGGTCGTGCCACATGGTCGCCGTGAACACCCCGACCCGTTCGCCGTCCCGGGTGAGGCCGCCGGGTGTGTGGCCGGCGTCCTCCAGGCACTGCCACACCACCGGCAGCAGCAGCCGCAGTTGCGGGTCCAGGCCTTCGGCCTCCTGGGGCGAGATGCGGAACAGGCGGCCGTCGAATCCGTCGTCGCCGCGGAGATAGCCGCCGTACGGCCAGCTCTGCGACCGGTCCGGCGCGGCGCCGGCGGCAGCGGCGAACGCGGCCAGCCGTTCGGGGGGCAGCGGGCCGAGCGGGCGACGCCCGGAGCGCAGGACCTCCCAGAACTCCTCCAAGCCGTCCGCGCCGGGATAACGTCCGGCGGCTCCGATGACGGCCACGTCCGCGGGCGCCGGCCGGGCGCTCGTCCTGGCCTCGGCGGCGGCGTGCCGCTCCCGGACCGGCCGGACGCGCGCCACGGGCTCCTCGAACTCCTGGACCTGCTGCTCCTCCTGGGCCCCCTGGGCCTCCCGCTCCTCCTGGGGCAGCGGACCGGCGAGGAAGGCGTGCAGCAGCCGCTGCCCGGGATGCAGCCGGAAGGCGTCACGGACGCGGTCGAAGGCGAGGCTTCCCACGGCGCACAGCCCGACCCCGCTCTCCCGCTGTCCGCTCATCAGCAACTGCCCCATGTAACCGGCCTCGACCGCCAGGTACAGCTCCGACTCCTCGCCGTACAGCGGCTCGACGCCGCGCGGTTCGGAGATCAGGAACACTTCGAACGCCGCGCCGTCGAAGACCGGGCGGTTGTACGAGAAGTGGACGGTGCGGTCGATCCCCGGCTCGGCGGTGACGCGTTGCAGGGCGTGGTCGTCCGGGCGGTGGTAGTACAGGCCGCCGGGGACGCCCTCGACCGCCCCCGGTTTGATGTGCAGGTAGGTCTGCACGGCGTAGGTGTCTCCGGCCGACGGGTACAGCCGACGCGGTCCGGCTCCGGCCGGACGGGAGCGCAGGGCGGCGAGGAAGCGCAGGAAGGCGTCGTGCGCGAGCGGGCCGTCGGCGAAGCGGCGTCGGGTGGCGCGCTCCAGGTACCGCTCGGCAGGCGGGAGCGGGCCGTCGAGCGCCAGGAGGGGTTCGTCGTCGGAGCGCCGCCGCAGGTGCCAGGCGCCCGACTTGAAGCGGTCGCGGTCCTCGGCCGAGAAGAACTCCACACGCTCCGGGGTGACGTCGGCGTCCGGCGCCGCGCTCTCGCAGGGGGGTTCCAGCTCAGGCGCCGTCTTCGGGGGCGGCTCGGGCCGCTCGCCGCCGCCCGCGAGACGGCGGGCCATCCCGGCGACGGTCGGCTCGGCCACCAGGGCCGAGACGGGGACACGGCGGCCGTAGCGCGCCCGCAGCGCCGAGGACAGCTGGGCCAGGGTGAAGGAGGTCGCGCCCTGGTCCCACAGGTCGAGCGTGGGGTCGAGTGCGGGCACGTCGATCAGCTCGGCGAGCAACGAGCCTATTTCCTCGGCCAGTCGCTCGGCGGACGGAAACGCGGAACCGGGCCCGGTCGCGGGCCGCTCCGTCGGCGCCTGCGGCGTCGGTGGCTGCGGATCGCCGGGCGCGGGCAACGGCCACGGCAGGGCGTCGCGGTCCAGCTTGCCGTTGCCGGTCGCCGGGAAGGACGGCAGGAACGCCACGAAGTTCGGGACCATGTAGTCCGGCAGGGTCCGGGCGGCGTGGGCGCGCAGCTCGGACACGGAGGGCCGGGCAGCGCCCGGTTCGGCGAGCAGGTACGCGACCAGGCGCCGGTCCCCCGCGCCGTCGGGCCGGGCCACCACCACCGCGTCGTGCACGGCGCGATGGGCGCGCAACCGGTGTTCGATCTCGCCGAGTTCGACGCGGAAGCCCCGGATCTTCACCTGGTGGTCGCGGCGTCCCAGGAAGACCATCACCCCGTCGTCGCGGAAGGCCGCCCGGTCCCCGGTCGCGTACATGCGGGACTCCGGGCCGCCCGCGAACGGCTCGGGGACGAACCGTTCCCGGGTCAGTTCCGGCTGTCCGTGGTAGCCGAGGCTGAGACAGTCGCCGGCGATGTAGAGGTCGCCCTCCTCACCGACCGGGCAGGGCTCCAGACGCTCGTCCAGGACGTAGTAGCGGGCGTTGTCGATGGGCCTGCCGTACGGGATGCTGCGCCATTCGGGATCGATGGCGCCGACGGGGTGCCAGTTGGACCAGACGGTGGCCTCGGTGGCGCCGCCGAGACTGATCACCCGGGCCCCGCCGAACACCGCGCGCACGTCGTCGGGCAGGGACAGCGGGATCCAGTCGCCGCTGAGGAAGACCAGGCGCAGATCGCCGGTGCCGGGATGTCCGCGGTGTTCCCGCAGAAGCGGTGCGAGCCGGGCCAGGGTGGTGGGCGCGGAGTTCCAGAAGGTGATCGGCTCCCGCAGCAGGGCCGCGATCAGCAGGTCGGGATCGCGCTGCTCGGCCTCGTCGGCGATGTAGAGACCGGCGCCGTACGCGAGGAGTCCGAGGATGTCGAAGACGGACAGGTCGAAGCCGAGGGAGGTGACGCACAGCCCGGTGTCGCGCGGGCCGAAGTCGAAGGTGCGGTGGCACCAGTCGAACAGGTTGTGCAGGGAACGGTGCGCCACCGCCACGCACTTGGGCCGCCCGGTGCTGCCGGAGGTGAAGAGCCGGTACGCCACCGAGTCCGCTCCGGAGACGGGCTCGGGGTCGCCCGGGTCGGGCAGGTGCGCGCCGGTGATCCCGGGCGCGTCCAGGTCGAGGACGCGTACGCCGTCCGGCGCCTGCGGGCCGGTGCCGTCCCCCGTGACCAGCAGGTGTCCGGTGCCGGTGTCCCGGAGCATGCCGTGGGCGCGGTCGCGGGGCAGCGAGGGGTCGACGGGGACGTAGGCGCCGCCCGCCTTGAGGACGGCGAACACGGACACGGCGAGCGCCGGACCGCGCCGCACGGAGATGCCCACGGAGGTGCCTTCGCCGACGCCCGCCCGCCGGAGCCGGTCCGCGACCAGGTTGGCCCGGCGGTTCAGTTCGCCGTACGTCATGGCGCCCTCGCGCCAGCGCAGCGCCACCGCGTCGGGGCGGCTGTGGGCCTGCCGTTCGAAGAGCAGGTGGACGGGGCCCTCGGCCGGGTAGGGGCGGGCGGTGTCGTTGAAGGCGTACAGGAGGCGGTCGCGGTCGGCGGGCCCGGCGGCGCCGGCCGTGGCATCGCTCTCCGCCGGGCCGCCCCGCGCGTCGTCGCCGTCCGGGCCGCGTTCCGCCGTCCACGCGGTGAGCAGGGCGACGTAGTCCTCGAACGCCCGGTCCAGCACGCCGTCCCCGAACCGCTCGTCCAGCGCGTCCCAGGCCAGGTGAAGCCCGGTCCCGTCGTCGACCGTCACGCAGTCGAGGGCCACGTCGGTGGTGGCCGTGCCGGCGGGGCCCGGACGCACGCCGGCCGGCAGTGGCCGGGCGGAGACGTCGAGCACGGTGGTGAACACCACGGGATGGTCGAAGTCCGCGTCCCTTCGGCGCCGCATGACGAGCGAGCGCATCTCGGCGAGTCCGGCGCCGTCGCCCCGCTCCAGATCGGCGGTCAGCTGCCGGTGGCAGGCGCGGGCGAGGTCGGCCGGGTCGGTGCCGGGTCGCGGAGAGCGCGTCCAGGTCAGCTCGGTGAACTCCGCGGGGCGCCGCGCGTCCGAGCCGGTGAAGCAGACCACGGGCAGCGCGAACGGCTCGTCGTACAGGGCGCCGAGGACGGTGCAGTAGGCGGCGAGCAGCGTGGCGTCGAGGCTCACTCCGTGCCGGTCGGCCCATGCCGTGAGGGCCGCGCGGTCGGTGAGGCGGTGTTCGCGGCGGCGGGGGCGTGAGGGTCCCTGCGCGTGTCGCAGCGGCGGCCCGGCGGGCAGGTCGGCGAGCCGGTCCCGCCAGTGGGCCCGGGCCGCTTCGGACACCGTGCGGGGCGCGCGGGTCAGCCGGGTCGGCACGGGCGGGGCGCCCGCGGGGTCGGCGTACCGGCGCAGCAGCTCCCGGGCCAGCAGCACGATGCTGCGGGCGTCCCCGACGAGCAGGTCGACGGCCAGGTGCACGGTGGCGGGCCTGCCGGGCGTCCGGACGACCCTGAGGTCGGTGTGCGCTCCCCGGCCGAGCCCGAAGGGCCGGTGGGTCATGTCGGCGCGTACGGCGCGGTCCACGGCGTCGGCGTCGGCGTCCTCGGGGACGTCCAGGACCGGGATCCAGGCGTCCGCCGGGGCCGCGGGCAGTACGCCGAGGGCGCCGTCGGCGCCGGTGCGCAGCCGCAACGCCTCGTGGGCGGTGACGAGTTCGTGCCAGGCGTCGCGCAGCCGCGGGACGTCCAGGCCGTCCACGTGGAAGCTCTGGTGGTACTGGCAGCCGCGGTCGGTCCGTCCGTCGAGCCGGGCCACGAGATACGCCTGCTGGAGGTCCCGGGCGGCCAGGGCGGCCTCGGGCGCCGGTTCGCACAGTCCTTGCAGCAGCCGGCAGAAGCGGCCGAACAGGGCGTCGGGCGTGCCCGGCGGGAAGAGGGCGTCGGCGGTGTCCCAGCGGAAGTCGAGGCCGTCGTCGCGCTCCCGCATCTGGTGGTCGAGCGCGATGCCGGAGGTCTGACCGACGACGTACCGCTCGTGGTCGGTCATGCTGCCCCGCCCGGCGCCGTCGTAGGTCAGGTCCAGCAGGCTGGTGAAGACCACGGGCAGCGCGGGCGCCTCGGTTCCGTGCGCGCGCAGCTCCCGCAGCACCTCGACGCTGCCGACGGACGCGTGGGACAGCGCCTCCCACACCCGCTGGTGGATGGCGCGTGCGGCGTCGTCCGAAGGCGGGGCCGGGGTGTGCGCGTCGATGACGAGCAGACATCCGGAGGTGTAGGGGCCGACGAGGCCCTCGGCGGCGGACGGCAGCCGGGGCCGGTCCGTCGTGGTCAGGACGAGGGTGAAGGGATCGTCCGCACCGGCCGGGGTCAGGGCTTCGGCGAACGCGGTCAGCACGAGCGAGGTGGGTGAGACGCGCAGTGCGGCGGCCCGCGCGCGCAGGCCCGTCCACTGGACCGGAGTGAGCCGGGCGCTGCGCGGGGTGCGCAGATGGCCGTCGAGGCCGGGCGGCGGCGGGGGCGGGTCGGCGAGCAGGAGCGCCGGGCCGCCGGGCAGACCCTTGAGACGTTCGGCGGCCCGCGTCAGGGCGGCCCGGTGGGCGGCGGAGCCGCGCTGGCGGGCCAGCGCGTCCAAGGTGTCGCGGAGGCTGAACGGGACGTCGGGCAACCGGTGGTCGTCGTCCGTGTAGGCGTGCCACCAGTGGTGCAGGAGCAGGTCGGTGCCGTGGGCGTCGGTGACCGTGCCGTCGAGACTGAGGTGGACCACGGCGCGTCCGGCGGGCTCCCGGCAGATCTCGACCTGGAACGGCGGCCAGTGGCCCGGCGGGTACCGGTGGTGGGACAGCCGGCGGCGTACGGCGCTCGCCTCGGTCTCCAGCGCGTCCGCGTCCGCCGTCTCGTGGACGACGGGTCCGGGCACCCGCACGCTCTCCTGGACCCGCTGCCTGCGGCCGACGCCGGTGAGCCTGAGGGCGTCGAAGTGCTCCACGAGCCGTAGCCAGGCCCGGGCCAGCCGGTCGGTGTCCAGTCCTTCGACGGCGAACTCGTGGTAGTGGTGGCAGCCGAAGGCGTCCGGATCCAGCTCCGGGTACCTGCCGACGACGTACGCCTCCTGCATGGGGGTCGCCGGGACGGGCTCATGACGTGATCCGGGGGCCGCCACCACGTCCACGGGGCCGGCGGCGCCGTCCCCGTCCTCGCCGTCGGCACGGTCGATCCGGTCGGCGAGGTCGCGCGGGGTACGGCACTCCAGGAGCCCGGAGAGAGGCACCTCCGTGCCGAACTCCGTCTCTATCTCCAGCATCAGCCGCACGGCGGCGAGCGAGGAGAGTCCGGCGTCGGCCAGTTCGGTGTCCGGGCCCACCGGGCCGGTCCCGCCGACCAGGGGCTCCAGGATGCCGAGCAGTCGCTCACAGGTGGTGGCGGTCACCTCGGCGGATGACACGGGGACGGGCTGCGCGGGCTTCAACGATCCCCCTCGTCTCGGTGGTCGGTCTCAGCGGTGCCGGTTCACCACTGCCAGCGGCCCAGCACCGGATACGGCGGCTGGAGCATGGGGTGGCTGTCGTCCTGGGAGGCCTTGGTGGTGAAACCGGCCGCCTTCTCGACGTTCGCGGTGAACGCCTTGCGGAAGCGGTCGTCGTCGGGCAGTCCGACCTCGTCGGCCGCCCGGAGCATCAGGGCGACGAACCGGTCGCTCTGCTCCGGGGTGATCCGCATGCCGGCGTGGGCCCGCAACAGCGCGATGAATCCCCCGAGTTCGTCGGTGTAGCGGGCGGGGCCGCCGAGCATCTCGGCGAGGAACGCGGTGAGGTGGTCGGCGTGGTACGGCGATCCGGCCCGGAACAGGTCGCCCAGCAGCGGGTCCTCAAGCACCAGGTGGTGGAAACGCTCCGCCAGCCGCCGCAGCTCCCCTTCACCACCGACGTGCTCGTACATCGTCGTCATGCGTCCGCCCTTCCGTGTGCCGCTCAGCCAGCGGGGACGGTACGCGGGAGTGCCGGAGACCGGCTGCTCAACTTTGTGCACGCCCGTCGCGGTACGCCACGGCGGCCCGGCGGGTCGGGGGCCGCCCGCGCGGGTGCGGTTGTTGACCCGGTACCGACGCTGGGATTTCATGACGTCCATGTCTGAGGGAGCGCGGAAATCGCCGGATCCGGTCCTGTTGGTCGCCACGCAGGAGGAGTGGGAGAAGTGGCTGGACGAGAACCACGAGGACGTATCGGGGATCTGGTTCCAGATCCCGAAGAACGGCTCCGGGGTCGAGGGCGTGGACTACGCGCACGCGCTGGAGTCGGCCCTGTGCTACGGCTGGATCGACGGGCAGAAGAAGAAGCTGGACGACCGGCACTGGCTGCAGCGCTTCACCCCGAGGCGGCCCGACAGCAAGTGGTCCAAGGTGAACCGGGAGAAGGCCGCCGAGCTGATCAAGAGCGGCCGGATGCGCCCCGCCGGTCTGCGTGAGGTCGAGAAGGCCAAGACGGACGGCCGCTGGGAGGCGGCGTACGCGGCGCAGAGCAAGGCGACGGTGCCCGACGACCTCCAGGCCGCGCTGGACGCCGCGCCGAAGGCCCGCGACTTCTTCGCCACCCTGGACAGTCGCAATCGGTACGCGATCCTGCACCGGGTCGAGGACGCCAAGAAGCCGGAGACCCGGGCGGCCCGCATCGAGAAGTTCGTCGCCATGCTGGCAGAGCAGAAGAAGCTGTACTGAACCGCACCCGGGGGCACGGGCCGTGAGCCGGGCGTCGTCGTCGGCGACCGGCCGCAGTGCGCGACGGACGGCTCCGCCCGCCCCGCACCAGGCCGTACGCCGCTGAACGACCGGACCGCTCGACTCGTCGTGCCACCCGACCGCGTCGCACACGCACGGCCCGGTGGTCTCCCGGCGAAGGCGAACTACCGTGCCGGTCAGACGACTTCGCCCAGGAGCGGAACCCCGGCCGGCGCACGGCCGGGGTTCCGCCAGGCGGTGACTGCCGGCCGGCGCAGCGCAACTCCCGCGACTCGGCACGCCCGTCCCCGCACCGGCAGACCGGGCGAAGTCGGATCACCGTGCATCGGAACAGGCAGGTCAGTGCTGCAGGGTGAGGACGCCCGGCCGCCAGGGCAGCCGGTCGTAGGGGCCGCTCGCGGAGGGGGACTTGCCCTGGTAGAGGAACTGCAGGTTGCAGGGGTCGATGGTCATGGTCTGGTCGGGGTTGTTGCGGACGAGGTC
>NZ_JAHHIU010000241.1 GCF_024539815.1 Streptomyces hayashii
GTCGGGGGCGGGGCCGGCGGTGCGGCGGCGGGCGGACAGCAGCAGGGCGAGCGCGAGGGCGGCGCCGGCGAGGGGGAGCCACCACACCCAGGACGGCAGCGGGGCGGCGGCCGTCGTCACGGCCGGAGCGGTGGGGACCGACAGGTCGCCCTTGACGGAGACGGTGTACGTCGCGGGGGCCGTCGGCGAGGCGTAGCCGAGGTCGGTGGAGGCGAGGACCAGGCGCAGCCGGTGGCCCTCCTCGATTTTGTGGTCGATCGCCGGGAGCGTGATCGTGACGTCCTTGCCGGCCCTGGCGCCCTCGACGCGGACCGGGGAGACGAGCTGGGAGGGCAGTACCTGGTTGCCCTGGCGGCCGCCGCCGCTGACGTCGTAGAGCTTGGCGAAGAGGACGGCGGTGTCGGACGTCGACTTCACATGGACGGTGACCTTCGGGGAGCCGGTGATCCGCAGGTCGCCGGCGACCGGGGCGGAGTCGAAGGCGGCGAACTGGCCGGGGAAGTCGAGGGAGATGCCCACGCCGAGGGAGGAGAGCCGGGCGAGACCGCCGCCGCCGAGACCGGGCAGGGCGGAGACGGCGGGCGGTGTGGCGCCGGGCGGGTTGGTGAAGGACTGCTCCTCGCGGCGGCCGGTGAGCGGGAAGGAGCGCTCGTCGTCGTTCAGGCCGGGGTAGCTGTCCGCGCTCGCGCCCCTCAGCCGGGCCGCGCCGTCGGTGGAGTCGACGCCTCCGGTGCGGGTGACGCGGAAGGCGGGGCCGGTGTCGGCGGACTCGTCGCCCTTGAGGTACCGGTCGAACCACGCGTTCACGCGGGCCTGGACGCGGGCGGTCTCCATGTCCCCGCCGTCGTGGCCGCCGGCGATCCAGTCGACGTCCACGGGCGCGCCGTTCGCGCGGATCGCCTTCTCGGCCGCGTCGGACTGGGCGAGGGTGAAGAGGGAGTCGGTCTGCCCCTGGAGCAGGAGGGTGGGGACCTTGATGCGGTCGGCGACGGCGGACGGCGAGCGTGCTTCGAGGAGTTCGCGTGCGGCGGCGTCCGGGACGCCGGACTCGGCGACGCGTTCGTACATCGCGGCCAGCGCGGGCGTGAAGCGGGCGGCGCCGCCGCCGGTGTTGAAGAAGACGCCGGCCCACAGCTTCTTGAACACGCCGTCGGGGAACAGGGCATCCGCGAGGTTCCAGTACGTGATCGCGGGGGCGATGGCGTCGACGCGCTGGTCGTACCCGGCGGACAGCAGGGAGACCGCGCCGCCGTAGGAGGCGCCGGCCACGCCCACGCGCGGGTCGCCCGGCTTGTCGAGCTGGACCTCGGGCTGCTTCGCGAGCCAGTCGATCAGCCGGGAGACGTCGGCGACCTCGCCCCTCGGGTCGTTCAGCCCGATCCTGCCGGTGGACCTGCCGAAGCCGCGCGCCGACCAGGTCAGCACGGCGTATCCGTCGCGGGCGAGCTGCTCGGCCTGCGGCCTGACGTCGTCCTTGCTGCCTCCGAAGCCGTGCGCGAGGAGGACGGCGGGGCGGCGGCCGGAGCCGCCGGCGGTGAAGTAGGAGGTGTCCAGGCGTACGCCGTCCACCGCCATGACCCGGTCGGCGCTGTGCACGGCGGGCGTGTCGTCGTCGGCGGCGACGGCCGTCCAGGTACCGGCGCCCGCGAGTACGACGACGGCGGCCACGGCGGAGACGATCCGTCGTGGCCGCCGTGGTCCTCGCAGACCGGGCAGTCGAAGATCCATGCTTCAACCGTACGGCGTCAACCTGTCATCGAGCGGTCGACCGTGGACCGATCCGCCGCCCTCCCGGCGGCGTACACGGCGGCCCCGGTGTACCGCGGGCGCGGTATGCCGGGAGGTCAGTCGCGTGCGTCCTCGGGGAGGGAGACCAGCCACCGGGTGTCGCGGCGCGGGCGGAGGTAGAGGGCCCAGTAGAGGGTGGCGACGGCGGTGATCCCGCCGGTCCACAGCAGATTGCCCGTCTCCTGCTGGGTGAGGACATAGCCGAGGACGGCGATCAGCAGGACCGGCAGGACCGGCCACAGGGGCATGCGCCAGGCGGAGGTGTGCCGGTGCCGGCCGCGGCGGGAGAGCAGCGCGGCGACGGCGACGAGCAGGTACATCCCGGTCACCGAGACCCCGGTGACGCCGTAGAGGGTGTCCAGGTTCACGAAGCAGAGCAGTGCGCCGGGGACGCCGACGGCCAGGGTGGCCACCCAGGGGGAGCCGAAGCGGCCGAGCCTCGCGAAGGCGTCGTTGACCGGCTGGGGCCAGGCCCTGTCGCGGGCGGACGCGAACAGGACCCGGGAGTTCTGGATGACCATGACGATGCCGGCGTTGATGATCGCGAGCGCCACGCAGAGGCTGACGAAGGCGCCGACCGCCGAGTCGGACCAGGCGGTCACCATGGCGCCGATGTCGCCGCCGGTGAGCTGGGAGAGGTCGGGGGCGCCGAGGGTGATGGCGACGACCGGGACCAGGATGATCACCGTGGAGATGGCGAGGGTGGCCAGGACCGTGCGGGCGACGTTGCGGCGCGGGTGCTCCAGCTCCTCGGAGAGGTAGACGGCGGTCGAGAAGCCCTGGGTGACGAAGAGGGCGATGGCCAGACCGGAGACGACCAGCATGGCGGTCACGGTGTCGGTGCGGCCGTGTGCTCCGGCGACCTGCATCGAGACGAGGCTGCCCGCGCCGCGGTGGCCGTGCGCGAAGCCCAGGACGGCCACGACGGCGGCCGCGATGACCTCAAGGACCAGGAAGACGCCGGTGATCCAGGCGTTGGCGCGCAGGTCGAGCAGACCGGCGAGCGTGGCGAGCAGCATGACGCCGGCGCCCGCGAGGGCGGGGTCCAGACGGACGACCGGGGCGAGGTAGTCGGCCGTGCCCATGGCGATCACCGGCGGGACGATCATGACGACGAGAAGGGAGAGGACGAAGACCAGCCAGCCCGCGAGCCGTCCGGCCAGCGTCGACACCATGGCGTACTCGCCGCCCGCGCTGGGGATGAGGGTGCCCAGCTCCGCGTAGCAGAACGCCACGGCGACGCAGAGCAGCGAGCCGATCGCGATCGTGAGGGCGGTCGCGGTGCCGAGCGAGCCGAACAGGTCCGGGACGACGACGAAGAGGGTGGAGGCGGGGGTGACGCAGGAGAGGGTCAGAAGGGTGCCGCCGACGACTCCGATGGAGCGCTTGAGCGTCTGGGGGTTGTCGGGCGCCTGGGGGAGGGCTGTCTCGACAGGGCGGAGCGTGTCGGTCATGCGCGGTTCCGATCGACTCGTGCGGATGCCTCCGGCGGCTGTGATGGTGCTGCATGGAACCCCGACGAAAACCGGTGCGTCAATAGGTGTTCACCTACGGAATCCGTAGGCAGAAGGCAGTTTTTGCTGCGCTTACGGTCGTCCGGTGCTAGCGGGCACTGCGGCTCGGGGCGTGCTGGAACCGCAGGGCGGACGCCGAAAAAAACGGGAAGCCGTCCGGAGTCCGGACGGCTTCACCAGGAAGGGCGGGTGGGTCAGTGGTTGCGCGGGAAGCCCAGGTCGACGCCGCCGGGGCCGTCCGCCGGGTCGGGCCAGCGGGTGGTGACGACCTTGCCGCGGGTGTAGAAGTGCGTGCCGTCGTTGCCGTAGATGTGGTGGTCGCCGAAGAGCGAGTCCTTCCAGCCGCCGAAGCTGTGGTAGCCCACGGGGACCGGGATCGGGACGTTCACGCCGACCATGCCGGCCTCGATCTCCAGCTGGAAGCGGCGGGCCGCGCCGCCGTCCCGGGTGAAGATCGCGGTGCCGTTGCCGAACGGCGAGGCGTTGATGAGGGCCACGCCCTCGTCGTAGGTGTCCACGCGCAGCACGCACAGCACCGGGCCGAAGATCTCGTCCCGGTAGGCCTTGGCCGTCGTCGGCACCTTGTCGAGGAGCGAGATGCCGATCCAGTGACCGTCCTCGTAGCCGTCGACCGTGTGGCCGGTGCCGTCGAGGACGACCTCCGCGCCCTCGGCCGCCGCGCCCGTCACGTAGGAGGCCACCTTGTCGCGGTGGACCTTCGTGATCAGGGGGCCCATCTCCGACGTCGGGTCGTTGCCCGGGCCGATCTTGATCTTCTCGGCGCGCTCGCGGATCTTCTGCACCAGCTCGTCGCCGACCGCGCCGACCGCCACCACCGCGGAGATCGCCATGCAGCGCTCGCCGGCCGAGCCGTAGGCGGCGGAGACGGCGGCGTCGGCGGCCGCGTCCAGGTCCGCGTCGGGCAGCACCAGCATGTGGTTCTTCGCGCCGCCCAGGGCCTGGACGCGCTTGCCGTTGGCCGAGGCCGTGGTGTGGATGTAGCGGGCGATCGGGGTCGAGCCGACGAAGGAGACGGCCTTGACGTCCGGGTGCTCCAGCAGGCGGTCGACGGCCACCTTGTCGCCGTGGACGACGTTGAACACGCCGTCCGGCAGCCCGGCCTCGGCGAGCAGCTCGGCCAGCTTGACCGCGGCCGACGGGTCCTTCTCGCTCGGCTTCAGCACGAAGGTGTTGCCGGTCGCGATGGCGATCGGGAACATCCACATCGGGACCATCGCCGGGAAGTTGAACGGCGTGATGCCCGCGACGACGCCCAGCGGCTGGCGGATCGACGACACGTCCACGCGGCTGGCCACCTCGGTGGAGAGCTCGCCCTTCAGCTGCACGGTGATCCCGCACGCCAGGTCGACGATCTCCAGGCCGCGCGCGACCTCGCCGAGTGCGTCACTGTGCACCTTGCCGTGCTCGGCGGTGATCAGCTCGGCGATCTCGTCGCGGTGCGCGTCCAGCAGCGCGCGGAACTTGAAGAGGATGGTGGTGCGCTTGGCCAGCGAGGACTGGCCCCAGGTCGCGTAGGCGTCCTTGGCGGCGGCGACCGCCGCGTCGACCTCGTCGACGGTCGCGAACGCGACCTTGGTGGTGACGGCGCCGGTCGCCGGGTCGGTGACCGGCCCGTACGTACCCGACGCGCCCTCGACGGACTTGCCGCCGATCCAGTGGTTGACGATCTTCGTCATGACCGAGTGCTCCTTCACAGATGGCGGCGTCGGGTGGAGACGTGCCGTTCGTACAGCTCACGTGCCTTCACCGCGGACGCTCTGGTCGCGGTCTCGGCCACAGGTACATCCCACCAGGCCTGCGCCGGCGGCGGGCCCGACACAGTGTCGGCCGTTTCGGTCTCGACGTAGACACATGTGGGAGTGTCGGCGCGCCGCGCCTCGGCGAGGGCCTCGCGCAGTTCCCGGACGGTCTTCGCGCGCAGCACGCGCATCCCGAGGCTGGCCACGTTGGCGGCCAGGTCGACGGGGAGCGGGGCCCCGGTGAACGTGCCGTCGTCCGCGGTGTAGCGGTAGGCCGTGCCGAAGCGCTCGCCGCCCACCGACTCCGACAGGCCGCCGATCGAGGCGTAGCCGTGGTTCTGCACGAGCAGGAGCTTGATCGCGATCCCCTCCTGCACGGCCGTCACGATCTCCGTCGGCATCATCAGATACGTGCCGTCGCCCACCAGCGCCCAGACGTTGCGCTCGGGGGCGGCCAGCTTCACGCCGATCGCGGCCGGGATCTCGTATCCCATGCAGGAGTAGCCGTACTCCAGGTGGTACTGGTCCCGCGAGCGCGCCCGCCACAGCTTGTGCAGGTCGCCGGGGAGCGAACCGGCCGCGTTGATGATCACGTCCGACTCGTCGACGAGGGCGTCGAGCGCGCCGAGCACCTGCGGCTGGGTGGGGCGCACATCGGGTTCGTCGGCCTCGTAGCAGGCGTCGACGCGCTGCTCCCAGCGCTCCTTGTCCTCGCCGTACTCGGTGACGTAGGCGTCCGCGACCCGGTAACCGTGGGTGCGGAGCGCCCCGGTCAGCTGCTCCAGCGCGCTGCGGGCGTCCGCCACCAGCGGGAGGCCGGCGAGCTTGTGGCCGTCGAAGGAGGCGATGTTGAGGTTGAGGAAGCGGACGCCGTCGCCCTGGAAGAGGGTGTTGGACGCGGTGGTGAAGTCGGTGTAGCGGGTGCCGACGCCGATGACCAGGTCGGCGGTGCGGGCCAGTTCGTCGGCGGTCGCGGTGCCGGTGTGGCCGACGCCGCCCACGTCCTGGGGGTGGTCGTGGCGCAGTGAGCCCTTGCCGGCCTGGGTGGAGGCGACGGGGACGCCGGTGGCCTCGGCGAAGGCGGCGAGGGCCTCCTCGGCGCGGCTGTGGTGGACGCCGCCGCCCGCGACGACGAGGGGACGCCGGGCGGCGCGGACGGCCCGGACGGCCTCGGCCAGCTCCACCGGGTCGGCGCCCGGACGGCGTACGGTCCAGGTGCGCTCGGCGAAGAACTCGTCGGGCCAGTCGTAGGCCTCGGCCTGGACGTCCTGGGGCATCGCCAGCGTCACGGCCCCGGTCTCCACCGGGTCGGTGAGGACCCGCATCGCCTGTAGCGCCGCCGGGATGAGGGCCTCGGGGCGGGTGACGCGGTCGAAGTACTTCGACACCGGCCGCAGACAGTCGTTGACGGAGACGTCGCCCGCGTAGGGGACTTCGAGCTGCTGGAGCACCGGGTCGGCGACGCGGGTCGCGAAGACGTCCCCGGGCAGCAGCAGGACCGGGAGGTGGTTGACGGTGGCGAGGGCGGCGCCGGTGACCAGGTTGGTCGCGCCGGGGCCGATCGACGTCGTCACCGCGTGGGTGGACAGCCGGTTCGACTGGCGGGCGTAGCCGACGGCCGCGTGCACCATGGACTGCTCGTTGCGGCCCTGGTGGAAGGGCATGGCGTCGCCGTACTCGACCAGCGCCTGACCGAGGCCGGCGACGTTGCCGTGGCCGAAGATGCCCCAGGTCGCGCCGATCAGCCGCTGCCGTACGCCGTCGCGCTCGGTGTACTGGGCGGCGAGGAAGCGCACCAGCGCCTGGGCCACGGTGAGCCTGGTGGTCATCGGTAACCCCCTTCTGCGTGGGCCGGGTGGAAGCAGATCCGCCATTCGCGGGTCTCGCCCGGACCGGCCATGACGTTGAGGTAGTACATGGCGTGGCCGGGCTGGGCGATCGACGGGCCGTGCCAGCCGTCGGGGACGAGGACGGCGTCGCCGGAGCGGACCTCGGCGAGGACGTCGGAGCCTCCCTCACGGGAGGGGGACACGCGCTGATAGCCGAACCCGTGCGGGCCGTCGATCTCGAAGTAGTAGATCTCCTCCAGCTCGGCCTCCTCGCCCGGCCGGTGCTCGTCGTGCTTGTGCGGCGGGTACGAGGACCAGTTGCCGCCGGGGGTGATCACCTCGACGGCGATCAGCTTGTCGCAGTCGAAGGCGTCGGCGGAGGCGAAGTTGCGCACGTGGCGCAACTGGGAGCCGCTGCCGCGCTCTTCGACGGGGACCTCCGGCGCGGGGCCGTAGCGGGCGGGGAGTCGTCGCTCGCACTTCGCTCCTGCCAGGGCGAAGCGGCCTCCCGCGCCGGAGGCGATCTGGACCCGGGCGTCGCGGGGAACGTACGCGAAGTCGGAGACCGACGCGAACACCGTTTCCCTGCCCAGGAGTTGAAACTCGTCTTCGTCTGTGCGCACGGTACATCCGCCTGCGAGGGGAAGGACGATCCACTCGCTCTCACCGGTGGTGAAGGTGTGGGCGCCGCCCGGCTCCAGCTCGACGATCCGCAGGCCGCAGTAGCCCCAGCCGGCCCGTTCGGGGTCGATGTCGAGCGTGTAGTGGTCGCAGGCGGTCGCGCCGTGCGGGATGTACAGGTCGTGGTGCGGCTCTGTGTACGTCATGCGGCCCTCACAGCAGTCCTACGGCGGTGTCCACGGCGGCGGCGACGTCCCCGTCCGCCGGGTACAGCAGCGAACGGCCGACCACCAGGCCCCGGACGGTGGGCAGTTGCAGCGCCCCGCGCCACTTCTCGTACGCGCCGTCCTGGTCGTCGCCGACCTCGCCGCCCAGCAGGACGGCGGGGAGGGTGGAGGTCTCCATGACCTCGGCCATGTCGTCGGGGTTGTCGGTGACCGGGACCTTCAGCCAGGTGTAGGCGGAGGTGCCGCCCAGGCCGGAGGCGATGGCGATCGACCGGGTGACGGCCTCGGCGGACAGGTCGTTGCCCAGCCTGCCGTCGGGGCCGCGCCGGCTGATGAACGGCTCGACGAAGAGGGGGAGCCGGCGGGCGGCCATGTCGTCGACGGCGCGGGCGGTGGTCTCCAGGGTGGTGAGGGAGCCCGGGTCGTCGTAGTCGATGCGCAGCAGCAGCTTGCCCGCGTCGAAGTTCAGCCGCTCGATGTCCTCGGCGCGGTGACCGGTGAAGCGGTCGTCGAGCTCGAAGACGGCGCCCTGCAGGCCGCCGCGGTTCATGGAGCCCATGACGACCTTGCCGTCGAGGGCGCCGAGCAGCAGCAGGTCGTCGAGGATGTCGGCGGTCGCGAGGACGCCGTCGACACCCGGCCGGGACAGCGCGAGGCAGAGGCGTTCGAGCAGGTCGGCGCGGTTGGCCATGGCCAGCCTGGCCCCGCCGACGCCGAGCGCGCCACGGGCCGGGTGGTCGGCGGCGACGATCATCAGCCGGCCGGAGTCGCCCAGCAGCGCCCTGCGCGGGCGGCGGGCGGCCGCCTCGGCGATCGCCTCGGGGCACTGCGTGCGCAGCCGGACGAGTTCGGAGACGTCGACGTTCGTCACAGGACGGCCCCCGCCTCGATCGCCGCTTCCACTTCGGCCGGCGTCGGCATCGCGGAGGAGCACTCCAGGCGGGAGGCGACGATGGCGCCGGCCGCGTTGGCGTGACGCATGATCTTCTCCAGGTCCCAGCCTTCGAGCAGTCCGTGGCAGAGGGAGCCGCCGAAGGCGTCACCGGCCCCGAGGCCGTTGAGGACGTCCACCGGCAGCGGCGGGACCTCGGCGGACTCGCCCTCGCTGTTGACGGCGAGCACGCCCTTGGGGCCCTGCTTGACCACGGCGAGCTCGACGCCCGCGTCCAGCAGCGCCTGCGCCGCCGCCCGCGGTTCGCGCACCCCGGTGGCCACCTCGACCTCGTCGAGGTTGCCGACCGCGACCGTGGCGTGCTTCAGGGCCTCGGCGTAGAACGGGCGGGCGGCCTCGGCCGGGGCGCCCCCGGACGGGTCCTTCCAGAACATCGGCCGCCAGTCGAGGTCGAAGACCGTGATGCCGGCCTTCGCCCGGTGGGCGAGGGCTGCCAGCGTCGCGGTGCGGCTGGGCTCCTCGCTCAGGCCGGTGCCGGTGACCCAGAAGACACGGGTCTCGCGGACGGCGTCGAGGTCGAGCTCGTGGGCGTCGATCTCCAGGTCCGGCGCCTTGGGCTCGCGGTAGAAGTACAGCGGGAAGTCGTCCGGCGGGAAGATCTCGCAGAAGGTGACCGGCGTCGGCAGCCCGGGCACGGACGTGACCCAGCGGTCGTCCACGCCGAAGCCGCGCAGGGCCTCGTGCAGATACGTGCCGAACGGGTCGTCGCCGGTGCGGGAGATCACCGCCGTCTCCCGGCCGAGACGGGCCGCGGCGACCGCGACGTTGGTCGCCGATCCCCCCAGGAACTTCCCGAAGGACGTGACCTGCGGGAGTGGGACGCCCGTCTGCAGCGGATAGAGGTCCACCCCTATCCGCCCCATGGTGATCAGGTCGTACGCCATCGAGTTCCCTTCGCAATCGGCTCGGCCCCGGAAGACCGCCCACGGCACGTCCGCGTAGCACGTCCCGTATCGGCTCTCACGGATTTCTAGCCCCGCACGGCGGGCCCTGTCAATGTTTTGTCCAGACATTCGGACCAGCCCTTGACACCCCCAGGGCGAGACTTCACGCTGACGGCCATGACGTCGTTGTCACCTGATTCCTCACTTTCCCGCATCCGGATCGGATCGGCCCCCGACAGCTGGGGCGTCTGGTTCCCGGACGATCCCGCCCAGGTCCCCTGGCGGCGCTTCCTCGACGAGGTCGCGCAGTCCGGCTACGAGTGGATCGAGCTCGGCCCCTACGGGTACCTGCCGACCGACCCCTCAGTCCTCGCCGAGGAGACGGCGAAGCGCGGGCTGAAGGTGTCGGCGGGCACGGTCTTCACCGGCCTGCACCACGGCGAGGCCGTGTGGGAGAAGACCTGGGCCCATGTCGCGGACAACGCGGTGCTCGCCCAGGCGATGGGGGCGCGCCACCTGGTCGTCATCCCGTCGTTCTGGCGGGACGACAAGACCGGTGACGTGCTGGAACCCGACACCCTCACGCCCGAGCAGTGGCGCAACCTGACCTCGCTGACCGAGCGGCTGGGCAAGGAGGTGCGCGAGCGCTACGGGCTCCGGATCGTCGTCCACCCGCACGCCGACACCCACATCGACAGCGAGGAGAACGTCGTCCGCTTCCTGGACGGCACCGACTCCGACCTGGTCTCGCTGTGCCTGGACACCGGGCACTACGCGTACTGCGGCGGCGACAGCGTCAAGCTGATCGAGACCTACGGCGAGCGCATCGGCTACCTGCACCTCAAGCAGGTCGACCCCGAGATCCTGGCGGACGTGCGCGCCAAGGGCACCCCGTTCGGGCCGGCCGTGGCGCAGGGCGTCATGTGCGAACCCCCCACCGGGGTGCCCGCGCTGGGGCCCGTCCTGGAGGCGGCGCAGAAACTGGACGTGGACCTGTTCGCGATCGTCGAGCAGGACATGTACCCGTGCGCGCCGGACACCCCGCTGCCCATCGCGCAGCGGACCCGGGCGTTCCTGCGGTCCTGCGGGGCATAGGGCACGGACGGCGCCGCACGCGCCGGGAGTCCACAGGCGGCACACGCCCCACCCGTGCCGCCTGTGTCACGTCTGTCACAAACACCTCCCTTCTGTCACACATGTCGCGTGTACGCGGGTTGTCCGTCACCGCATGTCGACAGCTGCTTCCGCACAGTCACCGAGCGTCGTTCACGGGGCACTGGCTTGGTGATCGCCAGCGCAGCGCCGGGCTCCCCCCGGCGGCCTCCCGGCCGCCGCCCCGCGCGCGCAGGGAGGTGCAGCTCATGACCGACCGAAGGCTCTGGTCCTACAAGGAGATCGCGGCGCACATCAGGGTGCAGCCGGACACCGTACGGTCCTACCGCAAGCACGGACTGCTGCCCCCGCCCGACCACGTCGAGGGCGGCAAGCCCTACTGGTACGCCGACACCGTCCGCGCCTGGGTCGCCTCCCGCCCCGGCAACCGGGGACGCGCCCTGGACTGACCCGGGCCGGAGCGGAACCGGCTGTGCCCCGCCGGCGCGTGGGGCACAGCGCCGCGGGCCGGACGCGCTCGCCGCGCTCCCGGACCGCGAGGGCGGCGGCCTCGCCGGGCGGTCACGCCCAGGGCTCGACGACCGTCACTCCCGCCCCCCGCGCCGTCCCCAGAGCCGCCAGCGCGGCCGGCGCGGCGTCCAGCGTGATCGTCGACGTCACCAGGAGGTCGGGGCGCAGCGCCCCGGAGCGGACCAGCGCCAGCATCTCGGGATAGGCGTGGGCGGCCATGCCGTGACTGCCCAGGAGCTCCAGCTCCAGGGCGACGGCACGGGCCAGCGGGACGGGGGTGAGGCCGTCCCGCGAGGGCAGCAGTCCGACCTGGACGTGGCGGCCCCGGCGGCGCAGCCCGTTCACGGAGGCGGCACAGGTGGCGGGCGAGCCGAGAGCGTCGAGCGAGAGATGCGCGCCGCCGCCGGTCAGCTCGCGGACCGCCTCCGCCGTGTCCGGCACGCGGGTCGCGTCCACGCACTCCGCCGCGCCGAACCGGCGCGCCAGGTCCAGGGCCCGGGGCGAGACGTCCACCGCGACGACCCGCGCCCCGCTCGCCGCCGCGATCATCACCGCGGACAGGCCCACGCCTCCGCAGCCGTGCACCGCCACCCACTCCCCCGCCGTGAGGCGACCCTGGTGCACGACCGCCCGGAACGCCGTGGCGAACCGGCAGCCGAGGGCGGCGGCGGTGGCGTACGACAGGTCGTCCGGGATCGCGACGAGGTTGACGTCGGCGTGGTCCAGGGCCACGTACTGGGCGAAGGAGCCCCGGTGCGTGAACCCGGGCTGGGTCTGGCGTTCGCACACCTGGTGATCGCCGGCCGCGCAGGACGGGCAGCTGCCGCAGCCGCACACGAAGGGGACGGTGACCCGGTCCCCGGGCTTCCAGCCGGTGACCCCGGGGCCCGCCTGCGCCACCACTCCGGCGAGTTCGTGGCCGGGGACGTGCGGCAGCACGATGTCCGGGTCGTGGCCCATCCAGCCGTGCCAGTCGCTGCGGCACAGGCCCGTGGCCTCGACGCGCACCACCACGCCGTGGTCCGCCGGCCGCGGGTCGGGCGTCTCCCGCACCTCGGCCGGCTCCCCGAACCGCTCGAACACCACAGCCCGCATGCGCCCTCGCCCCGCCTTCGCCTCGCGTCGTCCCCGCCTCGTCGCCGAAGACCACCGCGAACGCTAGCCGCGCCCGCCGGCCCTGTCGCCGCCACACCGGGACCCTCCTTGGAGAAATACCCCCTAGGGGTATAGTGTCGGGTAACGGGAGACCCCTCGCGGCCCCGCCCGCCCCACCTGCCTCCACGAGGAGAACGACATGACCGCTCAGACCGACACCCCGGGCTCCGTCACCACCGTCTACAAGGTGAGCGGCATGAGCTGCGGCCACTGCGAGGGCGCCGTCTCCGGCGAGCTCTCGGAACTGGCCGGTGTCACCTCGGTGAAGGCCGTCGCCTCGACGGGCGAGGTCACGGTCGTCTCCGCCGCCGCGCTCGACGAGGCCGCCGTGCGCGCCGCCGTGGACGAGGCCGGCTTCGAGCTGGCCGGCCGGGCCTGAGCTCCCCCGGCGCCCCGCGCGCCGCCCTCGCGCCGCCGCCTCCGCGCGCGGCCCGGGGAACCCCTCCTCCACCCGCCGGGCCGTGCCGACCAGCTGATACTGGTTCCGTACGGCCCGGCCCGCTTCCTGGAGCACGGACATGACCAGCACCGCCACCACCCCACCGCCGACCGCGCGACCGCCGGGCCCGACCGCCGAGGTGGAACTGATCGTCGGCGGGATGACCTGCGCGTCCTGCGCGGCCCGTGTGGAGAAGAAGCTCAACCGCATGGACGGCGTCACGGCGACGGTCAACTACGCCACGGAGAAGGCGAAGGTCAGCTATCCGGCCGGCGTCGAGGTGGCGGATCTCATCGCGACCGTCGTGAAGACCGGGTACACCGCCGAGGAACCCGCCCCCGAACCGGTCCGGCGCAGCCCCGCCGACACGCCGGGCGGGACGGAGGGGACGGACGGACAGGACGCGCCCGCCGATCCCGCGCTCGCGGAACTGCGCCACCGGGTGCTCGTCTCCGCACTGCTCGCCGCACCGGTGGTCCTGCTCGCGATGGTCCCGTCCCTGCAGTTCGACAACTGGCAGTGGCTGTCGCTGACGCTCGCCGCGCCCGTGGTCGTGTGGGGCGGCGGACCGCTGCACCGAGCCGCCTGGACGAACCTGCGGCACGGCGCGGCCACCATGGACACCCTCGTCTCCGTCGGCACGCTGGCCGCGCTCGGCTGGTCGCTGTGGGCCCTGTTCCTCGGCGACGCGGGCATGCCCGGCATGCGGCACCCGTTCGAGTTCACCGTCTCGCGCACGGACGGCGCCTCGGCGATCTATCTGGAGGTCGCCGCCGGCGTCACCGCCCTCATCCTGCTCGGCCGCTACCTGGAGGCCCGCTCCAAGCGGCGCGCGGGGGCGGCGCTGCGGGCGCTGATGGAGCTGGGCGCGAAGGACGTGGCCGTGCTGCGCGACGGCAGGGAGGTCAGGATCCCCCTCGACGGGCTGGCGGTCGGCGACCGGTTCGTCGTACGGCCCGGGGAGAAGATCGCCACCGACGGGACGGTCGTGGAGGGCGTGTCCGCCGTGGACGCCTCGATGCTGACCGGCGAGTCGGCGCCGGTGGACGTCGGACCCGGCGACGCCGTCACGGGCGCGACCGTGAACGCCGGCGGCCGACTCGTCGTCGAGGCCGCCCGGATCGGCTCGGACACCCGCCTCGCCCGCATGGCGCGACTGGTCGAGGAGGCGCAGACCGGCAAGGCCGAGGTCCAGCGGCTGGCCGACCGGATCTCCGGGATCTTCGTGCCGGTCGTGCTGCTGACAGCGGTCGCGGTCTTCGCCGGCTGGCTCCTCGCGACGGGCGACACGGCGGCCGCGTTCACGGCGGCCGTGGCGGTCCTGATCATCGCCTGCCCGTGCGCCCTCGGCCTCGCCACACCCACCGCGCTGATGGTGGGCACCGGGCGCGGCGCCCAGCTCGGCATCCTCATCAAGGGCCCGGAGGTCCTGGAGTCCACGCGCCGCGTCGACACGGTCGTCCTGGACAAGACCGGGACCGTCACCACCGGCCGGATGACCCTGCATGACGTGTGGACCGCCGACGGCGTGGACGAGCGGGAGCTGCTGCGGCTGGCGGGCGCCCTGGAGCACGCCTCCGAGCACCCCGTCGCCCGCGCGGTGGCGGCGGGCGCCGAGGAGCGGGTCGGCGAGCTGCCCGCGGCCGAGCGGTTCGAGAACGTGCCCGGACGGGGGGTGCGCGGGCGCGTGGAGGGCCGCGAGGTAGCCGTCGGGCGCCTCTTCGAGACCGTCCCGCCGTCGGTGACGCGGGCCGCCGCGGAGGCCGAGCGGAATGGCCGTACGGCCGTCGTCGTGGGCTGGGACGGAGTGGCGCGCGGCGTGCTCGCCGTCGCCGACGCGGTCAAGGAGACCAGCGCCGAGGCGGTCCGGGAGCTGCGCGCGCTGGGCCTCACGCCGGTGCTGCTGACCGGGGACAACCAGGTCGTCGCCGAGGCGGTGGCGCAGGCCGTGGGGATCGACCGGGTGATCGCCGGGGTGCTGCCGGAGGACAAGGTCGACGTCGTCCGGCGGCTCCAGGACGAGGGGCGGGTCGTCGCCATGGTCGGGGACGGGATCAACGACGCGGCGGCGCTCGCCGCCGCCGACCTGGGACTGGCCATGGGCACGGGCACGGACGCGGCGATCGAGGCGAGCGACCTGACCCTGGTGCGCGGGGACCTGCGGGTGGCCGCGGACGCCATCCGCCTGTCCCGGCGGACCCTCGCCACGATCAAGGGCAACCTGGTGTGGGCCTTCGGCTACAACGTGGCCGCGCTGCCGCTGGCCGCGGCGGGGCTGCTGAACCCGATGATCGCGGGGGCGGCGATGGCGTTCTCGTCGGTGTTCGTCGTGACGAACAGTCTGCGGCTGCGCACGTTCACGTGAACGCGCGGAGATACCGCCGAGTAGGGCCAGGCCGTTGACCTAGACCCCTGGAGTCCTGCGCGAGCCTCACATAAGCTCTTCACAAGGCTCGCGCATCATCCTTACGCTTGGGCCCCGATCGCCGTATCCGGGCTCTTGCGCATCTAACGGACATATGCAAGAGACACAGATCACAGTGACGGGAACGTAACCATCGAAGGGGTTCGAAGGTCTAAGTTGACGATGTCGGGAAGCGTCTTGGGGGGCGTGACCTGACATCTGAGGATGTCTTGGGGGACGTCCTCGGAGATGCGTTGCCGGGGCAGTACACCGGGAAGCTTTGAGCGGCCCTCCCAACGTGCGCTGCCCCGGCAGATCGCACACAGCGGCGGTGCGGCGAGCCCAGCTCGCTCTGCTCAACCGCGGGCACGACAACCGAAGATGGTCACACAACAGCGAATTCAGGCGCTGTCCTCGAAACGCCCGGCCGGATCCCGTGGGGGGAATCCGCACCGGGACATGGGAAGGCGCCCTGGTCGTCGGCCCGTGGGGGGACCGGCGCCGGGGCGCCTTCCGTATGCCCGCGCACAAGAGCCCGCGAAAGGGCCCCTTCGCAACGCGGCCGACCGTTCCGACTTCAGGGGCGCGGGGAACCGCGCGGCCGGCCCCCGCCCACCCGCACCCGACGACGCGCCCCGGCGC
>NZ_JAHHIU010000242.1 GCF_024539815.1 Streptomyces hayashii
GGGCGGGGGCCTGGTGGTGCTGGACGTGGAGGACGACGGGCGGGACCCGGAGATCGAGCGGTACGTCACCCGCTGGGAGGGCCCGCGGGTCGTGGTGGAGCGGGAGGGTGAGGACGGCGTGCGTGCGCCGTCCCACCCGGTCCGCGTGCGCGGGCTCGGCGAGCGGTGACGTCAGATGTAGCGGCCCTCGAAGAACGCTCGCACCGCGATGGTGTGGAGCGGGAAGGCGAGTTCCTCCGGACGGTGCAGCAGGTGCCAGCCCTCGGTCTCGTCGGTGGCCGCGGGCTCCGGCAGTCGGTCGGCGGGACGCTCGGGCAGGAGGCCGAACAGCAGCAGGTGACCGTCGGGCGAGCTCATGGCGTCGGCGAGACGCACGTCGCGGGACGCCGCCTCGATGCCGGTCTCCTCCTTGAGTTCGCGGACGACGGACTGCCGCCAGTCCTCGCGGTCGTCGATGAAGCCGCCGGGCAGGGCGATGCCCCCGCGCGCGGGAGCGATGGTTCGGGTGATGACGACCAGGGCGGTGCCCTTCTCGTCGTACACGGGCTGGAGCGCGACGGCCACCGGCAGGGGGTTGCGGTAGGCCACGGTTGAGCAGACCCGGCAGGTGCGGGGCCAGCCGGTGACGCCCTCCCCGTAGGGCGCTCCGCAGCTCGAACAGTGGGAGCCGCGCGCGGAGTTCGAAGTGGAGTGCAGAGTTTCGGACACGCGGCGGAGCGTATCCGATCTTGGGGAGGGCGTCGCACGGAGGCGGCTCAGCGCCGTCCGACCCTGCGTAGCGCCGTGGAGAGTCGGGTCATGTCTCCTCCCTGCCCATTTCCCCACTGCCGTGCCACACTCCTGACGGATCGTCAGACATCGAGTTCGGGAGGGGCCTTGCCGCGTACACGCACACCTGTGGTCGCCGGATGGTTCACCGGGGAGGGAGACGACTTCAGGCTGCTCGGGACGCGTTGCTCGGCGTGCCGGGCGGTGTTCTTCCCCCGCGAGGACACCTACTGCCGCGATCCGGACTGCCAGAGCGGCGACCTGGAAGAGGTCCCGCTCTCCCGGAGCGGACGCGTGTGGTCGTACACGGACAGCCGCTACCGCCCTCCGTCACCCTATGTGACGGATCCGGAACTTCCGTGGGAGCCGTACGCGTTGATCGCTGTGGAGCTGGAGTCCGAGCAGATCGTGGTGCTGGGACAGGCGGTTCCCGGGATCACCGTCGCCGATCTGGCGGTGGGCATGGAGGTGGAGGTCGTCCCGGGCGTGCTCGGCGAGGATGCGGAGACGACCTGGACGGTCTGGCGATGGCGGCCGACGGGGGTGGCGGGATGACGGCGGAGGTGGCGGTGCTCGGTGCGGGAATGCATCCCTGGGGCAAGTGGGGGCGCGGCTTCGTCGAGTACGGCGTGAAGGCGGCGCGCGCGGCCCTCGCCGACGCGCGTGTGGCCTGGCGGGACGTCGATTCGATCGTCGGCGCGAACACGGTGCGCGGCGGATATCCGGGCTATGTGGCCGGGGCGACGTTCGCGAGAGCGCTCGGCTGGCAGGGAGCCCGGGTGACGAGCGTGTACGCGGCGTGCGCGTCCGGGGCGCAGGCCATCGACACGGCCCGGGCCCAGATCCTCGCGGGCCGGGCGGACGTGGTGCTCGTGGTGGGGGCCGACGCCGCGCCCAAGGGCTTCTTCCGGCCGGCGGGAGGAGACCGGCCGGACGACCCGGACTGGCTGCGGTTCCGCGTGCTCGGCGCGACCAATCCGGCGTACTTCGGGCTGTACGCGCGCAGGCGCATGGCGGTGCACGGGGACACGCTGGAGGACTTCGCCCAGGTCAAGGTGAAGAACGCAGCCATGGGCGCGCTGAATCCGTACGCGCGCTACCGCAAGCGGGTCTCGTCGGAGGAGGTCGCCGCCTCCGCCGTCGTCGCCGATCCGCTGCGGCTGCTGGACATCTGCGCGACCTCCGACGGCGGTGCGGCGCTCGTGCTGTCCAGCATGGGGTTCGCCCGTCGGCACGGGGTGCCGGACCCGGTGCGGATCAGGGCCGTGTCCACCGTGACCCCCCGCTACCCCCGCACCGTGCTCGATCTGCCGGACATCGCGACCGACTCCGCCGCGAGGGCCGAGCCGGGCGCCGAGCGGTTCCGCGCGTCGATCGCCCGGGCCGCCTACGAGGAGGCCGGTCTCGGTCCCGAGGACCTGTCCCTCGCCGAGGTCTACGACCTGTCCACAGCTCTGGAACTGCAGTGGTACGAGGATCTGGGTCTGTGCGGCGACGGCGAGGCCGCCAAACTGCTGCGGGAGGGCGCGACCGCGCCGGGCGGCCGGATACCGGTGAACACGAGCGGCGGACTGGCCTCCTTCGGGGAGGCGGTGCCCGCCCAGGCCATCGCCCAGGTCTGCGAGGTCACCTGGCAGTTGCGGGGGCAGGCGGGCGGCCGCCAGATCGCGGACGCGCGCGTGGCCGTCACGGCCAACCAGGGGCTGTTCGGCCATGGCTCGGCGGTGGTCGCGGTGCGGTGAGGGGGCGTCGCAAGTCCGTGGACGGGGGTCCGGGTCGGCTGAAGGGCGGCGAACGGTCGTCCTCGCGTGTGCTCCCCCGTGAGGCACGGCCGTGCGCGGGGTCGGCGGAAGTGCGGACCGTGGCCGTTTCGCGCGTCTAGGTGGTGACGGTCTCCCGGCGCTCGGTCCCGTAGTCCATCGCATGCTCGACGACGCCGACGAGGACGTCCCTGACCGACCTCCGGTCGCGGGCGTCGCACAGGACGACCGGCACGTCGTCGTCGAGGTCGAGCGCGCCTCGTACGTCCTCCTCGGGGTAACGCGAGGCTCCCTCGAAGCAGTTGACGGCGATGAGGAACGGTATGGAGCGCCGCTCGAAGTAGTCGACTGCGGCGAAGCAGTCCTCCAGGCGGCGGGTGTCGGCGAGCACGACGGCGCCGAGCGCGCCCTCGGAGAGCTCGTCCCACATGAACCAGAACCGCTCCTGGCCGGGCGTCCCGAAGAGGTACAGCACCAGGTCCTCGCGCAGGGTGATGCGCCCGAAGTCCATGGCGACGGTGGTGGTGTGCTTGCCTTCGACGCCCGTGGTGTCGTCCACGGGACGACCGGCCTCGGTGAGGTACTCCTCGGTACGCAGCGGCTTGATCTCGCTGACGGCGCCGACGAGGGTCGTCTTGCCCACGCCGAAGCCGCCGGCGACCAGGATCTTGAGCGTGACGGGCTCGACCGGGGGCTTGCCGCGCTCAGAACGCCCGAAGATCATCGATCTTTTCTCCTGCTCGATGGCTTGATGGGGGGTGTGGGGCGGTGGGTCGGTCGACCGGTTCGTCGGCCAGGCCCTTGGCCGGTCCGTCGGCCGGTCGACGGGGTCGGACGGCAGCGGGTCAGGTGGCCGGGGGCGACGGCCTCGTCGTACTGCCGGCTTCGGCGGTCCGGCGGGAGACCGTCCCCCGGGCCGGCGCTCTCGGGCCGCCCGCCCGGGGGCCCGTGCAGGGCTCCCGCGACGCGGCCGGCGCCATCCGAGCCGGGTCCCGGGACGGCGGCGCGTACGCCGGAGCCGGCCGCCGCCGCTTCCGAGGCCGGTTCCGCGCTGTTCACAGCGCCCGGAGGCCGTTGATCACATCACGCAGAATGCTTTCGTCCGGCAGCTCGGCCGGGGGCACCGGCCGGTTCACATGAACGAACTGCGCGTCCACGAGGTCGCCGACCAGGACCCGAACCACCCCGATGGGGAGGTTGAGTTCGGCGGCCAGTTCGGCGACCGACTGCGGCGCGTCCCGGCACAGCACCGCGATGTCCACGTGCTCGGGGGAGAGCGAGGGGTCCGCTTCCGCGTCGTCCGCGTGGGGCTCCGCGACGACGACCGCGATCAGGTCGAGACGATGCTGGACCGCACTGGTGGTACGGCCGCGCGTCATGGCGTACGGACGGACGACCGGCCCGGCCTCGTCGTCGAACCAGTGACTTCTTCCCTGACCGTCTGTGCTCATGCCATCCCACTACCCGCCCGAGGGCAGATCGGTGCGCGGGGCCGTGCCCAGATGTACGCCGACCCTCTTGACGAGCAGCGTCATCTCGTACGCCACGAGGCCCACGTCGGAGTCGGCGTCCGAGAGCACGGCGAGGCAGCTGCCGTCACCGGCGGCGGTGACGAACAGGAACGCGTCGTCGAGCTCGACGACCGTCTGGCGGACGCTGCCGGCCTCGAAGTGGCGGCCGACGCCCTTGGCCAGGCTGTGGAAGCCGGACGCGACGGCGGCGAGGTGCTCGCCGTCCTCGCGGGTCAGGTCCTTCGACACCCCCGTCGGCAGACCGTCGCCGGAGAGGACGACGGCCTTGCGGATGCTGGCGACGCGGTCGACGAGTTCGTCGAGAAGCCAGTTCAGCTCGCCGTTGATGCTGGTGTGGCCGGTCGTCTTCGGTGCGGTCATCGACCGTCCCCCTTTGTCGTTCGTTGTGGTGCTGTGCCGCTGTGGGCGTCGTCGCCCGCGGCGTTCTCCACGCGGCCGCGCTGCCAGCCGCGCTGGAGCGAGGCCATGCGGCTGCGTACCTCGTCGGCGTCCCGGTCCGCCGGGTCCGCGCGCTCCTCCGCGCGCGGCGCCGGGCCCTGCCGCAACTGGGGGGCCAGGTTCGCCTGGCGCACGCGCCTCGGCAGCGCTCCCGTGCCGGATCCGGTGTCCCGGTCCGTGTCCCGGTCCGTGTCCGCTCGCCGACCGACGCCCCCGTCGGGGCCGTCGGACAGGGCCGCGGCCTGCCGTGCGCGTCGGGGAAGGGCGGCGGGCGAGGACGGCTCCTGCCCACCGGGGGCGGTGTGCTCCTGCGCCGGGAGGCCCTCGTCGGCGCCGCCGCTGTGGGGAATCCTGGCCGCCGTGCCACGCCGCCGTGACGGCAGGGGCGCCGGCTTTCCGTCGTCGATGCGGCGCGGGCCGGGCCTGACCGGGAGGTCCGGGTCCGTCTCCGCGCGCGGGAGACGCTGCTCCGCGACGGGGCGACCGTGCGAGCTGACCAGCTTGGGCGTGCGGCGCCCCGGCAGCAGCGGCACGGGCGCGGCGGGGCCGTCGCCGAGGGGCCCGTCGGGTTCGACCGGCCCGGTGGACAGTCCGCGGTGCTGTTCGGCGGGGTCGACGCCCGCGCCGTCCGGGTCGGTGAGGGAGCGACGCGGACGGAACAGCACGCCCTGGTCGTCGTCGTCCTCGGCCAGGGGGATCTGGAATTCGCCGAGGGCGTCCAGGCCGACGGGCGCCTCCAGCTCGACCGGTCCGCCGAGCAGCGAGGCGGGCACTCCCGGGAGCTGCGCCGAGGCCGGGGACAGCGCGGACCTGCGCGGCTCCGCGAGCTCAGCCTCCTTGGGGGGCCGGGGGCGGTCGAGCCGGAAGCCGATGCCGTTGGTGTCGGGGACGTCGTCGGTGAGCAGAGCGTCGGGGATGAAGACGACGGCGGTCGTCCCGCCGTAGGGCGAAGGCTGCAGGGATACGCGCACGTTCTGCCGCTGGGCGAGCCGGCTGACCACGAACAGGCCGAGGCGGTCGGTGTCGGACAGCTCGAACTCCGGTGTCTCGGCGAGCCGGAGATTGGCCTCCAGGAGGGCTTCGGGCGCCATGCCGAGCCCTCGGTCGTGGATTTCGAGGGTGAAGCCGTTGGCCACCCGGTCGCCGTACACCTGGACGGCGGTGTGCGGCGGAGAGAACACCGTGGCGTTCTCCAGGAGTTCGGCCACCAGGTGGGTGAGGTCGGCGACGGCCGGGCCGGTGGCGGCCAGGCGGGGCAGACGGCGGACCTCGATGCGTTCGTAGTCCTCGACCTCGGCGACGGCGGCGCGCACGATGTCCATGAGCTGCACGGGCTTGCGCCACTGCCGCGAGGGGGCGGCCCCCGAGAGGATCACCAGTCCTTCGGCGTGCCGCCGCATGCGGGTGGTGAGGTGGTCGAGGCGGAAGAGGTCGGCGAGCTCCTCGGTGTCCTCGGTGCGGCGTTCCATGGTGTCGAGCAGGGTGAGCTGCTTGTGCAGCAGCACCTGGCTGCGACGGGCGAGGTTGACGAAGACCTCGGAGACTCCGGAGCGCAGTTCGGCCTGTTTGACGGCCGCCTCCACGGCGGCGCGCTGAAGGGTGTTGAGGGCGTGGCCCACCTCGCCCATCTCGTTCTTGTCGTACTCCAGGCGCGGCACTTCGGTCTCGACGTCGACCTGCTCGCCCGCGGACAGACGGCGCATCACGCTGGGCAGCCGCACGCCGGACGCCTCGTGGGCCTCCACCCTGAGCTGGCGCAGATCGCGGATGAGGCCGCGGCCGATGCGCACGGACAGCACGAGGGAGACGAGCAGGGCGACGAGCCCGAAGACGCCTGCGACGACCGCCTTGACGATGACCTCGATCGCGACCGGGCGGACCCGGTCCTGATAGCGGTCGTTGGCCTGCTCGTCCAGCGCGCCGAGTTCGTCCAGGACGCCGCCCGCCGCGGTGTCCCAGTTCTTGGCGCTGACCCCGCGGGGCGGGTTGCCGGGCGTGGCGCCGACGACGGCCTGTTCGACGGTGCGCAGCGGGGCGGTGGTGGCGTTCTTCCAGAAGCTCTCGTAGCGTTCGCGCTCCGCGGTGGGCAACTGGACGAGGCTGATGTCGTAGACCACTTCCCGCTGGGCCTGCAGGTCGGAGACCTCGCGGATCTCCTGGCGGCCGAGCCGGCCCACGACCAGGGCGGAGCCCAGCAGGGCGTCCTCCTGGGAGAGCAGTTCGCGGGCGTGGGCGACGCCGACGAGAGCCCGGTACTGCTTGTCCATCTCGACGCTGTCGGCGACGTCCAGCTTGACCAGCAGGGAGTAACAGGGGTCGATCAGCTGGGTGTAGAGGTCGAGGGCCTGGGCCCGGGTGACGGTGCGTTCCTCGACGCTCCGGCGCAGGGCGTCGATGCCGTCGAAGGCGTCGAGCACCGCGGTGAGGCTCTCGCTGTCGTCCTGGTCCAGGTCGTCGCGCACGTCGGGGTCGCGGGCGTTCCCGCGGATCTCGGCCATGGCCTCGTCGGTGGCGGTCCGGGTTCGGCGCAGGGCGGACAGCGCGTCGGCGGCGCGGGGGTCGGCGAGGTAGACGAGGGTCTGGCGGCGTTCCTCCTGAACGACGCGGACCGTGTCCTCGATGGGGTAGTCGACCTTTTCGACGAGGGACGACACCGTGAACAGACGGCTCGCCTCACGTCCCGTGAGCACCGTGGCGAAGCCCCAGATCGCTGTCAGGGAAACCAGCGGCACGAGAAGCAGCGCCACGATCTTCCGGCGGATCGACTTCCCGCGAAAGCGCATGGCCTCCCCCTGCTCGGACCCCCACCGGCAGGGGGCACACATGTGCGTCAACAAACGGCGCGAGCCTACTACCGACACGCCGATAACTCGAAGAGCCGTCCGGAAGATGAACTTCCGTATCGAGGGCGAGACATGGTGTGTTGTCCGGTCATTGTGGGAGATTGCCTCCTCGAATCCGTTCCCCGGAGTTCGGCTGGATCCGATCGGCTGCGCACAGGAGTTGGCCAGAATTTTTCGCAACGCGGGAATCTTCAGGGCAGGTCACGCGTCCTACTCATTGGGAATTGGGGGCGGAATCGGCCACACGAGCCGTATGCCGCACCTGGGCGGCGTAAATCAGCGCAAGCCGGGCAGCCACTGGGGAGCAGGGTCTTCAACCCGGAGGCGAGCGGTCTGCTGGCGGTGGGGAGTGACACGGTGATGGGCACGGCGGAGCGGCGCGAAGCGCCCGAGGACGGCGCGACGACAGGCGGTACGGCGACGAGCGGTACGGCGCTGCGGGAACCCGAGGCACCGGATCGCGGCCCTTCCGCGAGCGGTCGCACGACGGCGGCCGGACACGTCCGTGCCGCGGAGAGACCCACGTCGGCCGAGCGCAGCGCCCGGCCGGCGCGTGCGGCCTACCGGCCGCTGTGGGTCGAGGAGCCCGCGCGTCGTCGCCGGATGCCTGATCCGGTGCGCACGGCGGCCGTACGGGCGGTGCTGGTCATCGCCGTGACGCTGATTCAGGCCATGGTCGCGTTCCTGTGCACGATGGCCGGGTCCTGGCTGGCCTTCCCCATGGTGATCAGCAGTGTGGTGAGCACCGTGCTGGCCACCTGGGGCGCGTTGGACGTCTGGGTGACCCGCCAGGTGTGGAACCAGCGCAACGGCGTGGTGTCGACGCCGAGCAGCACGGCGCGTTCCCTGCGGCGTGAGCGGCGCCGGGCGCGTCGACAGGCACGGGTCGCCATGCGCGGGCAGCAGCGGATACGCAGGCAGAGCGGCGCCGGGCGGCTCTCCCACTCCTGAAGTCGGCCCACGGTCACAGGAGTCGGCGCGGGGACGCGGCCGTGGCCGCGTCCCGTTCACCTGCCGCGGCCCGTCCTGACGGCGATGCCGGGCCTGTGGGTCAACCGGCGTTCGGCGCGGGGCGCTTGTACATCCGCGTCGCCGTGATCTCGCTGTGCACCTGCGCCGCGTCGCCTTCCGCGGCCGGAGCCTGCTGCGGCAGGCCGGGGCGCAGGTGTTCCTCGACGCTGATGTACTTCAGGCCCGCCCTGAGGTCGGCGTCGTTGCGCAGCCGGATGACCAGTGGGAACTCCGCGAGTGCCGTCGTGTCGAACAGACCGGTGGTGTAGAGCAGTTGCACGCCCAGGGCGTCCGAGACGGCTCGTTGGAGTTCCAGCAGATAGGTCGCGTTGGCGCGTCCGATGGGGTTGTCGAGGAACAGCGTGCCGGCATGGCGGTGCTTGTCGCGGCCCCGGTCGTTGCTCCTGAGTGCGGCCATCGTGCAGTACAGGGCGATGGCCGCGGTGAGCAGCTGGCCGCCGGAGAACACGTCGCCCATCTGACCGACGGGGACGCGCTCGGCGCGCAGCACGGCGTCCGGCTTGAGGATCTCGACGGCGACGCCCTTGGGCTGAAGCGCCGCGCCCACCCCGCGCAGCAGGAGTGACATGCCGTCGCGCCGCAGGTCGGAGTTCTTCTTGACGGCCGCCCGGGTCGCGTCGTCGATGACCTCGCCGAGCCGTTCGGTGAGGGTGGCCTGGTCGGGCTCCTCGAAGCGGATGCGCAGGAACTCCTGGCCGGACCATTCGCCGAGTCCCTCGGGCAGGCGGGAGAGCCGCTGGGCCGAGCGCAGGGTGGCGAGCGCGGACTCCACGAGCCCTCGCAGCCGGTCCACGATGGAGTCCCTGTTGCGTTCCAACTGCTCCAGCTCGTCGGTCAGGACGCGCAGTCGGGGCGCGAAGGCGTCCGCCCACCTCTTGGCGTGCTCCGGCAGCGCGGAGGCGGGCAGTTCACGGATCTGCTGGCGGGCGGGGGTGCGCACCTGCTCGTAGCGGGTGGAGTTGGCGTGCCGCACGAGAATGTCACTGGCCTCGCGGACGGCGGACTCGGCGGCGGACAGGTCGGCGGCGCAGCCGCGCAGGGAGCGGCGGGCCTCGGCGGCCGTGTGGCGGGCCTCCTCCAGGGTGCCGGGGTAGGGCTCGGACTCCTCCGGCTCCTCGTCGGGAGTGTGTTCGCGCAGCAGGTCGCGGAGCATGGCGGCGATCTCGTCGAAGCCGCCGGCCGCGTCCTCGGCGGCCCGGTGGGCGGCCAGGAGTTCGGCGTGCGCCTCGCGGGAGCGGTCCAGGGCCTCGGTGCGGGAGGCGAGTTCGGAGGTGGCGGTGCGCAGCAGAGCCTGTGCGTGCTCGGCGTCGCGCGGCTGGAGTTCCTCGGCGAGTTCGGTGTGGGCCGCGCCGTCCTCGGGCGCGTGCCGCTCCGCCTCTCCGCGCAGGCGGCCGAGCTGCTCGCTCGCGGTGGACACCCGCGTCTCCAGGAGCTGCACCAGCTCCTCCGCGCGTGCGGCGGCGGCCTGCCGGGACGGTCCGTCGGAACCGTCGGGTGACTGCAGCAGTTGCTCGGCGCGGGTGCGGACCTTGTTGCTCAGCCGGTCGAGTTCGGCGCGGGCCGCGCTCTCGTCGCTCTCGGCGCGGGCCTGCTCCGCCCGCAGGTCCGCGCCGACGCCCACCTTCTCGTACAGCTGGGACGCGGCCCGGTAGGCCTCACGCAGGGCGGGCAGGGAAGCCCTGGAGGCGTCCGCGTCCTCCGCGGGCACGTCGTCCGGGGCGCCGGCGATCTCGGCGCGCTCGGCGCGCAGCGCCCGCGCGGTGCGGCGGGCGTCGTCGGCGGCCCGCTGGGCGCCGCGCCGGTCCTCGTCCGCGGCGCGGGCGCGCTCCAGGCAGGCCTGGGCGCGGGCCTCCGACTCGGCGGCCTCGTCGGCGAGTTCCCGTACCTTGACCTGCCAGCCGGCGCGCTCACGCAGCCGGAAGGCGAGCCCGGCGAGCGCGTCGGCGGCCCGGCGGGCCTTCTGCGCGGCTTCCTGGCGCTCGTCGCGCACCTGGGCCGCCTCGGCGGCGGTCTCGTCGGCCTCCGCGCGCACGGTCCGCGCCTCGGCCAGCTCGGCCTCGGACTCGTCGGCGAACGCGCGGGCCTCCCCCGCGGTCCGCGCCAGCTCGGTGAGCCGCCCGGCCGGACAGCCGGTGCGCCAGGACGCGAGCCGAGCCGCCAGTTCACGGTCCTTGGCCAGGCGCGCCGCGAGCCGGCGGATGTCCTCGTCCCGCTCGGTCGCCCGCGCGCGCAGCGTCTGCCGCTCCTCGTCGGCGGCGTGTTCGTCGTGCATGGCCGGGTTCGGGGGGACGAGGAAGACGTCGCCGCTGTCGGAGTCGGCCGGCGGGGTCGGCGCGAGCAGGGCGGCGGCCGTGCCCACGGCGACGGCCGAGCGCGGCAGCAGCGCTGCCTCCCCCAGCGCCTCACGCGCGCGTGCGTGCGAGCCGGGGTCCGTGATGATCACGCCGTCGACCAGTTCGGGCCGGGCGGCGAGCACCCTCGCGTGGTCGGCCGGGGCGACGGCCTGCGCGAGGTAGCGCCAGCCGGGCAGCGCGGGGATGCCGTGTTCGCCGAGGAACTCGACGGTGGCCAGCACGTCCGGGCCGGGCGGCAGCAGTCCCCCGTCGCCGAGCGCGCCGAGGATGCGCGCGTCGTCCGCGGCGGCGGTGCGCAGGTCGAAGAGCTGCCGTTCGGCGGAGGAGACGGAGTCGTCGAGGAGTTCACGCAGTTCGTCGGCGCAGCGGTCCAGGTCCTCGGGACTCAGCAGGGAGCCGTCGTGCGACTCGCCGTCCTGCCGGGGCTGCGGGATCTGCCGACGCGCACGGCCGCCGGTCAGCCCCAGCAGTTCGGCGAGCCGTTCCTCACCGGCCAGGGATTCGGCGAGCCGTCGTTCGGCGTCGTACGAGCGTTGCGCGGCGGTGGCCGCGTCGGCGGCCCGGGCCGCGGTGAGTTCGGCGCGGGACTCGGCCGAGGCGGCCTCGCGCGCGTGCTCGCCGGCTCTGCGCGAGGCTTCCCTTGCGGTGTCCCAGGAGGCGACGGCCGTCTTCTCGGCGTCGCTCGCGGCGAGCGCGGCGCGGGCGGGGTCGGCGTCGGGCGCGCTGTCGTCGAGCCAGCCGGCGCGTACGGCTTCGGCGGTCTCCTGCTCGACCTCGGCGAGACGCTGGCGCAGGTGGCCGACCTCGCTGCGGGCGCGCTGGGCGTCGGTGGCGGCCGATGTGGCGTCCCGGTGCGCCGATTCGCCGACCTCCTGGAGGGCGGCCGAACGCTCCTCCTCCTCGTTGGCGAGGCTCTCGGCGCTCTCGGCGGCCGCGTGCAGGGCGCGTACGAGGTCGACGGCGGCTCTGGCGCGGGCGGCGAGGGCCGGGGCGGCGTCGCGTTCGGCCTCCTGGATGGCGGCTGACACACGGGAGACGCGGTCGGCGGCGGTGCGGTGGCGCAGCACGGCCTCGGCTGCCTGCCAGGCGGCGTGCAGGGTGCGGGCGTCGGCGAGTTCCCGTTTCTGCGCGGCGGCCGACTTCTCGGCGGCCGAGAGGGCCAACGAGGCGTTGCGGTAGGCGAGTTCGGCGGCGATCAGGGCGCTGCGCTCGCGTGCGCCCTCGGAGTGGGTGACGGCGTAGGCGGCGGCCGTCACCCGCTGGGCGAGATCACCGGCCCGCTGCCTCTCCCGCAGCCCGCGTGCGGTGAGCCGGCGGGCCAGGGCGCGGGTGCGCCGCTCGGCCCCGGCGTGGACGTCACGCGCGCGTGCCCGCGCCTCGGCGGCCTCGACGATCCGGCCCAGCAGGTCGGCGGACCCGGCGGTGAAGTCCCGTTCGGCGATCAGCTCGGCGCGCCGGCCGAGCTTGTTGCCGAAGCCGCTGACCAGGTCGGCGAGCCCGTCGGTGTCGCGGGTGTCGGTCACCGCCCGCAGCAGCAGGTCGGTGAAGTCGGAGTCCTTCTTGACCGCGAAGAGGCCTGCGGCCTCGCCTTCGTCGGCGTTCATCTCCCGCTGGTAGCGGAAGAGTTCGGGGTCGAGACCGAGGTCGCCGAGGTGCTCGATCCACCGGTCGTGGATCTCCTCCCAGTGCACCTCCAGATGCGGATACGCCTTGCCCGCCTCGGTGATGGCGTCCCGGAAGCCCTTCATGGTGCGCCGCCGCCCCCGTGCGCCGGAGGCGCCCTCGACGGGCGGGCGCACGGCGGTGGACTCGGCGACGGGCAGGTTGTCGAGGCTCAGCCCGGGCCCCGGCCGGAAGGAGTACCAGGCTTCGGCGAACTTGCGGGGGTCGTTGGAGACCTGACGGCCGCGCCACTCGCTGGCCTTGCCGACGACGACGCACTCGCCGGTGAGCACGTGCTGCCATTCCAGCGCCACGTGTCCGCAGTCGTCGGCGAGCAGGAACTTGCGCAGCACACCGGAACTGGCCCCGCCGAGGGTGTTGCGGTGGCCCGGCAGCATCACCGAGAAGATCAGCTTCAGCAGGACGGACTTGCCGCCGCCGTTCTCCAGGAAGAGCACGCCGGCGGGCGCGGGGCGGCGCGGCGGCCCGACGGGCTCGTCCGCGAAGAACTCCGCCTGGGTGGGCGCGGGGTCGGGTACGACGTCTCCGACGCCCCGCAGGTCAAGCACGGTGTCGGCGTAGCGCGCACCGGCAGGGCCGATGGAGTAGAGGCGGACCCGGGACAGCTCGTACATGGCGGACTCTCGTAAGTCTTCGGCGGATCGGCAGATCAGGGGCGAGGAGCGCGGGCAGCGCTCGGGAGGGCGTCAGGAGTGGAACGGAAGGCCCGCGTCGGCCACCAGCTCCAGATCGTCGCTCTCCTCGGCGGGCAGCAGGGTGGGCGTTCCGTCGGTGACCGGGACGACGCCGAGCTCCAGCAGTTCGGCCATGGCGGCGCTGCCGGCCATGTCGCGCACCTGGAGCTGGTAGCGGGCCGTCGTGCGATAGGTGCCGCCGTTGTCGTCGCCGGTCCGCTGCAGGAAGCCGGAGTCGGTGAGGAAGGCGACGGCCTTGCCGACGATGCCGGTCGTCGAGCCGGCGAGTCTGCGGGCGTCCTTGGTGGCGCCGGTGGAGCTGCGTCTGGCCCAGATCCGCCAGGCGGCCTCCAGGCCGGGCGCGTCGGTCGCGGGGTCGGTGTTCTCGCCCTGCTCCTGCGCCCGCTGTTCAAGGCGGTGGCAGGCCTGGCGCACGAAGGCGTCGACTCCGTTGACGCTCACCCGGCCGATGTATCCGTCGTCGGCCAGGTCCTCGGGGCGGGGGAAGGCCATCGCGGCGACGCAGAGGTGGGCGAGGCCGTGCAGGAAGCGGTCGCCGCCGTCGGCGGAGGTACGACGGGCGTAGTCCCCCATGCGCACGGCGAACACCGAGTCCTCGGCGGCGGTCACGGCCATGCCCGCGCGGGGGGACACCTCCAGCACGATCAGCCCGAGGCCGGCGGCGACGGCGTCGGCGAGCCGCGCGAACGCGGGGTCCTCGCGGTGGCGCCGCAGCAGGTCGGCGTACTCCTGGTCGCGCGCGGGCTGCAGTTTGGGCTGCAGCCCGAAGGCGACGAGCCGCGCCGCGTCGGCGGCGTCGGCAGGGGTGACGGCGGCCGAGGCCGGCGCGGCGGCGGCCTCCGGTTCACTCCGGTCGACGTGCTCGGTCACGGCCTCGGCTCCTTGCGGTTGTGGCACGCGTGGGCGTGCTCGTACGTGCGCTCGTGCTCGTTCACTCGGATCCCCACCCGGCTCATGCCGCCTCCGTGCGGTCCGCCGCCATTCCCGCGGAGTCCAGCAGGGCGGTGCCGACGATGAGGTCGGCGCCGCCGAACTCCGGATCGTCCAGTTCCGTCCCGTCGTCCACGGCGAACAGCAGCTTCTCCTCGCCCTGCCGATAGGCGGTGCCGACGGCCGGGCTGGCGGCGTGCACCGCCAGCAGGGCCACCAGATACGGCAGGTCGGGGTCGGTGCGGCGGGCCTCGGCCAGCAGCCCGGACAGGCGCCGCGGCGCGTCCGCGGGCAGATCGAGCAGTTCCATCGCCGCGGCCAGCTGCTCCTCGCTGAACCGGCTGTCGTCCGGCGTGGCGATGAGATCGGGCTCCGGCATCTCCGCTCCCAGGTGCTCGCGCTCCAGGGGCGGGGTCAGCAGGAGGTCGACGAGGTCGCCCATCCGTACGGACACCGGGGTGCGCAGCCCGGTGCCGTGTGCGAAGAACGCGTCGGTGACCCGGACCGCCTGCTCCACCGGCAACGGCAGCACGGGCGCGACGAGATGCCCGTAGAGGTCCGTGCCCGACGAGGTCATGGGGGTGGCGAAGGCCTGGCGGTCCTGCTCGGCGCGGAACAGCGGACCGGCCTCCAGCAGCCGTGACTGCAACTGTGTGTGCCGTCGGATGCAGTCCTTGACGATGTCGACGAGTTCGGCGGCCCGGCGTTTGTTCTCCGCGTCCTCGATCTCGTCGCGCGCCTTGCGGATGTTGGTGAGGATCGCGTTCTCGTGGCGGTAGCGGTCGGCGACGTGGTCCAGGGCCTCGGCGATCATGTCGGGCACCGCGTTCAGCCAGTCCACCGCCCGGACGTTGCGGCGGGTGGCCTCCAGGGCGCGGCGGAGCGTCTCGGAGTACTGCACCGTGCGGTAGCGGGCCTGTTCGGCGGCGAGCTGGGCGTCGGCGAGTCGGCCGCGGCGGATGAGCACCTCCAGCTTGACCTCGGCCGCGATCTGCGCGCTGGTGACGTCCGTGTCGAGGGCTCCGACGAGCACGTTGACCGCTTCGTCGGTGGTGCGCAGGTAGACCGCTCCGCCGTAGCCGGGGACCTCCTCGATCAGCTTGAAGTCGTAGTCGCGGCGCACATACGTGCCGTCCGGGGCGAACATGCCGTAGGCGGCGCGGAAACCGCGGTCCACGCTGCCGACGTTGATCAGGTTCTCCAGGACCCAGCGGGCCACCCGTTCGTGCTCGGCGACGGGCCGTCGAGGGGCCTGTGCGGCGATGCGGGGCAGCAGCCGGGCCACTATCTGGTCGTGGTCGGCGCCGGTGTCGAAGTCCATGTTGAGCGTGACGAGGTCGATCGCGGCCAGGGCGATCTCCGCCATGCCGTAGACCGAGTACTCACCGGCCAGATTGGCCTTGCGCGCGTCGAGGTCGTGGATCGGCGCCGTGCAGGCGAGCGCGCGCAGCCGCCGCGCCAGCCCCTCGTCGGCGGCCGGGCCCTGGGCGGGGCGCGGCCCCGCGCTGAGCTGGGGCGGAACACGGTCCGTCGAAGCAGGCGAAGTCACGGTGCACAGACTAGGTCCTCGGTCTGACATCGACCCAAACGGCGCGGATCGCCTCCGGCGGCCGAGCGGGCGACCGAACGGCCGTGTCGCGTCCGCGGGCCGACAGGGGCCTGCCCGCGGTTCCCCGCTCCCACGGGACGGACTCGATGCCGCTCACGCCGTCCGAGCGGGCTCCGCGCCCCCGGCGCCTCGGCCCCGGCCC
>NZ_JAHHIU010000243.1 GCF_024539815.1 Streptomyces hayashii
TCCGCCTCCCCCGGCTCCTCCGCTTCCCCCGCCGCGCCGACGCCGGCCGCGTCCGGCCCGGGGTCCGACCGTGTCGTCGTCCTCGACATCTGGTGCGAGCTGCAGTGCCCCGACTGCCGGGGCGCGCTCGACGATCTGCGCGCGCTGCGCGAGCGCTACGGCGACCGGCTGGAACTTCGGCTCAGGCACTTCCCGCTGGAGAAGCACAAGCACGCCTTCGCCGCCGCGCAGGCGGCCGAGGAGGCGCTGGAGCAGGGACAGGGGTGGCCCTACGTCGAGGCGGTGCTGGGCCGGGTCGAGGAGCTGGACCGTAGGGGGGAACCCTTCCTGGTCGAGGTCGCCGGCGAACTGGGGCTGGACGCCGAGGAGTTCGACACGGCATTGATCGACGGCCGGCACATCCTGATCGTGGACGCCGATCAGGCCGAGGGCAAGGCCATCGGCGTGAGCGGGACTCCGACGTACGTCATCGGCGGCGAGCGGCTGGACGGCGGCAAGAGCCAGGAGGGGCTGCGCGCGCGGATCGAGGAGATCGCCGACCGGCTCCTGGCCGAGCAGGTCTGAGCGGCGACGGGAACCCGGCGGGAAGAGGCCCGCCGGGCCACCGGTCGGCCCGACCGTCCGCCGGTCCCGCCTCGCCCGGGCCGACGGACCCGTCGTACGGCCACGGCGTCCGATCGCCCGGGGGGTGACTCAGCTTGTTCTTTATGGTCTGACCTCGAACGATCCCCCGAGCAGGGTCGCTCGTACGGAGATTCCGGGGACGTGAACACGGCCTCCGTCTGATCCTGTGCTCCGACCAAAGAGGCACTTGACCAGTACGAAGGCCGTGGGGGAATGAGTCTGCTGCATCACGATTCAGGCCTGCCGGAACATCTCCTCTAGCAGCCGCACGGCGGGATCGCCGATGTCATGGCTTTCGACCCACTGCTCCACTAGCTGCACGAAATCCAGGTCGTTGATCTCACCGTCCATGCTCGCCAGCGAGAAGTCGTCCAGCTTTTCCGGGCTGATGCCGCCGCTCCTCTCCAGGAACTGGGCGTACTCCTGCATGGTGATGCGCCCGTCACGGTCAGTGTCGATTTCTTCAAAGACGGCCTGGATCGTCTCCGTGGTGATGTTCTTGCGGTCTACGCTCTCACTCATCGCCGGCACCTCTCTGTGTCCGCATGGTTACGTTCAGTAGATGGTAGCCACACCGCCCTTTCTTCTCGCGGCTGGACGTAGCCGATGAGATCGAGATCAGATGGTCTGCCCTACGTCGTCGGCTGTGGAGCTGGGTGGTTCCTCGTCGGGGCGGCCGTCCGATCGTTGAGCTTGTTCTATATGGTCTGACCTCGAACGATCCCCCGAACGCGGTCGCTCGTACGGGGATTCCGGGGACGTGAACACGGCCTCCGTCTGATCCTGTGCTCCGACCAAAGAGGCACTTGACCAGTGCGAAGGCCGTGGGGGAATGGGTCTGCTCCATCACGATGTCCGGTGCGAGGCGTTCGCGGTGGCGTCACACTTCCGGGACGTCTTCTTCGACTGCCTGACCGCGCGCGGGGACACGCTTTTCGAGCTGACCGACGCGTTGCTGTGCGCGGACGGGCCGGTGACCACACCGGTGGATCTCACGCTTACGGCCGAGCACCGGCGCGGGCACGGCGCGATGTACGACGCGCTGAACCGTGGGAGCGTGGACGTGCCGCGGCTGCGGCAGGTGCTGGCGGGGCTGCCGCAGCCCAAGGCCGCCGGCGGGCGCCTGGTCCTGGCGGTGGACGTGACCCACTGGCTCCGGCCGAACGCGCCGACCAGTGCGGATCGCTTGTTCTGCCACGTCTACGGCCGCAGCGGACGCTCCTCGGACCAGTTCGTCCCCGGCTGGCCCTACTCGTTCGTCGCCGCGCTGGAGTCGGGCCGGACCTCGTGGTGCCAGATCCTGGACACGCTGCGACTGGGGCCGGCCGACGACGTCGCCGAAGTCACCGCCGCCCAGGTCCGCCGAGTGGTCGAGGACCTCATCGACATGGGCCGTTGGCAGGCGGGTGACCGCGACATCCTGATCGTCTTCGACGCCGGCTACGACGCTCCGCGCATGGCCTATCTCCTGGAAGGACTGCCGGTGGAGGTCCTCGGGCGGATGCGCGCAGACCGCGTGATGCGCAAGCCGGTCCCGGTGCCGTGGATCTCACCACCGCAGGGCGGACGCCCGCCCAAGCACGGCAAGGAGTTCCGCTTCGCCAAGCCCGAAACCTGGGGCGAGCCCGACGCCGCAACCGTACAGGTCACCGACCGCTACGGCACCGCGCGCGACGGCCTGGGACCGCATTCACCCGAGGCTGACTACGCGCTCGGCATGGATCGACCACGCCGGCGAACTCCCTCTCATCGAGGGTACGTTGATCCGCCTGGAGGTCGACCGCCTGCCCGGCGGCAACGATCCGCTCCCCGTCTGGCTGTGGACGTCAGCCACCGGCCTGCCAGGCGAAGGCGTCGACCTGCGCCGGCAGGCGTTCCTGCGCAGATTCGACCTGGAGCACACCTTCCGGATGATCAAGCAGACGCTGGGCTGGATCCGCCCGAAGCTCCGCACACCCGAGGCGGCGGACCGGTGGACCTGGCTCATCGTCGCGGCCCACACCCAACTACGCCTCGCCCGGCCGCTGGCCGCAGACCTTCGCCGCCCCTGGGAGAAACCGGCCGAACCTGGCCAGCTCACCCCCGCCCGGGTCCGCCGAGGGTTCAGAAACCTGCGCCCGAACCTGTCCTGCCCAGCCCGTGCACCCAAACCCAACCGGCCTGGCCCCGGCAGGCCACTCGGTTCGAAGAACCGGCACCCTGCCACCCGCTACAACGTGGGCAAGACCACCAGACGCCCCGAAAGCATCACCGACCGCGATCAGCTCAGAGGCGGACCACGACTTCAGAATGGGACGGCCAGCCCGACCTCGCGCAATCGAAGCACTGCCCTGCCCATGCACTCGGCGACCGAGGCCCCGTCGGCCCTCAACCCACCGTCCAGCGGCCCGCCAGAAGCGGCAAATGTCCACGCCGGCTGACCGTCACGCATGCGCTCCGCGTCGACCCTGATCATGGCACCGACCCCCTGCTCGCCAAGCCACTCCAGGATGGACAGCGTCACGTCCTCGACGCCGCTGTCCAGGTCTACCTTGGGCCGCCGCCCCATCCCCTTGGCCATGGCCACGACCCTACTGAGCATCAGATCGGGTCGCATCACGCACTCTCAAGGTGGCTCGGACCATAAAGAACAAGCTCAGACCAGGTTCTTGTACATCGAGTAGGCCACCGGCACGTATCCGAGCGACTCGTACAGCCGCTCGGCCGGAGTGTTGCCGGCGAAGACGTTGAGGCCGAGGACCCGCTTGCCGTTCCCGATCGCCTGCGCCTCGGCCAGCAGCATCAGGGAACGGCCGTGGCCACGGCCCCGGTGAGCCTCGTCGGCCTCGACGTTGAACACGAACGCCTTGTCGTCGGTGAACGACATCCACAGCGAGCCGACCGGTTCGCCTTCGTGCTCCAGGACGCTGATCAGCATGTCCGGCGTCGCCAGGCCCTGGGGCAGCAGCCGCTCGTGGTCCCGCCGCGACCTGGCCCACGCCTCGTCCTCGGGCACGCCGCGGTCGCGCCAGCTCTGGGCGTAACCGGCGAGCGCGTGCTCCAGCCATGGCCCGAACTCGGCTTCCGTCAGGGACCTGCCCAGACTTCCGTCGGGCAGCGCGGGCGCGGCGGCTGCGAGGGTCTTCTCCATGCCGCGGTTGCGGTGGACGTAGCCGAGCGCGGTCGCCAGGCGCAGCGCGGCGTCCGCGTCGGCCGGCACCCTGAGCTCGATCCGTGTGCAGCCCCAGCCGCGGGCCACCTCCTCGGCGGCCAGCGCCGCCACCGTGCCCCGGCCCCGCCCGCGGTCCCGCTCCTCGATGCGCAGGTCGGCGAGCAGGGCGACGTCGGGGCCGAAGGCCGGGGACGTGGAGAGGCGGACCTCTCCGACGGGACGGCTGTTGACGCACACCTGGTAGTGGCGCGAGAGCGCACCGTCGGCGGAGCGTTGCAGCGGCTCGGTCGGCCGCAGAGTCGTGGTCATCAGGGGTGTTCTACCCCTCCGGGGGGCGGAACGGCAGCCTGTTTTCCCGGCGCCCACCGAGCCGGTCGGCGGCTCTCACGGGTCGAGGTCGTGTCCGCTGCGCTCTGCGAAGATCCGCATCGCCTTGGCGGTCACCGGCCCCGGCGCGCCCGGCAGTTCGCGGTCGTCGACGCGGTGGACGGCCTGGACGTCGCGCAGGGTGGAGGTGAGGAAGACCTCGTCGGCGCGCTCCAGCACGTCCAGCGGCAGGTCGGTCTCCTGCGCGCCGGTCCACTCGACGGTCAGTTCGCGCGTGATGCCCGCGAGGCAGCCCGAGGCGAGCGGCGGGGTGTGGATCTCGCCGTCCAGGACGACGAACACGTTGGACCCGGTGCCCTCGCAGAGCCGCCCGACCGTGTTGCCGAACAGCGCCTCGGTGGCGCCCTGTCGGCGGGCGCGGGCCAGGGCTACGACGTTCTCGCCGTACGAGGTGGTCTTGAGCCCGCTGAGGGCACCGCGTTCGTTGCGGGTCCAGGGGACCGTGACGGCGGCCGTGGAGTCGGCGCGCCGGGTGGTTCCGCCGAGGGCGACGACGAGGGTGGGTCCGTGTTCGCCGCGTTCCGAGCCGAGGGGGGCCTGACCGCCGGTGTAGGTGATGCGCAGCCGGCCGAGCGGCATCGGGTTGGCTTCGAGGACGGCGGCGCAGGCGCGGCGGACCTCGTCGTGGTCGGGGTCGGGCAGGCCGAGACCGCGGGCGGAGCGGGTCAGCCGGTCGAGGTGGCGGGTGAGGGCGAAGGTCGCCCCGTCCACCGCCTTCACCGTCTCGAAGATGCCGTCGCCCACGGTCAGCCCGTGGTCGAAGACGGAGACGCGGGCGGAGCCGCTGTCCTGCAGCCCGCCGTCGAGCCAGATCTTCACGTAAGCGTCCCTTCACTCACCTCGTACCCACCCGACGCTACCGCGAGCAGCCGGGAAGCCTTGAGCTCGGTCTCGTCCCACTCGGCCTCGGGGTCGGAGCCCCAAGTGATGCCCGCGCCCGTGCCGAAGCGCAGCACGGCCCCGCTCCCGGCGGACCGCTCGATCCAGAAGGTGCGGATCCCCACGGCCAGCTCGCCCGTGCCCCGGTCGGCGTCGACCCAGCCGATGCCGCCGCAGTACGGGCCGCGGGGCGCCGTTTCCAGGGCGTCGATGACGCGCAGGGCGCTGGACTTGGGGGCGCCGGTGACCGAGCCGGGCGGGAAGGCGGCGTCGAACAGCTCGGGCCAGCCGACGTCCTCGCGCAGTTCGCCGCGGACCGTGGAGACGAGGTGGACCAGGCCCGGATGCTTCTCGACGGCGCACAGGTCGGGGACGGTCACGCTGCCGGTGGCGCAGACCCGGCCGACGTCGTTTCGGACGAGGTCCACGATCATCACGTTCTCGGCGAAGTCCTTGGCGAGCAGGTCCGCCTCGGTGCGCCCGGTGCCCTTGATGGGACCGGACTCGACCACCCGGCCGTCGCGGCGCAGGAACAGCTCGGGGGACGCGGTGGCCGTCTCCACGCCGTGCGCGGGAAGGCGAATCGTTCCTGCGTACGGCGCCGGGTTGCCGCGGGCCAGCAGCGCGGTCAGCGCGTCCACGTCGGCGTCGGGGGACACGGGCGCGGTCAGGACGCGGCACAGGTTGGCCTGGTAGACCTCGCCGGCCGCGATGTGCTCCCGGATGCGCCGCACGCCCGCGGTGTACGCGGCGCGGTCGAGCGACGACGTCCAGTCACCGGCGGCGGGCCCCCGCCATGCCCCCGGCACGGGGGCGGGCACCGGCTCCTCGCGCACGTCGGCGAAGCGGGCGCAGACGCGACGGCCCTCGAAGTCGGCGCACACCGCCCAGAAACCCGTGGAGTCGAGGGCCGCGGGATCGCTGGTCACGTCGAGGAGGCCGGTGGCGAGGCGGCCGCCGAAACGGGCGAGTGGAGGGAGGTCGAGCACGGTGTCGAGTCTAGGACGGGCCGTCCGCAGACGGCCCGCGCATGTCCCGGATGTCCCGGCCGGGGCCCCTGACCAGCTCGGCATGCGGGCACAGCGCAGCACGCTGCACAAACGCGTTTTTGTACTGGCCCGGGAATCCGCTAGAGTTCAACTCGTCGCCGGGCCGTGAGAGCGGAACGAAACGACAAGCGGACGTAGCTCAGTTGGTAGAGCGCAACCTTGCCAAGGTTGAGGTCGCGAGTTCGAGCCTCGTCGTCCGCTCGAAGGAACAAGGGGTCTTCCCGGTCCCCTACACTCCTGGTGGAGTGGCCGAGAGGCGAGGCAACGGCCTGCAAAGCCGTCTACACGGGTTCAAATCCCGTCTCCACCTCCAAGGACGATTAGCTCAGCGGGAGAGCGCTTCCCTGACACGGAAGAGGTCACTGGTTCAATCCCAGTATCGTCCACTGGATCTGATCAAGGATCCGAACCCGCGCGATTAGCTCAGCGGGAGAGCGCTTCCCTGACACGGAAGAGGTCACTGGTTCAATCCCAGTATCGCGCACGCAGTGCAAACGATCTTCGGATCGTGTCCCGAGGACGATTAGCTCAGCGGGAGAGCGCTTCCCTGACACGGAAGAGGTCACTGGTTCAATCCCAGTATCGTCCACGCACCGAGAGCCCCCGGCCGCCTTCGCGGTCGGGGGCTTCTCGTCGACTCCGGTTCAGCTGGAGAACAGCATGTGACCGAAGCTCTTGTGGCGGTGGTGGCCGCCGTAGTGACCACCGCCGTGGTGACCGCCGCCGTGCGGAGCGGGCGCCCCCCAGGCGGGCGCGACCGGGGCGGACGGGTACGCCTGCGGTGCGGCCGGGGGCGGCGGCGCGGGCTGGGACCACTGGGACTCGACGCGGGTGAGCGCCTCCAGCTCGCCGTAGTCGAGGAAGATCCCCCGGCAGTTGCTGCACTGTTCGATCTGGACGCCGTTGCGGTTGTACGTGTGCATCTGAGCGTGACACTTCGGGCACTGCATGCTGCGGCTCAACTCCTCGCCGGTCGGTGCTGTTTCGCCTACCGCCAGGACAGACACTGTCCGGCTGTGGTCGGTTGCACCCTACTTCGCCGGACCCGCCGCCAACTGCGGCGGGACGGATCCCATTCGGGCACACGCGTCGACCAGGCACTGCTCGACCTCGTCCAACGGCCTGCTCTCCGCCGCCGACTTGGTGACGGCGCGTGCCGTCCTCTGCACGGTGAGTGCGCGGGCCGGGACGTCGAGGGCGGGCCACGGGTCACCGGACACGGGGACGGCGGGGCCGCCCCCGGCGCGATAGGCGTCGAGGAAACGGGCCCACTCCTCGGGCGGAAGCAGACCGCAGGCGTACCAGGCGGCCGGGCGCGCGAGGTCCCAGGCCGGGACGCCCACGCCGAGATCGTCGACGTCGATCAACCGCCAGGGCCCGTCCGGGGCGGGCCGGCGGACGAGCTGGCCGAGGTGGAGGTCGCCGTGGCATACGACGCCCGGCCCGGGCATCGGGGCCTCGGCGCGCGCCCAGGCGGGCAGTGCCCGCCAGGCGCTCAGGACGCTCGCGACCGCGGGATGCGCTCCCGCGGCGGCCAGGCGGGCCACGGCGTGCGCGGCCTTGGCGGGGCCGCGCATCGGCGGCAGGCCGGGCGGCGCCGGAACTCGGTGCAGACGGGCGAGCAGGGCGCCGGCGGCCTCCCAGGGAGCGGCGTCCGGGTCGTCCGGGTCCACCGGGGCTCCGTACGGCCAGAAGGTCACCAGCCGACCGTGCAGTTCGGCCGGGGTCGCCGCCAGCGGGGCAAGGAGGACGTCGGGAAGGCCGGCGGCGAGGGCGAGGCGCGGGGTGAGAGCGTCCGGATCGGTGCCGGGGGCGTGCGCTTTCGCCACGGTGTCGGCATGCCGGACGACGGTGGCGTCCGCGCGGTCGGCGAGGGTGGCCGCTCCGCAGGAGCAGGCCGTGACCGGGCCCGTGCGGTGAACGCGGGCTCCGGCCCGCAGGGCCAGCTCGGCGAGCAGGGGATGGGTGGTCACGGGGCTCCCGGGCTGCGACGTACGGGTCTCCGGGCGAGGGTACGCAGACGCGACGGCGCGTCGCCGGCCCGGGGGAAAAACAATGCAGGCGCAGCTCCCCAGCTGCGCCTGCATCTTTTGCCGTCCGCCGCACCCCCGTCCCCACGGGGTTTCATGGGTGGATGTCCCCGCCCGGACCGCTCTTCCGGGCCTGGGGTCGCCGCTCAGCGCCCCAGCATCACTCCCACGGACGACGCCTGTGTGGCCACTGTCTCCCAGCCGTCGAAGACGACGAGGAGCAGGACCGCCAGAGGAAGGGCCATCAGCGTCGCCACCAAGGGGTGGCGGCGGCCCGCGCGACGGGGACGCGTGGTGCGTCCCGGTGTGCGGAGCATCGTCCGCTGCGCCGTGAGGGCCATGGTCCCTCTCCTGACCTGATCGGTTGTCGTTGGCAGCGGCGGGTGTCTGACCTCGGGGGACGAGTGCTGCACCCGCCGCTTGACCTCAAATCTAGGCGGACAGCGTTCACCGCACGTCATGCCCTCGTACCGATTGCCGGGCCTCCCGGAGGATGAGCCATGACCTGCGGAGTACTCCCCTGGGTGGAGACGGGGACCTAGGTCTCGGGGTCTTCCCGGAAGGGGCGTCCGCTGCGGGACGGTATGTCCGAGCTCTCCTCTCGGGGGATCGGGTGCTCGACCAGGGCGAGCACCCTGTTCGCCATGAACCGGGCCGTACGCACCGAGGTGCCGTTTCGCGTGACTTCGCTCACTTCCACCACCCCTCGGCGTACCGCTGTCTCCACACGGCGGCCCGCCCTGCTCGCCGTCACCTCGTAGGTCCGGGTCGTGTCGCCGGCGTCGACGACTATCTCCACGCGGTCACCCTTCACGGGTTCAATCCCCCTTCTGAGGCAGGCGGGTTGAGATCACGGAGCCGCCAATGCGCGGCTTTTCCCAAGCCCCCTGACCACCCTTCAATTCTCCCACCGGGCACTGACAATCGATCGGGACCGGAGGGCGCGGCCTCTGCGCGCGAACGGCCGTGGAAACGTAAGCTGTGCCACGTCAAACGGACCGGGCAGCGGGGATGAACATGGCGATGATGCGCCTGAGGCGCGAGGACCCGCGTGTCGTCGGCTCGTTCAGGCTTCACCGACGGCTCGGCGCGGGCGGCATGGGCGTCGTCTATCTGGGGTCCGACAAGAAGGGCCAGCGGGTCGCGCTGAAGGTGATCAGGCCTGATCTGGCCGAGGACCAGGAGTTCCGTTCGCGGTTCGCACGCGAGGTGTCGGCCGCGCGGCGGATCCGGGGCGGTTGCACGGCTCGGCTGGTCGCGGCCGATCTGGACGCCGACCGGCCGTGGTTCGCCACCCAGTACGTGCCCGGGCCCTCCCTGCACGACAAGGTCAACGACGAGGGGCCGCTCGGCGCCGCCGAGCTCGCCTCCATCGGGGCCGCGCTGTCGGAGGGGCTCGTCGCCGTCCACGAGGCCGGGGTCGTGCACCGGGACCTGAAGCCGTCCAACATCCTGCTCTCCCCCAAGGGCCCCCGGATCATCGACTTCGGCATCGCCTGGGCGACGGGGGCCTCGACCCTGACGCACGTCGGCACGGCGGTCGGCTCGCCCGGGTTCCTCGCGCCGGAGCAGGTGCGGGGGGCGCTGGTCACCCCGGCCACCGACGTGTTCTCGCTCGGCGCCACGCTCGCGTACGCCTCGACGGCCGACTCGCCCTTCGGGCACGGCAGTTCCGAGGTCATGCTGTACCGCGTGGTGCACGAGGAGCCGCAGCTGCACGGCGTGCCGGACGCGCTGGCGCCGCTGGTGCGAGCCTGTCTGGCGAAGGACCCCGAGGAACGGCCCAGCACCCTCGATCTCTCCCTGCGTCTGAAGGAGATCGCCACCCGTGAGGCGCAGGGGCTCGCGGACGCGCGGCCTCCGGCGCCGAGGGCCGCCGAGGCGGACCGTCCCACCGGGCGGCTCTCGGACACCGGCCACTCGGAGCGCACGCTGCGCCACCAGAGCGGGCCCGGCACTCCGCCGCCGCGTGGCGGGACGCCGTCCTCGCGCGGCCCGGTCCCCTCGCGGGGCGGGGCGCCGGCTCGCGGCGGGAGCCCCTCGCGGGGCGGTGGCGCTCCGGGACCGCGCTCCGGGGCCCGGCCCGCCCCCGGCTCCCGCACCGCCCGTCCCGCGGGCGGTGGCAGACCCGTGCCGCGCGGCGGGACCCGCCGGCCGGGACCGAGGAACACGGGGACCGGACGGCGGCCCGCCAATCCGCGGCTGCTGCGTCAGCGGATCTTCGTGTTCGTCGTGGTGACGCTGTTCGTGGCGCTCGGCATCGCCGTCGTCCAGGGCTGCGAGGGCCCCGCGCGCGGACTCGGCGTGAACGACGGCGTCGTGCGGAACCAGCAGGAGCACGAGCGCCCCGCGCCGGACGGACCGGTCGGCAGGTTGGACGGCCTGGACGGAACGCGCCCGCTCGGGGGCTGACCCGGGCGGGCCTCCCGCCGGGATCCGCGGACGAGGCCCTACGGAAGCCCTACGGCTGGGGCCGGCCCGTCGCCACCGCGTAGAAGGCGACCGCCGCCGCCGCGCCCACGTTGAGCGAGTCGACGCCGTGGGACATGGGGATGCGGACCCATTCGTCGGCTGCGACGAGCGCCTGGGTGGAGAGGCCGTCGCCCTCCGCGCCGAGCATCAGGGCCACCCGGTCCATCAGGTGCGGCGCCGCCTCGTCGAGACTGCGGGCCTTCTCGTCCGGGGTGAGGGCGAGGAGGGCGAAGCCGGCCTCGCGGACCGAGTCCAGGCTCTTGGGCCAGCTGTCGAGCCGGGCGTACGGCACGGAGAAGACCGCGCCCATCGACACCTTCACGCTGCGGCGGTACAGGGGGTCGGCGCAGTCCGGGGAGAGCAGCACCGCGTCCATGCCGAGGGCGGCCGCCGAGCGGAAGATCGCGCCGATGTTGGTGTGGTCGTTGACCGACTCCATGACGACGACCCGGCGGGCGGTCTGCAGGAGTTCGGCGGCGGCGGGCAGCGGCTTGCGCTGCATGGAGGCCAGCGCGCCGCGGTGGACGTGGTAGCCGGTGACCCGTTCGGCGAGCTCCGGGCTGACGGCGTAGACCGGCGCCGGGAGCTCGTCGATGACGTCGCGCATGACGTCGACCCACTTGGCCGAGAGCAGCATCGAGCGCATCTCGTATCCGGCGTCCTTGGCCCGGCGGATGACCTTCTCGCCCTCCGCGATGAACAGGCCCTCGGCGGGCTCGCGCTTGCGGCGCAGCTCGACGTCGGTCAGGCCGGTGTAGTCGCGCAGGCGAGGGTCGTCGGGATCGTCGACGGTGATGAGATCGGCCACAGGGTGATACTGCCTTGTCCTGGGTGTGGTGCCAACGGCTCGGAACGGTTGTGTTACCCGCGGTTACTCGGAGGTGGGCGGGCCGACGGCGACGACGGCGCCGATGACGATCACCGCCGGGGGCCTGACCTCCTCGGTGCGGACCGTCTCGGCGACCGTGGCGAGGGTCGCGTCCACGCGGCGCTGGGCGGCCGTGGTGCCCTCCTGGACGAGGGCGACCGGGGTGTCGGGAGACTTGCCGTGCGCGACGAGCGTCTCGGCGATCTTCCCGATCTTGTCGACGCCCATCAGGACCACCAGCGTGCCGGTGAGCTTCGCGAGGGACGGCCAGTCGACCAGGGAGCGCTCGTCGTCGGGGGCGACATGTCCGCTGACCACGGTGAACTCATGGGCGACCCCGCGGTGCGTGACCGGGATGCCGGCCGCGCCGGGGACCGAGATCGAACTGGAGATGCCCGGGACGACCGTGCAGGCGATGCCCGCCTCGGCGAGGGCCTGGAGCTCCTCCATGCCGCGGCCGAAGACGTACGGGTCGCCGCCCTTGAGGCGGACGACCGACTTGCCCTGCTTGGCGTGCTCGATCAGCGCGTTGTTGATGGCCTCCTGCGCCATGTACCGGCCGTAGGGGATCTTCGCCGCGTCGATCACCTCGACGTGCGGCGGGAGTTCGGCCAGCAGGTCGCGCGGTCCGAGCCGGTCGGCGATGACGACGTCCGCCTCGGCGAGGAGGCGGCGACCGCGGACCGTGATCAGGTCCGGGTCTCCGGGGCCGCCGCCGACGAGGGCGACGCCCGGGGTGCGGGTGCGGTGGTGGGGAGCCACGAGGGTGCCGTCGCGCAGGCCCTCGACGACGGCGTCCCGGACGGCCGCCGTGTGGCGCGGGTCGCGGCCGCGGGCCCGTGTGGTCAGGACGGCGATCGTGACGCCCTCGCTGTGGCCGGTCGCCGGTGTCCAGGCGGTGGCGGCGTCGGCGTCGTCGGAGCGCACGCACCACACGCGGCAGGCCTCCGCCTCGGCGGAGGCCTGCCGGTTGGCGGCCGGGTCGCTGGTGGCGATCAGGGCGTACCAGGCCGCGGCGAGGTCGCCCTCGGCATAGGGGCGCCTGGACCAGACGAGCTCACCCGCGTCCGCCATCGCCTCGACGGACGGGGTCGCCTCCGGGGAGACCAGGTGCACGTCGGCGCCCGCCGCGATCAGGGCGGGCAGGCGGCGCTGGGCGACCTGGCCGCCGCCGAGGACGACGACCCTGCGGCCGGCGAGGCGGAGGCCAACGGGGTAGGCGGGGTGTTCGGCCATGAGGGTGCGGCTCCTCGTACGGGCAGAGAGCAGTGGGTGGGCGCTGCGGCTCTGGAGCGGCCCTGACGTGCGCATTTTAGAGGTGGCTTCAGCATGCGGCGGGGCCGGGGGCAGCACAAGCCGCGTGCCGGCCGGCCCCCGAGCAGGTCCTACTTCTCGGTCACCCCTGCCGAGTCGAACGTCGCGACCTCGTGCATGGCACGGGCCGTGCTCTGCACCAGCGGCAGGGCCAGCAGCGCGCCCGTGCCCTCGCCCAGGCGCAGGTCCAGGTCGACCAGGGGGCGCAGCCCCAGCTTGTTGAGGGCCGCCACGTGGCCGGGTTCCGCGCTGCGGTGGCCCGCGATGCACGCCGCGAGCACCTCGGGGGCGATCGCGCGGGCGACCAGGGCGGCCGCCCCGGCGCTGACGCCGTCCAGGATCACGGGCGTGCGCAGGGAGGCGCCGCCCAGCAGCAGGCCGACCATCGCCGCGTGTTCGAAGCCGCCGATCGCGGCCAGGACGCCGATCGGATCGGCCGGATCCGGCTGGTGGAAGTCCAGGGCGCGGCGGACGACCTCGGTCTTGCGGGCGAGGGTCTCGTCGTTGATCCCGGTGCCGCGGCCGGTGACCTCGGCCGGGTCGGCGCCGGTGAAGACCGAGATGAGGGCGGCGGACGCCGTGGTGTTCGCGATGCCCATCTCGCCGGTGAGCAGCGCCTTGTTGCCGGCCGCCACGAGATCGCGGGCCGTCTCGATGCCGACCTCGATGGCCTGCTTGGCCTCCTCGCGGGACATCGCGGGGCCGAGGGTCATGTCGGACGTGCCCGCGCGGATCTTGCGGGGCAGCAGACCGGGGGTGCCGGGCAGATCGGCGGCGACGCCGACGTCCACCACGCAGACCTCGGCCCCGACCTGGGTCGCGAAGGCGTTGCAGACCGCTCCCCCGCCGAGGAAGTTGGCGACCATCTGGGCCGTCACCTCCTGCGGCCACGGGGTGACGCCCTGGGCGTGCACGCCGTGGTCGCCGGCGAAGATCGCGACGGCCGCGGGCTCCGGGATCGGCGGGGGGCACTGCCGGGACAGGCCGGACAGCTGAGCGGAGATGATCTCCAGCATGCCGAGCGCGCCGGCCGGCTTGGTCATCCGCTTCTGCCGCTCCCAGGCCTCTCCGAGCGCCTTGGCGTCCAGCGGGCGGACACTGGCGACGGTCTCGGCGAGCAGGTCGTGCGGGTCCTCGCCGGGCAGCGCGCGACGGCCGTACGTCTCCTCGTGGACGACCCAGGACAGCGGGCGGCGCTTGGCCCAGCCCGCCTGCATCAGCTCGGGCTCGTCCGGGAACTCGTCGACGTAGCCGACGCAGAGGTAGGCGACCACTTCGAGGTGCTCGGGCAGACCCAGCGCGCGGACCATCTCACGCTCGTCGAAGAAGCTGACCCAGCCGACGCCGAGGCCCTCGGCGCGGGCGGCGAGCCAGAGGTTCTCGACCGCGAGCGCGGAGGAGTACGGCGCCATCTGCGGCTGGGTGTGCCGGCCCAGGGTGTGCCGGCCGCCGCGGGTCGGGTCGGCGGTGACCACGATGTTCACCGGGGTGTCGAGGATGGCCTCGATCTTCAGTTCCTTGAACTGCTTGGCCCGGCCCTTGGGCAGGGACTTCGCGTACGCGTCGCGCTGACGCGCCGCCAGCTCGTGCATCGCGCGCCGGGTGTCGGCCGAGCGGATGACGACGAAGTCCCAGGGCTGCGAGTGGCCGACGGAGGGCGCGGTGTGGGCGGCCTCCAGCACGCGCAGCAGCACCTCGTGCGGGATCGGGTCGCTCCGGAAACCGTTGCGGATGTCCCGGCGCTCGCGCATCACCTTCAGGACGGCCTCACGCTCGGCGTCGTCGTAGGCGGGCGCGGCCGGACCGGTGGACTCTCGCGCTTCTTCCACTGCGGCGGCCGGGCTCTCTTCCTGGTCGGCGGCCCTGGTCTGCAGGTCTTCCGGGCTCTGTGCGGCGTCGGGGTCGACGTCGGGGTCGTGCTCCGCGTCGGGGGTCGCGGCCGGGGCCGCAACGGGCTCGGCACCGCGAGGGGCCGGGACCGCCGCGACCGCGGAGAGGACGGCGGCCGCCTCGACGGCCTGTGCGTCCACGGTCTGACCCTCCTCGGTCAGTGCCTCCTCGGTCTGCGCCTCCTCGGTCTGCTCGTCCGCCGCCGGCTCGGGGGCGGACTGCTCCGCCGCGGGCACCACGACGGCGTGCTCCGGGGTCGGGGCAAGGCGTCCGGCGGCGGGCGCCGTGCCGTCGGCCGGGCCGGGCCGGCCCGGCTGGGCGGCCAGGGGGGCAGCTGCGTGCGGGAGTTCGGCGTCGGCCTCGTCGGCGGACGGCGCGGGGGTGTGCGGGACGGGCTGCGGGTGCTCCGTGGGCGGCGCTTCGGCCGTGCCGGGCACGGAGGTCTCCGGGACGACGAAGGAGACGGGGGCCGCCTCCTCGGGCGACTCCACGGGCTCGGACGCCTCCGGCGTCTCTGCTGCCTCCGCCGTCGCCACCGTCTCCACCGTCTCGGCAGAGGGCTGATCGAGGGGCGCCGCGGGCTCCGGCAGGCCGAGGCCCGGCGTGGGCACGACGGCGGCCTCCTGCTCCGGCGCGGGGAACCCGTCCGGGGCGTCCTGGGCATCCGGGGCATCCGGGGCATCCGGGGCAGAGACGTCGGCGTCCGGGGCGTGGGATGCCGTGTCCAGCGTCTGGACGGCAGGGGCGGGGGGCGCGAGGGCCTCGTCCGCGACCTCCGCCGGGGGCTCCGGCGCCGTCTCCGGCTCCGGCTCCCCGGACGCCTCCTGGGCAGCCGGTGCGGGGACCGTCTCCGCCTGCGGCTCGGCCTCGGGCGTGACAGCGCTCGCAGCGTCCTCCGGCGTGGGATGCCGTGTCCAGCGTCTGGACGGCAGGGGCGGGGGGCGCGAGGGCCTCGTCCGCGACC
>NZ_JAHHIU010000244.1 GCF_024539815.1 Streptomyces hayashii
GCGGAGGGGGAGGCGGAGGCGGCTGCGGCATGTCGGAACACTCCTTCGACCAGGGGATGAGCCCAGCGCAGAGCTGCAGGAATCGGACGGTTACCGGAGGCTGCGCGGGAGGTTCGCTGTGCACTCACAGACTGGGAAGAAACGAGGGGGAAACCCATCCGACGGCGCTATAGGACGGCCCTCTGGCGTCCCGACCAAAGCAGCGCCGCCATAAAGCGGTGGTGTCAGATGCCGCGCTCCAGCACCGGCCGGGGACGGCGGTCCGTCGGGGGGCCGGTAGCCGGGCGGCGAGGCGAGATGCTCGCACACCCCGCCGTGCTGGAGGAACGCCGTACCCATCTCCTTCTCCAACACGGGGAAGAAGCGCTTCGCCTCCGGGGACTGGCCAGTGGTCTGCCAGGTGTAGCCGGAGCCGTCGGCGAGCGCCCGGCGGATCAGGCGGCGGCCGATGCCCTGGCGCTGGTACTCAGTGGTGATGGAGGTTTTATGCTCCCGACGCGGCAGGCGTCGCAGAGTACCCGTCCCGGTCGAACATCCGGATGCGGCGGTGCCCGGCCGTATGCCGGGGCGACGATAGAGGAATCGCACCTCTTGGCGCCGCGTAACGAACAGAATCCACCGCCACCGCAGGGGCGAGAGGTACTCCGGCACGGGCGGCGTCACCAGCTTCTCCTCCTCGGACACGTCCACAGTCATCCGCGCCGAACGGACAGCCTCGGGTCCGTCGCTGACCTGGGCTTCGTCTGTCGTCTCATTTGAGGGACACGGCATATCTGTCTCACGATCTTGTCCTTTTGAGCAGCCCTGCCCACCGCGTGGAGATTCCGTGTGTCTCCGGGGAGTCAGAGAGCTGTACCGAGAGGGACCCGCGTCACCCTTTCCCAGGTGATCGTCTTGGCCTGCGGGTCCGCAGTGACATCGACAAGATGTTGAATCCCGAATTCGTACTGACAGGCGTCATCGCCGAGCGTGGCACGAGTGCCGTCCCGGGCCGCAGTGTGCAGGGCAGCGAGCTCATGACCGGGGTAGGTGTCAGCGATGGCGCCCGAGTTAGTGGCGGCAGTCCCTGTGTCCCACGCTGGTCGTGTCGCTTTGGCGGTGGGCCACTCGCCGGGATCGTGTCGCATGGTGCAGCGCCGTCGTGTTCCTTTCCCGACCTGCGATGGTAGCCAACGCCACATCGCGCACGGCCCCTGCCGGCACCGGACCGGAGCTGATTCATGTGACGCGGCGAGCACGGGAGTGCGCCGGCCTGCCCTCACCCCCAGGACACGGGCTGGGTCGTCAGCCATCGCTTGACCACCACTGCCGGAGGCGCGACTGGTTCGTACGGAGCGATGGCCTCGGCGATGACGGCCGCCAGTTCATCGACGTTACGCACCAGGTACTGCGGCGGGGTGATCCAGACGCGCGGATCGGCGTCAGCGCCGTCCTGGTTGGGGATCAGCTGCGCGTACAGGTGCGTCTGCCCGCTCGGATCGCTCCCGTAGCCCCAGGTGCTGTGCTTCTCCCAGCCGGGAGCCCAGAACGGGTGCGGCCCGCCCCGGGTCAGGTCGGGTTCCGCCGGCCGCGGCTTCGACGGGCGGGTGTACGACGGCCCGTACATGATCTCCCAGACGCCGTCGGTGTGTTCCAGCACGTCCATGCGTGCCGCTTCAGCCCGCGCAGCTGCCCACGGAACTCCTCGGCACCGAGCCCGGCCCGCTCCGCCAAAGCCGGGATGTCCGCGTCCTGCAGCTCCAGCCCCATGATCTCGGGTACGTCTTCGGGCCGGTACAGGTCACCCGGCGCGTCGGTGCGCTCCGCCAGCAGCTGGAATACCCGCCGCGCTGTCTCGTCGGTGATCGTGAGTCCGTGCACGTAGGCGACGGCATACTTGTTCACCACGAACCCCTTCTACGTCTCCGGGGACGGCGGGCGCCCCGCCGGTTCGGCCGACCCGTACCCGTTGTTCATCCGGGCGCTAGCCTCCAAGACCTGATCGATGATGCGGCGGCGCATCTCGCTCTCCGGATCATCCGCCAGACCCTGGGCGAGCCGCTCGGCAGTCAGGTAGTAGCCGGTCAGGACCGGCTGCTCGAAGTACCGGTTGAGCTGGCTAAGGGTCTGCCCGTACATCTGCAGATACGTACGGTTCAAGAAGGCGGCCAACGCCGCACCGACCCCCGCGATCGACGCCACGAACACCTTCGTCGTCCCGCCGGCGAAGTACAGACCGGCCGCGAAGCACCCGACGATGATCAGGAGTCCCAGGGCCATAGCCCGCTGGGAGGACCGGAATGAGCGGTCCGCCTGATCGGTGGCAATGCGGTGATACTCATCGATCTGTGTCTGGTTCAGCTCCAGGAGTGTGGCCAGCGGCGTCACGGTCTTCAACTCGGTCAGCTGCTGGGCGTGAAGCTGCCGCTGCTGCTCAGCAGTTTCCTCGGCGGCCTTGAGCGCGGCCGTCTCCTTGCGCCCCCGGGCCCACAGGAAGTAACACAGAGCCGCGGCAACGAGCGTGAGGAGCCCGGTGAGCACGATCCACAACCACATTGGCACGGCCCACCCGCTTCCCTTGCCGTTGTCTTTGTCTCCGCCCAACACCCATGCGGTGACCAGCACACCGGCGATCACCCCGACCATCGTGCCGGACGATTTCGGAGACGTGCTCTGCCGACGGACGTAATGCGAACTCAAACGAACCCCCGATCACGAGAAGCGGCCGACCAGACAGCCGGATACGGATCATGCTGACCGGGCGAGTCTCGCGGTCCGTGTGGGGCCCGACGGACGACGTCACTGCAAACTGGCTTGTTCTCAGCGGGACTTGTCGCCTTTCAGCGGCCCAGGCCACGATTGATCACATGGTTGGCGGAGGAGCGGATGGTGCGGCCGTTGATACCGCTCCGGCTACGCGGCCGCGCGGCGGCTGTCCGCGGGGTGGCGCAGCGGCGGCGGAACACGCTCCAGCAGTTCCCACAACGGCCGGCCGGAGGCCCACTGGCTGAGCAGGTCACGGTCTACCAGGTGAACGCCGAGTCTGCGGGCATGGGGGACGGCCTTACTGGTGAACCTTCCGTTGGTCACGATCACGGCGAACGTGGCCCTGTGGACCTCACTGGCCGTGCCCTTCAGTTCCCGGACAACGCGGACACCGATCGCACCGCCGCGACTGCCGTCGCGGCGGTGCTTACACTGCACGGCCCAGATGCGGCGGTCGAGGTCGACGGCGCGGACGTCGCAGCCGTCGTCGGTGCCGCCGACACGCTCCGCTGCAAGGCCGTCGCGCCGCAACAGGTCCCGTACGGCGAACTCGAACTCCTCGTGGTCCAGCCCGTCGAGGTCGTCAATCGACCTCTCCAGGCGGGGGCCGTCCTTGTGGGTGGCGTCCCACTCGTCGCGGTCGATCCGCTGCTGGATCCACACGACGTACAAGAGGAGAACGGGCACGCCGACGAGGTCGACCACCGCCGGGTGCGGCGACGGCCACCAGCCCGTCCACCGTCCCACGAGCAGGCCGAGCACACACACGGCCAACCCGACCAGGCACCACCTCGAGACCCGGTACACCAGCCGCCACGCCACCATCCGGGCATGGCGCACACGATCGACCGTCCCGCGCTGCTTCTCCGGGCCTCGGCGAACGGACCGAGCCAGGCGGAGTGGGGAGAGGCGAAGAGCACTGAGCCAGTCGAGAAGGCGGCGGCGTCGCAGCGTCATCCTCGAAGAGATACCTGCCCCCTGCACTCCTGCGCGGTGTGGCCCCGGGATCCGGGGTCGGCTGCTGACGCGTTGCTCCACAAGCGCTCCCCTCTTATCGCGGACTGCGGGATCCGCACGAGGATGACAGCACGCGACACTGACACGGCGTCATGGATCAGCAGCACCCGGCGATCTGATTCGGCCAGCCGCTGACACCCAGGGCGGCTGTGGCCTGTGCGTTTCGCTGCGGCCGATCAGGTTCAGCCGATAACGGGCCCGCTGTGCCGACTGCGCAGGTCGGCGATCATCGTGTCCTTTTCCCGCAGCAGCCTCTCCTTGTCCGCGAACTGGGGCTGGCGGGGTCGACCCGGATCAGGGGGTGGCACTGCCAGGGGTCGGTGCGGCCGGCATCCGGCAGATAGACGCGCACAGCGCCGCCCCACGCACTCAGCCGGTCCCGCCGGTTCGACAACGCCCAGTCGGCCGCGTCGTCGGCCATGACCGCGATCTCCGCCAGTTCCCCGGCCTGCTCACGCAGCACGTCCACATCGAGCAGCAGCCGGCCATGGGCGTTGTGGGAGGTGGAGACGAGCACCAGCGGTCGGAGGCGGGATGCGTCGAAGAGCGCTCCACGAACGCGGCGGCCGCCTGAGCCTTTACCCTCACATCAAGTGCCCCTTCGGGGGCCCTCTTTCGCGCCCGGGCCAGCTGACCGACCAGCAGCGACCGGAGCTCGACTCTTCGAGGCTGGTAGCCATCGCTTCTCCGCTAGCGTCCATGGCATACGCCCAGTTTTGGGGTGTAAATGCCCCGCCCACGGTGCACTCAGGCCGAGCGATGCAGCCACACGAACGACTGCACATGCGGAATCCGAGCTGCGGTCGCCGTCCGCCCGATCCCGATGGAAGCGGTCCGCATCGGAGCCGCCATTACCGCCTCCATCGCCCTGCGCCGCGCAGGGATGGAGGATCAAGCCGATCAGCTGGTCCGAGCTACAGACGACAGCGACAGCACTCCACGCCGTCCCGCCGCGTCCACGTGCCCGGTCTCCGTACACCAGGAATCCCGCAGTGACCGGCGCAACGTATGTCGCCGATCACTGCCACGAGCGCGTCCCCGTAAGGCTGCCAAGCCCGGTCCTCGAAAGACCCTCGCGCCTCTAATAATTCTCCCGCACGTACTCGTACGTCCGGTCGAACAGCTCACCCTTGATCGGCAAGCTGTACTCCTTCAAGACGGAACGCAGCTCGCGACGAACGCGTTTGTCGCCCGCGTCACTCGCGCTCCAACCGGCATAGGCAACCTCGACGACGATCGAGTCGATCCGCGAAACTATGTCGGGGACGATCTTGTGCAGTCCCGGTGGCGTGTTCTCCTCGACGATTTGTGTGAGCGCCCCGCGCTTGGGATCGGCTAGCCTGTCGAGCGCACTCTGGTCGCCCTGTTCCGCTGCCCGGTCCGCGGCGACCACATCTTGAGCGATCTTCAGCGCTTCCTCGAGGAACGCCAGCGAGTCCTCGACGTTCTCGATCGCCTTGGTACGGAGCTTCTCTATCCGCTCGGCCAGCGACCGGTACGCCGGACTCTCCGTATCGGCGAGCCGACGCCTGAGGCGTGCCTCGATGGAGTCGAGGACCTCCTGGTACACGTCATCAGATTTCGGCTCTGGCGTCTGCCGCTCGGAGAGCTTCAGCTGCTCGGCGATCTTCTTCACCAGTGCCAGGCCGGCAGCGTCGAGCGTGACTGTCTTCGACGGCATCGACTTCACGCCTACATCGGTCATGTGACCGTGAATCAGGTCAGTGGTCTTCGCGCCGAGACGCGCCCAGAGGAACGTCTTGGAGACGTCCTTGGGCCGGATCGACTCGTACACCTTCGCGAGCCAGAAGTACTGCCGCTTGAACGGCTGGAGCATCGGGTGCGGGTCGAGGAACTCCCACACGGTCTGCAGCGCTACATAGGTCTCGATGAACTCGGTGCGCTGCGCGCCGCCCTCGGGGATCCGCTCGTGGGCCTCGGCGAGCGACTCGAACGACGAGTCGCTGGTGTCGATGCCGTCGAACAGATGGAGCAGACGCGTGAGGTCGGTGACGAACTTCCCCGCCAGCTTGGAGGCGTCGGTGACGTTGAGCTCGTCTTCGTCGTCGTCCTTCACTTCCGGACCGGCAACAGCCTTGCCGATGGCCTTCGCGAGCCCGATGTAGTCGACGACCCGCCCGTAGTCCTTGCGCTGCCCGGTGACAGGGTTCTTCCACGGGCGGTTGGGCCGCGTGATCGTCTGGAACAGGTTCGTGTCCTTGGCGGGCTTGTCGAGATACAGCACGCCCTCGATGGGCGCGTTGAAGCCGGTCATCCACTTCGCGGTGACGACGATGAACGACATCGGGTCGTCGACCTTCTTGAAGCGGCGCTTGAGCGCCTCCTCCTGCTCCGGAGTGAGCAGGTGCTTCTTGAACTCCTTCGGGGTCTCCTTGCTGTCGGCGACGTGCATCACCACGCCGACCTCGCGCATCCGCCCGTCCGGCATGACGGCCTCGCGGCGCTCCAGCTCGGCCTCGATTGCCTTGGTATAGGCGATCACAAGGCGCTGGTTGTAGGCCACGACCTGAGCCTTCTGCCCCAGGGGCGCGACGTAGGTGAGGAAGTGGTCGACGATGTCGGCACACACGGCAGCCACGCGCTCGGGGTTGGAGAGGATCGTCTCGATGTGAGAAGCCTTCCCCGACAGGAAGACCTTCTCCTCCTCGTCCAGGCCCTCCTCCGTGGCCAGCTCGTCGAAGGCCTCGTCCAAGGCTTCTTTGTCGAGGTTGAAACCGACAGCTCGGCCTTCCACGATTACGGGCCTAGTGAACCCATCGGCGATCGATTGTTCCGGCGTGTACCGCGACATCACAAAGTCCGGATCGTCCGGGTCACCGAACAGCTTGAACGTCGAACGGTCCTTGTCCTGGATCGCAGTACCCGTCGCACCGAAGAACTTCGCGTTCGGCACCGCCGCGCGCCACGCGTCGCCGAACTTCCCCTCCTGCGAGCGGTGCGCCTCGTCGACGAGGACCACGATGTTCGACCGGTTGTTCAGATGACCGGCCTCCGCGAACTTGTGCACCGTCGTGATGACCACACCGGGTTCACCGCTGCGCAGCAGAGCGTGCAGCTCGCGCCGGTTGCGGGGCACCGTCATCCGCGGCATGCCGGCGGTCTCGAACATCTCCGCCGTCTGCCGGACCAGATCCTTGCGGTCGGCGATCACGATGACCGTCGGCGCGCTCCCGAACTTTCCCGTCACCGCGTCATCGCGCAGCAGACGGGCGGCGGCGAACGCCATGAGTTCGGTCTTGCCCGATCCCTGGTGATGCCAGATCAGTCCGCCTGGACGGCCTGCGAGGACCTTGGCCTGGATCGCCAGAGCCGCCTCGAACTGCGGGTAACGAGGCAAGAACTTGATGTCGACCTCGGAGGCGTCCCGAGCGTGACGGAACATCACCAGGTCCTTGAGGATCGGCAGGATCGTCTCAGGCCGCAGCAGCAAGCGCGCGGACCGCTCGACTCGAGCCGGGCCCGTGACGGTCTTGGGGTCGTCCTCAGTGCACCCCCACGGGGCCCAGATCTCGGAGTCGGGGTCCGGTATCGCACGGATCGGGGCCATGCGGAATTCCAGGCCCTCGGTGGCGACGTTGAAGACGTTCGTCGCGAAGAAGTTCGGGTACTCCTCCTCGTACACGTCGTAAAGGTCCTTCGCGGCGTTGACCCACGAGACCTGATGCTTCACAGGCGTCTTGGTCTCGGCAACGACCAGCGGGAACCCGTTGACGTAGTAAACGACGTCGAACCGGCGCGGTTTGGTCGCACCGTTGACGGTGACCTCGTCAGCGACGATGAAGCGGTTGTTGTCGAGGTTCTTGAAGTCGATCAGCCGACGAGGCACATGCCTACCGTCGATCGTCGTGAACGAGTGGTCGCCACGAAGCATCACGGTCAGCCGCTCGTTGGCCGCAACGAGACCGTTGTGCGCATCGAGAACAGCCTGATTAAGCTCATGCAGAACGAGGTCCGCCGACTCGGGGTCGTCGACCAGCTCCGGATTCAGCGTGAGCAGGGCTTCGCGCGCCCAGTCCTCGACGATGACGTCATGCTCATCGCGCGGTAATCCTTCCCCTTGGAGACGCTCCCAGCCGGCCTCCTCCGCCCACTCGAGCAGTGAACGCTGGATCGTGCTCGCTTCCGTCCACCCCATGTCAGGACACCTCCGCGAGTAGAGCGTCGTACGCTTCCGGGATCTCGATTTCCTGGTTCAGGAGGGAGGCCATCAGCGCCAAACGGAAGGCGCGGAGATTGACAAGTTCCAGATCCAGGTCTGCTACTGCGAACGCGACAGCATCACAGTGCTGAACGTACTTGGCTTGCTCCTCAAGCGATGGAATCGGTAGACGCAGAGAACCCAGCAGGGCCTTATTGATCTTCCTCATCGATGCGGTCCCGCGCGCTGATGCTGTGATAGTTGAGCGCACTGACGGGGAGCACAATAGATGTGCCAGAAACGTCGCCTGGCAGACCTCGGGATCTGTTTGAATTCGCCAGATAAGGTCAGGTAGGTAGGTCTGAGGTGCTACGTTTCGCGCGATGGCAGCATAGCCGACGCGATCGAATGAACCACTGGCTCTAGTGATAAGGAGGTCGCCCTCTGTCACTAGATGGGCATTGGTGTAACTTGTCAGATCAGCAAGCCGCTTTGCTTCGGTGCCCACGAAAGCACCAAGTTGGATTGCACTCAGTTTCAGGACAGCCGGATCTCCGGTTCGCGGCTTTTCATCCGAAGTCTGAACGCTCTTTCCGCCTTGGATTCCCGAAATAACGCTGCGTAGTTCGCGTTCAGTGCCTTCGGGATGCGCCTCGCGAACGAGCGCCAGCAATGAGGCCGCTTTCTCCCTCTCTGCATTCAACCCGTAAATCTGTGCGTCCACCGATGCCATAACGTCGACGATGCGGCATTGCTCCGGCAAGGACGGGAGGGCAACTTCAATCGTCAAAAAATCGGCAGGCTTGACCCGTTCACGCCTGCCGCCCATGCCGGTCGACAATGCCTGCAGTTGCTCCCACAGTCGTTTTGTGGTGGTAAGGAGTCGGAAGTATTCGGGGAGCATTCGCTCACCGCATGTGAACGTCGGAAACTCTTGCGACGCGTAAACCTCCCCCAGATCGTTAGGAGCAACGGTGATCGCTCCTTCGAACGCCTTCAAGCGACTGTAGACGATCTGGTTCGGCCGGATGCGATTCAGAGTCTTGTACGAGGTCTCATCGCCGGCAATCGGATCCCGGAGCAGCAGACCCCGACCGCGGTTCAAGACGCCGACGATGTTGTAGGAGGCCGTCGCCGTGATCGGGACCGCGTCGACGTCCAGCGCGACGACCTCGTCGAGCCGGACTCGCTCCCACTCACTCACTGGACACCCCGAACACGCTCAGGTCGACGCCTGCCGCTGCGAGCCGCTCGAACATGACAGCCTCGGTGTCGATGCGATGCTGCCGGGCGTCGGCATACGCCACGAGCGCGGTGCCCAGATCAGCGGTCTGTTCTGCAGCGACCTTGATGTAGCGGCCGATGTTCAGGTCGAAGCCGTTCTGCTCGATCTCCTCGAGCGGCACCAGCCGGACGTTCGCACCGCCTTCACCCGCTGAGTCGCTACCTGTCTGGTAGGCCCCGATGACAGCTCTGACGTCATCCTCGGACATCAGGTTCTGCTTCTTGCCCTTGGCGAACCGCGCCGAGCCGTCAATGAAGAGCACGTGATCCTTGCGCTCAGCTGGCTTCTGGTCGCGGAAGATCAACAGGCATGCTGGGATTTCGGTCGAGTAAAAAAGCTTGGGTGGCAGCCCGACGACGGCTTCCAGGACGTCCTTCTCCATGAGGCCCTGGCGGATCTTCGCCTCCGCGCCTCCGCGGAACAGCACGCCGTGGGGCATCACCACACCGACGCGGCCGGATCCAGGCTTCATGGACGAGACCATGTGCTGGACGAAGGCGTAGTCGCCGTTCTTCGCGGGCGGCACGCCGCAGATGGCTCGAGGGTCAGACGCCCAGCGGTCCGCTCCCCAATCCGCCAGCGAGAAGGGCGGGTTGGCGATCACGACGTCGAACTGGCGGACGGCACCGCTGGGGGCCTTGAACGCCGGAGCGCGGAGGGTGTCTCCGCGCTTGATGTCGAAGTCCTCGATCTCGTGCAGGAACAGGTTCATCCTTGCGATCGAGGCCGTCGTCAGGTTGATTTCCTGGCCGTACGCCCTGAGCGTGCGGTGGTCCTTGCCGGACTCGCGCAGCTGGTTGATCGTTGCGACCAGCATCCCGCCGGAGCCGCAGGACGGGTCGTAGACGGACTCGCCGGGCTCAGGCTGGAGGATCCCGACGAGAAGGTTCACGACCTCGCGGGGCGTGAAGAACTCGCCAGCCTTTTTGCCCGACTCGTCGGCGAAGTTCTTCAGCAAGTACTCGTAGCCCGCGCCGAGCAGGTCGTGCGAGACCGTAGACGGGTCGAGCCTGATCTTGTTGAACGCTCGGATGAGCCCCAGCAGGGCCGACTCCGGAATGCGCTCCTTGTTGCCCCACGAGGCATCGCCGAAGACGCCGGCGAGCGAGCGGGGGTTGGCGATTTCGATTCGCTGGAAGGTCTTCGCGATCTCCGCACCGAGGTTGGTGACCCTCTCGGTGACCTCGCTCCACAGCGTGCCCTCAGGCAACTCGAACCGGTGGAAGTCGGCCTCGATCTCGTCGTCGAGGTCGTCCCCGTACTCATCGAACGCTGCGTCGTGCTCGTGGACCCAGGTGTCGCTGATCCACTTCCAGAACAGCATCGGGAAGACGTAGGTCTTGAAGTCAGCCGGGTCGACGGGGCCGCGGAGCGCGTTCGCGGCGTCCCACAACCGGGATTCGAGCTCGTGCTGGGTGATCGTCACAGAGATGAGGTCCTTCGTTGAAGACGGTGCCCCGATTATGGCGGAGGGCACTGACATCTCGGGAGTCCGGTACGGCAGGCAGCAGCGACCCGCAGACGATGACCAGTACCCACGCTCCGAACCGAGCACGATCACAGACACACTGAGACTGGATCTCTGCGCTTCCAGTCCGAGTCTCGGCATATGAGACGGGCCCTGCCCCTCGGAGCGGAACATGAAGGCTAAAGAGGGAGGCCGAAGAGCCGCAGGGTGGCCTACTCGGTGAGCTCGGGTAGGCCCTCACCAGCTGGCACTGCGTGAGCGGACAGGTTGACACCCGGGTGGACCGGGTGGCATGGCGGTCACAGCCATAGGCTTCTGATCAGCGAAACCAGGACTCTGTGGCAAGGTCCCGCACAGTCCAGGATGATCTTGCAGGCCCTCGTAACTCGCCGTCCAGAAGATCCGCCGCAACAAGCAGATCACGACCCTGGACCTGTCGGAGCTGGAGCAGATCTTCGTCGAGGCCGGCCTCGGCACCCCGACAGACATCGACTACATCAAGGACACCAATGGCGGCCTCGGCCTATTCCCGCGGTCGCTGACGGGGTTGGAGCGGGATGCGGCTGCCCTGGCCTTCGATGCCTTCCAACAGGCCAAGCGCTGACCGCCAATCAACTCCGCTTTGTCAACGAGCTGATCGACTACCTGGCACGCAACGGCACGATAGACGTCGACGCGCTGTACGAGTCCCCGTTCACTGCGCTCGCCCATACCGGCCCCGAGGCGATCTTCGCTGAGGCCGAGGTGGACGTCATGGTGTCCGTCATCCACTCGGTCCGCTCTACCGCCGTTGCCGCGGAAGACGCGGCCTGATCAACCGGGTGCGCAGGAGAAGCGAAGCGTCAAGAAGGTGTCACCGAAGAGTGCCCCAGCAGGGGCACAGGGAGCGGGAGGCTACCAGGCGCGAGTACTGGGCGAGTAGCAGTCCGTTAAGGTGATCTGTATGGCGTCTACCCACCTCGTGATCCTCGGCGAGCGTAGCGCGTTGCGATGGGTGTTGACCGAGCAGCGCATGGCTTTTCCTGCAGGGCGGGTGCGGCAGGCACGTGCTCTACACGAAGGTGACGAGGTCATGCTCTATACGACGCGTGGCTGCTTCAGGAACCCAGCCCGTGACGTCGGCCGCGTTATTGGTCATGGCGTGGTGGCCACGCCGGTGAGTGTCCTGACAGACCCCGTGCGGTTCGGTGAACGGGAGTTCACTACGGGATGCGATATCCAGATCCAGGGCCTTGCTCTGTACCGTGATGGGCTGAACCTCCGAGAACTCGTGCATGCACTTGACGTGTTCCCCAACCCGCGAAGTTGGGCTGCGAAGCTCAGGCGGACGGCACTTGCGCTCCCTGCGCAGGATGCGGAGTTGCTCCGAAGGAAGCTGAAGCCTTATCTCAAGCCGTATGCGGAGGCCATTGCGGGATACAAGGAGCTTCCGGTAGCTCCGTCGGTTCCCTCGCGTGGCTTGTCCGAGTCATCGCCTGCGGCAGCCCGTCATGTGTGAGCGATGCGTGAGCGGACGGGGTGGCCCCGGGTGGATTGAGTGTCACCCGAATTAAGGTCACGTGGCTCTGACCAGCAAGAACACGCCGACGCTGTACGGGCCGCGATGCCCGAGGTGCCGATCTCCGGCGGGGCCGCAGCGGACCGGATCGCCGCCGCGCTCCGGCCGGTGATGTCGAGCAGCAGGTCGTCGAGCGGGCCGCCGACCAGTTCGACGTCTGGTAGGTGCGCCTGGCCGTACCGCCCTGCCCGGACTCAGATCCAGATGCCTTCGCCCGCGCTGCTTTCCGTGCCAGGTGCCGGACCTCCATGATGGCGGGATGAACTTGCCGCCCGGAGTGCCAGTGTTCAAGCTGCGGGATGCCATCGCGGAGGCGCTGTGGGCTGACGTCAAGGCCAACCGGCTCGCGGCGGTGTGCGAGTACCTGGGGCTCGCCCCGCAGCAGCCAGACGAAGATCCGTACAACAGCAAGAGGTCCTATGTTCACGCCCGGCTGGACGACAAGCCGCTCCCCGATCTGATGGCGATAGCCCGTCGAGTGGTCGATGAGTATGGCGACGACGACCTGCAACAGTTGCTGGCTCAGATGGGACTGCACGGCGTCTCCGGGGAGCTGAAGAACCTCATCTTCGCCGCCGACGGCCCCAAACCGCAGATCATACTGCCGGACTCCATCAGCAACACCATCCGCATCGTCAAGAACGAGCAGTATTGCCTGGTGTATGACCAGCCGCTGGAAGACCGCGGGCTGAGCTGGCAGGACTTGGTCACCTGGTGGGCTCGCCAGCATCCCGAGCACTCAGGTGACCCGACACAGGCTCGGATCTCTCTGCGGGAGCGGTTGCGGCGCTCGCTGGGCAACAACGGTGCTGAACTGCTGGTGTTCGACACCTACCTCAACCTCGGATTCAACCTCCCGGCGCTCATTCCCCAGGTCTACCTCCATTACGACCCCTACACCATCAGCGAGTTGGGCGGGGCCAGCCGTCTTGCCCGACAGAGGATGGACTTCCTGCTGCTGATGAACCATCGGGCCCGCGCGGTCATCGAGGTCGACGGCATCCAGCACTACGCCCGCCCTGCCGGCCGCACTGTGGTGCAGGAGCCCGGCATCGACTGGCTTCCTGATCCTGCGCGCTACGCCTCGATGGTGGCGGAGGACCGCGAGCTCACGCTCCAGGGCTATGAGGTCTACCGCATCGGTGGCCACGAGCTATGTGGTGACACGGCTGCCGAGATGCTCACCGACTTCTTCGTACGTCTCCTGCGCCGCCACGGCCATGCCGACTCGAGCTGACTACCGCTGACGTATCCAAGCCTCCCGCTTGGGCAACAAAGCCGGTGTATCTGAAATGCCCATTTCACTCCAGTGGGGATGGCTGAGCAGGAGAAGCTGGCTTCCCTTCAGCAGCGTAGAGCCGTATGGCCCCTACCCGGACTGCGCCACTGGCACCGTGATGGACATGGTCGATTAGCGCATGATCGCTCCGGAGAGCCGCGAGTACGCGTTTGGCGACTTCGGCGAAGAAGGGGCCCTGCCCGTTCACCCCCACTCCTCGTGGACCCAGCAGGAATACTCGTGGATGAGTCCGCCGAGGACGTTGTGGCAGCGGACGCGCTGAGCGGGGAAGGGGCTGGCGTCGGGGTCGTCGGCGGGGGCGCGAAGCTGCAGTGCCCGGTGGGGCCTGCCGGTGTTGTAGTGCGCGGCGTGCTCGGTGAGCACGTGCCGGACGTGCTGCTCGTTGTAGAGGGGTATCCGGGGGATTTTCTCTGCCTGGGTCCTCAGACCTGTCGGTGCTCAGCCTTGCCGAGCGCCGACAGCACGCGCGTTGGATTCCCGATCAGGTCGAGCACGGCGCTGGTCCGACGCGCCCACCGAGCTGGATCGTCGCCCTCGGCGAACGCTGCGGTCGACTTGAACTGATCCCGGAGGTTGACCGGCAGACGGCCAGCCAGCGCCGCCGCGAGCTCACGGCCCAGAACAGCTCGCGGCGAGGCCGGCCGCATGAAGCGGGCCAGCTTGCCGGTCGTCGGGACGGGGGCGTCGGAACCGGTCTCGAGGGCCGCGACGGCCTCTCTCACCCACTCGGCGTCCCAGGCATCCGGGAGCGGAACTGGGACCTGCTGAACGCCGGCGATCACTTCCCGCCCCAGCGCCAGGGAGAGCCCGCCGGGGTCCTCGTGGTAGTTGAGGTAGCGGGCGACGTCGACGCCCGGAGGGCAGACCTCGTCGAGGACGACGTCGCCGACGAAGTCGCTGGGATCGACGAGCCAGCCCTCGCGTACCACGACGGACGGATTCAGATGGACTCGGTACAGGTAGAACTGGTTGCCCCGGTCGGCCTGGTCGCGGATCCGCCTGAGCATGTTGTGGACCGCGGCCTCGTGCGTGCCGATGTGGAGCGCCTTTCGCCCGCTGGCGTGCGGCCCAGGCGGCGACATACTCGTCGCCGCCCATCATCATGCAGGTCTCGGGCGTGAGGACGGCGGCCGGATCGAAGTCCCTCGTCGGCCAGTCCGGCTGCGTGCTCGTGTGGTACCAGGAGACGGTCGCAACCCGGTCGTCGTCGAGCGCCGGGTCGTCGGGATCGACCGTCACCCGGGGCGCGTCCTCGTGCTCGCACGTCAGGCCGCAGCCGGGGCACTCCTCTCCGCCCTGCTCCCACCGGTCGATCCAGTCCAGATCGACGACGAAGCGACGGCCGCAGCCGCCGCACAGCATCCGCCGGTCGCGCGAGAAGTCGATCAGTCGTTCCATGGCTCCATTCTCCGGGAGCGCTCCGCGGGGCCGGCCAGACCCTGCACATGTCGAGCGGACGACCTGTCGTCGTTGGCGCTCGCGCTCTAGAACGAACCTCTGGAACGCTGGCTGACCAGGCCAAATGCGGCCCAGGCGGATCGGACCATCACCTGATCATTTAAGGGCGTGGACCCGTGGATAGGCCGAGCATCGCTGGTGGGGCCGGGAGTTCAGCGGGCTGGGGAACGAAGGAGCCGCTGGTCTTCCAGGCCGTGGTGCCCGAGCACGTCGCCGAAGTCGACACCGACACAGCGCTTGACCTGGGCTGGCACCGCCACCCGGTGCGCTACCTGAGGCTGCGGGACGACATCGCTCCCGGCGACGTACGCCTTGGAACGCAAGGCAGAGGAAATTCCCGAGCTTGCCATCTGGCTCGTCCCCGGCATTACCCCTCCTGAAATTCCTGAAAGGTGGAGGGCGCCTCTTGCCGGGAGCGCGAGATCGAATGTGGCGGGAGCAATGGGATACCTCTCGCAATCGTTCCGTGGTCCGGCCGAAGCATCTCTTTCCATGTAGGGCGCTCCACTGCAACGAGGCAGTTGAGCGAGAGCGGCCCGTCGCCCTGCGG
>NZ_JAHHIU010000245.1 GCF_024539815.1 Streptomyces hayashii
TCGCCCGGGCCCCCTCCCTGCCTCCTCCCTGCCTCCTCCCCGTACTTTCTGCTCGCTGGAGACACTCAGATGGTTACTTCGCGCTGGACGGCCGCCCCCGCTCCGGCGGCCTCCCCCCGCCGGCGCGGCGCCGTGCTCGAACGTGCGATTCTCGATGCCGCGCTGGAGCAGTTGGGCACCGTCGGCTGGAACGGCCTCACGATGGAAGGCGTCGCGGCCGGCGCCCAGACCGGGAAGGCCGCCGTCTATCGCCGCTGGCCCTCCAAAGAGGATCTCGTCGCGGAGGCTCTGCGGGCGGGACTGCCGCGACCGGAGGGCGCTCCTGATCGCGGGAGCGTGCGCGAGGATTTGCTGGCGCTGTGCCGTGACGCGCGCGACGCGATGTTCTCCCGCCCGGGCCTGGCGCTGCGCTCGGTGATTCACGAATGCGATCCACTCCAGGCGGAGCGCTTCCAGGTCCTGATCTTCGAGGGCGTGGTGGAGCCGACGGTCAGGCTCCTCCATGACGTCGTCAGCAGGGGAATCGAGAGAGGTGAGGTGCGGGCCGACGCGGCGAACGGCTATGTCTTCGACGCCATGCCGGCCATGATGATGTACCGCTCGAAGATCAGCGCCTGCGAATGGAACGATCGCGAACTGGAGGAGATGGTGGACCGGCTCATGCTGCCCCTGCTCCGGCCGGACGCGATCTGAGCGCGCTGTCGACGCCGAATCGGTCGGCCCGCGGGAGACCGGGGCCGACCGGGGTGTCGCGACGGGACGGAGGCGGCGTAATCTAAGGGCGCCATGCCGTACGAACCACCCACCCACACCGTCGAGCGCTCGCTTCGCGCCACGACCGGGGCCAAGGTCATTGCCGGTGTCGACGAAGTGGGCCGAGGTGCGTGGGCCGGACCCGTCACCGTCTGCGCGGCGGTCACCGGACTCCGCAGGCCTCCCGTCGGCCTCACCGATTCCAAGCTGCTCACCGTCAAGCGTCGCAACGAGCTTTCCGAGGAGTTGCTGAAGTGGGTGACGTCGTACGCCCTGGGGCACGCGTCCCCAGAGGAGATCGATGATCTCGGGATGACCGCCGCACTGCGTCTCGCCGCCGGACGCGCCCTGGAGGCCCTCCCGGTCCGCCCGGACGCGGTGATCCTCGACGGGAAGCACGACTACCTCGGCGCCCCCTGGCGGGTCCGCACCGTGATCAAGGGCGACCAGTCGTGCGTGGCGGTCGCGGCGGCCTCGGTGATCGCCAAGGTTCGGCGCGACAAAATGATGGCCGAACTGGGTGCCGAGCATGCAGACTTCGGCTTTGCGGCCAACGCCGGGTACCCGTCGCCCGTGCACAAGGCCGCACTGGAGGAGCGGGGACCCACCCCGCACCACCGGTTGTCGTGGGCGTATCTTGATGCGCTGCCCCAGTGGCGGCACCTCAAGAAGGCCCGCAGCTGGACGAACGGAAGCGTTCCGGAGGTCGAAGGTCAACTCGGTTTCGACTTCTGACCGTTCCGCTCGCACTGATGTGCCACCCGCTGGCGCGTGCCGCACCAACGATTGATAGACAACAGCTCATGCCTCTCATTCCCGAGGAGCCTCAGATTCACGAGAGTGCCCAGGGTCCCCGCGCCACTCCGGCCAGCGGCCGCACCGCGCCGACCCTCCGACCTGTACCCGGACCCCGCCCCGCGGCTCCGCCGCGTCCCGGTCGTCCCGGACCCCTCCGGCCCACGCCGCCGGCGCAACGCGCGCCGCGTGACACGGCCGCCGAGCCCGGGTCTTCGGCCCAGGCCGCTCCCGTCGCCGCGCCTGCTCCGGCGACTGCTCAGGTCCAGCTGATCCCGGCCTCGGCCGAGGGCGCGCTGGACGCCGCCGAGGAGGCCGTGGACCTCCTCCTGGAATCCGGGCGCGCTCCGGGGGACGTGCTGGTGATCACCACCGGCCAACAGCATCCCTGGGCCGCTCATGAGCTGTCCTTCGGCGAGGCGCCCTACTGGGCGCAGCACGACGCCGGGGACGATGTCTTCTACGCCGATGCCGCCGCGGTGGCGCGAGCGGGCGTGCGTCCGGTGGTCGTCGTCGCCGTCAACGGCGGATCCGACACCGTCGCCGCCACCGCTCTGCCGCTGGCCCTCGCGCGCGCCTCGGCCCTGCTGATCGTCTGCGGCGACCCGCAGCAGATCAACGGGGTGCTGGGCGCGAGCGCCTGAGCCGGTCCGGCAGGGCCGCGAGGTCCGGACCCTGAGAGGCGTCGCTGCTGCGGCGCCTCTTCGGTGTCCTCGGATCCTCGGTGTCCCTGGAGAGACGGCCCCTACGGATCTTCCGTGGCGCCCCGGCTCCTCGCGATCCCGGCCGGGCTCGGGCCCGGCCCTGGCGCCGTTCTCGTCGTGATCGCCATTGCCGTTCCTGTCCCGGTCCTGGTCGCTGCCCCGGTCCCGGTCCCTGCGTCGGTCCCTGTGTCTGCCCCGTCCGGGTCCGAGTCCCTGTCCGCATCGGCGGGTGTCTCGTCCTCGGCCACTGCCGCGCGCTCCCTTGCCGCGCGCGGGCGGTGGCTCTGACCGAGAGGGCAGGTGCCGAGCGCGCGCGACGGCTCTGGTCGAGGGCGACGGGAGCACGCTTGCCTGCGCGAGTCCCGGGGACGGTTCGAGGTGCCGCGTGCTTTGTGCGCCGCCCCGCGTGCCCGGCGCTCAGGCGTCCGCGTGCCGCGCCGAGGACGGTCGCCGGCAGTTCGGGGTCCGGTCCGGCAGCCGGGGGTCCGGTCCGGCAGTCCCGGGGGCCGGCGACCTGGCGGCCCGGCGGCCTGGTTGCCCGGCGGTCCGTCGGGTCGGCGTTCCCCCATGCGGGCGGGGCACGGAGCCGTCGAGCCTTTCGGGAACCGATCGTCGTTCAGCGCGCGGCCGCGCGACGCATCACCTCGGAGGCGGAGCCGCCGGTCCGGGGGAGCGGGGGCGGAGCCTCGGACAGGGCGAAGGGCTCCGGAGTCGAATCCGTGTTGGGCCTTCGGCCTCCGCGTCCCTCGCCGAGGACCTGCCAACCGTCCCGGGTCAGAGTGATGTACGCCCCGCAGCGCAGGCCGTGCAGCGTGCAGGCGTCCCGCAGGCCCCACATCCACGCCCCGTCCTCCTCCGTCCAGCGCGCGTCACCGTCGCGGCAGTAGAGGAGCACGGCGGTCCGTACGGGAGTACGCAGACGCAGGTCGTGGGGTATGACCCGGCGTAGCTGGGCGAGCAGGGCGTTGCGGAACACCCAGCCGTCGCTCGACGCCTGGCGCCGGGTGAACGAAGCGCTGGCCCGCACCCGCTCGTCCGGATCGAGGACGGCCACGATCGCCGTGGTCGGCCCCGGCCGGTGCCGCGAGTGCAGTCCGCTGACGACTTCCCGTGGGTTGCGCAGCAGGGGTATCCCCGCCGCGGCCCATTCGGCAGGCTCAAGCAAGCGGGTGGCGGAGGTGGCGGACGTGGACGTCGACAACGATGCCGCCGAGGACGGAGCGAATCCGAAGGTCACGATCCTCCCTTCGGCTACGGCCCACACTGCGGGCGGGTCGGATTCGGGGGAGCGCACGCCGCAGCAGAGCCCAACCGGACTACGGACCGAGCCGTGCGGGGAGCGGACTTCAATTCTTCCTGCCGAACTTGGATGCGGCAACGAGCAATTGGGGCCACCGACCGTTATATGGCGGTGAGTGGCTTATATCCCTACCCAGTGATTCACGGAAGGATGCGTGAGTCGACGTTCAAGCCTTGTAAGTGCTCCGGGACGACACGATCGACGCCGGTTCGCCGCGGACGCACGGGGCCGAGGAGTCCCGTCGTCCGGCTCCCTCGGCGTCCGGGCAGCGCCCCGGCAAGGATCTCCAGGCGGTCGGGCCCGGTTCGGCCGGATGCCGCCGCGGTCGGGTCCTCTCCGTCAGCCCTGCATGGCCAGCACCAACGGCAACACCCCCTGCGCGCCCGCCCGTCGGAGCATCCGGGCCGCCACCGCGAGGGTCCAGCCCGTCTCGGTGTAGTCGTCCACGAGCAGAACCGGGCCCGGGCTCTCGGCGAGAGCGGCAGCGAGGGCGGGAGGCACCTGCAACATGCCGTCGAGTGCCTTGAGACGTTGGGCGCTGTTGCTCCGGGAGATCGGCGAGGCGTCGGCGGTGTACTCCACCGAACCCAGCAGGGGCAGCCGGCCGACGTCCGCGATCCGCGCGCCCAGCGAGTGGACCAGACGCGGTCGCGTGCGGGAGGCGACGGTGACCACGCCGACCGGGCGCGGTGAGGCGTCGGCCGCCCCGGAGGCCCAACCACCGGGCCCCTTCGCCCAGTCCGCCAGCACGTCGACCACGGCCCTGGCCACATCGTCCGGAACCTGCGCGTCCGGCGCCTGGGGGGTCAGCATCGGGCGCAGCCGGTTTCCCCAGCCGATGTCCGAGAGACGCCCCAGGGCCCGCCCGGTCGCCGCCTGCTCGGTCGCCGGGATGCGCCCCTTGAGGTCCATGCCGATCGCCGCGAGGCCGGTCGGCCACATCCGACGCGGCTCCACCTCGACGCCCGCGCGGCCCAGGTCCACCCGCGCGGCGTCCAGGGCGGCCGAGGACGTGTCGGCCGCGTAGCGCGCTCCCGCGCAGTTGTCGCATCGGCCGCACGGTTTGGCGCCCTCGTCGTCGAGCTGGCGCTGGAGGAACTCCATCCGGCAGTCCGTCGTCGACGCGTACTGCCGCATCGCCTCCTGCTCGGCCCTGCGCTGCCGCGCCACCCACTCGTACCGCTCGGTGTCGTACCGCCACGGCTGTCCGGTCGACAGCCAGCCGCCCTTGACCCGCTTGACCGCCCCGTCCACGTCGAGGACCTTGAGCATGGTCTCCAGACGGGAGCGGCGCAGCTCCACCAGGGGTTCCAGGGCGGGCAGCGACACGGGCCGCTCCGCGTGCGCGAGGACGTCCAGAGTGCGGCGCACCAGGTCTTCGGGCGGGAAGGCCAGCGAGGCGAAGTACTCCCAGATCGCTTCGTCCTCCCGTCCCGGCAGCAGCAGCACCTCCGCGTGCTCGACGCCACGTCCGGCGCGGCCCACCTGCTGGTAGTACGCGATGGGGGAGGACGGCGAGCCCAGGTGCACGACGAAGCCCAGGTCGGGCTTGTCGAAGCCCATCCCGAGAGCGGAGGTCGCCACCAGCGCCTTGACCTTGTTGGCCAGCAGATCCTCCTCGGCCTGCTGACGGTCGGCGTTCTCGGTGCGGCCCGTGTACGAGGCGACGACATGGCCGCGCTGCCGGAGGAAGGCGGTGACCTCCTCCGCGGCGGCCACCGTGAGCGTGTAGACGATTCCGGAGCCGGGAAGTTCGTCGAGGTGGTCGGCGATCCAGGCCATCCGGTGCGCCGCGTCGGGCAGCCGCAGCACGTTCAGGCTGAGGCTCTCGCGATCCAGCGGACCACGCAGCACCAAGGCGTCCGAGGCGCCCCCGGTGCCGAGTTGTTCGGCGACGTCGGCGGTCACCCGCGCATTCGCGGTCGCGGTCGTCGCAAGCACCGGCACGCCCGGCGGGAGGTCGGGGAGCATGGTCCGCAGCCGGCGGTAGTCCGGCCGGAAGTCGTGGCCCCAGTCGGAGATGCAGTGGGCCTCGTCGACCACGAGCAGCCCGGTCGCGGCGGCCAGTTCGGGCAGCACCTGGTCACGGAAGTCCGGGTTGTTCAGCCGTTCCGGACTGACCAGCAGGACGTCGACCTCACCTGCGGCGATCTCGCTCTGTACGGTCTCCCACTCCTCCGTGTTCGAGGAGTTGATGGTCCGAGCACGGATACCGGCCCGGGCCGCGGCCTCGACCTGGTTGCGCATCAGGGCGAGCAGCGGGGAGACGATCACGGTCGGACCGGAGCCACGGGCGCGGAGCAGGGAGGTCGCCACGAAGTAGACCGCGGACTTTCCCCATCCCGTCCGTTGGACCACCAGGGCCCGGCGCCGGTCGGCGACCAGCGCCTCGATCGCCCGCCACTGGTCCTCGCGCAGCCGGGCCACGCCCGAGGCGTCGCCGACGAGGCGGGCGAGAACGGCGTCGGCGTCGGCCCGGAGATCCGTGTTGCTCGTGTGCTCCATGCCTCCATACAACAGGACGGCGCTGACAATCCGGTCACGGCCGGTGCGGGAGCAGGGCCCTCGACTGGTTCCGGTCCCGACCGTCCGGCTTGCCTGACATGTCCGTGATCGGAGTTATCCACAGGCCAAGCAGGATTTCGGCATCCGCGAGATCGTCTGCGCATGACGAATCACAGCGAATCCACTGGACCCTCCGAAAACGGCGACATCACCCGACGTGACGGCGCGGAAGTCCAGGACGCCTACAGCAGGCGCGACGAGCGCGACGGGCGGGGCCGGGGCCCGGACCGGAAGGGCCGGCGCGACGGAGACGAGGTTCTCGACGGAGGTGCTTCGCGCGGCGGCGGGCAGCTGCCGGGAGGTCCGCCGGTCACCGGTGGCCCCGCGACGTACGTGAGTCACCCGATGTACGACGGCGAGGCCGAGTACGGCACTGCTCAGACCGCCCACCAGGTCACCCTGCGGTCCCCGGACGAACTGGCCGATGCGCTGCCCTATCTGCTCGGGTATCGGCCCGAGGACAGCATCGTTCTGGTGGCCCTGCACGACCGCGGCGGACGAGGGCGGTTCGGCGGCCGGGCCAGGCTCGGCATCCCGGCGAACCCGGACGACTGGGGCGCCGTGGCGCAGCAGTTGGCGCAGGGCCTGGTCAGGGGCAGCGAACGCCGAGGCGACCGCCCCGCACAGATGGTGGCCTATCTCTGTCAGGAACCGGGACGGGGAGAGACGGGCCGCCAGGTCATGGAGCGCCTGGAACCGCTGGCCGATCAGCTGCGTCGCGAATGCGGCCGCCTCGACATCCCGGTGATCGAAGCGCTCTGCATCGCCGACGGCCGCTTCTGGTCGTACTGCTGCGCGGGCCGGGGATGCTGCCCGGTCGAGGGCGTCCCGATGGGCCTGCCCGGAACCTCCGTGCTGGCCGCGGCCGCGACCTACGCGGGGATCCAGGTCCGAGGCACCCTGCGTGAACTGCGGGCCCGGCTGCAGCCGCTGGAGACCGCTGCCGCGCTGGAGCAGGAAGTCGCCCTGGACACCGCCGCCATGGCGCTCGTCCCGAGGATCCTCGACGACGCGAGCCGTGCGGCCGTGGCCGCCGAGACGCTCGGACTGGCCGGACGGGTCATGCGGCGTCTGGCCGAAGCGCCTGTGGTGCCGAACGTCCCTCTCGCTGATCACCGAGACGACGAGCTGCTCGGATGCGACGAATCCGCAGCTCTGATCCTCGGCCTGCAGGATCGCGTGACGCGCGACCGGGCGGCCGAGTGGATGGAGGGCGACGAGGCCGCTCCCGCGCTGCGACTGTGGCGAGCGCTGGCACGGCGCTGCGTCGGCCCCTACGGAGAACACGCGGCGGCGCCGCTCACTCTGGCCGGTTGGGTCGCATGGTCGGGCGGCGACGAACTCGAAGCGAGGGAGGCGTTCGCCATGGCGCTGGGCGCGGACCCGGGATATCTCTTCGCCCGCCTGCTGCACCAGGCCTGCAACGAAGGCCTGGACCCCGAGTCGGTGCGACGTTGTCTGCGCGCCGAACGAGACGGACGCGCGCGACGCGCTGCGGCGGAGGGGCCGGCCGCGGACCCGCCGACCGAAGGAGTTACGCGGCCGGGGGATGCAACAGCCGTCAGCGGGACACGCACGACGGGCGGGACAGGCGGGTCAGGCGGGTCAGGCACGACGGGCGGGTCGGACGGGACAGGCACGACGGGCGGGAAAGGCGGAACGGGCACGGCAGGGGCGACCGACGAGAACAGCGAGAACGACGCGACCGGCGAGACCAACGAGACCGGCACGGCCCTCGCGAACGACGGGGAACGCGAGCCGGACGACGGGGGCGACGTCGGCGAAACCGACGGCAAGGTCTGTGCCCGCGACGTGAGGGATGGTGCGGACTCGGACGCGGTCGCCTCGTCCTTGCACATGCCCGCACCGCTGACGACCTCCGTCCGCCCGACTGCCCGCAGGCGCCGCCGCGCCCGTTCCACCGTTGCCGGGACAGCTTCTGCGATCGCCGCGGAAGCGGGCGCTGAAGGACCGGAGGCGGAGGATCTGCGCTCCCGCACGACGCGGACGCACACCACGCGCCCCACCGATCCGAGCCGTGCGGGATCCCGTACGCGCCCTGGTGGGAAGCCTTCCGTGCGACATCGTGGCGAGGGCGTGGGGGAAGGCGTGCGGTCCCACGCGGGCGAAACCCCAGGCGAATCCTGAGGCCTGCCCCGCCGCAGCGAACGTCGGCGTCCCACCGCAGCGAACGCTGACGTCCCGTCGGCGACGAGCGCCGGCGTCCCTAGCGAGCGCCCCACCGGCTGCGACCGGCCGGGCCGGCTCCCTGTCCGGCGCAGGCGGATCGCGACCCGCCGCGCCCCGGGCCCGGCCGGTTCGCGGAGGCGACCGCCATTCGGTGGGGCCCGTGGGCCGGGGGCGTGACCTGGGCGAGTCCCGTCCCGTTCACCTGAGTGGCGGAACGCCTGCGCGGGCACGCCGCCACAGCTCACCCGCCCTGCCGGAGCCTTCCACCAGGCCTCGATCACGCCCGAGGCGCACAGAGAGCAGAAGAAGTCATCGCATGCATCAGCCGACTCAGCCCTCCGCCGCCGACGAACACTTCCGCCTCGACGAACGCTTCGGTTCCGCCGACCCGGCTTCACCCCATGGCACGGATGTCGGCCCACTACCCTCCGGTCGGCGGATTTCCGACCCGCGATTCTCCGACCGACGGCTTCCCGAACCAGGCCCGTCAGCGGCGGCGGCCCGAGGCAACGCCGCACAAGCCGTCTCACCGGCCCCGCCGCGCATCGCCGGCCTGCCGCCCGCTCACACGGCGATGATCTGTGTCGCCCTGCCCGGCCTCGCCATCTCGACGGAGCAGGGCCAACTCACGGGGCACGGATTGGAGGGTTTCTACCGGGCGGGCAGGCGGGTCCTGTCCCGTTGCCAACTGCGGGTGGCAGGACGCGAACCCCTCGTGGTCCAGGCCCGGATGACATTGGCCGACTCCGCGCGTTTCGTCGGCACCCTGCGCGTCACCCCGCACGGCGGCCCGGACCCGGACGTGATCGTCGAGCGGATCCGGTCGGCGGACGGCACGGAGCGCATCACCTTGCGCAGTACGGCCGCACGCCTACTGCGCCTCCCGGTCGAGGTGGCCCTCGGGACCGACCTGGCCGACCTGGGGGCGATCGCCGCCGGCGCCGTCGGTCCCGAACTGCCCGCCAGCGTCTACGACTCCGGGTTGCGCTGGTCCTGTGCCGCCGGGACGTCGAGCGTCAGCGCGGACCCCGCGCCCGCCGACGCGATCGCCTCCGCGGGTCTGCTGCGCTGGGAGTTCGAGCTGCCGCCCGGCGGCAGCGTCTGCGTGGAGCTGAGAATCCGGCTGGACGGTGCGGGCCCGGTACGCGCCGTCGGGCGTGCGGCGACAAGCCCCTTGGCGCCGGCGCACGCCACGGGCGACGACCCTCGCGTCAGAGCCCTGCTGGCCACGAGCATCCAGGATCTGCAGGCCCTGCTGGTGCGCGACCCGGAGCGCCCCACGGACCTTCACCTCGCGGCCGGGGCCCCCTGGCGCTGCGGTCTGGCCCCGGCCGAGGCGCTCGCCGCGGCCCGAATGACGCTGCCCCTGGGCACCCGGCTCGCCGCGGGCACGCTGCGCACGCTCGCCCGCACCCAGGTGACCCGCCCGGGACCGCGGTGCGGCATGATCCCCGGCCCGCGGCGGGACGCGGGCGTGCACCTGCCGCCGGCCTGTACGGGGACGGAGGCCACGCTGCTCTTCCCGGTGCTTCTCGCGGAGGCCCGCCGATGGGGTCTGCCCGACAGTGAGACGGAGGAACTGCTGCCGGCGGCCGAACGCTGTCTGAGCTGGCTGCGTGCCTCGGTCGGCGACGGGCCCTATCTGCGTGACCCGCTGCCCAACGGCCCCGTCCGCTGCGACACCCAGGCCCATGCCCACCGTGCCGCGCTGCTCGGCGCCGACCTGCTCGACGCCTGTGGCGGATCGGGCGACGGCGGACTGCGGGAGTGGGCCCGTACGGCGCGGGCGGTGTTCCGTCGTGACTTCTGGATCGACGACCGGGCGGGCGGCCGGCCGGCGGCCGCCCTCGGCCCCGACGGGCGGCCGCTGCCCCACCTGTGCGCGACCACCGTCCACATCCTCGACACCGGGCTGCTGGGCGGCGGCGCCCATGCCCCCGGGCTGCTGGACAAGGTGCAGACCGAACAACTGGCCCGGCTGCTCGGCGGCCCGGCCATGGACTCGGGCTGGGGGCTTCGCGGCCTCGGCGCGAAGGAGGCCGGTCACAACCCCTTCGGCCACCGCAGCGGCGCCGTCCGGGTGTACGAGACGGCGATCGCCGTCGCGGGCCTGGCGGCCACGGGCTACGAGAAGGAGAGCGTGGCCCTGCTGCGAGGCGTGCTGGCGGCGGCCGACGCCTTCGGCCATCGTCTCCCGGAGATGTACGCGGGAGAGCAGCGCGGAGACGGAAGCGCGCCGCTTCCCCACCCGGCCGCCTGTCGTCCCGCCGCCACCGCGGCGGCGGCCGGGGTCCTGCTGCTGACCACGCTCGTCGGTGTCCGGCCGGACGTCCCGGCGGGAACCGTCACCCTGCGTCCCCTGCCCAGCGCGCCCCTGGGGGAGGTCGCTCTGACGGGCCTGCGGGTCGCGGGCGCGCCCTTCTCCGTACGGGTCGGTCGGCTCGGAATCGCCATGGTGGAGGAGGCGGCCGAAGGGCTTCAGCTGGGGGTGTGACCCCCGTGTGACCTCGGACGACGTCGAACAGGGAGGGTGGCGGTCCGGACGGCGGCGGCCGCGCGGGACCGCAGTGGATCGGCGGTCGACGGGACCGACGAAACGAGTGTTTATCGTCAGGGAGACGACTATGATCACCGCATGCCCTACGACCCGTCAGCCTTTCCGCCTTTCGCCGTCACCGTGGACCTGGTCGTGCTGACCGTGCGCCGTCACGCCCTGTGCGCGCTGGCGGTACGCAGGGGCGAGGCGCCGTACAAGGGGCGGTGGGCGCTGCCCGGCGGCTTCGTGCGGGCCGACGAGGACCTGACACAGGCGGCGGCGCGTGAACTGGCCGAGGAGACCGGTCTGCACGCCCACGACCCTTCGGTCCCCGCCCAGGACAACGGCGCTCACCTGGAACAGCTCGCCACGTACGGCGATCCCGGCCGCGACCCCCGGATGCGCGTCGTCAGCGTCGCGCACCTGGCGCTCGCCCCGGACCTCCCGGCTCCGCGAGCGGGCGGCGATGCCAGCAACGCGCGCTGGGCGCCTGTCGAGGAACTGCTGGAGCACGGGGGGTCCGGCCGCGACGGCGAGACCGTCGCACCGCTCGCCTTCGATCATGCGCAGATCCTCGCGGACGGGGTGGAGCGAGCCCGCTCCAAGATCGAGTACTCCTCCCTCGCGACCGCGTTCTGCCCCACGGAGTTCACGGTCGGTGAACTGCGCCGCGTGTACGAGGCGGTGTGGGGCGTGGCGCTCGACCCGCGCAACTTCCACCGCAAGGTGACGGGCACGCCCGGCTTCCTGGTGCCCACCGGCGGGACCACCACCCGGCAGGGCGGCCGCCCCGCCCAGCTCTTCCGTGCGGGCGGCGCGACCTTGCTCAACCCGCCGATGCTGCGGCCCGAGGTCTGACGGCGGCCCGTCGCGGCGGCTCCAGCGCGGGAGCGATGCGCGACAGGCCGGGCATGCTTGCGCAGCACACCGTGCGGTGAACGGAAAAAACGGACATAGCGCGCTATCTTGCTTCGGGTGATCCAGGCCTTCGGACTGACCAGCGACTCCCGCAAGGCGCTTCCGCCCGCCGTCGACGACGTCTCCTTCGAGGCGCGCGCGGGCCGCGTCACCGTGCTGCTCGGGGCGCCGGGCGCGGGCAAGACCACCGTGCTGAGACTGATGCTCGAACTCCAACAGGGCCGCGGCCTCGCCTACTTCAGAGGCCGTCCCCTGCACCGCATCGCGCACCCCTCGCGCGAGGTCGGCGTCCTCCTGGGCGATGTGCCGGGGCATCCCGCGCGCACGGTCCGCGGCCATCTGCGCATGCTGTGTGCGGCCGCCGGGGTGCCGGTCCGGCGGGCCGACGAGGTGCTGGAGGTCGTCGGACTGGTCAGCTTGCGCGACGAGCGCCTCGGCGCCCTCTCCCGCGGCGTCGACCGGAGGCTCGGTCTGGCCTGCGCCCTTCTCGCCGATCCGCACACTCTCGTCCTCGACGAACCCGCCGACGGGCTCTCCGGACGGGAGAGTCGTTGGCTGTTCGGCATGCTGCGCGCGCACGCCGCCCAGGGCGGCACGGTCCTGACGACCACGGCCGACCCCAAGGAGGCGGCCCGCACTGCCGACCGCGTGGTGACCCTCGACCGGGGCAGGCTCGTCGCCGACCAGGAAGCCGCCGACTTCGCCCGCACCCGGCTGCGCCCTCGGGTGGCCGTGCGCACTCCCCACGCCGTCCGCCTGGCCGCCCTGCTCACCCAGGAGGCCCGGGCGGGACGGCGCTCGGTCGAGGTCGTGCAGGAGGACGGCAACCGGCTCTCCGTGTACGGCAGCACGTGCGCCCACGTCGGCGAGACGGCGTTCCGGCACGGCGTCCTCGTCCACCAACTGGCTGACGAGACCGGGGACATGGGGCCAGGGGCAGGGGCGGCCACGACGGCTTCGCTCTCCGCGCGCGCCGACTCGGGGCCGCGCTCCCCGGGCGGAACACAGCCGAACCCAGCGCCCGGCGAGCGAACCGTCGTCGGCGTCGTCGCCGAGAACTCGGACGGCCCGGAGCCGTACGAGGGCGCGGGCGGCCAGGACCACGCGCGCAAGACCGCCGTCGCCGTCGCGACGCAGACGCCCGACAGCGAACCGTCACCGTTCTCCGCCGCACACCTGCCGCCCGTCGAACCTTCTTCGGACGGCTCCCGGGTCGAGGAGGGCGGCTCCCGGTCCGGTCCCGCAACGGCGAGCGAGGACGGCGCGACCACGGGCACGCCGACCGCGACCTCGCCGACCCTGGCCGCGTCGACTGCGGCGACGGCTCTCACCGTGGCGGAGCGACGTCCCGCTGCCGCACCGGCCGTCCTGCCGTCCGCCCGGCGCACTCCGCGGGCCTCCGCCTCCCGCATCCCCGACGCCCTGCCGGACCTGCCGCCTCCCATCTCCGTACGTTCCGCCCCCAGTCCCCTGCGACCTCTGCGCTACGAACTTCGCCGCGCCGCCGGGATCGGCACCGGCTTCGTCACCGGTGCCGTCGTGCTGCTCCTCTCGGCCCTCACCGCCCTGCTCCTGGCGCACGCCGGCCACACCCGGCAGGCACGGCTGCTGGCCGCGTGGCCCGTGGAACTGCCGCTCCCGCCGGCGGCGCTCGGCGCCGGGCTGCTCGGTGCGCTGGCCTTCGGCGACGAGTTCCGCCACCCCGCCCTGGCCGTGGACCGCGGCACCGTGCCCCGCAGGCTCGGGGTGCTCACCGCGAAGCTCCTCGTCGCCGCCTTCACCGCCCTCATGCTCGCCTTTCTCACGGTGGGCTGCGACGCCGAAGTGCTCTACCTCGTCTACGGACGGGAGCTCGCGCGAGTTCCCGCCGACTGGATGGCGCTGAGCGCGGGTTGGCTCGCACTCGTGGTCGGCTGCGCCTGGGCCGGCGTGCTCGCCGCCGGTGTCTTCCGCTCCACCACGGCCGGGCTGGCGGCGGTCGTGGCCGTGCCGGTGGTCGTCGTCCCCGTCGTACAGGAGCTCGTGGGGAGCGCGTCCGTGCGGACCGCGGCCGGTCTGTCCCTGCGGTTGCGGGAGACGCTCCTGGTGCAGTGGCCCTTCGGGGGAGAGCGCTATCTGGCAGCCGCGGTACGCGTGGTCGCCCAACCCGTCGGCGGGGCAATGACCTTGTCCCTCACCGCCCTGGTGTGCGCGTATGTGCTCACGACGCTGCGCAGCAAGGTCCGATGACGACCGTCCCTGGCCGATCCCGTCCTGGCATGTGCGCAACTCCCCACAGAAAGCCCGTTTCTTTCCGATAAGGCGTCAATTGCGACGAGGTGAGCGATCACCCTTTCGTGTGCTTTTCACCAAAGACCTCAAGGCAGTTGGAGGCAGCGCCGACAAAGGATCCGTGAGTACCCTTGCGCACACCATGATGACCGCCGCCCGCTCCACCGACTCCGGTCTGGCCGGCCCGGGCGGACTCGACCGCTACCCCTACGCCGAGGCCCCCGCCGCCGACCGCGTCGGAGCTCCCGTCTGGGAGTCCGCCGACCCCGAGCTGGGCCGCGTCGGGCGCCGCGGCACGGGCAGCCGCGGACGCGGGCTGCACGGCCAACTCGTCCAGCAGCTCGGCCAGATGATCGTCTCGGGAGACCTGGGCGCCGACCGCCCGCTGGTGCCCGAGGAGATCGGCCAGCGGTTCGAGGTGTCCCGCACCGTCGTCCGCGAGTCGCTGCGCGTCCTTGAGGCCAAGGGCCTGGTCAGCGCCCGACCGAACGTCGGCACGCGTGTGCGTCCCGTGAGCGACTGGAACCTTCTCGACCCGGACATCATCGAGTGGCGCGCCTTCGGTCCCCAACGCGACGACCAGCGTCGCGAGCTGAGCGAGCTGCGCTGGACGATCGAGCCGCTGGCCGCCCGCCTCGCTGCCGGGCACGGGCGGCCCGACATCCAGCAGCGCCTCTCCGACATGGTCGAGATCATGGCTCATGCCATGGGGCAGGGCGACGCGCTGACGTACTCGCGCGCCGACGCCGAGTTCCACTCGCTGCTCATCCAGGTCGCGAGCAACCGCATGCTGGAGCACCTCTCGGGGATCGTGTCCTCCGCCCTGCAGGTCTCCGGTGGCCCCATCGCCGGATGTGAGCGTCCCACCGACGCGTCGCTCTCCCACCACGGCAGGATCGTCGAAGCGCTCGCCGCGGGCGACGGCACTGCGGCGGAGACGGCCATGCGGCAGCTGCTCACCGTGCATCCCGAGGTGGAGCGCGTCGTGCCGGCGCCGCGCGAGCACTGACCGCATCCGCGGGTGGAACGGTCCGCGGATGTCTCCTCCTGCCGCGTCATCCCCGGGCGACGCGCCTGCCCTCCCGTCGGACCCCGCAGGCCCCGCCACGGGGCCTGCGG
>NZ_JAHHIU010000246.1 GCF_024539815.1 Streptomyces hayashii
CGGAGCGGCCCGCCCCCACCCGGGGACGGGCCGCTCGTTCTCGCTGTCGGGGCTCAGGTGGCGCGTCGCCGCCGGGCTCCCGGTCGCCGCTCGCTCGGCCGGGTCACCGGGTCTCCGGCCTCCTGCGCGGCCGCCCTGCGGCGCAGGCCGAAGTCGGCCAGGGCCTCGGCCAGCTTGAGCACGGACGGCTCGGGAGCCATCACGTCGACCCGCAGCCCGTGCTCCTCCGCCGTCTTGGCGGTCGCCGGTCCGATACAGGCGATCACCGTCACGTTGTGCGGCTTGCCCGCGATGCCGACCAGGTTGCGCACCGTCGACGACGACGTGAAGAGCACGGCGTCGAAGCCGCCGCCCTTGATGGCCTCCCGCGTCTCGGCGGGCGGCGGCGAGGCCCGCACCGTCCGGTAGGCGGTGACGTCGTCGACCTCCCAGCCCAGCTCGATGAGCCCGGCGACCAGGGTCTCGGTGGCGATGTCGGCCCGCGGCAGGAACACCCGGTCGATCGGGTCGAAGACGGGGTCGTAGGGCGGCCAGTCCTCAAGGAGCCCGGCGGCCGACTGCTCGCCGCTCGGCACCAGGTCGGGCTTCACGCCGAAGGCGACCAGCGCCTTCGCCGTCTGCTCGCCCACCGCCGCGACCTTGATGCCGGCGAAGGCACGCGCGTCGAGCCCGTACTCCTCGAACTTCTCCCGCACCGCCTTGACGGCGTTGACGGACGTGAAGGCGATCCATTCGTAGCGGCCCGTCACCAGGCCCTTGACCGCGCGCTCCATCTGCTGGGGCGTGCGCGGCGGCTCGACGGCGATCGTCGGCACCTCGTGCGGCACGGCGCCGTAGGACCGCAGCTGGTCGGAGAGCGACACCGCCTGCTCCTTCGTGCGCGGCACGAGCACCTTCCAGCCGAACAGCGGCTTGGACTCGAACCACGCCAGCTGGTCGCGCTGGGCGGGGGCGGAACGCTCGCCGACCACGACTATCACCGGCCGGCCGCCCTCGGGCGAGGGCAGCACCTTCGCCTGCTTCAGGGTCTGCGCGATCGTGCCGAGCGTCGCCGACCAGGTCCGCTGCCGGGTCGTCGTGCCAGCCACGGTGACCGTCATCGGGGTGTCGGGCTTGCGGCCCGCCGAGACCAGCTCCCCGGCGGCCGAGGCCACGGAGTCCAGGGTCGTCGACACCACGACCGTCCCGTCGGACGCGCCGACCTCGGTCCAGCAGCGGTCCGAGGCGGTGCGCGCGTCGACGAAGCGGACGTCGGCGCCCTGCGCGTCGCGCAGCGGCACACCGGCGTACGCGGGCACGCCGACGGCGGCCGCGACACCGGGCACGACCTCGAAGGGGACGCCGGCGGCGGCGCACGCGAGCATCTCCTCCGCCGCGTACGTGTCGAGGCCCGGGTCCCCGGACACCGCACGGACGACCCGCCTGCCGCCCCGCGCGGCCTCCATGACAAGATGTGCGGCATCGCGCACAGCGGGTGCCTCAGCGGTTGTTGACGTGCCGTCAACGACCGTCGGGAAAGGCGCGCCCGTGCCCGGGAGGGGGTCCGAGGAAGGACCCGCTTCCGCGTTCACGACGGCGACGCCGGGCCTGGCGTGCGTCCGCACGACGTCGAGCACATCGTGCTCGGCGACGAGGACGTCCGCGTGCGCCAGCGCCTCCACGGCGCGCAGAGTCAGCAGTCCCGGATCCCCGGGTCCGGCACCCAGGAAGGTGACGTGCCCGTGTTCGAGGCCAGCGGCTGGAAGGGCGGTGGGGCTCACTGTGCTTGCTCCCCCATCAGACCGGCCGCGCCCTGGGCGAGCATCTCGGCGGCGAGTTCGCGACCGAGCGCCATTGCCCCGTCATGCGTCTCGGGCACGGGACCGGTGGTGGACAGCTGCACCGTGCGAGAGCCGTCGGTGGTCCCGACGACGCCCCGCAGGCGCATTTCGTTGACAATCTGCCCGCCGGCCTGGGGTTCCCCGCGCTCCAGCGGAGCCGAGAGCGGGGGAAGGTCGGCCAGCGCGCCCACAGGGGCGCTGCAGCCGGCCTCCAGGGCGGCGAGCAGGGACCGTTCGGCGGTCACGGCGATCCGGGTGAACGGGTCGTCGAGCTCACCGAGCGCGGCGATCAGCGCGGCGTCGTCCGCGGCGCATTCGATCGCGAGTGCTCCCTGGCCGGGAGCGGGCAGAACCGTGTCTATCGACAGGAAGTCGGTGACCTCGTCGAGGCGGCCCATGCGGCTCAGGCCGGCCGCGGCCAGCACCACCGCGTCCAGCTCGCCGTCGTGCACGTACCGGATGCGGGTGTCGACGTTCCCCCGGATCGGCACGGTCCGTATGTCCAGCCCGTGGGTGCGCGCGTACGCGTTCAGCTGCGCCATGCGGCGCGGCGAACCCGTGCCGATGCGCGCCCCGCGCGGCAGGTCGGCGAACTTCAGCGCGTCCCGGGCGACGATCACGTCCCGGGGGTCCTCGCGCACCGGTACGGCGGCCAGGACCAGGCCCTCGGGCTGCGCGGTGGGAAGGTCCTTCAGCGAGTGAACCGCGAAGTCGACCTCCCCCCCGGCCAGCGCGTCACGCAGCGCGGTCACGAAGACGCCCGTGCCGCCGATCTGCGCGAGGTGCTCACGGGAGACGTCGCCGTAGGTGGTGATCTCGACGAGCTCCACGGGCCGTCCGGTCACCTGGCTCACGGCCTCCGCGACCTGCCCGGACTGGGCCATGGCGAGCTTGCTCCGCCTGGTCCCCAGTCTCAGTGGCTTCGTACTCATGCCGCTCATGCCGGCCCTCGGTTCTCTGATGTCTTCTCGGTGCTGTCCTCGGCCCGGGACACGGCGGCCACCGTCTCCTGGTCGAGGTCGAACAGAGTCCGCAGCGCGTCCGCGTACCCGGCGCCGCCGGGTTCGGCCGCGAGCTGCTTGACCCGCACGGTCGGCGCGTGCAGCAGCTTGTCGACGACGCGCTTCACGGTCTGCGTGATCTCGGCGCGGTGCTTGTCGTCGAGGCCGGGCAGCCGCCCGTCGAGCCGGGCGATCTCGCCGGCCACGACGTCGGCGGCCATGGCGCGCAGCGCGACCACGGTCGGCGTGATGTGCGCGGCCCGCTGTGCCGCGCCGAAGGCCGCGACCTCGTCGGCGACGATCCGCCGCACCTGGTCGACGTCGGCGGCCATGGGCGCGTCGGCGGAGGCCTCGGAGAGCGACTCGATGTCGACCAGGCGCACCCCGGCGAGCCGGTGGGCGGCCGCGTCGACGTCCCGCGGCATCGCGAGGTCGAGCAGGAAGAGCACGGGCTGCGGCCGCACGAGCGGGGCGACCTGCTCGGGCCTGCGCCGCTCGGGGATGCGTCCGACGGTCGCGGCGGTCGCGGCGAGCGCGACGATCAGCTCGGCGTCGGCCTCGGGGCCGCGCCGCCCGGCGAGCCGCCGGTCGACGGTGGCGTTGTCGACCCAGGCGGCGTGCTGCTCCAGCGCGGCCGCGTCCATCCCGGCGACGGCGGCCTCCCCGATCACGGAGAACCCCGTCTGCTGCACGCCGGACTGCTGGACGGCGGCCAGGTCGAGGGGGCAGTTGTCGTCGCTGCCGAGCGGGGTGGGCTGCAGCGGCCGTACGTCCGCGGGCGCGGCCTCGTCGTCGAAGGCGGCGGGCGCGCCGGTGCGGCCCTCGACCGCCGCCGCGACCGATTCCGCCGTCAGGACCAGGCCCGTGGCCCCGGTACAGGAGACGGCCACGTCGGCACGTGTCAGCTCGGCCGGCACCGACTCCATCGGTACCGCGCGGGCCGACACGTGCCCACCGTCGGCCTCGGCCAGTATCTGGGCGAGCCGCTCGGCGCGGTCGAGGGTGCGGTTGGCGACGACGACCTCGGCGACCCCGGCGCGCGCCAGGGTGGCGGCGGCCAGCGAGGACATGGATCCCGCGCCGATCACGAGGGCGCGCTTGCCCCGCGCCCAGCCCTGCACGTCCTCGCCCGCGGCCAGCTGCTCCAGGCCGAAGGTGACCAGGGACTGCCCGGCGCGGTCGATGCCGGTCTCGGAGTGGGCGCGCTTGCCGACCCGCAGGGCCTGCTGGAACAGGTCGTTCAGCAGCCGTCCGGCGGTGTGCAGCTCCTGGGCCCGGGCCAGCGAGTCCTTGATCTGCCCGAGGATCTGGCCCTCGCCGACGACCATGGAGTCCAGCCCGCAGGCCACCGAGAAGAAGTGGTGGACGGCGCGGTCCTCGTAGTGCACGTACAGATAGGGAGTGAGCTCCTCCAGGCCGACCCCGCTGTGCTGGGCGAGCAGCGTGGACAGCTCGGCGACGCCCGCGTGGAACTTGTCCACGTCGGCGTACAGCTCGATCCGGTTGCACGTGGCCAGCACGGCGGCCTCCGCGGCCGGTTCGGCGGCGACGGTGTCCTGGAGCAGCTTGGACTGGGCGTCCGTGGACAGCGACGCCCGTTCCAGCACGCTCACGGGGGCGCTGCGGTGGCTCAGTCCGACGACGAGGAGGCTCATGCCGGCATCACGGCGGGCACGTCCCCGTCGGGTCCCTGGTCGGTGGCGTCCCCGCGGCCGGCGGGCGCGGCGAGGGCGGCCTCGTTCAGGGCGGCCTCCTCGCCGGCCTTGCGCTGCTCGTGGAAGGCGAGGATCTGAAGCTCGATGGAGAGGTCGACCTTGCGCACGTCGACGCCGTCGGGCACGGACAGCACGGTCGGCGCGAAGTTCAGGATGGAGGTGACGCCGGCGGCCACGAGCCGGTCGCAGACCTGCTGGGCGACGGACGGCGGGGTGGTGATGACGCCGATGGACACGCCGTTGTCGGAGATGATCTTCTCCAGGCCGTCGCTGTGCTGCACGGCGATCCCGGCCACCTGCTTGCCGGCCATGGCCGGATCGGCGTCGATGAGCGCCGCGACCCGGAAGCCGCGCGAGGCGAAGCCGCCGTAGTTGGCGAGGGCCGCGCCGAGGTTTCCGATGCCGACGATCACGACCGGCCAGTCCTGGGTGAGCCCCAGCTCACGGGAGATCTGGTAGACGAGGTACTCGACGTCGTAGCCGACGCCCCGCGTCCCGTAGGAACCGAGGTAGGAGAAGTCCTTGCGCAGCTTGGCGGAATTGACCCCCGCCGCGGCCGCGAGCTCCTCGGAGGAGACCGTGGGCACCGAACGCTCCGACAGTGCGGTCAGCGCGCGAAGGTACAGCGGAAGGCGGGCGACGGTGGCCTCGGGAATCCCTCGGCTACGGGTCGCCGGTCGGTGAGTTCGGCCAGTTGCCACGGTGCTCCTGCGGGTAGAGCGGGGCTGTGGGCGGTCGTACGTTCCCAGACCGCCCCGTCGACAGCAGGCTATGTCTTTGTGAACGCGTGCACAAAGATGGTGTCCGATTTGCCCGGCCAACGTGACCGGGGTCACGCGCGTCATTCCAGGGGGCAAAACCGCCACTCTCCTCGTGAATCCCGCCCCCGAGACCGAACCGCCATCGATCCTAAGCGACGTTCGGCGTGTCCTTGTACTGCTCGGTCAGTTCCTCAGCCGGCCAGCTCCCTGCGCAGCCGGTCCTCGTCCACCCGCCAGAAGGTGTGCTGTCTGCCGTCCACGAGGACGACGGGGATCTGCTCCCAGTAACGGTCGTGCAGTTCCCGGTCGTCGGCGATGTCCTTCTGCTCCCAGGGCACGCCGAGTTCCCCGCAGACCTTGTCGACGACACGCTCCGCGTCGTCGCACAGATGGCAGCCGGACTTGCGGATCAGCGTGACCGACCGCCCGCCCGGGCCGGCCTTGCGTCGAAAGAGGGGACTCATGCCGCCATTCTCGCCCTTCTTCAACGGCATGGCCGCGCAGAGTTCACACCATCCGAACCTCTCGGATCCGGAACCACCGAACAAGATGGCTATGCTCACGCCATGGCCGCTCTAGGATGGCTCACTCCCCGTAGGCGCTCCGCCACGGCGCGGAGCGTGTTGGCAGGCGAGGCCTCGGCGGAGGCAGCCCGCAAGTCCACCCAGGCCCTGGACTCCCAGGACGCCCTGGACGTTCCCCCCGGGGAACCGCAGTTCCCGGTGCACGGCGACGCGATGGCCGCCGCCTTCTTCGACCTCGACAACACCGTCATGCAGGGCGCGGCGCTCTTCCACTTCGGCCGCGGCCTGTACAAACGGAAGTTCTTCGAGACCCGCGACCTGGTCCGCTTCGCCTGGCAGCAGGCCTGGTTCCGGCTGGCCGGCGTCGAGGACCCCGAGCACATGCAGGAGGCCCGCGACTCGGCGCTGTCCATCGTGCAGGGCCACCGCGTCTCCGAGCTGATGTCGATCGGCGAGGAGATCTACGACGAGTACATGGCCGAGCGCATCTGGCCGGGCACCCGCGCCCTCGCCCAGGCGCACCTCGACGCCGGCCAGAAGGTGTGGCTGGTCACGGCGGCCCCGGTGGAGATCGCCCAGGTGATCGCCCGCCGCCTCGGCCTCACCGGCGCACTGGGCACGGTCGCGGAGTCGGTGGACGGCGTCTACACGGGCAAGCTGGTCGGCGAGCCGCTGCACGGACCCGCCAAGGCGGAGGCGGTGCGCGCGCTGGCGGCCGCGGAGAACCTGGACCTCTCCCGCTGCGCCGCCTACAGCGACTCCCACAACGACATCCCGATGCTCTCCCTGGTCGGCCACCCCTACGCCATCAACCCGGACGCCAAGCTGCGCAAGCACGCCCACACCCTCGACTGGCGCCTGCGCGACTACCGCACGGGCCGCAAGGCGGCGAAGGTCGGCATCCCGGCGGCGGCGGGCGTGGGAGCGGTCGCGGGCGGCACCGCCGCGGCCATCGCCCTGCACCGGCGACGGCGGTAGGGCGGGACCCCCACGGGCCCACGCGGGCACGCCTGCACGCCCGCACGCCCGCGGAGAGCGGACAGCGGACAGCGGACAGCCACGAAGGCGCCGGAATCCGCAGGCGCGACGGCGACGAAGGCGTCCCTTGAGCGGCCGCGGCGGTACGACAATCGCCCGGCCGCTCCGTCATGCCGCCCGACAACACTCCACACCCACGAGCAAACCCGGCCAATCCAACGGTCGTACCCCCGTAACCCCGTACGCAGTCGCGTTGTCCGCGGACAGCCACAACACGCCCCGGACCGACCCGAAACTCGAACCCTTCTGATCAACAATCGGTCATCATGCGTAACTTGATCGAGCGTCAATAGGCCACAGAAGCGACGTAATCGATGATTTGAGCAACTCGGTGTAGCAGGGCCTGCACGAAGCGTTATTCTCCTCAGACGCAATCCGGCACCCCTCCCGTCGCTACGACGGGTGAAAGGTTCCGCACTGCACGTGATGGAAGCTCTGCCTCTGGGAGTCCCGTGTACCCACACGTCGGGGTTGACACCTCGGGCCTGGCTACGCTGCGCGCAACGGTCGCTACGGTCCAGGACCTGTTGCGCGGCTTCGTCCCCACCGCGTACGCCGTCCCCGCCTTCGCCACCGCCGCTCCGGCGGGCCCGTGCTATGCACTGGCAGAAGGCAGCGCCGCGGTCGGCAGAAGAGGACGCTCGACCGGCGCGACCACCGCCACCCGCCGACCGGCCGCCGACAGCGACAGCGCCCGGATGATGGATCTCGTCGAACGCGCACAGGCCGGCGAGGCCGACGCCTTCGGGCGGCTGTACGACCAGTACAGCGACACCGTGTACCGCTATATCTACTACCGAGTGGGCGGCAAGGCGACAGCCGAGGACCTCACCAGCGAGACGTTCCTGCGCGCCCTGCGCCGCATCGGGACGTTCACCTGGCAGGGCCGCGACTTCGGCGCCTGGCTCGTCACCATCGCCCGCAACCTCGTCGCCGACCACTTCAAGTCGAGCCGTTTCCGGCTGGAAGTGACCACCGGCGAGATGCTCGACGCCAACGAGGTCGAGCGCTCACCCGAGGACTCCGTCCTGGAGTCCCTCTCCAACGCCGCACTGCTGGACGCGGTGCGCCGGCTCAACCCCCAGCAGCAGGAGTGCGTGACACTCCGGTTCCTGCAGGGCCTCTCCGTCGCCGAGACCGCTCGTGTGATGGGCAAGAACGAGGGCGCCATCAAAACGCTCCAGTACCGGGCCGTCCGCACCCTCGCCCGCCTCCTGCCGGAAGACGCCCGCTGACCCGATCTGCGGGCAGACTACCGTCGGCCATCCCCAACTCACGTTCAGTGAAAGTCCGTTGACTTCCCGATCCCATCATCCGCCGTCCGTAACCCAAGTGCCGCGCCAGTCGTTGTGCGGGATACAGGCTCCCTGTGGTCACGTCCTGGCCGACCCCGATCACTCGATCGTGTGGAACCGGCCGGGGGCGTGCAACCCTCAGGACCCCCGGGGAGTCGACCGTCATGACGAGAGGAGGTGCCGCCTGTGATCGCGAACGTATCGGCACACCGGCGGGCGAACGCCTTCGCCCAGGCCCTGGAGGAGCATTCCGACCAGGGCACGGCGGCCGAGCAGACCGAAGGATCACCGCCGGCGCCGGCCGCTGCGGACCAGACCGAGCAGGGCCGCATTCTGGCCCTCGCCACGAGTCTCGCCGAGCTGCCCAAGCCGGAACTCGACCCCGAGGTCAAGGTCGTCCAGCGGGCCCAGTTGGTCGCCGCCATGGAGGCCATGCTGCAGGCGGGCACCGCGGGAGGCGAAGCGGCGGAACCCTCGGTGCCGGAGCAACGCTCCCACCGGGCGAAGGGCACACACCGGGCCGGTCCCCTGGGCAAACTGCGACCGCGTTCCCGTCTGGCCAAGGGCCTCACCGCGGGCGGCCTCAGCGTCGGCGTCGCGGCGGGCGCCTTCGGCGGAGTCGCCGCGGCCAGCTCCGACGCCCTTCCCGGCGACGGGCTCTACGGACTGAAGCGCGGCATCGAGGACTTCAAACTCAACTACCTGGCCGACGGCGACGACGAACGCGGTCGCACCTACCTCGACCAGGCATCCACCCGGCTCAGCGAAGCCCGCCGGCTCATGGAACGGGGCCGCAGCGGCGACCTCGACCACGAGTCCCTCGGCGAGATCCGCCGCGCCCTGAACGGCATGCAGCACGACGCCACGGAAGGGCACCGCCTCCTCCACGAGGCGTACGAACGCGACCCCCACTCCCTGGGCCCCATCCAGGCTCTGGACGCGTTCACCCGCTCGCACCGCGAGGCCTGGGGCGCCCTGCGCGACCGCCTGCCGGTCCAGCTCGGGGACGTCAGCCAGCAGGTCTCGTCGGTCTTCGAAGCCATAGACGAAGAGGTCGCGCCGCTTCAGTCCCTGCTGCCGCAGCCTCCCGCCCCCAGCGGCGGCGCCCGCCACGGCACCGGCCCGGCGTCCACCGGCGCCTCGGAAAGCGGCCGCACGACCACCCCCGGCGCCGGCCCGGGCAAGGAGTCGTCCACCGGCGCCGCCAACACGCCCGCCACCCCCGGCAAGTCGTCCTCCGGCGCCACCGGAGACGACGACGGCCTGCTCGGCGGCAACACCGGCGGCCTGCTCGACCCCCCGAAGGACAACGGCGGCACCGCCCCGACCACCACCACCCCCAGCACCCGGCCGGACGTCACCCTCCCGCCCCTCCTGCCCGGCCTGCTCCCTGGCCTGGGCATCGACAGCGAGGACGCGGACTAGCGAGCTCCACGGCGGTGGGGGCGTTCCTCCTGAGGAGGAACGCCCCCACCGCCGTGCGCCAGGACCCACCCCGCAGCCACGGGAAAGGGCTCAGAAGAACACCGACCGCCGCTGCACCAGCAGCTTGTACAGCGTGTGCTGGATCTGTTCGCGGACCTGGTCCGTCAGGTTGAACATCAGCATCGGGTCCTCGGCCGCCTCCGGCGGGAAGCCGTCCGTCGGGATCGGCTCGCCGAACTGGATCGTCCACTTCGTCGGGAGCGGGATCGCACCCAGCGGGCCCAGCCAGGGGAACGTCGGCGTCAGCGGGAAGTACGGGAAACCCAGCACCCTCGCCAGGGTCTTGGCGTTGCCGATCATCGGGTAGATCTCCTCCGCCCCCACGATCGAGCAGGGGATGATCGGGGCGCCCTGGCGCAGCGCCGTGGAGACGAAGCCGCCCCGGCCGAACCGCTGCAGCTTGTAACGCTCGCTGAACGGCTTCCCGATGCCCTTGAAGCCCTCCGGCATCACCCCGACCAGCTCGCCCTGACCCAGCAGCCGTTCGGCGTCCTCGGCGCAGGCGAGGGTGTGACCGAGCTTGCGGGCCAGCTCGTTGACCACCGGAAGCACGAACACCAGGTCGGCGGCCAGCAGCCGAAGATGCCGGCCCGCCGGGTGGTGGTCGTGGACGGCGACCTGCATCATCAGCCCGTCCAGCGGCAGCGTCCCGGAGTGGTTGGCGACGATCAGCGCCCCGCCCTCGGCCGGGATGTTCTCGACGCCCTTCACCTCGACCCGGAAGTACTTCTCGTACACCGGCCGCAGCAGGGACATCAGGACCTGGTCGGTCAGCTCCTCGTCGTAGCCGAAGTCGTCGACCTCGTAGTCGCCCGTGAGGCGCCGGCGCAGGAAGGACAGGCCCCCCGCGATCCGCCGCTCCAGGCCACCGCCGCCCCCGTCCTCAGGGCCCTGTTCCTCGCCTGTCACAAGAACATCATCCTGCCCCGCCGCCCTGGTGGGCAGGGGCTGGACCTCCCCGACCTCGCCGATCTCCCGGACCGGGGCGGGCTCGCCGTTCGTGCGCCGGCTGACCGCGCTCCGGCGCCGGGGCGGCCGCGTCACGGCGCTCCCCCGGGACCGGTCGTCGTCGAACGGAATGACCTTGGCGTCCGCCATCGTTGATGCGCTCCTCAGTTGGCGCTCGGCGTCGGGGGGTGGGCCGGGGCGTGGCCGCCGCCCGGCAGCGGCAGCGCGGCGATCCGGTCGACGGCCCCGGCGACGGCCTCGGGCGGCAGCAGCCCGGGCCCGTGGCTGCGCGCGAAGTCCTCGAACGTCCCCGCCGTGGTGTACCGCGGCAGGAACCCCAGCGTCTCGCGCATCTGGACGGTCGACACCACCCGGCCGTGGGTGAGCAGCCGGATCTGCTCGGGCGAGAAGTCCGTCATCCCCAGCGTACGCACCAAGGAACCCGCCCAGGTGACGGCGGGCAGCAGCAGCGGCACGGTGGGCCGCCCGAGCCGCCGCGAGCACTGCGACAGCAACAGCACCCCGTCCCCGGCGATGTTGAAGGTGCCGCTGTTGAGCGTGCCCCGCTCCGGTTCGTGCGAGCCGATCCGCAGCACCTCGATGACGTCGTCCTCGTGCACGAACTGCAGCCGGGGGTCGTAACCGAACACCGTCGGCAGCACGGGCAGCGAGAAGTACGCGGCGAGCGGCGTCTCGGCGGTGGGCCCGAGGATGTTGGCGAACCGCAGCACGCACACGGCGACGTCGGGCCGCCGCCGCGCGAACCCGCGCACATAGCCCTCCACCTCGACGGCGTCCTTGGCGAAGCCTCCGCTGGGCAGCGACTTGGCGGAAGTGGTCTCGGTGAACACGGCGGGATCCCGCGGCGCGGACCCGTAGACGTTGGTGCTGGACTTGACGACCAGCCGCTTCACGTTCGGCGATTTCTGGCATGCGCCGAGCAGCTGCATGGTGCCGATGACGTTGGTCTCCTTGACCGTGGTCCGGCTGCCGCTGCCCAACGCGGTGCCCGTCACGTCCAGGTGGACGACCGTGTCGGCGCCGGTCTCGGCGAGCACCCGCGCGATGGTGGGCTGACGGATGTCGGCCTGGATGAAGTCGGCGCCGCCCAGATGGTGCTCGGGGGGCACGGCGTCCACGGCGATGACCCGGTCGACCTGTGGGTCACGCAGGATCCGTCGTACGAACCGACCCCCGAGCCGACGGGCCACTCCGGTAACGAGCACGACCTTTCCCAAGATCAGCGCCTTCCTTCCGTCCTGGAACCGCCTGGCTACCCTGCCGCGTTCCCGTCTGCGGGCCAACTTAGCGGGTCGATATTGCGCTGTGGTGACCGCCGATGCCCGAAGTGACGAGAACCGTCTGTCGTACGACCGGATGAGCCACGACGCACGTCCAGGCATACGCACGGCGTTCAGCCGGACGCACGCTGCCCGGACATGCGTGTGGCCCCCCACCGATAACACGGTGGGGGGCCACACGACGCCTACGCGGCTCGCGTCGCGAAGAAGTAAGTACGTTCGCTTACTTCTTGTTGCGACGCTGAACGCGCGTGCGCTTGAGCAGCTTGCGGTGCTTCTTCTTGGCCATCCGCTTGCGCCGCTTCTTGATAACAGAGCCCACGACTACCCTCGCTCACTTCTCATCACTCGGTGCTGGGCGCCATGGGCCCATACGACCTACGAGGGGCTAGCCTACCCGCCCGAGCGCTGAGGTCGTAATCGAGGCCTTCGAGGGGTCCGGGACGGCCCTGCGGCCGGACCCCTCGGGCCCTGCGGCCCGCCCTGTGGACAGGCCCGGCCGTCAGGCGGTTTCCACCCCCACATAGCTCTCGCGGAGGTACTCGTGAACCGCTTGCTCGGGGACGCGGAAGGACCGCCCCACCCGGATCGCGGGCAGATGACCGCTGTGCACCAATCGGTACACGGTCATCTTCGACACTCGCATCACCGAGGCGACTTCCGCCACGGTAAGGAACTGAACCTCGTTCAGAGGCCTCTCGCCAGCTGCAGCCATGACACACCTGAACCTTCCGCACTCGACTCGACGGCCACCGGCTTCCCCTTCCGGTGACTCTTCGTCGCTGCGTGCTCACTCCCCAATGTAGGGGCGGGTGATGCGAGTGGGGAAGAGGTGCACCCATCAGCGGCCTACCGTGACAGACACGCTCGATTGAGTACGTAGCGGGTCAGCGGCCTGTAGTAAGCGGATCGCACGGCGTCATCAAGTGGAACGACCACGGAGACGGTCCCCTCGGCCTCCCCGACGAACGGCGCGGGGTCGTCGGTGTCCGCCAGCCCGATGGCCTCGAACCCCAGCTGACCTGCCCCGCAGACCCAGCCATGGTCGCCGATCACCAGCTCGGGGAGGCGTCCGCCGCCCTCCGCCGCCGCCGCGAGCGCCACCCGAACCGGCAGCGGAGAATGGCTGTGCACACCGGTCGCACAACCGGCGCGTTCGACACCGGCCTCCCGGACGACGGCGACGCCCCGTACGTACCCGAGACGGTGGGTGCGTAGACCGAACCGGGTCGTTATGTCGACACAGTGACCCTGCGCCGGGCTGAGGACATCACATCCCGCCGTCGACAAAGCGTCCGCGAGAGCGGCGTAGAACCCCAGCAGCCGATGCGGATGCCCGGTGCCGAGGAGCACGCGGGCGCCACGCTGGGCGACGGAGGCCAGCCGCTCCGCGAAGGCGTCCAGGGCGGCCAGCGTCCGTTCGGGATCGATCACATCATGCCCGGAGACGCACTCCGGATCGGCCGAGACCCCGCACCTGTCCGCCATCAACGCGAGCAGCTCCCGCTGTCCCCAACTCCGCTGCGGATCAAGCCCGAGCAGCGCCCGCGGATCCCGAGCGGCGAAGAGCCGGTAGCTCCGCAGGCTCTCCTCCCGGGTGGTGGCCACCACCCCGGCCAGCCCCGCAGCAAGCAGATGCGCCCGAAGGGCCCCGGTACTCCACACGGAGCGATGCTGACGGACGAAGAGCGCGCCGGGGGCGGAAACAGCGCCGACACCGCACGGTTGGCGTAAGCCCTCAGGCCAGCAGCCCCCGCAGGGGGAACACCGCCCGCCGGGTCGCCAGCACGGCCTGATCCAGCCGGTCGGCCGGGTCGTACCCCGCCTCCCACTCCGCCCACCGCACCGGCCACCGCCCGTCGGTCATCCGCATCGGCCCCAACTGCCGTGTACGGGCGAAGACCTCCTGCCGCCAGCCCTCCGGGACCACCGTCTCCGGCGCGACCGGCGTCCCCGCCGCCACCGCCACCAGATGCGCCCAGGACCGCGGCACCACCTCCACCACCGCGTAGCCGCCCCCGCCGAGCGCGACCCACTTCCCTCCGGCGTGCTCGTGCGCCAGCTCGTGGCAGGCCACCTGCACAGCCCGCTGCGCGTCCAGGGACACCGCGAGATGAGCCAGCGGGTCCTCGAAGTGCGTGTCGGCCCCGTGCTGCGTCACCAGCACGTCCGGCCGGAAGTCGGCGATCAGCTCCGGCACCACCGCGTGGAACGCCCGCAGCCACCCCGCGTCCCCGGTCCCCGCCGGCAGCGCGACGTTCACCGCCGAACCCTGCGCCGCGCCCCCGCCGGTCTCCTCCGGCCAGCCCGTCTGCGGGAACAACGTCCGAGGATGCTCGTGCAACGAGATCGTCAGCACCCGCGGATCGTCCCAGAACGCCGCCTGCACCCCGTCCCCGTGATGCACGTCCACGTCCACGTACGCGACCCGCTCGGCCCCCAGCTCCAGCAACCGGGCGATCGCCAGCGACGCGTCGTTGTAGACGCAGAACCCCGACGCGCCGCCCGGCATCGCATGATGCAGCCCGCCCGAGAAGTTCACCGCGTGCAGCACGTCCCCACGCCACACGGCCTCCGCGGCCCCCACGGACAGTCCGGCGATCAGCGCGGACACCTCGTGCATCCCCGCGAAGGCCGGATCGTCCATCGTCCCCAGCCCGTAGGCCTGGTCGGCCGACCCCGGATCCGCCGACGCCGCCTTCACGGCGTCGACGTAGTCCTCCCGGTGCACGAGCCGCAACGTCGACTCACCGGCGGGCTTCGCCGCGACGACGTCCAGCGCCCGGTCGAGCCCCAGGGCGCCCACGAGCCTCCGGGTCAGATCCAGCCTGACCGGATCCATCGGATGCTCGGGCCCGAAGTCATAGCCCGTTACTGCCTCGTCCCACATCAGCTGTGCGCGGCCGCTCATGCCCGCCACCGTATCGGTCCGGTTGAGCGGCGAACGACCGGGCGTACACCAACGTCACCAGCACCAACACCATCGGCACCGCCATCGCCCCCCGATAGCTCCACGCGTCCCCCAGCGCCCCCACCAACGGCGAACCGACCAGGAACCCGACGTAGTTGAAGATGTTCAGCCGCGCGATCGCCGCATCCGAGGCCCCGGGGAACAACCGGCCCGCCGCCGCGAACGTCTGCGGCACCAGCACACACAGCCCCAGCCCCACGAACGTGAACCCCAGCATCCCC
>NZ_JAHHIU010000247.1 GCF_024539815.1 Streptomyces hayashii
CGGCACGGGCCGCCCGGGGCGGGCTCCGGGGGCGGGCGGCCCGTGCCGTCGTCGAGGGGGCGCGCGGCGGGCGCGGCCACCGTGACGGCGAGGGAGGACCCGTCGTGCGCCCAGCAGCCCAGGTAGGCGGTGCTGTCCGGGTCGGCGCCGGCCAGGATGCGCCGGCCCGTGCCGTCGGGGCGCACGCACAGCACCCGGGAGTGCTCGCCGCCGCCCGGTGCGGTGGTGTACGCGATCCAGCGGCCGTCCGGCGACCAGGACACCTCGGTGACCGGGTCCGGCGAGGAGTCGAGCAGCCGCACCTCGCCGCCGCCGACCGGGCCGGCCCACAGCTGGGGCACCCCGCCCCGGTCGCAGACGAAGGCGGCTTCGGCGCCGTCGGCGCCGGCGGAGGGGTACCAGCAGCCGTGCGACCGCAGCCGGCTCACGGCGTCCCGGGGGCCGGCCGCGTCGGGCAGCGGCACCGGGGCCGGCGCGGCGGCGCACACGGCGCTCTGCGCGTCGTCGTCCGGGGGCGGCGGGTCCACGGGCCGTGTGAAGCCCGCCCCGAACGTCACCGCGCGGACGTCGCCGGGCGGCGCGCCGTACACCGTCCGGCCGTCCCGCTCGCCGCTCACCTGATTCCGTGCGTCTGCAGCCATATCTCCAGCAAAGCCATCTGCCACAAGGCGTTCGCTCCGCGCTTGGTGCGGTGCTCGTCGGGCGCCGCGAGCAGTTCGGCGACGTACGACTCCTGGAACAGGCCGCGTTCCTTCGCCTCGGGCGCCTGCAGGGCCTCGCGCACCCGGTGCAGGACGGGACCGGCCATATGGCGGATCGCCGGGACGGGGAAGTAGCCCTTGGGCCGGTCGACGATCTCGCGCGGCAGGAGCTTGCGCCCTGCCTCCTTGAGGACGCCCTTGCCGCCGTCGGCGAGTTTGAGTTCGGGCGGGCAGGCCGCTGCCAGCTCCACGAGCTCGTGGTCGAGGAACGGCACCCGGGCCTCCAGACCCCAGGCCATGGTCATGTTGTCGACCCGCTTGACGGGGTCGTCGACGAGCATGACGTGCGTGTCCAGGCGCAGCGCCGCGTCCAGCGCGGTCTCGGCGCCGGGCGTCGCCATGTGCTCGCGGACGAAGCGTCCCGAGACGTCTTCGGAGGGCAGCATGTGCGGCTGGAGGACGCGGGCGAAGTCGGCGTGCGGCCGGTCGAAGTAGGTCTCGGCGTACTGGTCGGGTTCGTCCTCCCGGGCGACCCCGGCCAGCTCCGGGTACCAGTGGTAGCCGGCGAACACCTCGTCGGCGCCCTGTCCGCTCTGCACGACCTTGACGTCCTTGGACACCTGCTCGGACAGCAGATAGAAGGCGACCACGTCGTGGCTGGTCATCGGCTCGCTCATCGCGGCGATCGCGCCGTCCAGGGCCGTGGACACCCGGTCGGAGGGCATTATCAGGCGGCGGTGGTCGGTGGCGAACTCCCGGGCCACGAGATCCGAGTACCGGAACTCGTCGCCCTCCTCTCCGGCCTCCGACTCGAAGCCCACGCTGAAGGTCATCAGGTCCCGCTGCCCCTCGTCGGCGAGCAGCGCGACGATGAGGCTGGAGTCCAGGCCGCCGGAGAGCAGGACGCCGACCGGGACGTCGGAGACCATCCGGCGCCGTACGGCGGTGCGCAGCCCTTCCAGCACCGCGTCCCGCCACTCGTTGGCGCCCATGTCGGCGTGCTCGGGGCGACGCGTGTACGAGGGCTGCCAGTAGCGGTGGTCGCGATGGGCGCCGTCCGGCTCGACGACCCGGACGGTGGCCGGGGGCAGCTTGCGCACGCCGTTGAGGACGGTGCGCGGCGGCGCGACGGTGGCGTGCCAGCTGAGGTACTGGTGGACGGCCGTCGTGTCGAGGGAGGTGTCCACGTCGCCGGCGGCGAGCAGCGCGGGCAGCGACGAGGCGAACCGCAGCCGGTCCGGCGTCCCGGACAGGTACAGGGGCTTGATGCCGAGCCGGTCGCGGGCCAGCACCACGCGCCCGCTGCGGTGCTCGACGAGGGCGAAGGCGAACATGCCGTGGAAGTGCTCGACGCAGGCGGTCCCCCACTGCAGATAGGCCTTGAGCACCACCTCGGTGTCGGACGTCGACTCGAAGCGGTGGCCGAGCCCGCGCAGTTCGTCGCGCAGTTCCCGGTAGTTGTACACGCAGCCGTTGAAGACGCCGGTGATCTCGTTGCGGGCGTCCGTCATCGGCTGGGCGCCGAGATCCGAGAGGTCGATGATCTTCAGCCGTCGATGCCCGAGCGCGACCGCGCCCCGCGTCCAGACTCCATGGCCGTCGGGCCCGCGGGCCGCGAGGCGGTCGCTCATGCGCTCGACGGCCGCCAGATCAGGGCGTCGGCCGTCGAAGCGGATCTCTCCGCTCAGACCGCACATGGCGTACCGCCTCCTTTCCGCACACCGGCACAGGCCTGGGTCGTGCTGCTGGACATGACGAAACCCTTTCTGAACGGTTCGCTGAGTGATCCGGTGAGACGTCCGGTGGGAGAGAGGACACGGTTCGCCCGGTGGTGGGGGCCGTCAGCGGCCGATGACCTGGGGCAGCGCCCCGCGGACGGCGGCGGCGCGTGCGCGGCCCGCGGCGGGCGACCGCGGCGTCCTGCGGTGCCCGCGCTCGCCGCGCGTCTCGGCGACGAGCATGTCGACGCAGGCCAGGAGGTCCTCGTCCCGAGCGGCTCGACGGATGCGGCGGGCGGCGCTGCCGTCGGCGAGCGCCCGGTGCGCCAGCGTGCGCACGGTCTCCCAGTCCCCGTGGGCCTCCAGTGCGGGACGCAGCCGGACGAGCAGGGTGCGCAGCACCTGCTCCGCGGGCGCCTCCCGGTGGGTCTCCGGGTCCACGAGCGTTCCTTCGAGACCGGACCGGGCGGCCCGCCAGGCGGCGCCGCGCAGCCACTCGTGCCGGCCGGCGCAGTGCGGCTCGCGGTGGGCGCGCAGCCGTTCACGGGCCTCGGTCACCAGCGCGCGGAAGAGGCCGGCGATGAGCACGACGGTCTCCGCGCGCGGGCAGGCGTCGCAGATGCGCAGTTCGAGTGTGCGCAGATGGTCGGAGGGGCGGACGTCGTAGTAGATCATCCCGGGGTCGCTGATCACCCCGGCCTGGACGAAGTCCTGCACGGCGGCGTCGTACTCGGCGGCGTTCGCGTAGCATCCGGCCGGTCCCGCGGTGGGCCAGCGCTGCCAGAGCAGGGTGCGCCAGCTCGCGTACCCCGTGTCGGCGCCCTGCCAGAACGGTGAGCTGGCGGAGAGCGCGAGGAGCACGGGCAGCCAGGGCGCCACGGTGCACATCGCGCGTACGGCCGTGTCACGGTCGGGGACGTCCACATGGACCTGTGCGCCGCAGATGAGCTGTTCGTCGGCGACCTTGCGGTACTCCTCGGTCATATGGAGGTAGCGCGCGTCGGCGGTGGGGTGGGCCGGGGCGGCCGGGGCCAGCGGAGCGGTGCCCGCGGCCATCACGGCCAGCCCGGACGCAGCGGCCGCCCGGTCGAGTCGCCGTCTCGTCTCGGTGAGGTCGGCGTGCAGGTCGTCCAGGGTCGTGTGCACGCCGCTGTTGGACTCGACGGTCGACTGGTGCAGCTCGGTGGTGAAGGCATGTTCGGGGAGCCGTCGCAGTACGGCGTCGGCGCGCGGCACCAGAAGCCCGCTCTCCACCTCCAGGACGTGGAACTCTTCTTCCACTCCGATACGCATACTCACGTTGGCTCCTCGGGGTATGCCCGACGTCCGCTCAGTGGTCGGACCCGTGTGCTGGGCGGATTCGGCGGCTGATCGCCCGGACCGAGTTCCCCACATACCGTCACATAATCTATGCACTGTGCACGTCTGGCGCGACTGCATCTCAGACGAGCGGCGGAACGGGGTTCGGGCGGTGCCCTCCACCGCCCGCCTCCCCCGTCACGGGCCCGGCCTGCACCGGGCCGGACCCGGCCCGCGCACTCGGGGAGTGCCCTACGGGAGGGACCTCACTCGCGCGGCCCGCGAGGAACCCCGTTCGTTCGCTCGGTGGTGCAGCAGGAGGAGCGCGATGTCGTCGGTGCGCTGCCCGATCGCCTTGCCCTTTCGCAGGAGGTCGTCGATCAGCAGCTCCAGGTCACGGTCGTCCGCCGTGGCGAGATGCCCCGCGAGGTCGGCGATGGAGTCGTCGAGGTCGACGCCCGGCGTCTCGACCAGGCCATCCGTGTAGAAGGCGAGCATCATGCCCGTGGTGATCGGGAACTCCGTCACGGGGAAGACGGCGTCGGGGTCGATGCCGAGAAGCGGGCCGGGCACCAGGTCGACCGGCGCGGTGGCGCCGTCGGGGAGGCGCAGAAGGGGCGGCGGGTGGCCCGCTCCGGCGAGCGTCACGCGTCCGCGGCCGAGGTCGAGGTGGGCGTAGAGGCAACTGGTGAACAGGTCGGGCGCGAGGTCCGTGAGCAGCCGGTTGGTCCTGGCGAGCACCTGGTCGGGTGACGCGCCCAGGGTGGCGTGGGCGTAGACGCCGGTGCGGACCTGGCCCATCAGAGCGGCGGCGGCCACGTTGTGTCCCTGGACGTCGCCGATGACCGCGGCGGCGGCCGTGTCGCCCAGCCGGATCAGGTCGTAGAAGTCTCCGCCGATGTCCATGCCCCGGGTGGCGGGCACATACCGGGCGGCGACCCGCAGGCCGGCGACGCGCGGAAGGGTGCGGGGGAGCAGCGCCTGCTGCAGTCCGTGGGCGAGCTCCAGTTTGGTGTCGTACAGGCCGGCCCGGTCCAGGGCCTGGGCGACGAGCCCGGCGAGGGACGTCAGGACGGCGCGTTCCTCGGCCGGGAACGGATGGGGCTGCTCGTAGGACAGGACGCAGCAGCCCACGGGCCGGCCGGAGATGATCAGCGGCAGGAACGCCCAGGCCTGTTTTCCGCTGACCAGCGGCGCCTCGGGATAGATGCGCCGCATCTCCTCGGGGTCCGCGAAGAACGCGGGGATGCCGCTGCCGAGGGCGCGTCCGGCCGGTGTGAAGTCGGTGTCGAGCGGCAGCCCGTCGAGACGCTCGATGGTCTCCCGGGCGTAGCCGCGGTGGCCGGTGATCCGCAGCCGGCCGGCGTCGGCCCTGGACAGCACCAGACCCTGGGCGCCGAAGGCCGGCATGATCTGGTCGGCGACCAGGTCGATGACGTCCTGGACGCCGACGACCTCGGTCAGGGCGGCCGCCAGATGGGTGAGCTGGTAGAGCCGTCCGGCGCGGGCCGGTGCGACGGCGCGCGGGGAGCGGACGGCCTTCGCGGCAGCCGGGGGCTGTTCACCGCTGGGGAGGATACGGGCGCTGATGCCGCTGGCGTCGGGGTACAGGTGGATGTCGAGCCAGTGGCCCGGCGGACGGCACGCGGTGAACGACACGGGCTCTCGGCTGATCACGGCCGCCCGGTAGCGGTCCTCGTAGGTCGGGTCGTCGAGCCAGCGCAGGGACTGCCACGGCAGGGTGCCCAGCAGCAGCCCGGCGTCGCAGCCGAGCAGTTCGCAGGCGCCGGAGCTGAGGTACGTGAAGCGTCCTTCCAGGTCCAGTGCGCAGCTGCCGCCCGGCAGACGCTCGGCGAAGTCGGCGGCGGCCGCCGCCGGACCCCTCGACCGGTCGCTCGCGACGACGACGCGCGGCCCGTCCCGGCCGTCCGGGCCCCGCCCGCCCACGTCGGCGTCGTCCAGCAGCCGGGCGAGCCGGCGGCAGCTGGAGGCGATGTTGCCCCTCTCCCGCGCGGTCATGTAGGGCGGACGGCCGGCGGGCCAGATCAGCAGCAGCGAACCCCGGCGACGACGGCCGGACACCGGCGCCGCGGCCAACGCCAGCGGGAAGGGGAGCACCATCGCGGTGCGCGGGTAGGAACGGGCCATCTGCTCCTGGCTGCCCACCCACACCATCCGGTCCTCGCGGACCGCCACGGACACCGGCGCCGGAGCGGCCACGGGCACGCGCGCCCACGGCGCCGCGAACTCGGCCGGCGCCCCGCACAGCAGGTCCAGGCTCAGCAGCTGCTCGTCGGGCCCGAGGAGGAAGAGCGCGCCGATGGAGGCGCCGGTGCGGCGCACGGTCTCCGCGAACTCGGCGTCCAGCTCGCCGTCGCCGACGGCCGGATCGCCCGCGCTGGTCACGAGGCACCTCCAGCATCGGGAGGGGAGGATCTCCGGACGGCCGGGGCAGGCCTTCCGCTCCCCGCGGGGCGCGGCGCGCGCACGCCGGACGAGACCGGCCCGGCCCCTACCAGGACGCTACGCCCGCGGCAGGAGGTCGGCACGCCGTCCGGTGCGTTGGTTCCGCGCCGGACGGCGTGCCGGACGCCGGCCCGTGACCGCGTCGGAGGGCGTCGCCGTCTCACGGCAACGGGGTTCCGCCGGTGGCGTCGAGGATCTCCGCCTCGATGAAGCCCGCCCCGGGCGAGGCGAGGAAGGGATGTGCGGACGCCGTCTCCGCCGGTCGGGCGGGACGCCCCGTCGGGGGCGGCTTGCCGAACTCCACTGGTGTTCCCTCCTCGGTCTCCGGAGGCGTCATGGGCTGGCGGGCGGGCGGCCTCGGGCGACCGCGCCCGGCCGCCCGACCGGGCACGCCGTGCGGGGCGGCGCCGACACCCCGTGCGCGGCGGCGCGGACGGTCAGGCGCGTTCGGCGCGGACGACGACCAGCTCCTCGCGGTCCGCGCCCGCGTCCAGCAGGCCCTGCTGGACGAGCCATCGCCGGCGTGAGCGCAGCACCGGGCCGTGGGGCACACCGGTCCGGTCGGTGACCGTGGCGCTCAGTCCGACGTCCGACAGCCGCTCCAGGGTGGCCCGGGTGCCGCACAGGCTCGAATGGACGAGCAGCAGAACGCCCCCGGGGTTCAGGACCGAGGGCGCCTCCGCGCAGATCCGGTCGATGAAGGCGCGGCCGTCCCGGCCCGCGTCCCACGCTCGGGCGATACCGCGCCGCGGCAGCGTCCCCTCGGGCGACGGCACGTAGGGCGGATTGCTCACGACCAGGTCGTACGAGCGACCCGGCACGGCCGCGGTCAGGTCGCCGCGGCGAAAACGAACCCGCTGGCCGGCCAGCCGCGCGTTGATCCGTGCGGTCAGCACGGCGAGCCGCGAGATGTCGACCGCCGTCACCCGGGCGCCCAGCCGTGCTGCCTGCACGGCGAGGGCTCCCGAGCCCGTGCCCAGGTCCAGCACCTCGGTGGACGCGGTGATGGCCTCACGGGACAGGGCGCGTGTCAGCAGCCTGGTGTCCCACTGGGGGGCGTACACGCCAGGCGGGGTGAACGCCGTGACCCCGGGCTGGGGCGCCCATGCTTCTGCCGTCATCGCACTCTCCGTTCGGCAGGGCGCCCTCATGGCGGGCGCGGCGCTGCTTTCCGCCACACTGGGTGCCCCTTCACGGCCGCTCCACACACGCCCCTCACGTCCCACCGGGGCCGGGCGGTGTGTTCGTGCCGGTCGGTTCCATGCCGGGCGCTTCACCGGTGTCCGGCTGGATCTCACCGGACGCGCCGGGCGGGACGGTCACCGCTCCGGTGTCTCAAAGGCCCGTGAGGATCTGCGGGGCCAGATTCTTGATCATGGTGTTGGTCCAGCGCATCTGACGCAGGGTCTGCGGGTGACACCGCGAGACCAGGGCCAGCAGCCGCTCGTCCCGGCCGGCCTGCGCGGCCTGCGCGAGCATCTCCCAGTGCAGGGAGTTCTCCGCGGCGCTCAGGTGCAGCTCCCGCAGATCCCGCAGGAGCAGCAGGCCGGGTTCGGGCCGGTGGGCCATGGCCTCGGCCGTCTTCTCGCGCAGGGCGGACAGGACGCCTGCCGTATGCGCCCCGGAGGAGCCGCCGAGGTGGACGCCCCGGGCTTCGGCCGTCTCGGCCAGGTGGGAGACATGGTCGCGCGACCATGCGGCCAGGTCGGTGGCGACGTGGAGGATCTCGTGCTCGGTGCGGTGCCGTTCGGCCACCGCGGTCAGCTGCCCGGCGAGATGCTTCTCGCCGTGGTGCAGGGCGCGCAGGGTGAGGTTGACGCCGTTCACCGGATGTCCCTCCCGCCGGTGTCGTGGGACGCGTCCGTCGTCTCCGTGGCGGTGGCGGCCGCGCCGCCGACGGTGGGCGGCGCGGCGTCGGCGCGGGAGGGCGCCGACGCCGTGGTGGTCGGTGCGGGCGCACGGTGTCCGACGGCGTGTTCGACCAGGCGCAGCGAGGCGGCGGCGGTCTTGAACAGGGGCTGCTTGGAGGCCGGGTCCCAGTCCGTGACGGTCGTCTCGTTCGCCGCGCGTCCGGGTGTGCCGACGGTCGGTCCGTGGCCGGCCGCGGTGTCCCAGTAGCCGTAGTGGAAGGGCACGAACAGCAGGCCCGGCCGGATGTCGGTCACGCGCAGCCGGCCGCGCAGGGCGCCGCGGAGCGTGCCGACCTCGACCAGGTCGCCCTCGTCGAGTCCGAGAGCGGCCGCGTCGGCGACGGACGCCTCCACCCACACGTCGGGGGCGGCCGCGTTCAGCTGGGGCGCCCGCCCGGTCTTCGTCCGCGTGTGGAAGTGGTAGAGCGTGCGGCCGGTGGTCAGCTGGAAGGGGTGGTCCACGTCGGGCGTCTCGTGCGGGGGCAGATAAGCGGCCGCTCTGATCACGGCCTTGCCGTCCGGGTTGAGGGAGCGGTACTCGACGGGCTCGTCCGAGGCGCCGGTCTCCAGATCCTTGCCGTAGCTCTCGCAGACGTCGGGATGCGCCCAGCTGATGCCGTCGGTATAGAGGCGTTCCGTGCCGTCCGGGGCCTGCTCGTGGCACGGCCACTGCACGCCGCTCGCGTCACGCAGCTTGGCGTAGGTGATGCCGGTGTAGTCGCACGGCCGGCCGGCGCTGCACCGTTTCCACGCCTCGAAGGCGGATTCCGGGTCGTGCCAGGTGATCAGCGGACCGCCGTCCTTGTCCCGGAAGTCCATGCGGGCGGCGTAGTCCAGGAAGACGTCGAGGTCCGGCCTGGCCTCGCCAGGGGGTTCGACCGCTTTGCGGGACAGGTGCACGGTGCGGTCGGCGTTGGTCGAGACGCCGGTCTTCTCGCCCCACGTCGCGGCGGGCAGCACCACGTCGGCGAGCTGGGCCGTCTCGGTGCGGAACAGGTCCTGCACCACGACGAACAGACGCTCCTGCCGCAGGATCGAGCGCACGCGCGACAGCTCGGGCAGCGACACGGCCGGGTTGGTGCCGCTGATCCAGAGCATGCGGATCGAGCCCTGCTCGGCGTAGCGGAAGATCTGCATCGCGTGCGTGGGCGGGGCGTAGTGCGGGATCGTCGCGGGATCGACGTTCCACACCTTCGCCAGGTCGGCGACGTGGACGTCGTTCTGCCAGTTGCGGAATCCGGGCAGGTCGCCGTCGGCGCCGCACTCGCGGGTGTTCTGGGCGGTGGGCTGCCCGTTCATCTGCAGCACGCCGGCGCCCGGCCGGCCCAGCATGCCGCGGATCAGATGCAGGTTGTTGATCTGCACGGCGGCCGCGGTGGCCTGGTGGGACTGGTAGACGCCCTGCAGGACCGTGGACAGCAGCCGGTCGGCCCCGCCGAGGACCTCGGCCGCCTCGCCGATCGACGCGGCGGACACGTCGCAGATGCCCGCCGCCCACTGCGGGGTGCACTCCTTCACCCGGGACGCCAGCTCGTCGAAGCCGACGGTGTGCGCGGCGATGTAGTCGTGGTCGACCCGGTCGGTGCGGATGATCTCGTGCAGAAGCGCGTTCAGCAGGGCCACGTTGGTGCCCACACGCGGGGCGAGGTGCACGGCCGCCCGCCGGGCCACCCGGGTGGGGCGCGGGTCGACGCACACCAGACGGGGCGGGTCGCCGCCCTCCAGGCGGTCGAGCAGCCGCATCCACTGCACGGGCTGCGTCTCGGCGATGTTGTGCCCGAACAGCGCGACCACGTCAGCGTGGTCGAAGTCGTCGTAGCAGCCCGGCTGGCCGTCGCAGCCGAAGGACTGCTTCAGCGCCTCGGCGGCGGTGGCGGTGCACAGGCGGGTGTTGCCGTCCAGGTGGTTGGTCCCGATGCCCGCCCGGGCCAGCACCGCCAGCGTGTAGTACTCCTCCAGATACAGCTGTCCGGAGGTGTAGAAGCCGATCGACCCGGGTCCGCGTTCTTCCAGCAGCTCCCGCGAGCGGGTCACGATCCTGTGCATCGCGGTGTCCCAGTCGCACTCCACCAGATGCCCGCCCTCGCGGATCAACGGCCTGGTCAGCCGGTCCTCGGAGGCGTTCGCCTGCCAGCCGAAGAGGTCCTTGGGACCCAGTCGGCCGCGGTTGACGCGGTCGTCCGCACGGCCGCGCACCCCGACCATGCGGCCGTCCACGACGGCGACGTCCATGGCGTCGCCGTCGGAGTGCAGGATCGAGGCGGCCTGCACCCACCGCTGTACCTGGTCGGGTTCGACGCCGGCTTCCAGACGGGCGTCCACGCGCGTGGGCCAGGACCCGTGCCGGTCGTAGGGGGTGCGCCCGCCCCACGGGTTCGCGATGCGGTCGACCGAAGCGTCCGTGCCGGCCTCGTCCATACCAGCCTCCTGATGCCGCCGACGACGCCCTGCGCGTCGACTGTCACCCGGTACCCATGGGATCGATCACGTAACGCGCCCGCCGGCGGCGCAGGGGGCCCCGGCCGGCACGGCCGCGAGGACGGCGGAGACGGCGGAGACGGCGGAGACGGCGGAGACGGCGGTGACCGGTGCGGCCCCGAGGCCGGCGTCGCGCGTCTCCCGCCGACCCGCCCGATCGGAATCTACGGATATGGTGTTTTCGTGTGCACTCCTGCCCGCCCTCTGGGGAGGTCAAGCGATGGGCGCTCCTCACCGTGCGGACCCGGCCGTCGAACAGCCCTCGGGCGCCGTCGGGTACGCCGGTGTGCTGCGCGAGCTGCTTCCGATTGCGCTGTGGCGGGAGGACGCGCGCGGACGGATCGTGGAGTGGTCGCTGGCCGCCCAGGATCTGCTCGGGTTCCGGCCACGGGACGTGCTCGACCGACCGGCGTCCGCCCTGTTGGTGCCCGAGGGCAACCATGAGCTGGCCGACCAGCTCACCCATCGCGTCCAGGGCGGGGAAACGGTCGTCGGCACCCTGTCGGTACGCCATCGCGACGGCCATCCGGTCACGATGGAGACCTGGATCATGCCGGCCACCGACGCCCAGGGACGCCCCGGCGCCCAGCTGATCGCGGTGGAGACCTCCCAGGTCCTGCGCATGCGCGACTCCCTTGCCGCCCTGGAGAGCCTCTTCAGCCAGTCTCCCATCGGCCTGGCCACCCTCGGCGTCGATCTGCGCTTCCTGCGGGTCAACGACGCACTCGCCCGGATGAACGGCGTCTCCGCCGCCGACCATCTCGGCAGACGGCTGACCGAGGTGGTGCCCGGCGTCAACGCCGTGGCGCTGGAGAAGACGATGCAGGAGGTGCTGGACCGGGGCACGGCCGTCGTCGACGTCCGTCGCGCCGGCCGTACCCCGGCGGACCCCGACCGGGAACGGACCTGGTCGTGCTCCTACGCCCCGCTGGTCGACGGCAGCGGCCGGACCCTGGGCCTGATCGCCACCCTCATCGACATCACGGAGAGCCAGCGGGCCGAACACGACGCCGAGCGCGCCCGGCGCCGCTTCGCGCTGCTGGCGGAGGCCGGCACCCGCGTGGGCACCACCTTGGACCTGCGGCAGACCTCCGAGGAGATCGCGCGCATGCTGGTGCCCCGGCTCGCCGACTCCGCCGACGTGCAGCTCCTCGAAGACGCCATGAGCCCCGACGAGTCCACCGCCGCCACGCGCGGGGTGATCCGCCGGATGGCCGCCCTCTTCCGCGACCCGGCCGCCCCGACGGCGAGGCTGCTGCCGGGCATGACCTCCCGGCTCGAACGCGGCTCGCTCTACGAACGGGTCATCGCCGACGGCCGCCCCACCAATCTGTACCGGTCCGACGTCCCGGCGCTCGTCCCCGACCCCCGCGCCGACGAGCTGCGCGCCTATCTCATGGGCCTCGGATCCGCACGGCTGGTCCCGCTGGTCGCCCGGGGCAAGGCCCTCGGCGCGGTCGTGGTGACACGGCTCCGCAGCCGCGAACCCTTCGACGAGCAGGACTGCGTGCTGATCGACGAACTGGCGGCGCGCGCCGCCCTCAACATCGACAACGCGCTGATGTACACCCGGCAGCGCGCGACGGCCCTCACCCTGCAGCGCAACCTGACCAACAGCGCGCTGCCCGCCGTCCCCGGGCTGGAGCTGACGGGACGCTACCTGCCCGCCAGTGAACAAGACGTCGGCGGCGACTGGTTCGACGTCGTCGCGATGCCCGAGGGGCGCACCGGACTCGTCATCGGAGACGTCATGGGGCACGGTGTCCACGCCGCGGCGATCATGGGCCAGCTGCGTGCCGCCGTGCGCACCCTGGCCCGGCTCGGCATCGACCCCGCCGACATGCTGCGCTCGCTGGACGCCCTCGTGGCCGACATGGGCGAGGACCAGCTGGCGACCTGCGTCTACGCCGTCCACGATCCCGCCTCCGGCGGGTGTCTCGTCGCCAGGGCCGGTCATCCTCCGCCGGCCGTGATGTCGCCCGGCGGGGCGATCACCTTCCTCGACGGTCCGCCGGGGACTCCGCTGGGCACCGGCGGACGGCAGTTCGGGACCGAGGAGGTTCCGCTGCCGCCGGGCAGCCTGCTCGTGCTGTACACCGACGGGTTGATCGAGACCCGGGGCCGAGACCTCGACCAGGGGCTCGACCGGCTCGCACGCGCCCTGCGCCACCCCGGCCGGCCGCTGACGGCGCTCTGCGACGACGTCCTCACGCAGATGCTGCCGAATCCGGCCCAGGACGACGTCGCGGTGCTGATGGCCCGGCCGCAGTGACCTCACAGCGAAATCCGCGGTGGCCGTCGCGGGCCGCACGACAGCCCCGCACCCGCATCGGACACGGGAACACGGGTACCCGAACGGCCGGGAGGTTCTCATGTTCGAAGCCGGTGACATCCGTGAATGGCGCGGCCACGACGTGGTCGATCCGCAGGGGCACAAGATCGGCGTCCTGGAGTCGGTCTACGTGGACACCGGCACGGACAGCCCTTCCTTCGCCACCGTGACCGTCGGTCTGCCCACCCGTCGCCGGCTGGTGTTCGTGCCGCTCACGGGGGCGACGGTCGGCCCGGGCTATCTGCGGGTCGTCCACGACAGGAACGCCGTGAAGAAGGCCCCGGCGATCGACGTCGACGGCGAGCTGCCCGCCGAGGACGAACCGAAGGTGTTCGCGCACTACGAACTGGACTACACGCCGGGCGCCGGCGGCGAACGACGCCTCGCCCGCCGCTGAGACGACGAGACCGCCGGGAGAGCCGATGAGCCTGTTCCTGTTCCTGATCCTCGCCGCCCTCGTCCTGGGCATCATCGGATTCGCGGCCCACGGGCTGTTCTACCTGCTGATCATCGGTGCGCTCGTGCTGCTGGCCGATCTGGTCTACGCCGCGGTCCGTTTCCGCCGCGGCGGACGCAGGCACCGCCTGACCCGCTGACCGACCGATCCGCTGACCGACCGACCCGCTGACCGGCCGACGACTCCGGCGCGGCAGGCGTGATCCCGTCCGTCGCGCCCCCGCATCCCTTCGTCGACGAAAGGGCCGGCGCGTGGCCGGAGCGGGCCGGCAAGGCGCGGACGCCGCGTCGCCGAGCTCGTCGGCCGGGCGTGGACCGTTTCTTCAGCGGTGCCGCGGAACGAGCACGACCGGCAACGAACGGTGACTGTTCATCAAGAAGCTCGGCATCGGCTGGAGTTCCTCCGGCCGGCAGGCGAGTTCCATCCGGGGGAAGCGTGCGAAGAGCGCGGCGAAGGCGCTCTCCGCCTCCACCGCGGCGAGCGGGGCGCCCATGCAGCGGTGCGGGCCGTGGCCGAAGCCGAGGCTGTCGCGGTCCTTGCGCAGCAGATCGAAGAGGTCGGCGTGCGGTCCGTGGCGCTCGGGGTCCCGGCCACCGGCCGCGAAGGAGACGAGGATGGCCTCGCCCTTGCGGATCAGCACGCCGTCCAGGTCGATGTCCTCGACCGCGAACCGCATCGGCGAATACGCCCCGGGGGTGTGCACCCGCATCGTCTCGGCCACCACGTCCTCCCAGGTCGCGCGGCCCTCCCGGACGTGCTCCAGCTGCTCGGGAGCGAGCAGCAGCGCCCCGATCGCATTCGTGATCAGGGCGGCGGTGGTGTCCTGGCCGCCGGCGATCATGAGGAAGAGGGTGCCCAGCAGTTCCTCCTCGCTGAGCCGGTCGTCCTGGTCACGTGCCTGGATCAGCAGGGAGGTGAGATCGTCGCCGGGCTCGGCCCGCTTGGCCTTCACCAGTTCCGACAGCCTGACGAACGCCTCCAGCCGGGCCGCCTCGATCTCCTGACCGCTGATCGTCGTGCCGAACACCGTGTGCAGCGCCGTGCACAGGGCGTCGGTGTCCTCGCCCTGCTCCACCCCGAAGAGCTCGCAGATCACCCGCATCGGCAGCAGCTCCGCGAATCCGGTCCGCAGGTCCACCGGCGTCCCCCGCTCCGCCGACTGTGCGAGCGAGTCGACGAGTTCGGCCGCTATCTGCCCGACCCGCGGCCGCATCGCCTCCGAGCGGCGCGCGGTGAACGCCCCGGCCACCAAGCGGCGCAGCCTGGTGTGCGAGGCGCCGTACGCGAACAGCATGTTCTCGTTCGCCACCCACGGGTACAGCGGCCACTCCTCGGTGATCCTCCCCTCGATGAAGTCGGGCCAGTGCTGACGCGCGTCCTTCGACACTCGGGGATCGGTGAGCAACCGCTCCACGTACTGCTGGCGCACCACCGCCCAGGCCACCACTCCCCCGGGCAGCTCCACCCGGACGGCCGGCCCCTCGGCCCGCAGCATCGCGGCCTCGCCCGGGAGATCACGCCCCGTCACGTCGAGGGCGTAAGGGCACGCAGTCGTATCCATGGTCGTACTCCCCGGTTTCGTCTCGCACACGTCGGCTGGCCGCTTGCCGGGAGCCGGGGGCTTCACCCCACCCTCCCCCGGGGAACACACGACGGCGTCCCGCACAACCGTTCCCCTC
>NZ_JAHHIU010000248.1 GCF_024539815.1 Streptomyces hayashii
CGCCCAGCCCACGCCGCATTCCCCCGCCCAGCCCGCTCAGCGGGCCGCCGCCGGACGACGCCGCGCCCTCGACTGGCGGCTGCGCTTCGGCGCGCTGTCGCTGATCTGGGGTTTCAGCTTCCTGCTCATCAAGGTGGGCACGGGCGGCTACGCGCCCTTCCAGGTCACCTTCGGCCGGCTGGCGTTCGGGACGGCGGTGCTGGCGGTCGCCATGGCGGTCAAGCGTGAGCGGCTCCCGCGCGGGGCGCGCACCTGGGCGCATCTGACCGTGTCCGCGTTCCTGCTCAACGCCGTGCCGTTCTCCCTCTTCGCCTACGCGGAGCTGACGATCCCGTCCACCCTGGCGGGGATCTGCAACGCGACCTCGCCGCTGTGGGGCATGGCCCTGTCGCTGGTCGCCCTCTCCGAGGACCGGCCGACCAGGCTGCGCGTCGCGGGTCTGGGTCTGGGGTTCCTGGGCGTGCTCACCGTGCTCGGCGCGTGGCAGGGCTTCCACGGCCCGGACGCCCGGGGCACGACGCTGGCCCTGCTGGCCTCGCTCAGCTACCCGATCGGCTGGATCTACCTCCGTCGCACGCTGGCGGCCACCGGCTCCTCCGCCCTGTCGATGACCGGCGCGCAACTGTTCCTGGCCACCCTCCAACTCGGCGTGGTCACCCCGCTGTTCACCACCCTGCCGAGCCGCTTCCCCCTGCTCCCCCTGCTCGCGACGGCCGCTCTGGGGGCGCTCGGCACGGGCCTGGCCCTCCTGATCCAGTACGGCCTGGTCGCGGAGGTCGGTCCGACGACGGCCCAGATGGTCACGTACTTCATCCCGGTCATCGCGACGGCGGCGGGCGTCGCCCTGCTGGACGAGCCGCTGAGCTGGTCGACACCGGTGGGAGCGGCGATCGTCCTGGCGGGTGCGGCGCTGACCCAGGTGCGGCGCCGGCCCTGACCGGTGCGCGGCGAGGCCCTTCCGGAGGGCCGGCGCGCACGGCCGGCATCAGACGTAGCCGCGCACGCCGCCCACCCGCACCGCGGCGGCGACCGCGTCCGCGAGCCCGTCGATCTCGTCCTGCGCCAGGTTGGACACGGTGATCCGGATCCCGGGCGGGGACTCGACGCGGAACCGAGCCCCGGGTGCGACCGCCCACCCCGCGTGCAGCAGCCGGGCGACGGCCCCCGTCTCGTCCGGCACCGGGACCCACACGTTCAGTCCGCTGCGCCCGCGGGCCCGGACCCCGCGGGCGGCCAGGGCGTCGATCAGCGCGTCGCGCCGGCCGCCGTACGCCGACGCCACCGCTCGCGGGTCCACCGCGTCGTCGGCCCACAGCCGCAGCACGGCCCGCTGGGTGATGCGGCTGACCCAGCCCGGGCCGAGCCGCTGCCGCCCGCTCACCCGGTCGAGCGTGACGTCGTCCCCGGCGAGGACGGCGAACCGCAGGTCCGGGCCGTAGGCCTTGGCCGCCGAGCGCACGAAGGCCCAGTGCCGGGTGACTCCCGCGAGGGGGTGCAGAGGCAGGTCGACGATGCGGTGGCCGTGGTCGTCCTCGACGAGCAGGGTGTGCGGATGCTCCCCCAGCACGGCCCGCAGGGCACGCGCGCGCGGGGCGCTCACCGCCGCGCCGGTCGGGTTCTGCGCCCGGTCGGTGACGATCAGGGCGCGTGCCCCGGCCTCCAGCGCACGGCGCACGTCCTGGGGCAGGGGGCCCTCGTCGTCCAGTCCCACCGGCACGGTACGCAGCCCGAGGGCCGGCACCAGGTCGAGCAGGGAGCCCCAGCCGGGATCCTCGACGGCCACGACGTCGCCCGGCCGCAGATGTGCGGCGAGGACGCGTTCGATCGCGTCCAGCGAACCGGAGGCCACCGCCACCGGTCCGGCCGGCACGCCGTCCGCGTCGAGGTCCGCCCGGGCCAGGGCGGCCAGCTCGGGTTCCACCGGCGCGTGTCCGTACAGCACCGGCTCCCGGTCGCCCTGGGCCGCCGCCCAGGCGAACGCCGGTGCCAGCGGCGGAAGCAGCGCCGTGTCCGGGTTGCCGGCGGACGCGTCCCGCACGCCCTTCGGGACGTCCACCCGGATGAAGTCGCGCCCGGTCGTGGCGGGCTTCGCGCGCACCCGGCTGCCCCGGCGGCCGTCGGTCTCGATCACCCCCCGCTCGCGCAGGGTGCGATAGGCGGCCGCGACGGTGTTCGGGTTCACCCCGAGCGAGGTCGCCAACTCCCGCATGGGCGGCAGAAGTTGCCCCGGGCGCAGCTCGCCCGCGCCGACCGCCGCCTCGACGCTCGCGGAAATCTCTGCTGCTCTTCGGCCCTGGATCCGATACTCTCCTATCACAAAACCTATTATGCACTAGTGCAATGGAGAGCGCCATGCAGGGGACCCAGCAGCCGACGACGCCGCCCGCCGCGTACACCCCCACCGACCGCACGGTCCCCACCCGGGCGGCCGAGAAGGCGTCCTACGACAGAGACCTGGTGCACTCGATACTCGACGAGGGCTATGTGTGCCACCTCGGCTTCGTCCGCGACGGCGCGCCGGTCGTGCTGCCGACGCTGTACGCCCGGGTCGGCGAGACGCTCTACGTGCACGGCTCGACGGGCTCGCGCCCGCTGCGGATGGCGGGACAGGCGGACCCGGGGCTGCCGGTCTGCCTGACGGTCACGCACGTCGACGGCCTGGTGCTGGCCCGCTCGGCCTTCCACCACTCGATCAACTACCGCTCGGTGGTGGTGCACGGCACCGCGTACGACGTGACGGACCCGCAGGAGAAGCGCGCCGTGCTCGACGCCCTCGTCGACCATGTCGTCCCGGGCCGGGCCGCCGACTCGCGCCCCGCGAACCGCAAGGAGCTGGCGGCGACCGCGGTGATCCGCCTCGACCTCGGCGAGGTCTCGGCCAAGACCCGCACCGGCGGCGTGAACGACGAGCCCGAGGACCTCGCCCTCCCCCACTGGGCCGGCGTGGTCCCGCTGCGCAAGGGCTACGACGCCCCCCTCCCGGAGACCGACCTCGCGCCCGGCGTCGAACTCCCCGACTACCTCGCGGCGCTGTGATGCTGGTCCACCCCTGGGACGCGCCCCACGACGACGCCGAGTGGCGGGACTGGCTGGCCACGCACGACTTCGGCGAGCTGGCCGTCAACGGCCTGCCGGGAGACCCGCCGTTCGTGCAGCCCCTGCACTTCGCCTACGACCCCGGGGACGACACGGCCGTCACCCACCTGGCCCGCCCCAACCCCCTGTGGCCGGCGCTGGAGGCGAATCCGGCGGTGACGCTGAGCGTGGTCGACGACCACGTCTTCGTGCCCGGCCCCTGGCAGGCGCCGCCCGGCGCCCCGGCCGAGCACGGCACCCCGACGAGCTTCTACGCGGCCGTCCAGCTCCGCTGCACGGCGCACATCGTGGACGATCCGGCCGCCAAGGCCGACCTGCTCGTCCGCCAGCTCGCGCACTTCCAGCCGGAGGGCGGCTCCGCACGCCCCGTCCCGGGCGAGGACCCGTACGGTCGCCTGCTCTCCGGCATCCGCGGCATCCGGCTCGAAGTGACCTCCGTGGAGGCCAAGTTCAAGTACGCGGCCCACCGGCCGGCCGAAACCCAGGACCGCATCGCCGCGGGCCTCGCGACCCGCGGCGGACCGGGCGACGCGGCGGCTCGCGAGCACCTGCTGCGCCGGCGCGCCGTGCGACCGCGGGGGTGATCCGGCGGGTCGACGGGACGCGGCCCGGCCGGCGCGGTCCCGGGCGGCGGCAGGCCGCGCCCGCCTCCGCGACGCCGTCCCGCCGGACGTGCCTCAAAACTGCTCACGCGCCGCTGTCGATCCGGCCGCGTCCCGTTCGACATGCTGGTGTAGGACGCATCGCCACACCAGGAGGCGACAGGACTGATGAGGAAACACGTGGATCAGCTGCTGCGCGTGCAGAACTTCACCATTTCGAGCGACGGCGTCGCGGCCGGCGAGGACCAGAGTCTGGAGCGCCCCTTCGGCCATCACATCGATCCGGGCAAGCTCTTCGCCTGGGCCGGCGCCACCGCGAGCTGGCCCAATCGCACCGAGCCCGGGGGCAGCCGGGGCCTCGACGACTACTTCAGCCGGGACTTCAGCCACAACATCGGCGCCGAGATCATGGGCCGCAACAAGTTCGGACCCCAGCGCGGCCCGTGGACCGACCACGACTGGCGCGGCTGGTGGGGTGACGAGCCGCCGTTCCACACGCCGGTCTTCGTCCTGACCCACCACGAACGGCCGTCGTTCACGCTCTCCGACACCACGTTCCATTTCGTGGACGGCGACCCGGCCGCCGTTCTCGCGCGGGCGCGCGAGGCCGCACAGGGCAAGGACGTCCGGCTGGGCGGCGGCGTGACCACCGTCCGGGAATTCCTCGACGCCGACCTCGTGGACACCATGCACGTGGTCGTCTCACCGGTGAAGCTCGGATTCGGGCTACGCCTGTGGGACTCGCCCGACGAGCTGCTGGACCGCTTTCACATGGAGGTCGTCCCCAGCCCGAGCGGTGTGACGCACCACCTCTTCTGGCGCCGGTGACGAACGACGGACCTGCCGGCCGCGGTGACCTCACCGGTCACCGCGTCAGGCAACCGTGGCGCGGGCCGGCAGCTCCCGTTCGGGGCCGCCGGCGGCCACCGGGTCGGGCGAGCCCTTGGCGGGCGCCGACGACTGGGCGATGAAGGCGCCGAGCAGCACCACCGCCCCGCCGACGATCTGCGGGGCCGAAAGGTGCTCGCCGAGCAGCACCCACGCCAGGACGGTCGCGATGACCGCCTCCAGACAGGCCACCACTCCAGCGACCTGCGGGGAGAGCCGGCGCACGGAGACCACGCCGGTGACGTACGCGACGACCGTGGCGAGCAGCACGATCCAGGCGAGCAGCAGCCAGGCGGGGACCTCGGAGCCGTTCATGTCGGCGGGGTGCGCGAGCACGGACCACTCCATGCCCCACGGCCGGGCGACGACGGTCAGCACGAAGGAGCCCAGAAGGAGGCCGTAGGCGATGACGCCGAGCGGATCGGGGACGTCGTCGCCGGAGTCGCTGCCCTGGTCGGACAGGACGAAGTAGCCGACCTGGCAGCAGGCGGCCGCCAGCGCGAGCAGCAGCCCGAGGGCGTCGAAGCCCAGGCCCGCCCAGATCTCGACCACACAGGCCAGTCCGCCCACCGCCAGGACGACGCCGAGCGCGGCGGCCCGGGTCACCGGCCGCCGCTGCACGAAGCGCACCCAGCCCAGCACCAGGGCGGGCGCGAGGTACTCCACGAGCAGGGCGACGCCGACGGGGATCCGGGAGATCGCTGCGAAGTAGAACGCCTGCACCCCGGCCACGCCGAGCAGACCGAAGCCGGCGAGCAGCGCGGACCGGGTGCGCACCAGCGCGCGGTGGCGCACGGCGAGCGGCAGCATCACGAGCGCCGCGCCGGTCACCCGCAGCCACACCACGTGCAGCGGGTCGAGACCCGCCTCGATCAGCGGCTTGGCCGCGACCCCGGATCCGCCGAAGGCGATGGCCGACCCGACCGCGAGAGAGAGCCCGAGGCCCTTTCCGCGGCTGCCCTGGCTGCTCACAGAGGTACGCACCGCCACATGATGACAGACGGTGACATGAGCGTCATCCCCGTTGACACCTGTCTCATCGGCTGGACGTCGCGGGCGGGGCGTGATCCTTCAGCAGGCGGGGCCGCCGCCTTCGAGGCACGCCTCGCGTTCCTGGCCGCCCGCGATCCGGGCCCGGAGTCCGTGGACGTCGACGCCGGCACGGGTGAGGACCTCGACCGCCCGGGCCCGCGGGTCCGCGACCATCACCGCGAGCAGGTCGACGCCCCGGGCCGGCGCGCCGGTCTGCCGGGCCGCCTCCTCGCACGCCTGCGCCAGCGCGGCCGCGGCCAGCGGGGACAGCCCCACGGCGGCCGTCACGCCAGGCGCCCCGCCCCTCTCCGCGACACCGGCCGCCACGGACGTCCGGCCGGACGACTCGACGGCCGTCACGACGGGCACGGCGCCGGAGTCCTCGACGCCGCCCTGCCAGCGCAGCCCGTAGCCGATGCTGCGCTGGACGAGATAGCCGAGCAGCCGGGCGAGCTGCGGGCCGCCGTCGAAGACGGCGCGGACCTGGGGGTCGTGTTCCAGGAGCGAGTGCAGCAGATGGGCGGTGTCGACCTGCCGGTCCCGGTCCCGCACCGCCCGGCGGCGCGCGGCGGCGAGCGCCGCCGCGGCCTCGGCGCCGAGCCCGGGGACGTCGTCCCTGCCGTGCGCCGCCCGGTCGCGGGGCGTCTGCCGGGGAGTACGGGGTTGCACGCCCCCATCCCATCAGTCCTCCCCAGGTGCGGTCGTCCCCGGCAGGAAGCATCTTCGCCTCCCACGCAGAGCGGAGCAGGGTCGCCGGGGTCTCCTCCTTACGGATGAGATCAGGCCGTTTCTCTCGACTGGGCGCGCGCCGCCTTGCCGCACGCCCCTCACGCAACCGCCGAGCCGGGCCCGTACGTCCCCCACGGACATGGAGAGCGGGTGCTGGCTGGTGGCGCTGCCGGCGATCGACGGCCGGCAGTACGTGTACCGGGTGTACGCCCCTGCGGACGCCCTGCCCGCCGATCTGTTCTGGCAGGCCTGGCACTGTCACGACGAGGGACCGTTTCCCCGCGCCTGGGACGTGTTCGACGGGGCGGCGATCCGGCGCGTGGGCGGCGGCGGCCGGTGGACCGGGGCCCGCTCGGGCACTGCGCCGGACGGCATTGCGCCGGACAGACCGTCCGCCGGCCCGTCCGACAGTTCGGCCGACAGTTCGCCTGACAGTTGGCGTGGCGGTTCGTCCGACGGTTCGTCCGAGTTCGCCTGACAGTTCGTCAGTATTGAATGTTCGACCGTCTGGAGCTACGTTCCGCGACACCGCAGCCGGAGCTGCCCGACACGAAGAGGTGGTCGCATGGCCGAAGTCAGCGCGGAGGCACGCATCCAGGCGCCGGCCGAGAAGGTGTGGGCCCAGCTCACCGACTGGCCGGCGTACGGCGAGTGGAACGCGACCCACACCAACTTCCCCAAGGGCGGCCCCGCGACCCTCGAACCGGGCGCGACGTTCCTGGAGAACATGAAGCTCATGGGCTTCCCGGCCGAGGTCGAGTGGACCGTGGCCGAACTGGAGCCGGCCCGGGTGCTCGCCATCCGCGGCAAAGGACCGATGGCCGTGTCCGTGGCCACCCGCTACACCCTGACCCCCGACGGCGACGCCACGACGGTCCGCATCGACGGCGAGTTCACCGGCGCGGCCGTGTCGCTGATGGCGGGCAAGCTCAAGGACTCGGGGACGGCCGCCCTGAACGAGTCGCTGCGCAAGCTGGGCACGCTGGTGACCTGAGCCCGGCCCCGAGCCGGACCGGACGGCCGACGCGCGGCACGCCCGCCGGACGCACGAAGGCGCCCCGCGGTCGATTCCGCGGAGCGCCTTCGCCGTAACGGCTGCCGTACGGGCGGCCACCGGCCGGTTCAGTCCTCGTCGGCGAGGATCAGGTACAGCTTCTTGCGGGCCTCGTTGATGACGGCGAGAGCCTTCTCGCGCTGTTCCTTGCTGCCGGTCTTCCAGACCTGCCCGAAGGCCTCCATCAGACCGAAGCCGGCCTGGCGGATCTCGCCGAGGGCCTCCCAGTCGACCCCGCGCGCGGCCTCTTCCCAGGGGGCGTCCGGGCCCTCCTCGGCGGCCGTGCGACCCTCCTCGGTGAGCGAGAACAGCTTCTTGCCGCCGTCGCTCTCACTGCTGATCAGGCCCTCGTCCTCCAGCAGCTGGAGGGTCGGGTACACCGATCCCGGGCTGGGCTTCCACGCCCCGCCGCTGCGCTCGGCGATCTCCTGGATCATCTCGTAGCCGTGCATGGGCCGGTTCGTGAGCAGGGCCAGGATCGAGGCCCGCACGTCTCCGCGCCGCGCCCTCCCCCTGGGTCCGCCACGCCCTCGCCCGCCCCAGGGGCCGGGGCCGAAGCCCGGGCCGCCGAAGCCGAAGCCGGGGCCGCCCTGTCCGCCCGGACCGAAGGGCCCGAAGGCCGCACGTCGTCCGTCGAAGCCGCCGCGGCCGCGCCGGGGGCCGTCCTGTCCATGTCCACGCTCGAATCCGTGGGTACGCATCGCAAACCACTCCTTCATTCCATCGTTGATCTGTCGCGATGCCTCAACGATATATCGGTGAAGTTCGCTTGGCAAGGCTCCGCCGAACTCGCCCCCTGCCCTGCCTCAAGGACGTCGATCCGGCCCCGCGCCGTGCCACACCCTCGGTTTACGGTGGACGGCAGCTCGATCGGGAGGCGATGACAATGGCGAACACGGCACAGGCGGGAACTGCGCCCGAGTGGGCCCTCTGCAGACCGACGCAGTGATGTAGCACCTCGCGACGCCCGGCCCGGGGCCCCTCCTGACGGCCTCCGCAGCAGCAAGCGGCACTTGCATGGACCTATTTACATACGCCATGAATATAAAACTGTTATGCTTCAAGCATGAGTCGTCAAGACAGCGCTCCTGACGCGTCCGCCGCCATCGGGGCGGCCCTCTACGGCCTGGCCACCAGGGCCGCGAGACGGCTGCCCCGGGACATGAGCCTGACGTCCGCCGCCACCCTGGCGACCCTGGACCGGACAGGCCCGCGGCGCATCACCGATCTGGCCGCGGTCGAGGGCGTCACCCAGCCCGCGATGACCGCCGTGGTCCGGGTGATGGAGGAGTCCGGCCTGGTCGAGCGGCGGGGCGACCCGTCCGACAAGCGGGTCACGCTGGTCTGCCTGACCGAGGCCGGCGCCTCCTATGTCCGGACCCGGCGCCAGGCGGGCGTCCACGCGTTCGAGCGGTTGATCGGCGGGCTCACCGGCGACGAGGTCGAGGCGCTGGCGGCGGCCGTTCCGGCGCTGAAGCATCTGGCAGAGCTCGAAAGCCAGGACCGTGAGGGGCCGAAACGGTGAGCGGGCGGCCGGTCGGCGCGGTCCCGGTGAAGGAGCTCCCGGCGGCGCGTTCCGAGGGGCGGCTGCTGGTCCCCGCCCTGATGTTCATCGCTCTGGTCGTGGCGGCGGTCGCCAGCCTCGGGACGCCGCTCATCACCAGCGTGGCGACCTCCTTCCACGTCTCGCTCGGCAGCGCGCAGTGGACGCTGACCGTCGCGCTGCTCAGCGGCGCCGTCGCCACGCCGGTACTGGGCCGGCTCGGCGCCGGCCCGCACCGGCGGGCGGCGATCCTCGCCACACTGGCGGTCGTCGTCGCCGGCAGCACGCTCACGGTGCTGCCGCTGCCGTTCGCGTGGCTGCTGGCCGGCAGGGCGGCCCAGGGCGTCGGGCTCGGGCTGACGGCGCTGATGATGGGCGTGGCCCGGGACCACCTCCCCCAGGAGCGCAGCGCGGCCGTGATCGCGCTGATCTCGGTGGTCTCGATCATCGGGGCCGGCGTCGGCTACCCGCTGGCCGCACTGCTCGCCGAGTTCGGCGGGGTACGGGCGGCCTACGGCCTCGGCCTGGTCGTCACCGCCGCCGCCCTCCTGACCGCCTGGCGCTCCATGCCCGAAGCCCCCGAAGGCCGCTCCGCCCACGTGGACGTGGCAGGCGCGGTCGTCCTGGCCGCCGGGCTGTTCCTGGTGCTGTTCCTCGCCGGCGAACGGAATCTGTGGAGCCGGCACCTCGCCGTGGCGGCGGGCCTCGCCGTCGTCGCGGTGGTGCTGCTCTGCGTCTGGGCCGTCGTCGAGCTGCGGAGCACGACGCCCCTGGTCGATGTGCGGGCGGTGCGGCACCCGGCGGTCGCCGGGGCGAACCTCGCCATGTTCGTCGGCGGGATCGGCATGTACCTTCTGCTCACGCTCATCACCCGGTACGCGCAGACGCCGCACGGCGCGGGCTACGGCTTCGGTCTGACGACCTTCGTCGCCGGTCTGGTCCTCATCCCGTTCTCGGTGCTGGGGTTCGTCGCCGGCAAGCTCACACCACGGGTCCGGAGGCGGATCGCCGACCCCCTGCTCCTGGCGGGCGGCGCCGTCGTGGTCGGCGGCGGGTTCGTCCTGTTCGCGGCGGCCCGGTCGGACCTGGCCGAACTGTTCGCGGCGATGGGCGTGCTCGGCTTCGGGGTCGGAGGCTTCTCGGCCGCGATGCCCGGCGTCATCCTGGCCGTCACCCCCAGGAGCGAGACGTCGAGCGCCATGAGCTTCCACTACGTCGTCCGCAGCGTCGGGTACTCCCTGGGCAGTGCCGTCGGCGGCCTCATCCTCACCGCGGGCACCGGCCCCGGCGACCTCTTCCCCGACGACGGCGCCTACACCACCGCGGCGCTGGTCGGCATCGGCGCCATGGCGATCACGACGCTGACAAGCCTCGCTCTCGCCCGCCGACGCTCCTCCGAGACCAACCCGTAAGTCAGATGCACTCATCCCACACTGGAGGTTCCATGCCCAAGGGCTACTGGGTCAGCGTCTACCGCACCATCTCCGACCCTGAGAAGTTGGCTGCTTACAACAAGCTGGCCCGCCTGGCCGTCGAGGCGGGGGGCGGTCGGACCTTCGTCCGTGGCGGTCGGGTCGTGGCGTATGACGCCGGAATCGCCGAGCGCACCATCCTGATCGAGTTCGACAGCTTCGAGCAGGCCGTCGCGGCGCGCGAGAGCGCGGCCTACCAGGAGGCGCTGGTCGCCCTCTCCGACGGCGTCGACCGCGACTTCCGCATCGTCGAAGGCATCGACTGACCGGTATCGCATCGCGCGGCTATGTCCGCCTGGGGGCCGGGGAGGCATGAGGGGTCAAGGGGAATCAGGGGAGGTCAGGGCTTCGCGGAGGAGCGACTTGGCCGAGACGGAACAGCCACCTAGGGTGCGGACATGACATCCCCGCATGCCTCGCACGGCCCGGTGCGCAGCCCCTCGACCGCCTATCTCTCCGAACTGTTCTCGCTCGACGGACGGGTCGCCCTGGTGACCGGCGGCAGTTCCGGCATCGGCCGCGCCATCGCGGGCGCCCTCGCGCGGGCGGGGGCGCGCGTGGTGATCGTGGCGCGCAGGGAGGCGGAGCTGGCGGCGACGGTCGACGAGCTGACGGCGGACGGCTGCCGGGCGGCCTGGGTGAGCGGGGACCTGAGCACCCGCGAAGGGGTGCGCAGCGCGGCGGAGCGTGCGGCCGAGGTCCACGGCGAACCCGACATCCTGGTCAACTGCGCAGGGATCAACCTGCGGCCGCCGATGGACGAGCTGGACGAGACCGTGTGGGACGCCACCATGAGCGTGAACCTGGAGGCGCCCTATCTGCTCGGCCGGCGCTTCGGACCCGGCATGGCCGAGCGGGGCTTCGGGCGGATCATCCACATCACCTCGCAGCAGGCGCACCGGGCGTTCGTCCGCAGCGGCGCCTACGGAGTCTCCAAGGGCGCGCTGGAGTCGCTGGCCCGCTCCCAGGCCGAGGCCTGGTCGCCCCACGGCGTCACCTGCAACACGCTGGTGCCCGGGTTCGTCATGACCCCGCTCAACACACGGCTGTCGTCCGACCCCGAGAAGGTGGCGGCGCTGGCCGCCCGCACGATGGTCGGCCGCAACGGCCTCGCCGAGGACTTCGCCGGAGCGGCGGTGTTCCTGGCGAGCCGCGCCTCCGCCTATGTCACCGGGCAGGCGATCTTCGTCGACGGAGGGTTCTCCGTGCACTGAGCCGGGCGAACGCGGACGCGGACGCGGCCCGCCCGTGCCGCCGCACTACTCCGCCAGCGGGGTGAACTGCAGGATCTCGTCGCCGCCCGGCTGGACGACGCCGTACGTGCTCTCGGGCACCTTGTTCCAGGCGCCGGGCAGGTCGCCCAACGGCTCGGAGACGATGAGGCGGGTCTCGTCGGAGACCTCGCGCAGGAAGGCCATGTCGGGGTGGAGCTCCCGCAGCGTCTCCACCCGGGTGCTGTAGAAGAGCGAGCGGGACGCGCCCTGGCTGGAGTAGCGGAACGCCCACAGCCGCACCCCCTCGGTCACGGCGACCGTCATCTGCAGCGGGAACTCCACGCCGTGCGCATGCCCGACGCGTTCCACCAGGCCCACCATCCGGGCGACGGCGCCCGGCGGATCCTCCTCCAGGCCGAAGGTCAGAGCCAGGAAGAACATCAGCTCGGAGTCGGTGGAGCCCTCGATGTCGGGAAAGAGCAGCGGGTCGACGGCGAGCGCGAGCTCCCGGCGGATGAGGTGGAAGTCCGCGATCGCGCCGTTGTGCATCCACATCCAGCGGCCGTGCCGGAACGGATGGCTGTTGGTCTGCTGCACCGCCGTGCCGGTCGAGGCCCGGATGTGGGCGAAGAACAGCGAGGAGCGGACGTGCCCGGCGATCTCCTGAAGGTTCCGGTTGCTCCAGGCCGGGCCGATCTCCCGGACGACCGCGGGGGTGCCGGCCGCCCCGTCGGACGCGTACCAGCCGACGCCGAAGCCGTCGCCGTTCGTGGTCTCCACGCCCATCCTGGAGTGCAGACTCTGGTCGATCAGCGAGTGGGCCGGCCGGTAGAGAATCGTTTCGAGCAGGATGGGGGTGCCTGAGTAGGCGAGCCAACGGCACATCTTCGCCGCCTTCCTGGCAGTGCCGGACAACGGAGCCGGGCGGGAGGACCCGGGAGGGGTCAGTCCGCGAGTCTGTCCGGCCTGACCACGCACAGCGCCCAGATGACGAACGCGGAGAAGGCGATCATCACCACGGACCAGACCGGGTAGTACGGCAGGGAGAGGAAGTTGCCGATGACGATCAGTGCGGCGATGGCCACCCCCGCGACCCGTGCCCACACAGCTCCCGTGAACAGCCCCAGGCCGACGATCACCGCGACTGCGCCCAGAGCGAGGTGGATCCAGCCCCAGCCGGCGAGGTCGAACCGGAAGACGTACTGGCGGGTCGTCACGAAGACGTCGTCCTCGGCGATCCCCATGATGCCGCGGAAGATGTCCAGCACCCCGGTGAGCAGGAGCGTGACGGCGGCGAAGGCCGTCAGTCCGCCGGCCCAGGCCTGCCGGGTCGAATGCCGCTCGGCGCTCGCCGGGTGGCCGGTGCGCGTCTCGGTCATGCCGATGCCTCGATTCGTTGCCGTTGGGCGGGCGCCGGAGCCGGAACCCCGGAGCCCGGCGGCCGCGACCGCTCGGAGCCTCGGAACCCTCCCGGAGCCCGCCCGGAGTCCACGGTTCAGCGACCGGAGCCGCTCAGGACCATCTGCTTCGCCTTGGCGAACTCCTCGTCCGTGATGTCGCCGCGGGCCCGGATCTCGGAGAGCCGGGCGAGCTCGTCGACGCTGCTGGAGGGGCCGCCAGGGCTCTTGGCCGTCTCGCGGATGTAGCTGTCGAAGGCCTTCTGCTGCTCACGCGCCTGCGAGACCTCCCTGCGCCCCATGTCCTTCCCGCGCGCGATCACGTAGACGAACACGCCGAGGAAGGGCAGGACGACGCAGAAGACCAGCCAGCCGGCCTTGGCCCAGCCGCTGAGGTGATCGTCGCGCAGGACGTCGACGACGACCCGGAACAGCAGGACGAACCACATGATCCACAGGAAGAACACCAGCATGGTCCAGAAGGCGCTCAGCAGCGGATAGTCGTACGCGAGGTACGTGTCCCCACTCATCTCTTTCCTCCGTTCCGGGCTTTCGCCCGACAACCCGGCATGGCGTCGCATGCCGTTCCCAGCCTGCGCCGGACGGGGCCGTCCGGCCTCACCCGGGACGGGTGAGGCCGACACCGGCGGGACCCGGCCTCACGGGTGGCACGTGTGGGCATCAGACGGTCCCGGCGCGGTCGTCGCCGTCCCGGCCCCGATCCGGGTCCAGGTCCAGGTCCCGGTCCTGCGCTGCCGTGGCGGCTCTGCGGACCGCGGCCCGCCAGGCGAAGGCGACCGCCGCCTCGACCAGCGCGAGCAGGACCAGCCACAGACCCAGCAGCCGGGTCAGCGCCCGGGCCGACTCCGTGGGCAGGGCGAGCACCACGATCCCCGCGACGACGGCCAGCAGCGCCGCGCCGATCACGACGCCCCGATGGGGCATGTCCCTGGTGGCGAGAGCGGTGAAGAGCGTGACGATGCCGGACACCAGCCACAGGACGCCGACGATCAGCGACAGCGCGGCGATGGTCTGCAGCGGATGCCGCAGACACAACACCCCGGCCACCACGTAGAGCACCGCCAGCAGCAGCCCGGTCACCCGGGCTCCGCCGTCCTCCCCGGCGAAGGACGCCACGAACCTGAAGAGCCCGGTCGCCAGCAGATACAGGCCGATCAGGACCGCCAGGACGTGCAGGGTCTCGTCCGGCCAGATCAGGATCAGGATGCCCGGCACGAACGTGACGACCGCCGAACCGAGGATCCACGTCCAGGAGCGTCCGAGCACGGCCAGCGCGGCGGCCGGATCGCCGGACGTCGGCACGGAACCCGGACCCGGCCCGCCCCGCGGTCGGGGATCGGGGCCGGGGTGCGGTGCGGGACCGGATGACACGCTCATGGCTCCTCCTCATGTCCTCGCGCCGGGCGAGGACGTCGGTCCCCCTGCCGTCACTCCGGCAGCTGGCGCATCTCCAGGACCCGCAGCCCCAGGGCCTGGCAGCGGGCCAGCAGCCCGTACAGATGCGCCTCGTCGACGACTTGTCCGAACAGCACGGTATGGCCGGACATGACCACATGGTCCAGCTCCGGAAAGGCCTCGGTCAGCGCCTCCGAAAGCTGTCCTTCGACGCGGATCTCGTAGCGCATGAGCTGCTCCCGGGACGGCCTGGGACAGGCGGACTGCGCCCTTACCGCGATCCTCCGCCCCCCTCGCGCCCCCGGCCTCACCCGCTGAAGGTGAAGCCGCACGTCGGCGGGGGCGGAGGCAGAGGTGGAGGCGGGGAGCGTCCGTGGCGCGTCGCGGCGCGATCGAGAGCGGGTCGACGGCGGGGCGGCGGGCGTCGGCGGTGTGCAGGGGGGACGACTGTGCG
>NZ_JAHHIU010000249.1 GCF_024539815.1 Streptomyces hayashii
GGGGAGGGGGAGTGTGGATGGGAAGGGCCACGGAGTGCCGCAACAAACCGTGCAAGGTTCGCGTCGCGGAGTGGTCGGAATCAACCGGTTTTCCATGACGGCGGCGGGATCCGGCAACCGCCCGGTGCGGGCGAATGTCCGGAACCTGCCGCAAAAGTCCGGAAAGTGATGCGAGCATGGCCCGATGCGATTCGGCGATGGGCGGCGCACGGGAGCCGCGACGGCGACGGCCGTTCTTCTGTTCGCGGCCTTGGCCGCGTGCGGTGGAGCGAGCGCGCACCGCGGAGCGGGCGGCATGGCGGGGGCCGGTGCGGTGGACGGCGGCCGCTCATCAGGAGCGGTGGCGGCGACCCGTGTCCCTGGAGTCGGCGACCGGATGCAGCGACGGATCCCCGTGGCTTCGCACCAGGTCGTGGCGGTGTACGGCGACGGAGTGGACTCCGCGCAAGCCACCGTCGTGCTCTACCTCAAGCGTGGTCCGCACTGGGAGCGCGTCCGCAGCTGGCGGGGGCACAACGGCAAGAAGGGCTGGACGGCCGAGCATCGGGCCGGCGACAACCGCAGCCCGGTCGGCGTGTTCACGCTCACCGATGCGGGAGGGGTGCTCGCCGACCCCGGGACCAGGCTGCCCTACACGAGGTCTGCCTCCTTCGCTGCGCCGCGCTGGTGGGCGAGGTCGCACTGGCACGACTTCGACTACGTCATCGCCATCGACTACAACCGCGTCAAGGGCGCCCCGCCCGACGACCCGACGCGGCCCGAGGGCGACGAGAGGGGTGGCGGAATCTGGCTGCACATGGACCACGGCAGCGGTACGTCGGCCTGCGTCAGCGTGTCCCGGGTGGCGATGGAACACCTGTTGCGCACGCTCGACCCGGGTGAGCATCCCGTGGTGGTCATGGGGGACAGGGCCGCGCTGAAGGCGTGAAGGCGTGAAGGCGTGAAGGCATGAAGGCGTGAAGGCGTGAAGGCGTGAAGGCGTGAAGACCTGAAGACCTGACCGTGTGCAGGTGTGAGGACGTGAAGGTCCTCCGGCTGACAGGCTGGCATGGACTCTCGGCAGGCTCCCCGGTAGTTGAGGTTGGCGCCGGGTTGTTCAGTTGCTCGGGGTGCAGGTCTGCGAGAGGTGATTCCAGGCGTCATTGCGGGAGCTGCCGGTACCCCGTAGAACACGGGCATGAGATGTCGGGTCATCATGTCCATGCTCACCGGAGCGACCCTCCTGGCGAGCGTCCTCATCGGAGGCGGAACGGCCGGCGCGGCCGTCGCCGCGCCCGTACCCACCGAGACCCCCGCGGAGTTCGGCTCCGACTGGCACGACCCCCTCACCGCCGCGCCGGCCGTGAGCAGACCGCACACCAAGTCGTGCACGGTCACCCTCGCCGAGGCGCAGTTCCGCGACTTCACGCCGTACCGCGGCTCGTACCGCCCGCCGGACGGCTGCGGCGACCGCTGGAGCAAAGTCGTGCTTCGGCTCGACGGCAAGGTCAAGGGGCGGCAGTTCGACCGGCTCGGCTATCTGCACGTCGGAGGGGTGGAGGTCCTTCGCACCTCGACGCCGGAGCCGTCGCCCGACGGCATCGAGTGGTCCGTCGAGAAGGACGTCACCCGTTACAGCGACACCTTCCGCACCGGCCAGGACGTGGAGATGCTCATCGGCAACGTCGTCGACGACACCTACACGGGCGTGATCGACGTGAAGGCGACCCTCACGTTCTACGAGGGCAGGCCGGCGGCGGCCGCCGCCCCCGACCGCGTCCTCACCCTGGCCGACGGCCCCGACGGGCCGACGCTCACCACGCCCCGCAACAGCGAACGTGTGGTGGCCGAGGTGTACGCCACCGGCTCGGGCGGTGGATGCGAGGAGTACTGGTATCTGGCCGTGCCCGCGTCGGCCCCGTACTCCTGCCGGGCCGACGACGGCCCCTATCGGGAGGTGCAGGTCGAGATCGACGGGAGACTGGCCGGAATCGCCACCCCCTTCCCGACGGTCTGGACCGGCGGCTGGTCCAACCCCTTCCTCTGGTACGTCATCCCGGGACCCCGTGCCTTCGACGTCAAGCCGATCGAATACGACCTGACTCCGTTCGCCGGGATCCTCAACGACGGCCGCCCGCACCGGGTCGACGTGTCCGTCGTCGGCGTGCCCCAGGGACAGGGCGGCTGGAGCACCCCCGTCAACGTCCTCGTCTGGCAGGACCCGGGCAAGGCCGTCGTGGGCGGGAGACTCGTCACGCAGCAAGCGGGCGGACTCACCGACTCCAGCGTCTACACGCCCGGCACGGAGCACCGCGTCGCGACCGAGGCCGCGCACCGGCTGACCGTCTCCGGCTACCTCGACACCTCGCGCGGCAGAGTGCGGACGACCGTCACCCGCGCCGTCGCCCACACCTCCGCGCACCGCTGGAGCGACGGCGAGACCGTGGACGGCCTCGACGCCGGCTGGACGGACGACGAGTCGGTCACCGTCGACGGCCGCGGACCGGCCCGGACCACGCGCACGCACCGGACGTACTCGATGAACGGCGTCACCACCCTCGGGGCCGACGACCGCCTGCGTACCCGACTGACCCTGGGCGACCGGGCCGACGTGGTGACGACCAGCGCGGGCCGACGCGTCGCCTGGTCGCGGCTCGACGACACCTACCAGGGCGACGCCGCGTACACGGTCGACGTGCCCCGAGACCAGCGCCACGCCGTCGGCACGACGAGCGAGCACTACCGGGTGTACGGCTCCGGCGGCTGTCACGACCGGCGGCTCACCACGGTTCAGGGGGTGTTGGCGGAGGACCGCCGGGGCTGTTGAGCCCGCACGCGTGCGACGCGTCACTCGGGGCGGGTTTTACACGACGGAAACACCGCGGTCTTGCGCGCGATCAACGGCGCCTCCACAGTGATCGTCACGGAAATCGCTTTCCGTATCGCAGAAGTCCTCGGCTCGACTTCTGTGTGCCATCGTCCCCCAAGGAGTGCCCGTGCAGCCGTCCGTCCCGTCCCCGCCGCGACGCGTCGCACGCATACTGCGTACCTCACTCTTCGCCCAGGTCGCCATCGCGCTGGTCCTCGGCGTGGTCGTCGGCAAACTGTGGCCCGGCGTCGCCACCGATCTCCAGCCGCTCGGCGACGGCTTCACCCGGCTCATCAAGACGATCATCTCGCCCCTGGTGTTCTGTGTGGTCGTCGTCGGCATCGCCAAGGCCGGTGACCTCAAGGCCTTCGGCCGGATCGGGCTCAAGGCCCTCGTCTGGTTCGAGGTCGCGAGTACTTTCGCCCTGGTCATCGGGTTGTTGGCCGCGAACATCGTCCAACCGGGCTCGGGCATGAACGTCGACCCCGCGACCCTCGACGCCTCGGCGGTCGACGCGAAGACGGGCGGCGGTTCGCTACCGTCGACGACGGAGTTCGTCGTGAACGCGCTGCCCACGAGTTTCGTCGGGGCCTTCGCGGAGAACTCTCTGCTCCAAGTGCTCGTCCTGGCCTGCCTGGTGGGCGCGGCCCTGCTGCATCTCGGCCACACCAAGGTGCCGAAGGTGCTGCCGGCCGTCGAGCAGGCCCAGGAGATCATCTTCGCCGTCGTCGGCTTCGTCATGCGGCTGGCGCCGATCGCGGTGTTCGGCGCGATGGCCGTCCTGATCGGCAACTACGGCCTCGGCGTGATCGAGACCTACGGCAAACTGATCGCCCTTTGCTACGCGGCGGCGGCCGTGTTCGTCATGCTGCTCGCCGTCGCGCTGCGCTTGGTCACCGGGCTGAGCCTGTGGAAGTTCCTGCGCTACATCCGTGAGGAGATGCTGCTCGCGCTCGGCACCGCGTCCACCGAGTCCGTCATGCCCCGCGTGATGCAGAAGCTGCGCAGGGCCGGCGCCCGCGACGACGCGGTGGGCCTGGTGCTTCCGACGGGCTACTCCTTCAACCTTGACGGCGCGTCGCTCTACCTGTCCATCGGCACCCTGTTCATCGCCCAGGCGGTGGGCGTGGATCTCAGCCTGAGCCAGCAGATCACGGTGATCCTGGTGCTCATGCTCACCAGCAAGGGGATGGCAGGCATCCCCGGCTCCGCCTTCCTCGCACTCTCCGCGACCGCTTCCTCCCTGGGGGCCATTCCCGCGGGCGCGGTGGCCCTGCTGCTGGGCGTGGACCGCATCATGGATTCGATGCGCGTCGTCACCAACCTGCTCGGCAACTGCGTGGCGGTCTTCGCCGTCTCCCGCTGGGAGGGCGCGCTGGACCTGGACCGGGCCAGGAGGGTTCTGGACGGCGAGGTCCCGACGGAGACCGAGGACGAGCGGCGGGGTCCGCAGGGGTCGTCGACGGCCGAGCCTTCGGAGGGTCCCGGGGGCTCCGAGGGTCCCGAGGGCCGTGCGGGGTCCCAGGCCGCCGGCCCGGCGACAGGAACCGCGGGCGGAGTCCCGGCCCAGTCCACCAAGGAGGCCGCTCCCGAGGTCGCTTGACCGACGGCGAGGCGCGACGGCTAGGCGCGACGGTGACGCGCGGTGGCGGCGGCGAGGCGAGATGCGACGTGCGTCGCCGCCGTCGCGTCCCGTCGCCGTCGCCGCCGTCGCCGTCGCGTCCCGCCGTCGCCGCGGCGTCGATCGTGACGCTACGACGGGACGGGCAGCGCGCGCCCCGCCGGCAATAGGGCGGAGGGGTGCGCGCTGCCCCTTCGCGCATCGTTCAGCAGGTTCGTCCCCGCTCCCGGTCGGGCTCTCCCTGTCCCTCCGGCTCCCTCCGCCGGTCGGGCTCTCCCCGCCGTTCCGGGTCCTCCCGTCGCTCCCGTCCTGGCTCGTGGCCCGTCGCCTCGCCGCCCACCAGCGCGTTCAGCAGGCCGCTCAGCACCTCGCGCTCCAGGGTCGTCAGAGGGTCGAGAATCTCCTCCGCCGCCGACACCCGAGCGCCGCGCAGCTCGCGCAGCGCCTGGCGGCCATCCTCGGTGAGCTCGATCCGGATGACCCGCCGGTTGACCGGGTCGGGCGCCCGCCGCGCCAAGCCGCATGCCTCCAACCCGTCGACCAGCGTCGTCACGGCCCGGGGCACGACCTCCAGCCGCGCGGCGAGATCGGCCATGCGCGGCGGTGAGTCGCAATGCGCCAGGGTGCGCAGCAGTCGGGCCTGTGCCGGTGTGACACCCAGCCCGCTCTGCTGCAGATGGCGCCTCTGGATGCGATGCACCCGGCGCGTGAGCCGCAGCAGTTGCTCGGCGAGCAGACTGTCGGAATCGGGGGTGGTCATGAGGGAACAATATCAGGACGCCGTTCATTGTGAGTATAGGTAACAATGAGCTATGCTCCGTCAGTCCTCATCGTCACACCCTCCGTAGGAGCCATGCCCCGAGACCACATCGAGTGGACCCCCATGCCTGGCACGTCGACCGACGAGCCCCGTCAGGTGCGCCGCATCCTCGCCCTCTTCAAGCCCTACCGTGCCCGGCTCGCGGTCGTCGGCCTGCTGGTCGCCGCCTCGTCGCTGGTCACCGTGGCCACCCCCTTCCTGCTCAAGGAGACGCTGGACGTCGCGATCCCTCAGGGGCGCACCGGCCTATTGAGCCTGCTCGCGCTGGGCATGATCCTCAGCGCCGTGCTCAGCGGCGTCTTCGGCGTCCTTCAGACGCTCATCTCCACGACGGTCGGCCAGCGCGTCATGCACGACCTGCGAACGGCCGTATACGGACGCCTGCAGCGGATGTCCCTCGCCTTCTTCACTCGTACGCGCACCGGTGAGGTGCAGTCCCGCATCGCCAACGACATCGGCGGCATGCAGGCCACCGTCACCTCCACCGCCACCTCCCTGGTCTCCAACTTCACCAGTGTGGTCGCCACGATCATCGCGATGGTCGCCCTCGACTGGCGGCTGACGGTCGTCTCGCTCCTGCTGCTGCCGGTGTTCGTGTGGATCAGCCGTCGTGTCGGCAACGAACGCAAGAAGATCACCACCCAGCGTCAGAAGCAGATGGCCGCTATGGCCGCCACGGTCACGGAGTCGCTGTCGGTCAGCGGCATCCTGCTCGGCCGCACCATGGGACGAGCCGACTCCCTGACGCAGGCATTCTCGGAGGAGTCCGAGCAGCTGGTCGACCTGGAAGTGCGGTCGAACATGGCGGGACGCTGGCGCATGGCCGTGATCGGGATCGTCATGGCGGCCATGCCGGCCGTCATCTACTGGACGGCCGGCATGGCCCTCCAGTTCGGCGGCCCGGATGTCTCCCTGGGCACGATCGTCGCCTTCGTGTCGTTGCAGCAGGGCCTGTTCCGCCCCGCCGTCAGCCTCCTGTCGACCGGCGTGCAGATCCAGACCTCGCTCGCGCTCTTCCAGCGCATCTTCGAGTACCTCGACCTCCCCATCGACATCACCGAGCGCGAGAACCCGGTCCACCTCGATCAGATCAAGGGAGAGGTGCGCTTCGAAAACGTCGTCTTCCGCTATGACGACGATGGCGACAGCCGCGACGGCGACAACGGCCACGACGCCCGCGAGGCCGACGCCCGCGAGATCGACGACCACAAGAGCGACCATCGCAAGGCCGACGACCGCAAGGGGGGTGGCAAGGACGGCAAGGGCGGCGAGGCGGTCAGGCCCGTTCTCGACGGCATCGACGTCACCGTCCCCGCCGGCGGCAGTCTCGCGGTCGTGGGGCCGACGGGTGCGGGCAAGTCCACGCTGGGCTACCTGGTGCCGCGGTTGTACGACGTGACGGGCGGCCGGGTCACCCTCGACGGAGTCGATGTGCGCGACCTCGACTTCGACACCCTCGCCCGAGCGGTCGGCGTCGTCTCGCAGGAGACGTACCTCTTCCACGCCACGGTCGCCGACAACCTGCGCTTCGCCAAGCCCGACGCCACCGACGAGGAACTGCACACGGCGGCGCGGGCCGCGCAGATCCACGACCACATCGCCGGGCTGCCCGACGGCTACGACACGGTGGTCGGTGAACGCGGCCACCGCTTCTCGGGCGGCGAGAAGCAGCGCCTGGCCATCGCCCGCACCATCCTGCGCGATCCGCCCGTGCTCATTCTCGACGAGGCGACCAGTGCCCTGGACACCCGTACGGAACAGGCCGTCCAGGAAGCGATCGACGCGCTCTCGGCGAACCGGACCACCGTCACCATCGCCCATCGGCTGTCCACCGTTCGGGGTTCCGACCAGATCGTCGTCCTCGACTCCGGCGCGGTGGCCGAACGGGGCACCCATGAGGAGCTGTTGCGGCAGCAAGGCCGGTACGCGGCCCTGGTGCGGCGGGACGCCCGACTGGAGCCGACAAGATGACAGTATGGCAAGTTATGCCAGGTTTGTGACGGTGCGGGGGTTACCGTGCCCGCATGCAGATGAACACTCCGCCTCGGAGCACGATTCGACTGACGCGCCGGGGCCGTATCGTCCTCGTCGCGATCGGAGCCGTCGTGGCCGGCGCCGCCGTGGCGGTGCCGCTGCTGATCCTGGAGAACGCCAAGGAGGAGCCGAAGCCGAAGACCTTGGTCATCCCCGAGGGCTGGCGCGCGAACCAGGTCTACGACGCGATCGACAAGGCGCTCGCCCTGCCGCCGGGCACCACCAGGAAGGCGATGCCGACGGCCGGTCTGAAGCTGCCGAACGACGCCAAGGGCAACCCGGAGGGGTACCTCTTCCCGGCGACCTATCCGGTGGACGAGAAGGCCACGCCGCAGACGTTGCTGGCGTACATGGTCGACACGGCCGACAAGCGGTTCAACGGCGCGCCGATCGCCGCGGGCGCCCAGCGCAACGCCATGAACGTGTACCAGGCGGTCACCGTCGCCAGCCTCGTCCAGGCCGAGGCGGCCACCAAGGCGGACATGGGCAAGGTGGCCCGGGTGGTGTTCAACCGGCTGGAGCGCGGGATGCCGCTGCAGATGGACTCCACCATCAACTACGCGTTGAACCGCTCCACGCTGAAGACGACGGAGAACGACACCCGCATCCAGAGCCCCTACAACTCGTACCAGCGCATGGGTCTGCCCCCGACGCCCATCGACAACCCCGGCGAGGAGGCGATGCACGCCGTCGTCAGCCCCGCCCCGGGCGACTGGCTGTACTTCGTCACCGTCAAACCGGGCGACACGCGGTTCACGGCGAACCTCGCCGAGCACCAGCGCAACGTCGCGGAGTTCAACCGCAACCAGAAGGCCCTCAAGAGCGCGTCCGCCGCGGCCGGGTGACGGTGGGACGTCAGGCGGCTGCCGTCTCCCGCGCGAGCAGCCGCCTGATGTCCCGAACGGCGGCCCGTCCGGCCCGGTTGGCGCCGATGGTGCTGGCGGACGGCCCGTAGCCGACGAGGTGGATGCGAGGGTCGGCGACCGCCCGCGTGCCCTCGACCCGGATCCCGCCGCCCGGCTCACGCAGCCGTAGCGGCGCGAGATGGTCGACGGCCGGCCGGAATCCGGTCGCCCACAGGATGACGTCCGCGAGGACCCGCCGACCGTCGTTCCACTCCACCCCTTCCGGAGTGATGCGGTCGAACATGGGCAACCGGTCCAGCACCCCGTCGGCCAGCCCCTGGCGGATCGCGTCGTTGAGCGGCAGACCTGTCACCGAGACCACGCTCCTGGGCGGCAGTCCCTGCCGCACGCGTTCCTCCACGAGGGCGACCGCGGCCCGCCCCGCCTCCTCGTCGAACGGCCCCTCGCGGAAGACGGGAGGCCGCCGCGTCACCCAGGCGGTGGCGGCCGCGTAGGGCGCGATCTCCAGCAGATGCTGAGTGCCGGACGCGCCGCCGCCCACCACGACCACCCGCGATCCGGCGAACGCCTCGGGACCGGGGTACTGCGCCGTGTGCAGTTGCCGTCCGCGGAAGGTCTCCTGGCCGGGATAGCGCGGCCAGAACGGCCGGCCCCAGGTGCCGGTCGCGTTGATCAGGGCCCGTGCGGACCACGTGCCGTCGGAGGTCTCCACCAGCAGGCGACCGCCGGAGCCCTCCCGGACGGCCCGTACCTCGGCCGGCCGCCGCACCCGAAGATCGAACGTGCGCTCGTAGGCGGCGAAGTACTCGCCCACGACCTCGGACGACGGCCGGGAGGGATCCGCGTCCGTCAACTCCATCCCGGGCAGCGCGTGCATCCCGTGCACCTTGCCGTACGTCAGCGAGGGCCAGCGGAACTGCCAGGCGCCGCCCGGGGCGGGCGCACGGTCGAGCACCACGAAGTCGCGCTCCGGCTCGAAACCGCTGCGCCGCAGGTGAAAGGCGCCGGCCAGACCCGCCTGACCGGCGCCTATGACGACCACCTCGACCTCGCGCACGCTGTTCACGACTGCACCAACGTCTCGCGGCGCGCGGATCTTCCCGGGTCGACGCCGGCACGGCTGTGAGCCCGGGTGACGGGGAGCCGGCGGCTCAGGCCGCATCGTCGGCTCCCGGCTCCCGGCTCCCGGCTCCCGGCTCCCGGTCGCCGGCTCCGCGCCCAGGCGGTGCGGCAGTACGGCGTGCGGCTCCGCGAACCGGGGGTGCGGCGTACGGCGTGCGGCTCTGCGGACCGGCGGTGGTGGGCGCGGCCTCGCGGGCGGGCGAGGCCGAACTTCTGCTCGCGGCGCCGGGCCTCGGCAGGTCGGTGGCCCGAGCGGGTGTGGAACCCGGCATATGGGTCAGGATGGTGGCATGCCAGATGCGTTCACCACCCGAGTTCTGTCCGTCGCCTCCGGTTCCCGGGAGCGGGTCGTCGACCTCACGGGCGACTGCGAGAGTTTCCTGCGCGAAGTGGCCGCCGGACGCGACGGTCTCCTGAACGTCTTCGTCCCGCACGCGACGGCCGGCGTCGCGATCATCGAGACGGGCGCAGGCAGTGACGACGACCTGCTCGCCGCGCTGCACACGCTCCTGCCCGCGGACGACCGCTGGCAGCACCGGCACGGCAGCCCCGGTCACGGGCGCGACCACGTCCTCCCGGCCTTCGTCCCGCCCCACGCGACCCTGCCCGTCGTGGCCGGGAGGCTGGAACTGGGAACGTGGCAGTCGGTCTGTCTGGTGGACACCAACAAGGACAACCCCGACCGTCAGGTCCGGCTGAGCTTCCTGGGGTGACCAGGAGCGCATCCGGCGCCTGACGGTCGCACCTCCGGTCTCGGCCGGGGGAGCCGGGGACGTCAGCGGCGCGGACGCTCCAGGGTGAGGAGCAGGCCCTCGACGGCGCCGGGCCCGATACGGCCCTTGACGTCGGCGGAGGTGATGGCCTTGAGGGCCCAGCCGTCCTCGGCGTGCTTGTTCAGGACCTTCTCCAGCTTGTCGCTGTCGAGTGCGTCTCCGATCAGTGACTCGCGGAAGGTGACGACCTTGTATTCGAGTGCCTGGGGGTTGCTCATGTCTGGGGCCTTCCCTTGCATGGACTGGCTGACGGAACCGGTGACAGCCAACCACCGATCGGCCTTCTCGCGCGCGGCGGGGGTCGAACCCCCGGGCGGGGTCGGCCGGTTCCACGGCGGCGCACCGGGAGCGGAACCGGTCGATCCGCGGGGTGCGGCTCGTCGCGGGCCCGGCCCCGGGGCGACCTGAGCCGTCCCCCCGTAGTTCACCGTGGGCCGGGCCTGGGATAGGGTCCCCCCGGTTCCGGCTACCGATCGAAGACGCGCCGGTACGGGGAGTGTCGGAGGGGCGGCGAAACGATGGAATCCCAGGTGGGCGACGGTGGATCCGTGGACCTGAAGGGTGCGCGGTTGGAGTCGTTGACGCTTGAACCGCTGCTGACCCGGGACTACGAGACCCGCCCCGCGCTCGTGTATGAGCGGTTGCGCCGACGTCACGGTCCGGTAGCGCCGGTGGACCTGCTGGGGGTGCCCGCCTGGCTGGTGCTGGGCTACCGCGAGGCGCTCGACGTGCTCCAGGACGACGCCGGATGGCCGAAGGGACTGGAGAACTGGCGGGCCCGCACGGACGGCGAGGTACCGGCCGACTGGCCGCTCGGACCGTCCCTGGAGGTCAACCATGTGCTGATCCAGGGCGGTCCCGGTTATCGTCCGCTGCGGCAGGCGTGGGACGCGGCTCTCAAGCCGTTCCAGGATCCGCGTCACGCGCAGGCCAAGCGGCTGAAGACCGCTGTCACCGCGTACGCCGACGAACTCATCAGTCTCGTGGGGCAGGCCGGAGGCACGGGTCTGGCGGACCTGTCCGCCCAGTTCTCCCGCCCGCTGCCGCTGATGGTGGCCAGTCATCTGCTCGGCTTCCCCGGTTCGCAGGGCGACGACGCGCTGATGGACATGTGGCGGGTGCTGGACGCCGGTCCGGACGCCGAGCCCGCACTGGAGCGGCTGCTCGCGGCGCTGGCGGAACTGGCGGCGGTGAAGCTGGAGAAGCCGGGGGACGACTTCCCCTCCTACCTGCTGGCGGCGTACCCCGAGCTCTCCCTGGACGAGCTGGCCCGTGAGCTGTTCATGCTGCTGGGCATGACCTCCGACCACGTGGGGATCCTCATCTCCAACACCGTGGTCGAGGTCGTCTCCGGCGAGGGCGGCGTGCGGGCCAGTCTGTCCGCCGGGATGGTCAGGGAGAGCATGAACCGGGTGGTCATGCGCAAGCCGCCGCTGGTGAACTTCGTGCCGCGCTTCGCGGCGAAGGACACTCCGCTCGGCAACTACACGATCCGGGCCGGCGATCCGGTCTGGGTCTCCTCCGCGGCGGCGCACGCCGACCCGCTCTTCGCGGGCAACGTGTGCCCGAGCACGACGGTCAGCACCCGGGCGCACCTGTCGTGGGGCGCCGGTCTTCGTCAGTGCCCCGCGCGCGAGCTCGCCTCCACGGTCGCGGCGGTCGGCGTGGGCCGGCTCTTCGAGCGGTTCTCCCACCTGGAACTCGCCCTGCCCGCCGACCAACTGCCCTGGCGGTCCTCGCCGTTCATGCGGGGCCTGCGCTCATTGCCGGTGCGGTACGAACTCGCGGCGACGCCGGTCCGGTCGTCGGCGCAAGCGCTGACCTCGGAGCCGGATGCGACGGCGTTGCCGGACCCGGCCGTTCGGCAGCGCTCCTCGTTGTGGCGCTATCTGACGGGTCTGATCGGCGTCGGCCGCTGATCCGGCGCGCGTTCGCGGAAGCGATGCGATTCCCGGGCCCGGCCGCCCCCCGATCACGGCCGGGCCCCGCTCCTGTACGCTCGCTGCGCCTCAACGCCTGCTGCGCCTGAACGCCTGCTGCGCCTCAACGCCTGCTGCGCCTCAACTCTTGCCGCGCCTCGACGCCTGCTACGGCTGTTTGACGTTGACGACCCGGCCCACGTCGACGCGGCCGATGTTCGGGGCCCAGGAGTTCGCGTTGGCGAAGGTCACGCTGTTGGCGCCCTGCTCCAGGTCGACGGGAACGCCCAGCGTCCAGTAGTCGTTCGCGCTCCAGGTGTTCTTGAAGGCGACCCTGCGCGGCTCCGCGCCGCCGACGCTGATGTCCGCCGTACGGGACATGATGTCCGTGTTGTAGGCGTGGCCGTTGTCGCGGCGGTCGTCGTGGGCGTAGTGCACGACCAGCATGTAGCGGCCTGAGCTGGGGGCCCGCACCGTGAACTCGGCCGTGCTGGAGGGGCTGCCGCCGAGTTCGCCGACGCAGACCCCGCCGTGGGCATGAGCGCAGGCGACGAGCTTCGCGCTACCCGTCAACGCGGCGGACGCGGCCCCGTAGGACAGGACGCCGGCGGTGGAGCCCGTACCCGACACGTCGAGCGAGCGCACCGCGGCGTGCTCGGCGGTCAGGGCGACACGGTTGTTGCCGGCCACCAGGTAGAGCCGCAGCGGCCGTCCCGGAGTCGCCGTCGCCTGAGCGCCGTGCAGTGTGAGCCGCACGGCCGCGGAGATCCGCGCGGTCACCGTGTAGTAGCCGTCGCGCGGGGCGTACACGTCGAAGACCGCCTCGTCGCCCCTGCGCAGGACGAGTGCGCCGGTGCCCACGCCCGCCGACGAGGAGTAGTCGTACGACGGCTGCCCCGTGATGTCCGCGAGCGTCGCCTCGTACGACGTGGACGGAGCGCCGGTGCGCGCGGTCAGGTCGAGGCGGTCCAGCGTGACCTCGGCGTCGCCCTTGGCGAGCGTCAGCACATGGGCGCCGGCGGTCAGCTCCACGCCGAAGTCCTTCTTGGCGCGGTGGGCCCAGTTCTGCGTGGAGGGATACGTCACCGTGACCGGGTCGCCGCCGTCGACGAGCAGCCGCTGCGTGGCGGGGCTGCCGGACTGGTTGCCGTACAGGATCGCCAGGTCGTACGTGCCGTCCGCCGGGACCGTCACCGTGAAGTCGACCTTGCTGGACGGGGTGTCGAGGGAGCCGACGTCCTTCGTGCCGGAGGCCGCGTACCCGTTGGCGTCGCTCACCGTGCCCAGCGTGCGGACCTCGCCCCCGGTCACGGCCGCGTCCTCGGCCTCGTACGACGCCGACCAGGGCACGCGGGCCGGGGCCGGGGCGCCCGTGCCGCCCGGGGTGAGGACGATCCGGTACGCGGACATCCTGTGCAGGCCCCGAAGCGGCACGGTCACCGAGCCGTCGTCCGCCACTTCGAGCTTCGTGCGGGCGAGGACCAGCGGAGCGGCGTGCTGCCCCTCGTAACCGGACCAGGCCGCTTCGGCGACGGTCGCGGTGACCGTGCGGCCGAAGAGGGACCGGGAGACATGGCGCAGCACGACGTCCGAGTCGCCGTCCGAGCCGCCGAGCAGGACCTGGACCTGGCGGCGCGAGGCGTCGAGGGAGGCGAGTCCCTGGAGGGTGTCGACCGCGTCGGCCCGCGGTGGGATGACCCGCACGGTGTCGCCGGTGAGTCCGGCGTACCAGCGGAAGAACCACCAGCCGCCGTTCGGGACGTTGGTGTGCACCACGTTGCCGTCCATGTTGCCCGCCGCGTCCCAGTAGGCCTGGTTCGCGTAGACCTTGTTCCTCTCGAACATCGAGACCCATTGGACCAGTTGGCCCGGCACGGACAGATCACGCCGGTTGGCGTACTCGTCGACGCTGATCCTCAGCGGTGCGATGCCCAGCCGGCGCTCGACTGAACGGCAGTCGTCGTAGTGCCCCTGGAAGTCCCGGAGCGAGTCCGGGCCCAACTCGTGCCAGGTCAGGATCTGCGGCAGGACGCTCTCCCGCTGTGCGAAGGCGAGGAAGTCGGCCATCAGCCGGTGGTGGTACGCCGTCTCGTTGGGGCCGGCGATCCGCGCCGCCGGGTCGATCGCGAGAATGCGCCGGTACACCCTCTTCCAGTCCCTGAAGAACCGGTCGCGGTTCACCTCGTACTGCGCCTGGTCGGCGACGCCGATGTCGTACCAGATCTGGTCCGGCTCGTTGAACGGGACATAGACGAAGCGGTCGCCGTTCGGGTGCGCCGACACCCTCGTGACGATGTCGTCGACCTTGGACAGGTAGTCGTCGAGGCCGAGGTCCTCGTACGGCCATGCCGAGTAGACGTCCTGCATCAGCACGTTGATCTCGCCGCCGCCGTTGCGGAAGAAGGCCCCGGCGACCGAGAGCGCGTCCCCGTTGGGATGCTGGGCGCCGCCCTCCGGCTTCTGCGAGATGCTGGTGATCTTCAGCGGCGCCAGCACGGCGTCGCTGGGCACGCCGTCGTCGCTGAGCCCGTACAGGGCTCCGTTCGCGCCGAGCGTCACCGGGCCTTCGGAGGCGGCGAGGTCGACGGTGAGGCGCTGCGGGACGGCCGAGGCCGCCGCATTTCCTGCTGCGGGGAGGGTGCCTGTCATGGCGTTGACTCCAAGTGCGGCGCTGACGTGGGCGGTTCTCGTGGGAAGTCGGGGAGTCGGGGGGCCGGAGAGTTGGGGAG
>NZ_JAHHIU010000250.1 GCF_024539815.1 Streptomyces hayashii
GGGTGAGGGGCGGTGCAGGGCCGGGGCGGTGCGCTGAATAGCATCCGCTTCATGGACGTACTCATCCATCTCTTCGTCGGCCTGCACATCATCGGCATCGCCGCGCTCCTGGGCGGCTTCCTCACACAGATGAAGGCGATGGGCCGGGGCACGGCCCGCTTCGTCCCCGCGATGCTGCACGGCGCGGCCACGATGCTGGTCACCGGTGCGATCCTGGTCGGCCTCAACCAGGCCGACGACCAGCCCGTCGACAACATCAAGATCGGCGTGAAGCTCGCGCTGCTGATCGTGATCCTCGGCCTGGTCTACGTGAAGCGGGACGACGAGCGGGTGGAGAAGTCCCTCTTCGGCCTGGTCGGACTGCTGACCGTGGCGAACGTCTTCATCGCGGTGCTCTGGACCTGACCGCCGCGCCCTCGTGGGCCACGGCCGTCGTGGCGACGGCCAGCCATGCCGCCACGGCGAGCCACAGCAGCACCTCGCCCGGACCCTTCAGCCACGGGACGTCCGCGGCGTCGGCCACGGACAGGGTCGCCGCCGCCGTCATGCCCATCGGGAACACCGTCGCCCAGCGGCGCACGTCGTAGCGCGGCCGCGGCCACCGCACCTCGGCGGCCAGCAGGACGACGTACCAGGCCAGGTCGAGCAGCAGCAGCGCCACGGTCACCGCGCGCAGGACGCCGGTGTCGTCGTGGTTCCACAGGTGCAGGCCGCCGGCCTCGGCCGTGAGGAGTTCCGCTCCCGCGAGCGCCGAGACGGCGAGCGCGCCGCCGGCCACCCACTGGTCACCGGCTCCCTCGGCCACCTGCCGCAGGTCGAACAGGGGCAGGGCGGCGCAGTAGAGCACGAGCCCGAGCCCGAACAGCACGAGCGCGGTGTGCGCGAGCCAGGCCGCCCCCTCCGCCCGTGCGAGGGCCGCGGCGAGCACGGCGAGGCCCTGGGTGGCCACGCAGCACAGGAACACCGAGCCGGGCATGCCCCGTCGCCAGCGCCGTACGACGATCACGAGCAGCACGGGCCACAACACCGCCGCCAGAGCCAGCAGCGCCGCGGCCAGGGTCGGCCGGCCGAGGGACGAGACGCGGGCGCCGAGCACCGTCGTCGCGGCCACGGCGGTCGGCGCCCCCGGCGTCCTCGCCGCGGCCAGCCACCGCTCGCGTTCCAGCAGCAGCCGGGCGACGAAGTCCGCCGCCAGCACCGCCCAGGCGACGGCCGCCATCGCCAGGGTGGCGCGGGACACCCACTCGTATCCCGTCAGATGCAGGCCCACCGAGACGATCCCGGTGGCCATCACGGCGGCCCCGGCCGCCGGCTGCCGCCGCGCCCACCGCTCGCGCAGCGGAGGGCGGGAGGGCGCGGGAGGGGATGGTGGGGTGAGATCGCGGGACCCGGACATGCGGCCGATGCTAGGGAGCCCGTCCCGCCGCACGCGGAGGGCACGCGCGCGTGGAGCCGGAAAACGCGCCGTCCCGCCGCACGCGGAGGGCACGCGCGCGTGGAGCCGGAAAACGCGCACGGGGACGGCGGGTCGCACGCGGGCGGGATCTCAGGCCGGGCGGACCACGCTGTGGATGCCGGACTCGCCGTCGTAGTAGATCGACTCCTCGCGGACGTATGCGCCCGGCTTGGGGGCGTGGATCATCATGCCGTTGCCGACGTAGACGCCGACATGGCTGACGTCGTCGTAGAAGAAGACGAGGTCTCCGGGACGGGCGTCGGCGAGGGGGACCGTCGCGCCGGCGTTCGCCTGGTCGTACGTGGTGCGCGGGAGCGTGACGCCGGCGGCCTTCCACGCTGCCAGGGTGAGGCCCGAGCAGTCGTAGGATCCGGGGCCCACGGCGCCCCACACGTACGGCTTGCCGATCTGTGCGCGGGCGAAGGCGAGCGCCTTCTCGGCCTTGGCGTCGTACGACGGGTCGGCGGGGGAGGCGGGTGCGGGGGCGGAGGCCGAGGCGGACGGCGATCCGGTCCCCGGGCCCGCCGGGACGCCGCCGCTCTCCTGCCCTGCCACGGCCTGTGCGGCCGCCTGCCGCCGGGCGAGCTCGGCCGCCTTGCGCGCGGCTTCCTCCTGCCGCTGCTTCTCGATCGCCGCCAGACGCGCCTTCTCCTGGGCCGTCAGCCGGGACAGCAGCTCGCGCGCGTCGCCGAGCTTCTTCTGGACGGTGGCCTTCGCCGTCCTGAGGTCGCTCTGCGTGTCGTTCAGCGACGCGAGGCTCTGCGCGGCCTCCTGGCGCTTCAGCATCGCCGCCGACTGCTCGCCGACGTAGTCGTCGACCGCGCCCTTCTGGCGGTCGGCGACCCGGCTCATCAGCTGGTTCCGGTCGAAGTAGTCCTGCGGGGTGTCCGCGAGCAGGAACGTCGCCGTGTCGGGCGCGGAAGCCCCGGTGCGGTACTGGGCCGCCGCGTCGGAACCCAGCTCCTCGCGCGCCTCGTTGAGCTTCTGGGTGCGCCGGGCGACGTCGTCGAGGAGGGAGTCGGCGCGCTTGCGCTGCTTGGTCGTCTTCTCCTTGGCGGCGTTGTACTTCTCGGTCGCCGACTCCGCCTGGCGGTAGAGGTCGTCGACCTTCTTCTCGACCTCCTCCAGGCTCGGCGTGCCGTCCTCCGACGGAGCTGCGTTCGCCGTCTGGGAGAGCAGGGCCACGGACGTCAGAGCGGCGGTGGCGAAGGCGGGGGTGCGGATGCCTGCCACGCGCGCGCTCGCGGAGCGCGGCTTGCGGTGCTGCGACGCCAAGGGAGGCGACTCCTTCCAGTGCTCCGCTTACCGGGTCGTCGGTGGGGCCCTCCCAGGCCGTCCAGGCTCAGGGAAGGGGTCGGGCGGCAGAGACCGGAAGGGTTGCCCGACGGCCCGCTTCCCTGCGCGGAGTCGGGCCGATTCACCCCTGGACTGCGGTGGGTCCCCGGTTCCGGGCCGCGCGAGCGGGCGCGCCGGACTGGGCGGAGGCCGCGCGGCCCGGCGTCGTTCGCCGGCGGGGGTCCTGCGGCCTTTCGGCACGGTAGCCAACTCGTGTGCTCCGTGTGAAGGATGATGGGTGATATGCCCGATACATTTTCGTGACCTCGTGCCAGGCCAGCGCACCTCGGCCGCCGCGGTCGACGCATCGTGACGACCCTCTCCCGGAGGGTGAATGCGGCGGATTCCGGGGACGGCAGCCGGTTGTCGGTGGTGACCCCTAGACTCGTAGAGCGATGAGCAGCCTCTTTGACGACAGCTTCCTGGCGGACCTCCAGGGCCCCCGCGCCCCCGAGGAGGAGCCCCCGCCGCCGCCCGAGAACGATCACGGACCGGAGTCGGTTCCGGACGATCTGTTCGGCGGGAAGTTCGACCTGCCCCCCGACCGGGACGCCCACTACCGCGACGGCGCCCCCCGCCCGGTGCTGGACGCGGCGGCACTCCTGGAGGGGCTGAACGACAACCAGCGCGCGGCAGTCACCCACGCCGGCGCCCCGCTGCTCATCGTGGCCGGCGCCGGCTCCGGCAAGACGCGCGTGCTCACCCACCGCATCGCCCATCTCCTCGCCGAGCGGCACGTGCACCCGGGGCAGATCCTCGCGATCACCTTCACCAACAAGGCCGCGGGCGAGATGAAGGAGCGCGTCGAGCAGCTCGTCGGCCCGCGCGCGAACGCGATGTGGGTGATGACGTTCCACAGCGCGTGCGTGCGCATCCTGCGCCGCGAGAGCAAGAAACTCGGCTTCACGTCGTCCTTCTCGATCTACGACGCCGCCGACTCCAAGCGCCTCATGGCCCTGGTCTGCCGCGACCTGGACCTCGACCCCAAGCGCTACCCGCCGAAGTCCTTCAGCGCCAAGATCAGCAACCTGAAGAACGAGCTGATCGACGAGGAGGACTTCGCCGCCCAGGCCGCTGGGGGCGCCTCCCAGGCCATTGACTCCGGGGGAGGTTTCGAGAAGACCCTCGCGCAGGCCTACGCCATGTACCAGTCGCGGCTGCGCGAGGCGAACGCCCTCGACTTCGACGACCTGATCATGACGACGGTCAACCTGCTGCGCGCCTTCCCCGACGTCGCCGAGCACTACCGCCGCAGGTTCCGGCACGTCCTCGTCGACGAGTACCAGGACACCAACCACGCCCAGTACGCCCTGGTGCGCGAGCTGGTCGGCACCTCCGAGCACCCCGTGGACGTCCCGCCCAGCGAGTACGACGTCCCGCCCGCCGAGCTGTGCGTCGTCGGTGACGCCGACCAGTCGATCTACGCCTTCCGAGGCGCGACGATCCGCAACATCCTCCAGTTCGAGGAGGACTACCCCGACGCGACGACGATCCTGCTGGAGCAGAACTACCGCTCCACGCAGACGATCCTGTCCGCCGCCAACGCGGTCATCGAGCGCAACGAGTCCCGCCGGCCCAAGAACCTGTGGACCAACGCGGGCGCGGGCGCGCGCATCACCGGCTACGTCGCCGACACCGAGCACGACGAGGCGCAGTTCGTCGCCGACGAGATAGACCGTCTGACGGACGCGGGCGACGCGAAGGCGGGCGACGTCGCCGTCTTCTACCGCACCAACGCGCAGTCCCGTGTCTTCGAAGAGATCTTCATCCGCGTCGGCCTGCCCTACAAGGTCGTCGGCGGCGTCCGCTTCTACGAGCGCAAGGAGGTCCGGGACGTCCTGGCCTACCTGCGCGTGCTGGCCAACCCGGAGGACTCGGTGCCGCTGCGCCGGATCCTCAACGTGCCCAAGCGGGGCATCGGCGACCGCGCCGAGGCGATGATCGACGCCCTCTCCCAGCGGGAGAAGATCAGCTTCCCGCAGGCCCTCAAGCGCGTCGACGAGGCGTACGGCATGGCTTCGCGGTCGACGAACGCCGTGAAGCGGTTCAACGCGCTGATGGAGGAGCTCCGCACGATCGTCGAGTCGGGAGCCGGTCCGGCGACGGTATTGGAGGCGGTGCTCGAACGCACCGGCTACCTCGCCGAGTTGCAGGCCTCCACCGACCCGCAGGACGAGACCCGGATCGAGAACCTCCAGGAACTCGCAGCGGTGGCCCTGGAGTTCGAGCAGGAGACCGGGGAGGCGGAGGGCGAAGCCGCCACGCCGGCCGGGCTCTCCGACTTCCTGGAGCGGGTCGCCCTGGTCGCCGACTCCGACCAGATCCCCGACGACGAGGAGGACGGCTCGGGAGTCATCACGCTGATGACCCTGCACACCGCCAAGGGCCTGGAGTTCCCGGTCGTCTTCCTGACCGGCATGGAGGACGGCGTCTTCCCGCACATGCGCGCCCTCGGGCAGACCAAGGAGCTGGAGGAGGAACGCCGGCTCGCCTACGTAGGCATCACACGCGCGCGTGAGCGGCTGTACCTCACCCGGTCGTCGCTGCGCAGCGCCTGGGGACAGCCGTCGTACAACCCGCCCTCCCGGTTCCTGGAGGAGATCCCGCCGACGCACGTGGACTGGAAGCGGACGGGGGCGACCACGCCCGTGTCCTCCGGGCCCGTGTCCGGGGTGGCCGCCTCGCTGTCCTCGTCCCGCTCGCGGTCCTCGGCGGCCGGCGCGTCCGGTTTCGCGACGCGCCGGGCCGCCGGGGACAAGCCGGTGGTGTCGCTGGCCGTCGGCGACCGGGTCACGCACGACCAGTTCGGGCTGGGCACGGTCGTGGGCGTGAAGGGCACGGGTGCGAACGCGGAGGCCACGGTCGACTTCGGGGACGTCAAACCGAAGCGGCTGCTGCTGCGCTACGCGCCGGTGGAGAAGCTCTAGCGCACGAGCGCGTGAGAGAGCGCCCCCGCTTCGACGGCGGGGGCGCGGCGGCCCGGTCGGGTGGGAGCGCGACGAGCGCGGTTACGCGCGAGTGCTCACGTCGGGTTGAGTCCGTGGCTGCGCAGCCACGGCAGCGGGTCGATCGCGGAGCCGCCCGCCGGCCGGACCTCGAAGTGCAGGTGCGGGCCGGTGGAGTTGCCCGAGTTCCCGGAGTACGCGATGGGATCGCCGGCTTTGACCGTCGTACCGGAGGGAACCCGGTAACTGGAGAGGTGGCAGTACCAGGTCTCCGTGCCGTCCTTCGCGGTGAGGATCAGCATGTTGCCGTAGGCGCTGTTCCACTGCGTCCGGACGGTGCCGTCGGTCGCCGCCATCACGGTGGTGCCGTAGGACACCGGGAAGTCGATGCCGGTGTGCTGGGACATCCAGTTGATGCCGGCCTGGCCGAAGTAGGCGCTGAGGCCGTGCTGCGCCACCGGGAGGGCGTACTTGGGGCGCAGCCGCTCCTTGCGGGCCGCTTCGGCGGCGGCCTTCTTCTGCTCCGCCTCCTGCTGCGCCTTGAGGTCGATACGTTCCTGCGTGCGGCTGGCCCGGTCGGCGAAGTCGTCGGCCCCGGCGCTGAGGGTCTCCAGCTGGCTGTCCAGCTTGGTGTTGGCGGCGGACGGCTTCACGGGCTGCGCGTCCGAGGCGGAGGCCGTGGTCTGCTTGCCGTCACCGCCGGTCAGCGAGCCGACCGAGGCCGCGGCGATCCCGGCGACGCCCATCACACAGACCGAGGGCACGGCCACCGTCAGCAGCGCGGAGCGCTTGGCGGGCACCCGGCGGCGGGAGCGGTTGGCGTTGCGGGCGGCCGCACGGCCGAGAGCCGCGGGGGCCGCCTCCTCCTGGTCGTCGAGGAGGGAGGGGGCGTCGTCGGGCGATTCGCCGTCGGCGCCGGGCTCGTCGTAGGCGACCTGGTCGAAGGTGGCGGTGGCCTGCTGGTCGAAGGGGACCTCGGCGGGCCGCTGTTCGTAGGAGTCCGCGGCCTGGTCGGCGCCGGGGTGCTCACCGGCGTTCCCGCCGCCGTCGGAGTTCCACTGCGTGGCGTCGTACGCGCCGGTGTCGAAGACCTGCGTGCCCCATTCCCATTGCTGGGTCCGGTCGGCGGGGTTCGCGGACTGGTCGGGCTGAAGCCAGGCGCTCGCGTCCCACTGGCCGCTGACGTCCGGCGCCGTCCCCTGCTGGGGCACGGCGGACAGGTGCTGGTGTTCGCCGGACCAGGCGGTGGCGTCATAGGCGCCCGTGTCGTAGGCGGCCGCGTGGTGCTGGGCGGCGTAACCGTCGTAGTTCAGCGTCTGGTGGCTGCCCGTGTCCATGGCCTGGTGGGCGCCCGCGTGCCACTGCGGGCCGTCGTATGCGCCGGGGGCCGTGCCGTCGCCCGGAAGCTCGCCGAAGAGGGGGTCGGGCGCGGCGAGATGTCCGCCGGGATGCGTGCCGGCGTCGAAGGCGCCGGTCTCGTAGCCGTGGTACGTGGTGAAGCCGTCGTACTGGGCTTCCTGGGTGCCGTACGACGCGTAGGGCGCCGAAGCGGCGTCGGAAGCCGGGGCCGGGGTGGTCATGATCCCCGACGGGTGACGGTCGTTCACCAACTTCTCTTTCGCCGACGACAGGGGCTGCCAGAGCAGTGCGGCGACTGTACCCGGCAGTACGCGGGCACGACAATCTTCTGAAGGTTTCGCGCCCGAAGGAAAAGGGCATTCGGCCGTGTTTCGGGGGACGAGGGGCGCGAGTTTGGCCCTAGGTTCGAATCGCGTTCGATGGTGAAGGGGTGCAGGGGGACCGCCGGTGGGGCGCTGGAGGTGCGCCCCAGCGGCGGATGAGCGCTCCCGGGACGCCGTCAGGCCACCGTGAGTCCGCCCCTTCGGGAGGCGGTTCCGGCGACGTCGGCCGGCGCCGCCGGACCTTCGGCGTCCAGGGCCTGCCGGATACCGGTCGCGACGGCGGGGTGGACGGGCAGCGCGAGGTGGCCGATGCCGGTCACCCGGACGTTCTGGGCCAGCAGGTCCGGATGGTCGACGCAGGCCGAGTCCAGCGGGTCCATCAAGTGGTCGAGATCGCTCCAGAAGCTGACGAAGTGCGTACGGCAGCCGGGGGCCGGCCGGGACAGTTCCTCGATCAGCTCGGAGCCCGGGCGCATCTGGCGCACTATCGGGTGCGCGTTCGCCAGCGGCGCCACCCGGGTTCCGGAGTGCGGGGTGCCCAGCGTGACCAACGTCCGTACCCGGGCGTCCCCCGCGAGCCGCTGTACGTAGTAGCGGGCTATCAGGCCGCCGAGACTGTGCCCGACCACGTCGACCTGGGGGCTGCCGGTGCGTTCGCAGATCTCCTCTATGTGCCGTCCGAGGAGCTCGGCCGCGGTCCGTATGTCGCAGGTCAGGGGCGAGTAGTTCAGCGACTCCACCCGGTGCCTGCCGTGCTGGGCCAGGCTGCGGCGCAGCAGGACGAACACGGAACGGTTGTCGATGAAGCCGTGCAGCAGCACCACCGGGGGCGCGGCCTGCGCGGGCAGGCGCGCCGGCTCACCGGCGGACGCCGGTCCGGGCAGTTCGGGACGGGCCGCACAGCGGCGCTCCTGCGCGATCCCGGAGGGATAGAGGAGCAGATGCCCGGCGAGGATCGCGAGGTCCAGGGCGGTCGCCTTGAGGAGGGCCATGGAGAAACCGGCCAGTCTGCTCGGCAGGCTGGGGAGACTCGGCAGACCCGGAAGGCTGGGGAAGCCGGCGAAGCTGGGGAGGACGGCAAAGCCGGGAAGGTTCGGCATGTCCGGCAGCAGACGCTGACACAACGGAAGAATGGGCTGCAAGGCCCGGGTGACCTTCATGGCCGACCTCCTGTCGGCACGCTGAGGACTTCTCTGTCCCCCGTGTGCCCTCGTGGAAGTCGCTGTCGAGGAGGTCGATCGGGCACGACAGGGTGTGTGACGAGTGAGGCCTGTGGCGTGGGGGGTGTACGGCTCTCGTGACACCCGGTCGCACCGACCGACGTGACGGGATCCCTGCCGGTACCGGCGACGAGCTCCCGCTGTCGTGCCTTACCTGCCCTACATGACCATCGTGCCTGCCGATCCGCCGTACCGCCACGCGGCGCTGTCCGCGGCGCTCGGCGGTACCGCGACCTCGACGCGGCTCCGGTGCGACTGTTCCCCCGTCGGGGCGGGGGAGCGGTGCGCGGTGAACGTGTCCCTGTGTGTGATTTCCCCCTCGGCCCGCACCGTGAAACTGCCGGTTGGGGGATGTCGGCGATAACGTGCGTTCACTTCCGGGGGTCGTCCGGCACCGGGTGTGCGGGCGGTGGACGATGGACGCAGTCGCTTCATGGAGGCAGTGATGGGTGTGGCAGGCGGTCCGATCCGAGTGGTGGTGGCCAAGCCCGGGCTCGACGGCCACGACCGAGGGGCCAAGGTGATCGCGCGGGCGTTGCGCGACGCCGGCATGGAGGTCATCTACACAGGCCTGCACCAGACGCCCGAGCAGGTGGTCGGCACCGCCATCCAGGAGGACGCGGACGCGATCGGTCTGTCCATCCTTTCCGGGGCGCACAACACGCTCTTCGCCGCGGTGATCGAGCTGCTGAAGGAGCGCGAGGCGCAGGACATCGTGGTCTTCGGCGGCGGGATCATCCCGGAGGCGGACATCGCGCCCTTGAAGGAGAAGGGGGTCGCGGAGATCTTCACTCCCGGGACGACCACCGCGTCCATCGTCGAGTGGGTACGGGCCAACGTTCGCCGGCCTGCGGACGCCTGACGCGGGGGGCGCGGGCTTCGCCGGCCTGCGGACGCCTGACGCGGGGGGCGCGGGCGGGGCCTCGTCCTAAGGACCGCACGGGACGCAGGCATGGTTCTCCAGCTCCGCCGTCATCGCCGCCCTCAGCCGTAGCGTCCTGCACAGCCGTTGGAAGGCTTCCGCCCAGTAGCCGCCCGCGCCGGGAGAGGCGTCTTCCGGTTCGTCCGGCACGGCCAGGAGGGCGTCGAGCCGGGCCGCCTCACAAGGGTCGAGGCAGCGTTCGGCGAGACCCATCGCTCCGCTGAAACTCCACGGGTAACTGCCCGCGTCCCGCGCGATGTTGAGCGCGTCCACCACGGATCTGCCGAGCGGCGCGGCCCAGGGGACGGCGCAGACGCCGAGGAGCTGGAACGCCTCCGACAGGCCGTGCGCCGCGATGAAACCGGCCACCCATTCGGCCCGTTCGGCCGCCGCCAGAGTGCCCAGCAGTTTCGCCCGTTCGGCCAGCGAGACCGCCCCCGGCCCGCCCGCGCCCGGCGCCGACGGCGGCCCGAGCAGCGCCCGCGACCACTCCGCGTCCCGCTGTCGCACCGCTGCCCGGCACCAGGCCGCGTGCAGTTCGCCCAGCCAGTCGTCGGCCACCGGCAGCGCGACGATCTGCTCGGGTGTCCGGCCGCCCAGCCGTGCCGACCAGCCGGCGAGCGGGGCCGCCTCCACCAGCTGACCGAGCCACCAGGACCGTTCGCCCCGGCCGGACGGCGGCTTGGGCGACACCCCGTCCCGCTCCATGGCCGCGTCGCACTCGTGCGGCGCCTCCACCAGGAGCGTCGGCGTGTCGAGGGTGTGGTCAACGGCCACGCAGGCGCCGGCCCGGACCGCCATCCGCGCGGCGAGCGCCGACCACGGCAGCGCCGACAGCAACTCCGCCGCCGTGGCCCGCACATTGCGGCTCCGATCGGACAGCGCCTGCTCCAGGAACGGCTCGTCCCGCGGGCCGAGTCCGGTGCGCAGCGAGTCGAGGAACATCAGCCGGTCCTCGGCGCGTTCCGTCGGCCAGGTGGTCTCCAGCAGTTCGCGCGCCGCGTCGGGGTCGCGGGAGCGGATCGCCGCAAGGAGCGAGACGCGCTCGGCGAACAGGCCCTCCTGCCAGAGCTGTTCGACGCGCTGTGTCTCCTTTGGGCCCGGCAGTCCCGTGCCGCTCCCCGGGCTCGCGCGCAGGGCGAACCGCCAGTCCGGGTTGAACCGGGCCAGCCACAACGCGCGCGGGCCCGCGAACCGGAGGGCGGCCGGCCGCAGGTCCGTCCGCGCGCGGGCCGCGTCGAGCAGCGCGGGGAGCGACTCGGGAGGCGCGGCGAAGCCCCGGTCGTTCACCGCCGCCAGCCACTGGGGCAGCAGTTCCACGAGGTCCGGAGAAGTCCCCCTTCGGCCGCCTTGCGCGGTGCCGGGGCGGTCGGCCAGGAGCAGGGCGAGCCTGCGGGCCGCCGCGGCGGGCAGCGGGGGACGCGGGTCCTCGGGGGCCGGTCGCGGGCGCGGCGCCGCAGGTCCGGGGCGCAGGCCGGCACGCCGGCGGACGGTCTCCGCGGCCGCGGCGTCCAGCAGGGTCGACGGCGCGCTCCGGCCGGGGGCCGTGCCCGGGGGCGTACGACGATCGGTGCCCAGGAGGGCCGCGGTGACCAGGTCCTCCCAGGCCGGCGGCGGGGGGAGGGGCGAACCGTAGTTCATGAGGCTCCCTTCTCTTGCGGTGATCGCGGCTGTCGCCGCGACAGTTGCCGTCGGTCATGCGCTTGCGGTCGCGGTTTGCGGTTGCGGTCGCGGTTGCCGGTGCTTTAGCCGTGGACGCTGCTGCGGGTGCTGCGGGTGCTGCGGGTGCTGCGGATGTCGGTGCGGTCGGTGTCGGTGTCGTCCGTGCGGACGTGTCGCGGCGTTCAGCACAGGCGCACCGCGTTTCCGGGGCCCGTCGGCCAGACCGTCAGCGGGGTGAAGCCACGGTGGCCGCACTCGCCGAAGACCTTGACGGGGGCGCCGCCCGAGAGAGCGACGAGGCGCCACAGGCCGGAGCCGGAGAGCGCGGCGGGGGTGAGGGGCAGCGCCGTGTCGCCGACGGCGTCGGCCAGTTGCCAGGAGTCTCCGTCCGGGACCGGTATGACGCCGTCCAGCGTCACCGGCACGGACTCCTGCCACGGGTCGTCCCGCAGGGCGTCGCCGTACCGGGCGGTCGCCTCGGCCGTCGTGATGCCCGCAGGGCGGGCGCCGGTGGGCGCGGGCGGTGCGAACTGCTCGCCGAGGGACGCACGTGGCCCGCCCGTCCCCGGGTGGACGGACAGTTCGGCGTCCAGGGCGAGACCCGTGGGCAGGGTGAGTTCGGGGGCGCGGCCCGCGGCGCCGTAGGAGAGGAGGAGCGCCGTGCGGCCCGAGGCGACGCCGTGCAGCCAGATACGGCGGGTCGTCAGTTTCGGGTCTGTCCTGTCGTACTGGGCGAGGACCAGCCAGTCGTCACGGACGGGCGGCCCCTGCGGGGAGGAGGACAGACCGACGCGGGTGCGGACCGTCGCCGCGAGGGCGTCCGGCAGCCGCTCGCGGTGCAGCCAGCCCTGGTCCAGGAGATGGAGCAGCGCGCACTCCTCCAGCAGCCGCACCGGCCAGCCCGGCCCGGAGGCCGGAAGGGATCCCAACTCCCGTACGCGCGAGGCGAGTCCGGGCGCTTGCGCGTCGACCATGCGGGCGGCCGTCTCCTCCCACAGCCGGTATCCCGCCTGCTCGGCCGTGGCCAGGCCGGAACGCAGCAGATCGGCGAGGCGCTCCTCCAGGTCCGTGGCCCCCGCGGTGATCCGCTCGGCGCGGCGCTCGGCCCTGCGGCGCGCCCCCTCCGGGTCGGCGGGTCCGGACGCGGAACCCGCCGGGTCCGCCTCGCGTTTCTCCTGTGCGCGTCTGCGGCCCGCGAGCCACTCCTCGGCCCAGTCCGGCGCCCGTCCGGCAGGCACCGATTCCTCCCCGCCCGACCAGAGCAGCAGCAGCCCGAGCGCGTGCTTGCACGGGAACTTGCGGCTCGGGCAACTGCACTTGTACGCCGGGCCGGCGGCGCCCGAACCGCTCACGACGTCGACGACCGTCCGGTACGGCGTGCTGCCGCTGCCCTTGCACAGCCCCCACACCGCGCCCTCCCGCGAACTGCCCGTACCGGACCACGGCCCGGCCGCGCCGAGTTTGCTCCCCGCTTTGCGTGACGCGGAGTCAGGCGCCAATGCCAGCACCTGGTCCACGCTCCAGCGCACCCCCTGCTGAGTCATGTCATCGAAGGTAGATCCCCCCACTGACAATCGGTCCGCCGCGCCTTCGACGAAAGCGTCCGCGAGCGCGTTTTCGCAGTTCAGGACGCATTGTCAGTGGCGTGGTGCACGGTGGACACCAGATCCGAACCGGCCGAGCTGGAGGGGGCCTCAGCCATGTCTGTGTCCGTAGATCCGACGTCCGTGAAACCGAGCGGCACCGAGCCGGCGGACGCATTGCGCCCGCACGCGGAGGACGCCTTCGCCGCCGAACTCGCCGCGCTGGCAGCCCAGGACGACCGGCCGCGTCCGGCCCGCTGGAAGATGTCGCCGTGGGCGGTGGCCACCTACCTGCTCGGCGGCGTCCTGCCGGACGGCACGGCGATCTCGCCGAAGTACGTGGGCCCGCGCCGCATCGTCGAGGTGGCCGTCACCACCCTCGCCACCGACCGGGCGCTGCTGCTGCTCGGGGTCCCGGGCACCGCCAAGACCTGGGTCTCCGAACACCTGGCCGCGGCGGTCAGCGGCGACTCGACGCTGCTGGTGCAGGGCACCGCGGGCACACCGGAGGAGGCGATCCGCTACGGCTGGAACTACGCGCAGCTGCTCGCGCACGGGCCGAGCCGGGACGCGCTGGTGCCCAGCCCCGTCATGCGGGCCATGGCGGAGGGCGCCACGGTCAGGGTGGAGGAGCTGACACGGATCCCGGCCGACGTGCAGGACACCCTGATCACCGTCCTCTCCGAGAAGACGTTGCCGATACCGGAGCTCGGCCAGGAGGTCCAGGCCGTCCGTGGGTTCAACCTCATCGCCACGGCCAACGACCGCGACCGCGGGGTCAACGAGCTGTCCAGCGCGTTGCGTCGGCGCTTCAACACGGTGGTGCTGCCGCTGCCCGAGAGCGTCGAGGCGGAGGTCGACATCGTCGCGCGGCGCGTCGACCAGATCGGCCGCTCCCTCGACCTGCCGCCCGCGCCGGACGGCTTCGAGGAGATCCGCCGGGTGGTGACGGTCTTCCGCGAGCTGCGCGACGGCGTCACCTCCGACGGCCGCACGAAGGTGAAGTCGCCGAGCGGCACGCTGTCCACCGCCGAGGCCATCTCCGTCGTCACCAGCGGCCTCGCGCTGGCCGCCCACTTCGGCGACGGCGTGCTGCGGCCGGCGGACGTCGCGGCGGGCATCCTCGGGGCCGTCGTCCGCGATCCGGCCGCCGACCGGGTCGTCTGGCAGGAGTACCTGGAGGCGGTCGTGCGCGAGCGCGCGGGCTGGACCGACTTCTACCGAGCCTGCCGGGAGGTGAGCGTGTGAACAGCGATGCGGCGACCTGGGCGGGGGCCCATGACGAAGGGAGGGCGGCTGTGAACGACGACACGAAGTGGCCGCGCCGATGAGCGCGGAAGAGACGGCGGGTTCCGCCGGCGGCGGGCAGGACCCCACCGCCGGGCGGCCGCTGCTGCTCGGGGTGCGTCATCACGGGCCGGGATCGGCGCGCGCGGTACGGGCGGCCCTGGAGGCCGCCCGGCCCCGCACCGTGCTGATCGAGGGGCCACCGGAGGCGGACGCGCTGATCCCGCTGGCGGCGGACGAGGAAATGCGGCCGCCGGTGGCCCTCCTGGCCCACGCCGTCGACGAGCCCGGGCGGTCGTCGTTCTGGCCGATGGCCGAGTTCTCCCCGGAGTGGGTCGCACTGCGCTGGGCCCTGGAGCACGGGGTGCCCGCCCGCTTCATCGACCTTCCGGCCACGCACACGCTGGCGTGGGAGAGGCACGAAGAGCACGAGCGGACGGAGGCGACGGAGGACGGCCCTGCGGACGAGGGCGACGGCGACGGCCGTGCGGGCGCGGGCGAGGGCGACGGCCGTGCGGGCGAGGGCCTTGCGGGTGAAGGCGGCGGCGACGGCTGTGGGGGCGGGGGGGTGGCCGCCGCCTTCACC
>NZ_JAHHIU010000251.1 GCF_024539815.1 Streptomyces hayashii
GAGGGGGCCCGGGCGACAGCGGCGGGGGACTCGCCGGGGGACGACGCCACAAAGTGAACGCTTGCGTTCACTACGAGGAACTCACTACCTTTGACGCGCCAGTGAACGCCATCGTTCACTAACGCTCTTGTGGGGGACTCACAGTGACCACCTCTCAGTTGATCCAAGACCAGAAACCGGGCACGGCCCGGCGTGCGGGACACCCGGGCATCGCACTCGCCGTCATCGCAGCCTGCCAACTCATGGTGGTACTCGACGCGACGATTGTGAACATCGCACTCCCGCACATTCAAGACGCGCTGAAGTTCAGCACCACCGACCTCACCTGGGTGGTCAGCGCCTACACGCTCACCTTCGGCGGCCTGTTGCTGCTCGGCGCCCGCGCCGGCGACATCCTCGGCCGACGCAGGGTGTTCATGGCGGGCATCCTGCTCTTCACCTTCGCCTCGCTGCTCGGCGGACTGGCCCAGGAACCCTGGCAGTTGCTGGCCGCACGGGCCCTGCAGGGCATGGGAGGCGCCATCGCCTCCCCCACTTCGCTCGCGCTCATCACCACGACGTTCCCCGAAGGCCCCGAGCGCAACCGGGCCTTCGGCGTCTTCGCCGCGGTGTCCGCGGGCGGCGGCGCCATCGGACTGCTCGCCGGCGGCATGCTCACCGAGTGGCTCGACTGGCGCTGGGTGCTGTTCGTCAACGTGCCCATCGGCATACTCATCGCCTCGCTCGCGCCGATGTACATCAACGAGTCCGAACGCCACCCCGGGCGCTTCGACATCGCCGGTGCGCTGACCTCCACGACGGGCATGGCCTCCTTGGTCTACGCCTTCATCAGAGCGGCGGAGGAAGGCTGGCGGGACGAACTGACGCTCAGCGCCTTCGGAGCCGCACTGGTCCTCCTGGTCGCCTTCGTGTTCACGGAGAGGCGCGCCAAGGAGCCCATCACCCCGCTCAGGATGTTCACCGACCGCAACCGCTCCGGCACGTACGTGATCATGCTGAGCCTCGCCGCGGCCATGTTCGGCATGTTCTTCTACATCGTGCTGTTCGTGCAGAACGTACTGGGCTACAGCCCCATCAAGGCCGGTCTCGCGTTCCTCCCCGTCACGTTCGCCATCGCGGCCGGCGCGGGCCTGTCGCAGCGGTTCCTGCCGGTCCTCGGCCCCAAGCCGTTCATGCTGGCCGGAGCCACGCTGGTCGTGACCGGCCTCACCTGGCAGGCCTTCATCACCCCGGACAGCTCCTACGCCGGCGGCGTGCTCGGGCCGATGCTGATCTTCGGTTTCGGCATGGGGCTGAACTTCGTGACGGCGACGGTCACCGCGGTGGCGGGTGTCGCCCCGCATGAGGCCGGCGCAGCCTCCGGCCTGCTCAACGCCATGCAGCAGGTGGGAGGTTCGCTCGGCCTGTCCATTCTGACGACCGTATTCGGCACGGCAGCCAAGGACGAGGCGGAGAAGCAACTGCCGAAGTTCCTCGCCGAGGGCTCGGCGGAACAGAAGGCCGAGTTCGCCCGGACGCGTCAACTGCCCGCCCCCTGGGGGCACGAGGTGCTCGCCCACGGCATCTCCTCGGCTTTCGTCCCGGCCGCCGGGATGGCCGTCCTCGCCCTCGCGACCGCATGGTTCGTGATCCGGGTCCGCAAGAGCGACCTGGAGGCGCTGTCCGGCACGGCAGCGCCGGTGACCGGCTGACCGAACGACGCCACGGGCCGACCTCGGAGTGTCGCCACCGCGCACGGCGGAGGTGTCTCCCCCGCTCCCGGGTCGGACCGACCGGGCGCCCCGCACCCACAGCCCGATCATGAACAGCACGAACCGCACGCGCCTCACCCCCTGGATCGCTCGCCCGATCGCCATGCCGGCACATCTCGCACAGCTGTCGTCCGGACAACGCGGGGCCGTCACACAGAGTTCCCGACGGGCACGCAGAGTTCACATCGGATGGCCGGCACCCGACGGGTACAGGGCGCGCCGCGCTGCGCCAGGCGTGCACGCCACGGGGCGCGGAGGTGCGACGTTGCTTCGCCGTCGCTCGCCTCACAGGGACGAGGGCAGCCATCCCGGCAGGTCCTCCACGTGGTGCGTCCATGCGACGGGAGGCGTCCCGGCCTTGCCGGCGGCGAGCACCCCGCCCACGATGGCGCACGTGGTGTCCACGTCCCCGCCCACCTGCGCGGTCGTCCAGAAGGCCGTCTCGTAGTCGGTCAGTGCGCGAGCGGCCGACCAGAGCGCGAAGGGCACGGTGTCGTGGGCCGACGTACGTCTGCCGCAGCCCAGCACGGCCGCGACGGTGGCCGCGTCGGCGTAGTCGAGCATGTCCCGGGCACGGCCCAGGCCCGCGCGCACGGCGCTCTTCGGTACCAGGGCGATGACACCGTCCAGCAGGGCCTCGGCGCCGGGCGGCCCGTCCGGAGCGCCTGCCAGCGCGGCGGCCGCCGCCACGGCCATGGCCCCGACCACGGCCTCCCGGTGCTGATGAGTGGGGTAGGCGGAGATCTCCGCCTGGTGGGTCGCCTGCTCGGGGTCGTCCGCGTACCAGGCGCCCAGGGGCGCGATCCGCATGGCGGCGCCGTTGCCCCAGGACCCCTGCCCCTTGAACAGGGCGGACGACAGCTCGCGCCAGTCGGCGCCCTCTCTGACCAGCCTGAGCAGCCGGTTGACGGCGGGGCCGTAGCCGCGGTCGAAGTCGTGGTGCTCGGCGAAGGAGCGGGCCAGAGCATCCTGGTCGATGCGGTGGTGAGCGGTCAGGACCGCCACCACGGAGCAGGCCATCTCGGTGTCGTCGGTCCACTGCCAGGGACCGGACGGCAGCTCGCGGCGCTGCAGCAGCGGGTAGTTCACCGGCACGAAGAACTGAGAGCCCAGCGCGTCGCCCAAGGCGAGGCCGCGCAGGCTGGCCAGGGCCCGCTCCAGGCGCGCTGCGGGAGAGGAGTCAGCGGTCATCTTTCACCCACTCTATGCCCGGTGATCCCATAGGGCGCCGGTTCCCGCCAGCGGTCGAAGGGCCGGTCGAGGGCGTACCTGTCGTCGTCCTGGAGAACGAGCATCCGCATCTCCGCGTTCCCCGGGTTCGCGAGGGACTCGAATTCGGCGACCGTCCAGTGGAACCAGCGCATGCAGAACAGGCGCATCGCCAGGCCATGGGTCACCAGCAGCACGTTCGGCGGGTGGTCGGGGGCCTCGAAACTGCGGAACAGGCTCTCCAGGAAGCCGCCGACCCGGTCGTAGACGTCCGCTCCGCTCTCGCCCTGTGCGAAGCGGTAGAAGAAGTGCCCGTAGGCGTCGCGGTAGGTCTTCTGGAGCTGGACGTCGTCGCGGTCCTGCCAGTTTCCCCAGTCCTGCTCGCGCAGCCGGGGCTCCTCGCGGACCCGTATCAGCTCGGGATCGAGGCGGAAGGCCTGCAGGGTCTCGTGCGTGCGCCGGTAGGGGGAGACGTACACGCTGACCCGCTCGCGGCCGAAGACCTCCCGCAGGTGCTTTCCCGTCTCCTCGGCCTGACTGCGGCCCCGGTCGGTCAGGGCCAGTGCGTGGTCCGGTTCACGCTCGTAGACGGTGTCATCAACATTGCCCGTTGACTCCCCGTGCCGGACAAGGACGATGCGCCGTGGTCGTGCCATGCCAAGACCCTAGATCGGCCGACGGTCGATCGAGCACTCGTACGGCCTCCATACGGCGTAGGTCACACGAATACTGTCCCGGAAGGCCACGGACGGCGCACGTCGGACGGCCGCTCCCTCAAACCGTCCAGGCGGATTCGAGCTCGACGATGTCGCCGGTGAGGGAGGAGACGTCGGCCTCCGTCTGCGCGCGCAGGGCGAGCCGTTCCACGCGTTCCGTCCGGTACTTCCCGTGCTCGGCCTGCGAGCGCCACATCGACAGGACGAGGAACTCCGGCCCGGGCGCCTCGGCGAACAGCCCGCGGATCATGCCGGGAGAGCCGGCCATCGCGGGGTTCCACACCTTCTCCTGCATCAGCGTGAAGTGCTCGGCGCGTTCCTCGTGGACCCGGCAGAGGGCGACCCGCACCAGGTCGGAGTCGGTGAAGCGGGGCTCGAAGCCCGTCTTGACGTCGAAGCGGTAGTCGAACAGCCGTACCTGGGGGTCCTTGAACGTGCCCGACTGGGCCGTCGCCAGCCGGTCGTGGGAGCGGGCCATGAAGGAGTCGTAGAAGGCGCGGCTCTCCCAGAACGTGAAGACATGCGCGACGGAGGGCCGTGCCCTGCTCCAGCCCCCGCCCTGTCCCCGAAATCCCGGCTCCCCCAGAAGCCCCGCCCACTTTCGCTGTCCCCGTTCGAAACCGCGGCGGTCCACCACGGTGCAGCGAATCCACTTGACCAGCACCGCGCCATGGTAAGGCCAGCGGGCGTGGCGTTGGTCACTCTCGTACACAGTGCTCCGCTGCGACGGCGCACGCGCGCGTGGCAGGATGGACAACCGGCCCTGAGGGACGGGTCGTTCGGGGGCGACAGCAGACGGGGAAACGGGGAGGGGAAGTCCGGTGAGCGGCCTCAACAAGGGAATCCGCAAGATCGAGATGGCGCTGAAGTGGGATCCCAGTCCGGCGGGGCAGCCGCCCACCGACCTGGACGTCGTCGCGGCGACCTACCTGGCGAGCGATCCGCACGGCGACCCCGCCTATGTGGTGCACTTCGACAGCCGCTCGCCCGACGGCACGATCTACCTCAACCGGGACAGCAAAGACGGCAAGGGCTTCGGCTGGGACGAGGTCATGACGCTGGAGCTCGACCGTCTGGACGCGCGGTACGCGCGCGTGGTCCTCGGCGTCGTCATCCAGCAGAATCCCGAGCACCGGACCTTCGTCGGGGTGCTGAACCCGGGGTTCCGCATACGGGAGGGCTACACCGTCCTGGACGAGGGCGACTTCGGCGACGTCCTCGGCGCGACCGCGGCGACGGTCGGGGAGTTCGTGCGCGAGACGTCCGACAGCTGGTCGTTCCACTCGGGTGTGCACGGTTTCGAGGACGACCCGGTGACGTTCACCAGGGTCATGGGGCACTTCCACCGGTCCTGAGCGCGCGGGACGCGAACGCGCGTGAACGCCGAGGGCGGTGGAGCCGAAGACCGGCTCCACCGCCCTCACCGGATCACGGGGACCCGGTCTGCACGATCTAGCTGCAGCCGCTGGTCGAGCCGCAGCCCTCGCAGATGTAGCAGGAGCCGGCCCGCTGCATCTTCGTGCCGCAGGAGAAGCACAGCGGGGCGTCTGCCTGGATGCCCAGCTGCATCTCCACCAGCTCGGCGCTGGTGTGGGCCTGCTGCGGCACCGGTCGGGGCGCCTCGATCTCGGCCTTCGGCGAGGCGACGGCCTTCAGGTCCGTCTGACGGGGCGCGGACTGGGCGAGGCCCTCGACGTCCACGTCCTCCTCATCGAGGTTCGGCTCGTAGGAGCCGGTCTCCAGGTGACGCTGACGCTCCTCGGCGGAGTGGATGCCGAGTGCCGAGCGCGTCTCGAAGGGCAGGAAGTCCAGCGCCAGGCGGCGGAAGATGTAGTCGACGATCGACTGCGCCATCCGCACGTCCGGGTCGTCCGTCATACCGGCCGGCTCGAAGCGCATGTTGGTGAACTTCGAGACGTACGTCTCCAGCGGCACGCCGTACTGGAGGCCGACGGAGACCGCGATGGAGAAGGCGTCCATCATGCCGGCGAGGGTCGAACCCTGCTTGGACATCTTCAGGAAGACCTCGCCGAGACCGTCGTCCGGGTAGGAGTTGGCGGTCATGTAGCCCTCGGCGCCGCCGACCGTGAACGAGGTCGTGATGCCGGGGCGGCCCTTGGGTAGACGCTTGCGGACCGGGCGGTACTCGATGACCTTCTCGACCGCGGCGCGGATCGTGTCCTCGGCCTTCTCGGTGACCTCGGCCTTCTCCTTCTCCTTGGTCTTGGCGGAGAGGGGCTGGCCGACCTTGCAGTTGTCGCGGTAGATCGCGAGCGCCTTGACGCCGAGCTTCCAGGCCTCGAAGTAGATCTCCTCGACCTCCTCGACGGTCGCCGTCTCGGGCATGTTGACCGTCTTGGAGATGGCGCCGGAGATCCAGGGCTGGATCGCGGCCATCATGCGGACGTGGCCCATCGGGGAGATGGCCCGCTCGCCCATGGCGCAGTCGAACACCTCGTAGTGCTCGTGCGCGAGACCGGGGGCGTCGATCACGTTGCCGTTGTCGGCGATGTGGGCGACGATCGCCTCGATCTGCTCCTCCTGGTAACCCAGGCGGCGCAGGGCCTGCGGGACGGTGCCGTTGACGATCTGCATCGAGCCGCCGCCGACCAGCTTCTTGAACTTGACCAGGGCGAGGTCGGGTTCGACGCCGGTGGTGTCGCAGGACATCGCCAGACCGATGGTGCCGGTCGGGGCGAGCACGGACGCTTGGGCGTTACGGAAACCGTTCTTCTCACCGAGGCGCAGCACGTCCTGCCAGGCCTCCGTGGCGGCGGCCCAGACGGGGGTGTCCAGGTCGTCCATGCGGACGGCCGTCCCGTTGGCGTCCGAGTGCTGCTTCATGACGCGGTTGTGCGCGTCGGCGTTGCGGGCGTAGCCGTCGTACGGGCCGACGACGGAGGCCAGCTCGGCGGAGCGGCGGTAGGCCGTGCCCGTCATCAGGGAGGTGATGGCGCCGGCCAGGGAGCGGCCGCCGTCGGAGTCGTACGCGTGGCCGGTGGCCATCAGCAGGGCGCCGAGGTTGGCGTAGCCGATGCCGAGCTGGCGGAACGCGCGGGTGTTCTCGCCGATCTTCTGGGTCGGGAAGTCCGCGAAGCAGATGGAGATGTCCATCGCGGTGATGACGAGCTCGACGACCTTCTGGAAGCGGTCCGCCTGGAAGGACTGGGTGCCCTTGCCGTCGTCCTTGAGGAACTTCATCAGGTTCAGCGAGGCGAGGTTGCAGGACGTGTTGTCCAGGTGCATGTACTCGCTGCACGGGTTCGACGCGGTGATCCGGCCGGACTCGGGGCAGGTGTGCCAGTTGTTGATCACGCCGTCGTACTGGATGCCCGGGTCGGCGCAGGCCCACGCGGCCTCGGCGAGCTTGCGGAAGAGCGCCTTGGCGTCGACCTTCTCGATGATCTCGCCGGTCATGCGGGCGCGCAGACCGAACTCGGCGCCGTTCTCGACGGCCGTCATGAACTCGTCGTTCACGCGGACGCTGTTGTTGGCGTTCTGGTACTGGACGGACGTGATGTCGTCCCCGCCCAGGTCCATGTCGAAGCCCGCGTCGCGCAGCGCGCGGATCTTCTCCTCCTCCTTCACCTTGGTGGCGATGAAGTCCTCGATGTCCGGGTGGTCCACGTCGAGGACGACCATCTTGGCCGCGCGACGGGTGGCGCCGCCCGACTTGATGGTGCCGGCGGAGGCGTCGGCGCCGCGCATGAAGGACACCGGGCCGGAGGCGTTGCCGCCGGAGGAGAGGAGTTCCTTGGAGGAGCGGATCCGGGAGAGGTTCAGGCCGGCGCCGGAGCCGCCCTTGAAGATCATGCCCTCTTCCTTGTACCAGTCGAGGATCGACTCCATGGAGTCGTCGACGGCCAGGATGAAGCAGGCGGAGACCTGCTGGGGCTGCGGGGTCCCGACGTTGAACCAGACGGGGCTGTTGAAGCTGAAGATCTGGTGCAGGAGGGCGTAGGCCAGCTCGTGCTCGAAGATCTCGGCGTCGGCGGGCGAGGCGAAGTAGCTGTTGTCCTCGCCGGCCTTCCGGTACGTCTTCACGATGCGGTCGATCAGCTGCCTGAGGCCGGTCTCGCGCTGGAGGGTGCCCACGGCACCGCGGAAGTACTTGCTGGTGACGATGTTGACCGCGTTCACCGACCAGAAGTCGGGGAACTCGACGCCACGCTGCTCGAAATTGACCGAGCCGTCGCGCCAGTTGGTCATGACGACGTCACGACGCTCCCAGGCAACCTCGTCGTAAGGGTGCACTCCGGGGGTCGTGTGGATGCGCTCGATGCGCAGGCCCTTGGTGTTCTTCGCGCCCTTGGCTCGGGAACCTCGCGCCGGACCGCTCGCCGTCTCTGTCATGCCGCCTCCCTCTACGGGCGAAAACGCCCTGAAATGCCACGTTGTTCCCGTGACACGTTGTTCTGTCCAGTGCTGTGAGCACCCACGCGCTACCGCCCACAGCAGGTCTTCGTCCGCCGCCGCCCTGCTGCCTCACGGAGGCTCCGGGCGCGGCCCGTCGGTCAGTCGGCGGCCCGGGCGGGCTCGGGGACCTGTACGGTCCCTCCGCGCCCTCCGTCGCCCTTCCGGCTCCCCACGACATCCCCTGCTTCGTCCGCGCGGTCGTCGTCGTCCGCGGCGGGGGGTCCTGTCTGGTCCCTGAGTTCCGCGATGGCCGCCTCGAAGTCCTCCAGCGAGTCGAACGCCCGGTAGACGGAGGCGAACCGCAGATAGGCGACGAGGTCGAGCTCCTGCAGCGGGCCGAGTATGGCCAGCCCCACGTCATGGGTGGTCAACTCGGCGCTTCCGGTGGCCCGCACCGCCTCCTCGACCCGCTGGCCGAGCTGGGCGAGCGCGTCCTCGGTGACGGGCCGTCCCTGGCATGCCTTGCGCACGCCGTTGATGACCTTGGTGCGGCTGAACGGCTCGGTGACCCCGGACCGCTTGACCACCATCAGCGAGCACGTCTCCACGGTCGTGAAACGACGGGAGCAGTCAGGGCATTGACGCCGCCGGCGGATCGACGTGCCGTCGTCCGTCGTACGGCTGTCGACCACACGGCTGTCGGGGTGCCTGCAGAAGGGGCAGTGCATGAACTCCAACCCTCCTCACAGCAGACTCGATGGCCTCGCCGGGCCTCACGGGCCCCTCGAAGCAGCCCCAAGCATAGGGGATCCACCGGCCTCCGAAGACACCGGGGACCACAACTTCTGGGCTGCTGCGCCAATCCAACCACTAGATGTGGGGCTTGGGGCATACATCCAGGCCGTATCGCGTGTCGCGCCCGTCGCGCTCACCGCACGCGATCCGGCCGTCACGCCGAGCACGCGAAATCCACCCCGGCACGCGCGTGTGCGGGCGTATCGCAGCGGCGCTCACGGCGATACCGTGAGCGTCACGAGGAGGAGAGGTGGGACTCTCGCGCAGTAGCGGGACCGGTCCCCGGTCGACCGGAGGCCGGATGGCAGACTGGGGCCACGCCTCACAAGGTCATCGTCTCCGGCGGTGAAGAGTACACAACGAGCCCTTTCACCTGCCGAAGACCGCGTCAGCCATACACCCAGACACATGATCAAGTCCGGTTATCCACACTTTTTCACTCGAACGTGTGTTTGGCGCAACCTTTCGAAAGCAACTACCGTTGTCCAGCAGGGAGACAACCGAGAGGGGCCGACGTGACCACCACCGCAGACAGTGCCACCATCACTGCCCAGGACCGCTCCCAGGGCCGACCCGAGCCGGTGCATGCGATGAACGAAGCCATGAATCCCGAGGCGCACAAGCGCTCGTTGCCCGGTCGACCTCCAGGCATCCGCGCCGACAGCTCGGGGCTCACCGACCGGCAGCGCCGAGTGATCGAGGTCATCAGGGACTCCGTACAGCGGCGCGGTTACCCGCCGTCCATGCGGGAGATCGGTCAGGCGGTCGGCCTGTCCAGCACGTCCTCGGTCGCCCACCAGCTGATGGCACTGGAGCGGAAGGGCTTCCTGCGCCGCGACCCGCACCGTCCGCGCGCGTACGAGGTGCGCGGCTCCGACCAGGCCGCCTCCGTGCAGCCCACGGACACCGCCGGGAAGCCGGCCGCGTCCTACGTCCCGCTGGTCGGCCGGATCGCCGCCGGCGGGCCGATCCTGGCCGAGGAGTCGGTGGAGGACGTCTTCCCGCTCCCGCGCCAGCTCGTGGGCGACGGCGAACTGTTCGTCCTGAAGGTCGTCGGCGACTCCATGATCGAGGCCGCGATCTGTGACGGCGACTGGGTCACCGTCCGCCGCCAGCCCGTCGCCGAGAACGGCGACATCGTGGCCGCGATGCTCGACGGAGAGGCCACCGTCAAGCGCTTCAAGCGCGAGGACGGTCATGTGTGGCTGCTGCCGCACAACTCCGCCTACGAGCCGATCCCGGGCGACGACGCGACCATCCTCGGCAAGGTGGTGGCCGTACTCCGCCGCGTCTGAGCGCGGCGGTGGGCGGGCACTCCCCCGCCCTCCCTGACTGGGCCCCGGGATCCCTGCGCCGGTTCCGGGGCCCTGCGCTGCGCCCGCGGGCCCGCCGCTCCCCCGCACGGGCCCTACGCCACCGCCTACGCCTCCACTTGAGCCTCGGCCTCGGCTTCCGTATCCGTCCCGGTCGCCGGCTCCGTCTGTGTCCGCGTCGCGGCGTGCGCCTCGATGTCGGCCTCCGACTGCCTGGCCTTCGCGTCGATCGCGGAGAGGGACCTGCGGACCTGGTTGCGGTCCGTGGTGTACCAGAAATCGGGCAGGGACGCCTTCAGGTAGCTCCCGTAACGCGCCGTCGCCAGTCGCTGGTCCAGGACGGCGACCACGCCGCGGTCCCCCGACGCCCGGACGAGGCGGCCCGCGCCCTGGGCCATGAGGAGCGCCGCGTGGGTCGCGGCGACGGCCATGAAGCCGTTGCCTCCGGCGTCCTCCACCGCCTTCTGGCGCGCGCTCATCAGCGGATCGTCCGGGCGCGGGAAGGGGATCTTGTCCATGACGACCAGCTGGCAGCTGGCGCCGGGCACGTCGACGCCCTGCCAGAGCGACAGCGTGCCGAACAGGCAGGTCTTCGGGTCGGCCGCGAAGTTCTTGATCAGCTCGCCGAGGGTCTCCTCGCCCTGGAGGAGGATCGGGAACTCCGGAAGGCGGGTGCGCAGTTCCTCGGCGGCGAGCTGCGCGGCGCGCATGGAGGAGAAGAGGCCGAGCGTGCGCCCGCCGGCCGCCTGGATCAACTCGGTCAGTTCGTCGAGCATGTCGGCGCGGTCCCCGTCCCGTGCGGGGCGCGCGAGGTGTTTGGCGACGTACAGGATGCCCTGCTTGCGGTAGTCGAAGGGCGAGCCGACGTCGATGCCCTTCCACTGAGGGACGTCCTCGCCCTCCGTGCCCTCCGGGGCGAGGCCCATCGACGCGCCCACCCCGTTGAAGTCCCCGCCCAGCTTCAGCGTGGCCGAGGCCAGGGTCACGGACCGGTCCGTGAAGAGCTTCTCGCGCAGCAGACCCGAGACGGACATGGGGGCGACCCGCAGGGAGGCGCCGAAGCGGTCGTGGCGCTCGTACCAGACGACGTCCCACTCGGAGCCGTTGCAGATCCGCTCCGCCACGTCGTGCACGGACTCCACGGAGGCCAGCGCCTGCTTGCGCACCGCGTCCTCGTCCTGGACGGACTTGTCACGGGTGGCGCCGATCGCGGAGATCACCGTCCGCGCGGCGTCGCGCAGCGCCATGAGGGCGTAGCCGAGGTCCTCCGGGACCTCCTCCAGGCGGCCCGGCAGGGCCAGCTCCATGAGGCGCTCGAAGCCCTCCGCGGCGGTCTGCAGCTGGTCGGCCGCCTTCTCGTTGACCAGCTTGGCCGCTCGGCGCACCGCCCGGTTGACCTGGCCCGGGGTGAGTTCGCCGGTGGCGACGCCGGTGACCCGGGAGACCAGCTCGTGCGCCTCGTCGACGATCAGCACCTCGTGCTGCGGCAGGACCGGGGCGCCTTCGATGGCGTCGATGGCCAGGAGCGCGTGGTTGGTGACGACGACCTCGGCCAGCTTGGCGCGCTCACGGGCCATCTCGGCGAAGCACTCGGCGCCGTAGGCGCATTTCGTCGCGCCGAGGCACTCGCGGGAGGACACCGACACCTGGGCCCAGGCCCGGTCGGACACGCCCGGTGTGAGGTCGTCGCGGTCCCCCGACTCGGTCTCGTCGGACCAGTCCCTCAGCCGCAGCAGGTCCTGGCCGAGCTTGCTGGTCGGCGCGGCCGCCTCGAACTGGTCGAAGAGGCCTTCCTCCTCGTCCTGTGGAACGCCTTCGTGGAGGCGGTGCAGGCACAGGTAGTTCGACCGGCCCTTGAGCATGGCGAACTCCGGGCGCCGGCGCAGCAGCGGATGCAGCGCCTCGACCGTGCGCGGAAGGTCCCGCTCCACGAGCTGACGTTGCAGGGCCAGCGTCGCTGTGGCCACCACGACGCGCTCCCCGTGGGCGAGCGCGGGCACGAGGTAGCCGAGTGACTTGCCGGTGCCGGTGCCGGCCTGGACCAACAGGTGTGAGCCGTCGTCGATCGCCTGGGCGACGGCTTCGGCCATGGTCACCTGGCCGGGGCGCTCCGTGCCGCCGACGGCGGCGACGGCGGCATGCAGGAGTTCGGGGAGTGAGGGCTTCGTCATAGCGCGACCACCCTACGGCGCGGCACTGACAAACGGGTGCCCGAGGTGGACCGGAGGGAAGGGATCAAGACCGTGGGTTTCCAGGTGGCGGAGGAGGGAGCGGGCCGGACGTGGCAGAAGGTGAGCGTTCGGCGGCGGGAGGTGTCTGGATCCGACCGATGTCGCCCGGGTGGCTTCACAGGAGATCACGCACCTGACGTTCCCGGATCATCAGGGCCGCCCGCTTGGCGGGCAGATCGAGTTCCGCGGAGAACCGGAAACCGGCGCCCAGGAAGGCGGCGACGGAGGGCACGTTGCGCAGGTCGGGTTCGGCGACGACGCGAGTGCACGCGGGCGTCGCGTCGAGGACGAGATCGACGACGGCTTCGAGCAGCGGGCCGCCGAGTCCTCGCCCCCGGTCCGGCGCGCCGCCGATGAGGAGGTGGACACCGATGTCGTGGGGTCGGGCCGGGTAGTGGCGGGCCAGCGGGTCGAGGTCCGCCCGGTAGATCTCCCAGTAACTCATCGGCCGCCCCTCCAGCACGCCCAGGCAGGGGACGCTGTGTCCACCCGCGGCGAGTTGTCCGCGCAGATGCCGCTCGGTCACGGACTCGGGCCCGGCCAGGTCCCAGAAGGCGGCGACAGCCGGGTCGTTCATCCACCGGCCGACGAGCGGGAGGTCCCGCTCGATCCGGACGGGGACGAGCCGGAACGCGCCGACAGGCGTGCCGGTGATCCCCGGACGGCCGACGGCGAGGGCAGGGGGCGCGCCGGGGGTGGCACCCGTCCCGGCGGGAGGCACGGCGGACACGGCGGACTCCTCTCGGACGGTTCAGGCGAGCAGGGGGTTGGCGACCGTCACGTAGACGGACTGGGTGTCCACGGGTCCGACGAGTTCGTCGAGCCCGTGCAGCCGGGTGAGCAGATTGGCCTTGCAGGGCAGGACGGGTGCGTCGAGCAGCCTGGCGGGCAGCGAACTGCGGCCGCCCGTCGGCCCGGGGCCGGAGGCGGACCGGGCGTCGGCGCGGGGCCGGTCGGCGTCGGCGAGGAAGCGCCGGAAGGCCGCGAGCAGCAGACGTTCGTCGGCGAGCCGCTGGGAGCCGAACGCGCCGATGAGCCCCAGCACGTTGTTGATCCCCAGGTAGTAGCAGAACCGCTCGTCGGCGACGTCGTCGGAGACGAAGGTGTCGCTGCGCTCCCCGACCCCGGGCAGTCGGGCGTCGAGGTCCGCGCGACGGGACTCGCGGAAGTAGTAGCCCTGGTTGTCGCGGTAGCGGCCGCCCCTGGGCCAGCCGTCCGGGTCCAGCAGGACGAGCGTGTTCTGCTGGTGCGCCTCCAGAGCGATCCCCGCCACGCCGTCGAGCCACAGCACGGGCCGGACGACCTGCTCCAGGTAGCGCAGGAACCACTCCGCCGCCACCGCCCCCGGCGGGCGTCCGGTGCGCTCGGCGAGGCGGGTGACGATCACTGCCAACCGGGAGCGCGAAACCGGACCCGTGCCCGCGGGGGCGGGTGCTGTCCCGGGCGTACGGTCGTCCGCGTCGGCCGCCTCGCGGGCGTGCGGCCGGGGCGCCACGAGACCGGCGAGGCAGCAGACGTCGTCCGCCGGGGTGAAGGGGTTGTGCCGGATCATCACGTCGAGTCCGGTCAGCGGACGGCCGTCCGGGCCGTCGACCGCGAGCCAGGCCGGGTCCCGGACGATGTCGAAGCCCGGGTGGGCCGCGTGCCACCGCTCGGCGAGGCCGGAACGCAGGAGGCGGTGCACCTCCACGCCCCGGTGGAGTTCCTTGCGCAGGTTCTCCCGACGCGAGTTGGTGATGCGCAGGCCCAGGGACAGCTTCAGCATGGCCGGGGCACCGGCCCGGTGCACGGTGCGCACGGAGGAGGTGGGGTGCCACGGAAGGCCGTGCGCGCCCAGGTCCCGGAGCAGACCGGCGTCGAACAGCGCCTCGGCCTCGGGACGGCGTCGCATCTCGCCCAGTTGCCAGGGATGCACGGGCAGGGCGGCGAAGCCGTCGGGCAGCGGCAGTCCCGCGCCCGCCAGGCGCGCCGTCAGCCGGGCGGCGGGGACGGGGCGGCCGCCCTCGGTCCAGGCGGAGTCCGCGGCGAGCACGGAAGGAGCGACGGCGAGCCAGTGGAGCGGGAAGGAGCCGCGCGACTCGGGTGAGTACAGGCGCGCCTCGCCGTCGGACAGTCCCTCTCGGCTCTTGGGGGTCGGGTGCAGCGGGTGTCCCAGCAGCAGCGCCTGCTCGGCGGCCAGGAACAGGTCGGGGCCGTCGGCGGGGCGCTCCCTGCGCTCGGCGACGAACACGGCGGTGCGGCGGACGGAGTCGGCGACACGCGCGACGAGGTCGACGCCCCCCTCGCCCTCCCCGGC
>NZ_JAHHIU010000252.1 GCF_024539815.1 Streptomyces hayashii
GGCCGGGGTGGGGGCGAGGGGCCTGCGTGACCTGAGTTCCTTGGCGAGGAGCTTGGTGCGGTACTCGCGGGGCATGTCGGTGTAGCGCCAGGATTCTTCGCCGAGGCGGTCGAAGAGCTGGCCGAGGGCGTGGTGGTGGGCGTCGGCGTGTTCGCGGACGTCCATGGTGGCGAGCTGGAGGCCGAAGGCGGCGAGGGTGCGGATGGTGCGGTTCATGCGGCCGTCGGCGAAGAGGCCGCCGCGGTGTTCGCGCAGGGAGGTCTGGCTGAGGGTGAGGTCCTCGATGAGCTCGCTGGTGCCGAGGTAGTCGCGGCCGGGCTCGTGGGGGATGCCCCTGGCGAGGCGCTGCTTGGTGTTCTCCAGCTTCTGGCGGATGCAGGTGGCCTTGAGGCGGTAGGGCTCTTCGGCGTTGAGGCGCTTGTAGCGGGGGCTGATCTCGGGGAGTCGTTCGAGGTCGGCCTGGAGGGAGGCGAGGAGTTCGTCGGTGGCGCCGGTGTAGCGGATGGAGTTCGACAGGAATCCGCGCAGTTCGTCGATGGTCTCCAGGGCGTCGTTGATGCCGTGTTCGTGCTGGAGGATCAGGACGTCCCAGGTGACCTGGGGGGTGACGTTGGGGTTGCCGTCGCGGTCGCCGCCGATCCAGGTGCCGAAGGTGAGGGGGCGGGTGTCGTCGGGGAGCTTGACGCCGACGCGTTCCAGTTCGGCGGTGAGGTCTTCGAGGACGTCGCCCACGGCGCCGGCGTGGAGTTCGTCGAGGTAGTAGATGGCGTTGCGGGCCTCGTCGGCGGGCTCGGGGCGCACGACGCGCAGTTCGTCGGTCTGCCACACGAGGTCGATGTTCTCGGCGAGGCGGGTGTCGTAGCGGCGGCGGTCGGACTCGATGACGGGGGTTTCGAGGAGTGCGGCGATGCGCCGGAGCTTGTTGAGTACCGACCGGCGCGCGGCTTCGGTGGGGTGCGCCGTGAAGACGGGGCGGACGTTGAGGTGGCGGACCGTCTGCTGGACGTGTTCGGGGTCGGCGTCCTTGAGGCGGTCGGCGGTGCGGGCGAGGAGGCCGCCCTCGGCGGCGCGGCGTTCGCGCAGTTCGCGGCCGCGGTGGACCTGTTCGGTGACGTTGGCCAGGTGGAAGTAGGTGGAGAAGGCGCGGACCAGCTTGGCCGCGGTCTCCAGTTCGATGCCACGCAGGAGTTCGGCGGCGGCTTCGCCGTCCTCTCGGGTGAGGCGGCGGACCTTTTCGACCAGGTCGAGGAGTTCTGGGCCCTCCTGCCGGACGAGGGTCTCTCCGAGGAGGTCGCCCAGTCGGCGGATGTCGGCGCGCAGCTCGGTGCTGGTCGTCGTGGTGGCCTGGCCAAGGTCGTCGGCACTGCTCACAGGTGCGGCTCCTTGCAGTGTTGAAGCTCGTCCGGGAGGGAACTCGGGTGCCGGGCCTCGCGGCGGACGCCGCATACGGGCCCTGACATCCGGGAATAAACAGAGCGGACCGCGCTGTCCGACCGTCTCCAAGGATAGGTCTCCTCGGGGACGCGCAGGTTGGCGGGCTCTTGCCGCGGGGCGGTGCGCTGCCATACTTACGAGGCCGTAGGTTACGGAACCGTAGGAATCAGGTCGTGGTTCCGGCAGCACGGCGCCCTCCCTCCTTCCAAGACCCCCCAGGGGACGCGCATGACCACAGGCTCCAACGTGATCGAAGACCCTTCGAAGACGCCCGGCGGCGCCGCCACGCCCTCCGCCACCCTCGGTGGCGAGCAGAAGCGGTCGATCGAGCAGATCATGCTTCTGCTCTTCATCGTCGTTCCGTTCCTCGCGGTGCTGGGGGCGGTGCCGCTGGCGTGGGGCTGGGGGGTGAGCTGGCTGGACATGGGGCTGATGGTCTTCATGTACTTCCTCGGCTGCCACGGCATCACGATCGGTTTCCACCGGTACTTCACGCACGGTTCGTTCAAGGCGAAGCGGCCGCTGCGGATCGCGCTCGCGGTGATTGGCTCCATGGCGGTGGAGGGGCCGCTGGTGCGCTGGGTGGCCGATCACCGCAAGCATCACAAGTTCTCCGACGCGGACGGGGACCCGCATTCGCCGTGGCGGTTCGGGGAGACCGTGCCGGCGTTGATGAAGGGGCTGTGGTGGGCCCACATCGCATGGATGTTCGACGAGGAGCAGACGTCGCAGGAGAAGTACGCGCCGGATCTGATCAGGGACCCGGCGATCCGTGCGATCTCGCGCCAGTTCGTCGTGTTCACGGTGGTGTCGCTGGCGATCCCGCCGCTGGTGGGCGGGCTGGTGACGATGTCCTGGTGGGGCGCGTTCACGGCGTTCTTCTGGGGCTCGCTGGTGCGGGTGGCCCTGCTGCACCACGTGACGTGGTCGATCAACTCGATCTGTCATGCGGTGGGCAAGCGTCCGTTCAAGTCCCGGGACCGTTCCGGCAACGTGTGGTGGCTGGCGGTGCTGTCCTGCGGCGAGTCCTGGCACAACCTGCACCACGCCGATCCGACGTCGGCGCGGCACGGGGTGATGCGGGGGCAGGTGGACTCCTCGGCGCGCTTCATCCGGTGGTTCGAGATGCTCGGCTGGGCGTACGACGTGCGCTGGCCGTCACGCTCGCGTATCGATTCTCGCCGTGACACCGGTGAGGGCGGCTCCCGGCAGGGGAGGGCGGCCGCCGAGGCGGCATGATTGACGGCGTGGCGACCGATCCCAGCAACACCTCCAGTCCCAGCGGTGAAGTGAAGCCGCGGCGCGCGCGTCGTACCAGGATGACGGGGGCGGAGCGTCGGCAGCAGTTGCTGGAGATCGGTCGCACCTTGTTCGCGGAGAAGGGCTTCGAGGGCACGTCGGTGGAGGAGATCGCGGCGAAGGCCGGGGTGTCCAAGCCGGTGGTGTACGAGCACTTCGGCGGCAAGGAGGGGCTGTACGCGGTCGTGGTGGACCGGGAGATGCGCCGGCTGCTGGACATGGTCACGTCGTCGTTGACGGCGGGCCATCCCCGTGAGCTGCTCGAACAGGCGGCCTTCGCGCTCCTGGACTACATCGAGGAGTACACGGACGGTTTCCGCATCCTGGTGCGCGACTCCCCCATTCCGCAGTCGACGGGCACCTTCGCCTCGTTGATCTCGGACATCGCCACCCAGGTGGAGGACATCCTGGGCCGCGAGTTCAAGAACCGCGGCTTCGACGCGAAGCTGGCGCCCCTCTATGCGCAGGCCTTGGTCGGCATGGTCGCGCTGACCGGCCAGTGGTGGCTGGACGTGCGCCGCCCGAAGAAGGCGGAGGTGGCGGCGCATCTGGTGAACCTGTCCTGGCACGGCCTGGACGGCCTGGAGGCGAAGCCGCATCTGATCGGGCGACGCAAGAGCTGAGCCGATGCCGTCCACCCCGGCGACGCCGTCCGCCCCGGCGGCGGTGTCGGCGGTGCGGCGCACAGCGCGGCCCCGGCACCGCTCGCGGGCAGCACCAGGCCCCCCGTCCGTCGGGACGGGGGGCCTGTCCGCGTTCGCGCGGCGTCTGTGTGCCGGCTCAGTGCTTGAAGACGTCCTTCGTCTTCTCCTTGGCCTGTCGCGCGTCGCCCTTGGCCTGGTCCGCGCGGCCCTCGGCTTCGAGCCTCTCGTTGCCCACGGCACGGCCGACCGTCTCCTTGGCCTTGCCCTTGGCCTGTTCCATCTTCGCCTTGGACTTCTGCTCGCCTGCCACTGTTCATCACTCCCAGTCAGGTTTGCGTGCGCTCACTGCACACCGGGTGACCCGCGCGGCGCGTCTCAAACCACCGGTTCCTCAGCGCTCGGCGTCGGTTCCAGGAACTCCAGTCGGTTGCCGACGGGGTCGTGGGCGTAGAAGCGGCGGTGTCCGGGCAGGGCGTCGTCCCAGGTGATCCGTGTTCCGTGCGGTGCGAGCCGGGCCGCGAAGGCCTCGATGCCGGTGACCCGCAGTCCGGGGTGGGCCTTGCGGGACGGCGTGAAGCCGGGCTCCATGCCCAGGTGGAGCTGGACGGCCCCGGCCTGGAACCAGCACCCTCCGTTCGCCGCGAGCGCCGGCGGCTTGGGGATCTCGGTCATGCCGAGGGCGTCGACGTAGAAGGCGCGCAGGAGGCCTTCGGAGCCGGGCGGGGCGGCGAGCTGGACGTGGTCGACGGCGGCGAGCATCTCAGCCTCCCTTCGTGGCGACGGCGAACAGGCGGCGGAAGGGCAGGACGGTGCCGTACGGGGCGCTCGGGTAGGCCTCGCGCAGCAGGTCGCGGTATTCGGCGACGAAGGCGTCGCGGGCCTCGGGGTCGTCGGCGAGGGCGTCGAGGGCGGGGCGCAGTCCGGTGCCCTTGACCCAGTCCAGGACGGGGTCCTCGCCGGGCAGGACGTGCAGGTAGGTCGTGGTCCACACGTCGGTGGCGCAGCCGAGGCGGGCCAGTCGGTCGAGGTAGACGCCGGGCGCGTGGACGGAGTCCTCGTGGCGCAGGACGTGGCCGAGGCGGCTCTTCCAGCGGGCGCTGCCGGCGAGCTCGCGCATCAGGGCGTGCAGGGGTGCGTCGGCGTTGTGCGGGACCTGGAAGGCGAGGGTTCCGCCCGGGGCGAGGCCGTCGAGCCAGCCGGGGAGGGCGTCGAGGTGGCCGGGGACCCACTGGAGGGCGGCGTTCGACACGAGCAGGTCGTAGGTCTCGGCGGGCGTCCAGTCGGCGAGGTCGGCGTGGGCGAAGTCGAGGTGCGGGCCCGCGTGGGCGGCGGCGTCGGCGAGCATCTGCGGCGAGTTGTCGTATCCGGTGATCCGGGCGGTCGGCCAGCGGTCGGCGAGGACGACGGTGACGTTGCCGGGGCCGCAGCCGAGGTCGGCGATGCGGGGCGGTTCGCGGGGCAGGGCGGGGACGCGGGCGAGGAGGTCGGCGAAGGGGCGGGCGCGGTGGCCGGCGTGGCGCAGGTACTGGGCCGGGTCCCAGGAGGGGTTCGTCGTCATGATCCGACTCTCGCGCGAATTTATCTCGACGTCAAGAGACTTCACATCAAGAGACTTCACGTCGACACAACCACTACACTGATCGTCATGGAGGACGAGGTCGATCGGCTGGTCGCAGCGTGGCGCCGGGAGCGCCCGGACCTCGACGTGGAGCCGCTGGAAGTACTCAGCCGGGTGAGCAGGCTGGCCCGGCACCTGGACAGGGCGCGCCGGCTGGCGTTCTCCGAGCACCAGCTGGAGCCGTGGGAGTTCGACGTCCTGACGGCGCTGCGGCGCGCGGGGGCGCCTTACCAGCTCTCCCCCGGGCAACTGCTGACGCAGACGCTGGTGACCTCGGGCACGATGACCAACCGCATCGACCGTCTCGCGAAGAAGGGCCTGGTGGAGCGGCTGCCGGACCCGAGCGACCGGCGGGGCGTGCTCGTCCGCCTCACGGACGACGGCAAGGACCGCGCCGACCAGGCGCTCGCCGGCCTGCTCGACCAGGAGCGGGCGATCCTGGCCGAGCTCTCCCAGGCCCAGCGCGGTGAACTGGCGGGCCTGCTACGCCAGTTGACCGCCCCGTTCGACAACATCCCCGGCTAGGTCCACCGGTCCCACGCCCGCCCTGCGCGCCAGGGCGACCGCCGCCAGGGTGGAGTGCACGCCCAGTTTGCCGAGGACGTTCTGCATATGGGTGCGGACGGTGTGCGGGGACAGGAACAGGCGCTCGGCGACGGCCTTGCGCCCCAGTCCCGCCACCATGCACCGCAGCACCTCGCGTTCCCTCGGCGTGAGGGACTCCACCAGGCGTTCGCTCTCGGTGCGGTGCTTGCGGGCGGCCGTCAACTCCCGCAGGACACCGGTGAGCAGGGCGGGAGGCAGATGCGTCTCCTCGCGCAGCACGCCCCGGATGACGGTCAGCAGGCGCGAGAGCGAGCAGTCCTTCGCCACCCAGCCGGACGCGCCCGCCTGCAACGCCAGTGCCGCGCGGCGCGGGTCGTCCTTCTCCGCGAGCACCACGATCCGGACGTGGGGCTGTGCGCCGCGCACGCCCGCGACCAGCGATATCCCGTCGACGAGGCCGTCCTCCCCCGCCTCCTGCACGGGCACGGCGTGCCGTATGCCGGGCAGCGTGCCGCCCAGGTCGGCGTCGACGAGCAGCACGTCGTACCGGCGCCCTTCGGCGGCCGCGCGCTCCAGGCTGCGCAGCGCCGCCGGGCCGCTGCCGGCCGCGGACACGTCGACGTCCGGCTCGGCGGCCAGCGCCGCGGCGAGCGACTCGGCGAAGATGCGGTGGTCGTCGACGACCAGTACACGGATGCGAACCACGAAACCCCCTTCCCCAAGCTCCGTGACGGAGCAGGGGATACCCCAAAGGTCCGGAGACGGACAACGCCGAGAAACACGAGAACACGAGACATCACGAGGAACACCGAGCAGACGGAGCACACGGAGAACGACGACCGGCGCGGATACGGCGCCCGCAGGGAGCGCCCTGGCCGCACGGCCGCCGCCGTGCAGACACTGCTACCCCCACCGCGGGCGTCGTACCCGGCTGTCACGCCCCCCTGATCAGCACCGGCCCCCACCGGTGTTGTTGACAGCGTAGAGCTGTGGGCCGACAGCGGAAGGCAATGTGCAGAACTAATTCGCGGACGCGTTTATGGTGTGCCGCATGTTCCGTCTTGAGACAGAAGTCGACAGGACTCGGCGCGATCTTCTCCGTTCCCGGCTGCTGGCCGCGAACACGGAGGCGTCACCGGTCCTGCGCGCCCTGCGCGGCACCCCGGCGGAACGCGAGTCGCCGCTGCATGTGTGGGCGTGCGGTCCCGGGGGTGAACTGGCCGGCGGTCTGGTGGGCCACACCTGGACGGCCTGGCTGCACGTCGCCCACCTGTGGGTGGACGCCCGCCACCGCGGCGCGGGCCTGGGGTCGCGGCTCCTCGCCGAGGCGGAGCGCGCCGCCCGCGACGAACGGGGCTGCACCCGGGTCCGCCTGGAGACGTGGGACTTCCAGGCCCCGGAGTTCTACCGGCGGCACGGCTACGAGGTGGTGTGTGTGATCGAGGACTACCCGCCGGGCGTCACGGAGTACACGCTGACCAAGCGCCTCACGCACGAACCGGGGTGAGGCGCTCTCCGCCTCACCCCGGTGGTGACGTCCGCTCGGCCCCGGTTCAGCTCAGGCGTCGCGCTCCCGCCGAGGGCACCGCCTCGAAGACCCGCGGAGCCTTGAGGCCCGCGGCCGTGAACGCCTCGCCGACGGCCTTGGTGAGCGCCTCGACGTCGGTGGCCTCGGCCAGGACGATCGCCGAGCCGCCGAAGCCGCCGCCGGTCATCCGCGCGCCCAGCGCACCGTGCGCGAGCGCGGTGTCGACGACGAGGTCCAGCTCGGGGCAGGAGACCCTGAAGTCGTCCCGCAGCGAGGCGTGACCCGCCGTCAGGACCGGCCCGACGGCACGGGTGTCGCCGCCCGACTCCAGGAGGGCGACGACCTGTTCGACGCGCTGGTCCTCCGTCACGACATGGCGGACGAGGCGGCGGACCTCCTCCTCGTCGCCGAGGCGGTCGAGGGCCGCGTCCAGGTCGGCGTAGGCGATGTCGCGCAGCGCGTCGACGCCGAGGAGGGCGGCGCCCTTCTCGCAGCCGGCCCGGCGCTTGCCGTACTCGCCGCCGCTGTGGGCGTGCGTGACCTGGGTGTCGACGACCAGCAGACGCAGTCCCTCGGCGGCCAGGTCGAGGGGGATCTGCTTCTGGGAGAGGTCGCGGGTGTCGAGGAACAGCGCGTGACCGGCCTCGCAGCACGCGGACGCGGTCTGGTCCATGATGCCGGTGGGGGCGCCGACGTAGACGTTCTCGGCGCGCTGGCACAGCCGGGCGAGCTGCCAGCCCTGGAGCCCGAGCTCGAACAGGTCGTTCAGCGCCAGCGCCACGACGACCTCGATGGCCGCCGAGGACGACAGGCCCGCGCCCGACGGGACGGTCGACGTCAGGTGGACGTCGGCGCCGGTCACCGGGTGGCCGGCCTCGCGCAGCGCCCACACGACACCGGCCGGGTACGCCGTCCAGGCCTTGTCGGACTCGGGCGTCAGCTCGTCCAGGCGCAGTTCGGCGACGCCCGTGTCGAGGTCGGCCGAGTGCAGCCGCAGCACGCCGTCGGTCCGGCGGGAGACCGCGGCGACGGCGGTGTGCGGCAGCGCGAACGGCATCACGAAGCCGTCGTTGTAGTCGGTGTGCTCACCGATGAGGTTGACGCGGCCCGGCGCCGCCCACACCCCGTCGGGCCGCGTGCCGTACAGCTCCGCGAAGCCGTCACGGACCTGCTCTGCCCCCATTACCGCTCCTCTGCGCTGTCGGCGACGTGCTGCGCGAACTGCCATGCGTCCGCGACGATACCCGCGAGGTCCGCGCGGGACGGGTTCCAGCCCAGCCGTTCGCGGGCGGTGGCCGCGGAGGCGACCAGGACGGCCGGGTCCCCGGCGCGGCGGGGGGCCGCGACCTCGGGGATCGGGTGTCCGGTGACCTTGCGGACGGTCTCGACGACCTCGCGGACGGAGAAGCCGTTGCCGTTGCCGAGGTTGCAGATCAGGTGCTCGCCGGGCTGCGCGGCCGCGACGGCGAGCAGGTGCGCCTCGGCGAGGTCGGCGACGTGGATGTAGTCGCGCACGCAGGTGCCGTCGGGGGTCGGGTAGTCGTCGCCGTAGACCGAGATGGCCTCGCGGCGGCCCTGGGCGACCTGGAGGACGAGCGGGATGAGGTGCGACTCGGGCTCGTGGCGCTCGCCCTGCGCGCCGTACGCGCCGGCCACGTTGAAGTAGCGCAGGGAGACGGCTCCGAGTCCGTGGGCCGCGGCCTCGCCGCTGATCATGTGGTCGACGGCGAGCTTGGAGGCGCCGTAGGGGTTGGTCGGCTTCGTGGGCGCGGTCTCGACGATCGGGACCTGCTCCGGCTCGCCGTAGGTGGCCGCGGTGGACGAGAAGACCAGCTTGCGCACGCCCGCCTCGCGCATCGCGCCGAGCAGCGCCATGGTGCCGCCGACGTTGTTCTCCCAGTACTTCTCAGGCTTGACGACGGACTCGCCGACCTGGGAGAACGCGGCGAAGTGGAGCACCGCGTCGAAGGAGTCGTCGAGGTGCTTGCCCGCGTCGCGGATGTCGCCCTCGATGAACGTGGCGCCCGCGGGGACGCCCTCGCGGAAGCCGGTGGAGAGGTTGTCGAGGACGACGACCTCGTGGCCCGCCTCCAGCAGGTGCTGGGCGACGACGCCGCCGACGTAGCCCGCGCCGCCCGTGACCAGATACTTGCCGCTCGTGCCGGTGGTGCCGCCGCCGGTGGTGCCGCTCATGAACTCGCTACCTCTCGCAGTCGCTGGGCCGCGAACTCCGGCGGCACGTCGTTGATGAAGACGTTCATGCCGGACTCGGAGCCCGCGAGGAACTTCAGCTTGCCGGACGTGCGGCGGATGGTGAAAAGCTCCAGGTGCAGCCCGAAGTCGTCGCGGTTGACGCCCTCGAACTCCTCCAGCGCGCCGAACGGCGCCTGGTGCCAGGCGGCGATGTACGGCGTGGGCGGTTCACCTTCGCCGAAGATCCGGTCGAAGCGCCTCAAGAGTTCCAGGTACACCTGGGGGAACTCTGTGCGCGCGTCCTCGTCGAGGGCCAGCAGGTCCGGCACCCGGCGCTTGGGGTAGAGGTGCACCTCGTACGGCCAGTGAGCGGCGTACGGCACGAAGGCGACCCAGTGTTCACCCTCCAGGACGACCCGCTCGCCCGCGAGTTCGCGCTCCAGGACGGCGTCGAAGAGGTTCTCCCCGCCGGTCGCCTCCTTGTGCGCGGCCACCGAACGCAGCATCAGGGCGGTGCGGGGAGTGGTGAAGGGGTAGGCGTAGATCTGCCCGTGCGGGTGACCCAGTGTCACGCCGATCTCGGCGCCGCGGTTCTCGAAGCAGAACACCTGTTCCACGGAGGGCAGATGCGACAGCTCGGACGTCCGGTCCGTCCACGCGTCCAGGACCAGTCGGGCCTGCTCCTCGGTGAGGTCGGCGAAGGCCGCGTTGTGGTCGGAGGTGAAGCAGACCACCTCACAGCGGCCGGAGTCGCCGGCCAGGGAGGGGAAACGGTTCTCGAAGACGACGACGTCGTACGAGGAGTCCGGGATCTCGCTGAGCCGGTCGCCCTGCGAGGGGCAGAGCGGGCACTCGTCGGCGGGCGGGTGGTAGGTGCGTCCCTGCCGGTGCGAGGCGACGGCGATGGAGTCGCCGAGCAGCGGGTCGCGCCGTACCTCCGAAGTGGTGACCGTGGGGTCCAGCGGACGCTTGTCCACCGCGTCGCGCACCGCGTCGTCCCGCTGGTCGTAGTAGATCAGCTCACGACCGTCGGCCAAGCGGGTCGAGGTCTTCTTCACCGCGACTCTCCTCCGTACCTCTAGATCCGCGGACCTAGACCCGTACACCTAGCGAAGCTTCCAACAGAACCAAACACATAAAACCACAAACTCCCAGGCGAGTCATCACCACAACCAAACAAAGAACACCAAAAGAAGTGAGCAGGGCATGCGAACCCCCACACACTCGGCGCCACAGCTGGCGGCGGAGCTGCGCCTCCCGACGAACTGGCTGGACTACACGATCCTCGGCATCTACTTCGTCGTGGTCCTGGGCATCGGCTTCGCCGCCCGCAGATCGGTGAAGACCACCCTCGACTTCTTCCTCTCCGGCCGCTCCCTGCCCGCCTGGATCACCGGTCTCGCGTTCATCTCGGCCAACCTGGCCGCCACCGAGATCCTGGGCATGGCCGCGAACAGCGCACAGTACGGCGCCTACACCGTCCACTGGTACTGGATCGGCGCCATCCCGGCGATGGTGTTCCTGGGCCTGGTGATGATGCCGTTCTACTACGGCAGCAAGGTCCGCTCGGTCCCGGAGATGCTGCTGCTGCGCTTCGACAAGGCGGCCCACCTGCTCAGCTCGGCCCTGTTCGCGTTCGCCGCGATCCTGATCGCCGGGGTGAACCTGTACGCGCTGGCGATCGTCGTCGAGGCGCTGCTGGGCTGGCCGCAGTGGGTGGCGATCGTGGTCGCGGGCTTCTTCGTGCTGGCCTACATCACGCTCGGCGGCCTGTCCTCGGCGATCTACAACGAGGTCCTTCAGTTCTTCGTGATTCTGGCGGCCCTGATCCCGCTGTCGGTGCTGGGCCTGAAGAAGGTGGGCGGCTGGGACGGCCTGAGCGACAAGCTGACCGCGACCCACGGGGACAACTTCGTGACCGCGTGGGGCGGCACCGGCATCGGCAGCGCCAACCCGCTGGGCGCGAACTGGCTGACGATCGTGCTGGGCCTCGGCTTCGTCCTGTCCTTCGGCTACTGGACGACGAACTTCGCCGAGGTGCAGCGCGCCCTGTCGGCGAAGAACCTCTCCGCGGCCCAGCGCACCCCGCTCATCGCCGCCTTCCCCAAGATCTTCATCGTCTTCCTGGTGATGATCCCGGGCCTGGTGGCGGCGGTCCTCGTCCCGAAGATCGGCACCAGCGGCTCGGACCTTCAGTACAACGACGCGATCCCCTACCTCATGCAGGAACTGCTGCCGAACGGTGTGCTGGGCATCGCGGTGACGGGTCTGCTGGCCGCGTTCATGGCGGGCATGGCGGCGAACGTCTCGTCGTTCAACACGGTGTTCACGACCGACATCTGGGCCAAGTACGTGGTGCGGGGCCGGGAGGACGCCTACTACGTGCGGTTCGGCCGTCTGATCACGGCGATCGGCGTGGCCGCGTCGGTGGGCACGGCGTTCCTGGCGTCGTCCTTCTCCAACATCATGAGCTACCTCCAGACGCTGTTCTCCTTCTTCAACGTGCCGATGTTCGTCGTGTTCATCGTCGGCATGTTCTGGAAGCGGGCGTCGAAGAAGTCGGGTTTCTGGGGGCTGCTCGCGGGCACCACGGCCGCGATGGTGAACTACTTCGTCCTCTACAAGCAGGACGTCATCGGCATTCCCACCGACCAGGGCGCCAACTTCGTCTCCGCGATCGCGGGCTTCGTGGCGGGCGCGGTCGTCATGGTGGTCGTGTCGCTGTTCACGGCCCCCAAGCCGGACGAGGAGCTCCAGGGCCTGGTGTACGGCACGGTCTCCCCCGGCATGGCCGAGCCGCCGGCCGCGGGCGACGACGCCTGGTACCGCCGTCCGGCCCTGCTGGGCTGGGGCGCGGTGATCCTGGCCGCCCTCTGCTACATCCCGTTCTCGTTCTGAGCCCTCGCGACATCCGCGGGAGGATGGAAACGCCATGTCCGAGCAATTCGAACCGTCCGAGAACGCCGAGGCCGCGGCCGAGCGGCTGCGGCGAGCGGGCTACTCCGAGGCCGACGTCCAGCGCGAGGTCACCGAGCTGGAGCAGAAGTCCACGACGGCGGCCCGCATCTTCGACCTGCGCCGCATCATCGGCGGGCTGTTCGTCGTCTACGGCGTGATCGTCACGATCGCCGGGATCACGGACAGCGACGCGGAGATCGACAAGGCCCAGGGGATCAACATCAACCTGTGGACCGGCCTGGGCATGCTGGCCCTGGGCATCTTCTTCCTGGTCTGGCTGAAGCTGCGGCCGGTCGCGCCGGTGACGCCCACCCTGCCGCCGGAGGCCCTGAAGGAGGACCCCCCGCGCGGCGAGTAGCCGGCGCGGACGGAGCGAGGCGGCTCCGGAGCCGGGGCCTGCGCCCTTCGGCTCCGGAGCCGCCCCCGTGCTTCTAGTCCTCGTGGCTCGCGACGTTCGCGTTGACGGCGTCGTCACCGTTGTTGCAGATCTGCTGCGTCGCGGTCTGGTTCGACGACGATCCGAGCAGCGGGAGGTTCAGGTTCGGGATGTTGATCAGACCGAACGAGATGTTCTCCACGTGATTGGCGCACTGCCTGGAGTCGCCGTCCGAGCCCGAGCCGTGGGCGGAGGCGGTTCCGGCCCCGGCGAGACCGAGGCTCCCGATCATGGCAGCCACGAGGACGGTCTTGTGAAGCTTGCGCATTACATTCCCTTTTCCGGCTGAGTGACAGGCTTCGTCACTGAATGGAGCGGTACGATCACAGACCGTATGTTGCGATGATCCGATCCGCACCTCCGCAGACACCCACGCCCACCCCTACGCCACCGCCAGCTCGCACCACACGAGCTTGCCCCGGCGCCCCATCCGGGACAGCGGCTGCCAGTGCCAGACGTCGGCGCAGGCCCGCACGATGCCCATCCCCCGCCCGCTCTCCGCGCCGGTCACCTCCTCCAGCCGGCACGGCGGCTCGGGCGGCTCGGGGTCCGCGTCCCAAGCGCCGATCTGGAGCACGCCGTCCCGGAACCGCAGCCGCAGACAGGCGGGGCCCTTCGTGTGCAGGACGGCGTTGGACATCAGCTCCGAGGCGAGCAGCTCCGCGGTGTCGACGAGGCCCACCAGGCCGTGCAGGGTGAGGACGAGACGCAGGGTGCGACGGCACACGGTCACGGCGCGGGGGTCGCTCGGGATGTAGAGCGAGTACTCCCAGGAGTCGGCTTCAGCGGGCATGGGTCAGCTCCAGGCGGGGGGTGGGGAGTCGAGTCACGGGCGGTGGCCTGCCGCAGCCGCCACGGCAGGACGGAGCGGTGCACTTCCGCAGCGTGCGCGGTGCGTGACTGACGGTAGGGTAGAAATTCATACCCTTGCAACCGGCTCCCGTAATCTGTCCCCCGAACGAGGAGTCGCGGAGAGGCAGTTACGCGGATGACCATGCGGAACCAACCCACGGCACGGCAGATGCGCCTGGGCTCCGAGCTGCGCAAACTGCGAGAGGCGGCCGGCCTTCCGGCCAAGGAGGTGGCGGGGCTCCTCGGTTCGAGCTCGGCCCACATGAGTCAGATCGAGGCCGGGACATCGGCGATCAGCGAGGAGCGGCTGCGCAGGCTGGCAGCGCACTGCGCCTGTGCGAACGAGGAGTTGATCGAAGCGCTCGTCGCCATGGCAACCGAGCGCACGCGTGGGTGGTGGGACGACTATCGCGGGGTGCTGCCCCAGGTGCACATGGACGTGGCGGAGGCCGAGCACCATGCGACCTCCGTTCGCGAAGTCGTCATCCCCTATGTTCCCGGCCTGTTGCAGACCCCGGACTATGCCCGAGCGGTGTTCAGTTACATGCGTCCCGAGCTCCCCGAGAGCGAACTCGTACCGCGGGTGGAACACCGCATGAGACGGCGCTCGATCATCGAGGGCGAGGCCCCCACCCCCTACGAGACGATCGTTCACGAATTCGCACTGCGCGTCCGCGTGGCCGACCGCGGAACGTCACTCGCTCAACTGCGTTGGATTCTCGACCGGATCGAACACGGTCACACCACGGTGCGCGTCATTCCGACGGACCAGGACGGCTTCGCAGGTGCCGGAATCTCGATGATGTACCTGGGCGGACCGGTCCCCGAACTGGACACCGGACTTCGTGACGGACCTACCGGGGTCACTTTCATCGGTGCGGACGCCCAACTGAAGCAGCTGCGGATGCTCCTGAACCGAGTGCAAGAAGCGACGCTGGACCCCACCGCGTCACGGGACTTCATCCACCGCTTGTCGAAGGAGCTGTGAGACACCACATGAACCGGACCACCCTGGACTGGCAGAAGTCCACTTTCTCCGGTGGCGGCGAAGGGGACACCTGTCTGGAACTCGCCGCCTCCCCCGCCCCCTCGGCCCTGCATCTTCGGGAGAGCGAGGAGCCGGGGACCGCCCTCACCACCACCCCCGCC
>NZ_JAHHIU010000253.1 GCF_024539815.1 Streptomyces hayashii
CGGTAGCCCAGCTCGTCGATCACCTGCTGGATCTTCCGGCGGGTGTCGTCGGAGACGGGCCGCTTGCCGCTCAGGGCATACGACACGGTGCTCCGCGAGACACCGGCCCGCTCGGCGATCTCACCGATGTTCACGGGGGGGGGCTCCTCACGACGACTGATCGAACCGGTTCGGGTGCGGACCGAGCGTCGAACCGGTTCGCGACAAGGCAAGGTAGAAGGGCCACGAGCCCCTGTCAATACCTTCTGTCGAGATTCGGCTTCCGGTCGTCGAATCCCTGACGAGAGTATTGCTGACGGCTTTTCGCCGATGCTAACTTCCGGCACGCCACAGTCGAACCGGTTCGACGACCCGAACGGATCACCTCCCGGAGAACACCCTGCGACGCACCGCAGCACCGCCAGGGCCGACCCCGGCGCCGAGAACCGCCCTCGCTCCCCTGCGGAAGCCGTCCCGACGCCTCGACACCCTCGGAGAGCCGCTCATGCATCCCCGTTCACCCCGTTCACGCCGTTCGCCCCGCCTGCTGACCGGAACCGCGGTCCTGCTGACGACGCTGGCCGCGAGCCTGCTGCCCGCCGCCGCCTCGCACGCCGCCGACACGAGCGTCACCGTGGACTTCGCCACCGCCGGCGGAGCGCCCACCTACCACGCCTCGGGCACGATCTACGGGATGACCCCCGACGGGTCGCTGCCGCAGGACCACTTCTTCAAGGACGTCAAGTGGCGTCTCATGCGGGCCGGCGGAGCCCAGCTCAACAACGGCGGCTACGGCACCAGCCTCGCCGGCTACCGGACCCGCTGGAACTCGACTCTGGCCCAGTACAAGCGGACGGTCGCGCTCGGCGGCACGTTCGTCCTGCTGCCGCACGACCTGTGGGGCGCCGACGCCACCACCAGCCAGGGCTGGCCCGGCGACAACGGTGACTGGACGCAATTCGACGCCTTCGTCACCCAGCTCGTCAACGACGTCCGCGCCAACGGCATGACCGTCCAGTGGGACCTGTGGAACGAGCCCGACGGGAGGAACTTCTGGGGCCCCTCGCAGGCCCGGTACCTGCAGATGTGGTCCCGCTTCTACGCACGCGTGAGGGCCGCGTTCCCCCACCAGCTCATCGTCGGCCCCAGCACCGCGAGCCAGCCGAACTCCTCCAACGCCTGGTGGACCACCTACCTGAACCACGTCAAGGCCAACGGCGTCGCCCCCGACATCTACAGCTGGCACGACGAGCCGGGCGACCCCGTCACCGACGTCGGCCGCGCCGACTCCACCCTCGCCGCAGCCGGGTTGACCCGCACCCGCCCCTACCAGATCAACGAGTACGCCACCTCGTCGATGCAGTCCCCCGGCGGCGGCGCCTGGTTCATCGGCCGCCTGGAGCGGGCCGGCGCGGACGGGCTGCGCGGCAACTGGGCCTCGGGCACGAACCTCCACGACTACGAGGCGAACCTGCTCACCAAGAACAGCGCCGGCCAGTACCTGCCGCTCGGCGAGTGGTTCGTGTACCGCTACTACGGCTCCCAGACCGGCAACATCGTCAACCTCGTGCCGGGCGCCGGCACCGACGGTCTGGCCACGAAGGACAACTCCGCGAGGAACGCCAAGATCCTGCTCGGCAGCAACGGCAACACCGGAACCGTCACCGTCCACCTGACCGGACTGGGCACCACGTCGGTGGTGGAGAACAGCCGGGTCCGGGCGGTCGTCCAGCGCATTCCGTACGACAACGGCGCGGCGGTGGCCGGACCGGAGACGATCTCCGACACCACGCTCACCGTCAGCGGCAACGCCGCCTCGCTGACCCTGCCCTGGGCGAACGCCAAGGACAGCTACACCGTGACCCTGCTGCCGCCGTCCGACACCACCGTCTCCACGGTCGCCGTGAGCCAGAACAGCGGGCAGTGCCTGGACGACACCGACCTCGCCACCACGGACGGCAAGCAGTACCAGCAGTACTACTGCGAGGGCGGTCACCAGCAGATGCTCGACCTCAAGCCGGTCGCCGGCCGGGTGAACGCCTACACCGTCGTCGACGAGCTCAGCGGCAAGTGCCTGGACGTGGCGGGCGCCTCCACCGCCGACGGAGCCGCCGTCGGCCAGTACACCTGCAACGGCGGCGCCAACCAGATGTTCGCCCTCGACCCAGTCACCGCCCTCGGCAACGGCCATGACTACCGGCTCGTCGCCGTGCACAGCGGGAAATGCGTGGACGTGTCCCAGGTGTCGACCCGGCCGAGGGCCCTGGTCCACCAGTGGACGTGCGACCCCGCGAGCGCCCTGCCGACGAAGAGGAACCAGATCTGGCGCCTCCTGGGCAGGGCCTGACCCCGTCGCCCACCGCCTCCCGGCCACCGTCGGCCGGAGGGCGGCCCCGACGCTCCCTCCCCGACTACGACGAGACGTCCGCCCCCGTGCTCGTGTCCGTGCTCGTGTCCGTGCTCGTGCCTGTGTCCGTGTCCGTGCCCGGCATGGTGACGACGATCTTGCCGAAGTGCCGGCCGCCTTCGAGGTGACGCAACGCCTCCTGGATCCGTTCGGCGGGCAGCACGGAGTCGATCACAGGGGTGATGCCGTGCTCGTCGACGAAGGCGGCCAGTTCCTCGAACATCTCCAGGGATCCCGTCTCGATGCCGTGGACGGTGACGTTCCTGGTGACGAACCGGTAGACGTCGATGTTCGCGGCGCGTCCGGCGATGAGGCCGATGAAGCCGATGCTCCCGCCCACCTTGACCGCCTCCAGCGAGCGGTTCAGGTTGTCGCCGCCGACCGTCTCGATGACATGGTCGACGCCCTCGCCGCCGGTCATCCGCAGCACCTCGGCCGCGAGGTCCGCGGTACGGCGGTAGTTGATCGTGCGGTCGACGCCGAGCGCACGGAGCCTGTCGAGCTTCTCGTCGCTGCTGGAGGTGACGATCGGGGTGGCCCCCAGGGCGAGGGTCAACTGCGCGGCGAACAGGGCGACTCCACCGGTGCCGTGGACGAGGACCGTCTGGCCCGGCCGGACCCGGCTGCGACGCCCGACGGCATGCCAGGCGGTCACCCCGGCGACGGGCAGCGTGGCCGCGTGCACGTCGTCGAGACTGCGTGCGGTGCGCACCGCCTCGTCCTGCTCGACGAGGACGTATTCGGCGAGCATGCCCCGGTTGACCGGTCCGCCCACCGGCGACACATAGGTGTCCTCCGTGAGCGGACCCGACCGCCATCGGGGCAGGAATCCGGCCGAGACGCGGTCGCCCGGCCGCCAGCGGGTGACCCCGGCGCCGATCGCGGCGACAGTGCCGACGCCGTCGGAGACCGGCACCACGTCCCGCGTCGGGGACCAGTGGTCGACACCGCCCACCACCAGCAGGTCGCGGTAGTTGAGCGACACGGCCGAGATCTTCACCAGCACCTCGGTCGGGCCGGGCGCCGGGATCGGGACGCGGACAGCGGTCAGCCGGTCCACGCCGTCGCCCCGGGTCGTCCACGCCGTCATCGTTTCCGGCGTCCGGGTCGTCGCGGCCGCGGCGACGTCCGCGGATGTGAGAGCTTGTCCAGGCACGTGAGCGTCCACCGTTCGTTCGAATCGTCCATGGTCGTCCGGCGCGCCCCGCGCCGGCGTTTCAGCGCACTGTCACTCGGCGTCGCCGACGACGTCGTCCGCCAGGAGCAGGGCGAGCAGCCCGGGGAAACGGGCCTCGAACTCCTCGCGGCGCAGTCGGTTGACCCGTTTCGGGCCCTCGTCACGCTGTTCCACCAGGCCGGCGCCGCGCAGGACCGAGAAGTGGTGACTGAGCGCCGCCTTGCCGACGGGCACGTCGAAGCTGCCGCAGCTGCGCGTCCAGTCGGCGCAACCCGCCAGCTCCCGGATCAGTTTGATGCGCACGGGATCGGAGACCGCGGACAGCGCCGTGAGCACGGACACCTCCTTGGGATCCGTGTGCACCGGCGCCGCGCGGTGAGAACCGCCCGCAGCCTCGTTCGGCATGACTCTCCCGTCGTCGCCTGCCTCCGGCCGGGCAACTCGCGGAAGTACCCGGCCGGTTGTGGAGTGTTCGATGGATATCATACAGTCCAGGTGTTCGCTTTTCATTGAACAGTCATCGAAGGGTGCGGTGATCCCGTCATGCGCGCAGTCGAGTTCCAGGAGTACGGCGGTCCCGAGGTGCTGCGGCTCGTCCGGGCCGACACACCCGAGCCCGGACCCGGCCAGGTCACCGTCGACGCCGTCTACGTGGGCGTGAACTTCGCCGACCTCAAGGCGCGCGCCGAGGGCTACCGCGTGCCGTCGCTGCCCTTCCGACCCGGTCTGGAGGTCTCCGGCCGGATCCGGGCCGTCGGCGAGGGCGTCCAGGGGCTGCGGCCGGGGCAGGAGGTCGCCGCGCTGGTCGGCGGCGGCGCCTACGCGGAGGTGGTCGTCGCCGACGCCGTCACCGTCTTCCCGCTTCCCGCGGGCCTGGACCTGCGCACGGCGGCAACGCTCCCCACGGTGGTGCCGACCGCGCACGCCCTGCTGCACGAGGTCGGGCGGCTGCGGGCCGGGGAGAGTGTGCTGGTGCAGGGCGCGGCGGGCGGCGTCGGCACTGCGGCGGGGCAGCTGGCCAGGGCGGCCGGCGCCGGCGCGGTGTACGGGGTGGTGTCGTCGGCGGCCAAGGCCGGGCACGCGCTCAAGCACGGCTACGACGAGGTCTTCACCGGCGACGACTTCGTCGACGACGTCCGCCGCGCCACCGCCGGCAGGGGGGTGGACCTGGTCCTCGACCCGGTGGGCGGCGACACCCTGCGTCGCGGCCTCGACGCGCTGGCGGTGTTCGGACGCCTGGTGTCCTTCGGCAACGCGAGCGGGGCCGAACCGTGGCGGGTCGGACAGCCCGAGCTGTACGCACGGGGCCTTTCCGTCGGCGGCTTCTCCATCCTGACGCTCGCGCAGTCCGACCCCGACGCGCTGCGCGCCCTCGCCGAACGCTCCTTCCGCAGCGTCTCCGACGGCTCCGTGAGCCTGCCGGTCACCGCGGAGTTCGCACTGGCGGACGCGGCCGAGGCGCACCGGCTGATGGGCGGGCGCACCTCGACGGGGAAGCTGCTGCTGCGCGTCGCCGGCTGAGGGCGGCGGACGCGACGCGTCGGCGCGACCTCGCCCCCGGCGGCGCCCTGGGGCACGGCCACGCCGCGGGCTCGCCCTCAGAGGGTGCGCTGCATGCAGACCAGTCGCTCGCGTTCGTCCCATGACTCGGTGACGGTGAAGCCGAAGCGTTCGTACAGGGAGATGGCGCCGGTGCGCCAGGCCCACACCGAGAGCCGCACCGTGCTCGCGCCGCCGGTTATGGCGTGCTCAAGCGCGGAGTGGAGCAGTTCGGAGGCGACGCCGCGACCGCGGTGCGCCGGGTCCGTCCAGAGTCTCTTGATCTCCGAACGGCCGTCGGCGGGCGCCGTCAGCACCAGACAGCCCACCGCGGCGTCGCCGTCGAGGGCCGTCAGCACCACGTCGTCGGCGAACGCGGTCCCCGGGTCCGAGATCTCCGCCCGGTAGCGGTCCGGCAGCGCGTCCACACCGGTGACGGCCTCGCCCTTCTCGGTCTCGGTCCGCAGATGGTAGGCGGCCAGCAAAGCGGCCGGGCCGTTCTCGGCGGAAGGGTCCTGGCCCGGCCAGCGGAGGACGGTCACCTTGTCTCGATCGGTCATGGCGCCAGCATCACATGCCCCGGACCGGTCACTTCGAGGCGGTGCGGATCGTCCCGGACGTCATGGCGTCAATGCGTCACGGCGTCCCTGCGTCACCCGTGCCGGTGATCGGACGCGAGGTCGCAACCGGCGGCCGCCGGTGGACCGTCACTCTGGGAGCATGCGCCGTGCCCTCGCCTTCGCCGCCGTTCTGACGACCGTCCTCCTCGCCGGAGGCTGTGTGTCCCTTCCCGCCGGCGCTCCGCCGCCACGCCTCGCCCCGGCCGCCGCCCGCACACCTTCCCTCGTGCCGGTCCCGGGCAGGCTCCCGCCCTCTCCGCCCTCGTCAGCACCGGGTCCGACGGGACGCGGCAGCCGCGCCCCCGACACCGGCGCGACGCGGTCCGGGAGTCGGCCGGTCGCGGGGACACGGGTCACCGGTCGCCGCGCGCCGAGTCGCCGCCCCGGCCGCGCTCCGGCTCGACGGCGGCCCGTCCCGCACACCCCCGGTTCGTCGTGCCGGCCGGGCCGCGCCGCCGCGCCGACCATCCGGTGCACCCCGCGCGCCCCGCGCGTCCCCGCGGGGTCGGGCCACGGCAGCCGCAGCCGCAGCCCACGTACGACCTGCGCACCGTGTGCGGCTGGTCCCACCGGTCACCCGTGCCGCCCTCCGTCCGGCAGCTCTGCGACGCCTATGTCGGCTGAACCGGTGCGCGAGGACCGGCGCCGCGGTCGAGCCGTACGTCAGGCGCCCTTCCTCGCGACGAGCCGGACGGGGACTTCGGCGTATGTGTTGAGGACGGTGTTCTCCGCGATCACCGGATCGCCGGTCAACTCGACGCGTTCGACGGAGTCGAGCAGCGCGTGGATGACGGCGTGCAGTTCCAGACGGGCTATGCCCTGGCCGACGCAGTTGTGCGCGCCGTATCCGAAACCGAGGTGATCGAGCGGATTGCGGCGGAAGTCGAACTCGTCGGCACGCTCCCACTTGCGTTCGTCGCGGTTCGCGGAGGCGAAGAGCGCCCATATGCGCGCGCCCTGCGGGACGGTCACCCCGCCGAGTTCCGTGTCGCGCGCCGCGACGCGGGTGAGTCCGCGCACAGGGGTCTCGAACCTGAGCAGCTCGTTGATCGTCGAGGCGACCAGTGCGGGCTCGGCCCGCAGCGCGTCCCACTGGCCGGGACGCTCGGCGAAGTGGACGAGCAGATGCGCGATCGCGGCGGCCGTGGTCTCCAGTGCCGGGCCGATGAAGTCGACGAGGAGGAGAGGGCACTTCTCCACGGCGATGACGCCCCGGTCGGCCGCATCCAGCATGGCGGCTCCGGGGCTTTCGGCCGCGAGTTCCCGGTTGGCGGCCAGCTCGTGGGCGAACGTGAACAGGCGCCGGGTCATCTCCATGTTGTGCGCGGTGCGTTCCGAGGGCGGGCCCAGCAGGTCGTTGCCCACCTGCCCCCACGCGTAGAGATGCTCACGATTGCGTTCGGGAAGCCCGAGGTAGTCGGGGATGATGAGCATCGGCAGCGCCTGGGCCAGTTCGGTGACGCCGTCGATCTCGCGCTTGGCGACGACTTCGGCGACGAGATCGCGCGCCTTCCGGGCGATGTCCTCCCCGCGGGCCCGCAGGGGGCCGGGGCGCAGTCCCGCCCCGACGACCGAGCGCAGCACGTCGTGCTCCGGCGGATCGCTGACGAGCGTGACGCCCCGCATGAGCTGGTTGACCCCGGGATCGAATCCCACGCCCTCGCCGGAGACGAAGGCGTCGTGGTCGGCGAGCGCGGCCCGCACCTCGTCGTAGCGCGTCACCGCGTACACGTCCGGGTCGCGCAGTCGGACGACCCCGCCCAGCTCTCGCAGCTGCCGGTACTGCTCGTAGCGCGTACGCCGGTCCGAGGTCGCGAACATGTCGATCTCCGTCATGGGGGCGACGGCCACGGGTTCCTCCTAGAGCCACGGACGGCGACGGCCGGCCTCGACCGTGAACCCGCCGCGCGCCTTCGCTTTCTCGTTCCAGCCGGACACCTCTTCCTGATCTTGCTCTGCGCGATCGGCCGCAAAACCGGTGGCAGCGACCGACGACGACCTGGGCGGGCCGGCACCGCGGGACATGCGCGCCCGCCCGGTGCTCACGTCCGGGGAATCAGGTCCTCGATCACGGCGAGCGGCAGCGACGGGTTGGCGGCCGCCGCTTCCACCACGCACGGGTCGGCGTCGTCGAGCAGTTCCACGACGACCGGGGCCGGGAGAGCCGGACGGCCGGCGGCGACGGGTCTCGCCCGTCCGTCCGCGAGACAGGCGAGCAGGACGCGGGACGAGGCGTTCGGGTGCCGGGCGATCTCGCGGAACGCCTTCGGCACGGGTGGTTCGTGCCGGACCAGATGCTCCAGCAGCGCCGGACTCGCGTCCGGGTTGGCCGCCACCCCGACCAGGACCCGGACTCCGTGCCGGTCGACCATGGCGCGCAGACGCGCGTCCGTGAGGCCCGGGTGCGAAGCGACGGACTTGACCACCTTCGCGTCGGGGTCGTCGGCCAGCCGGTCACGGATCTCCGGCGGCAGATCACGCCGTCGGGCCAGGAGCATGCGGGCGGGCGCGCTCGACGACCGGGCGAGCCCCCGGACCTCGGCCGGAGTCGCCGCCGCCATCCGCGGGAGCAGGGTCGCTCCGATCCTGGCGGTACCGGCCAGCCGTGTCAGCACGTCCAGCGGCACTCGCGGGTTGTGCGCGAGCCCGCGACGCACGTCAGGGTCGCTGTCGTCGGCCAGGGAACGCATCAGCGCGTCGTCGATCGCGGGATTCCCCGCGACGTCGGCCCGGATGCCGGGAGCGGGGTCCGCGGCCAGTGTCCGGTACACCGCCGCAGGCAGATCGGAGCGGGCCGCGAGCGCCCACCGCAGAAGCATCGAGGGATGGTCCGCGAAGCCGACGGCGGCCTCGGCGGGCGTCGCCGGGTTCTCCAGGGCGGCCTGCCGTATGTCGTGCACGGCCGACTCGTGGGACCCGTCGCAGGAGGCTCCCGGCGGCAACGTGCAGTCGGGGCGCGGACACTCCCGCTCGTGCACGAACGGCGTCGCCTCCTGGTCGCAGACCTCGCAGCGGCCGGCCGGCGGCAGCCCGTGCCCGGTGAGGAGCGCCGCGAGCGCGTCCGGGGGCGTCGCCTCGTTGGCGGCCGCCGAGCGGCGCGCCCGAGCGTGCGGATGCCTTGCGAGGCTGCCCGCGGTCGGGGCGGACGTGGTCCACAGCGCGAGCTCCGCGACGACGCCCATGTCCGGGTCCGCTGCCAGCGTCCTCACCACGTCGGCGGGGAGACCGGAGCAGGCGGCCAGCTTCTCCCGGTGCGCGGGGTCCGGGTCCCCCGCGAGGAAGCGCGCCCACCGCGGGTCGCCGGCGCCCTGGTCGAGCAGGGCGAGGGCGACGTCCGGCCGCGTGCGGGGATCGACGTCGGCGGCGGTCAGCCGTCCCTCGTACGCGAGGTGCACCCCGCACTCCGGCACGCGTGAGAACAGGGCGACCGCCTGCGCGCGGCTGAGGTCCGCCCGGTCGGCGAGACACCCTGCGACGTCGGCGTCCGCGACCGCGATCAGCCGGTCGACCAGCTGGTACGGCAAGGCGGTGTTGGCGGCGAGACCGCACAGGACGTGATCCACACCGGGCATCATGCCCGGACCGCGGCCTGATCGGGCCCGAATTCTCGACGGCTCCCCACCTCATCGACTCCCCAGCTCTCCAGCCCCCGACTCTCCGGCTCCCCGATTCCCTGTGAGAGTGGGTGGGAAGCTGGGCAGGAGGTAGATCTCAGGTGGTTCGGACAGTGGAGGACGGTGTGGACTGGGGCCGTTTCGCCCAGCAGATGGCGGCGATGGCGAGGGATCTCCTGGCACAGGATTCGGTGGCCGCGACGCTGGAGCGGATCACCGCGTCGGCCACGGAGCTGGTCGACGGGTGCGACGCGGCCGGCATTCTCGTGCTGCACGACCGGAAGGTGCAGACGCTCGCCCCCACCGACCAGTTGGTCGTCGACAGCGACCGGCTCCAGGAGCAACTCGGGGAGGGACCGTGTTTCGACGTCGCCCAGCGCGCGCAGGGCGAGCGGGTCTTCCGCATCGCCGACCTCACGGGCGAGCAGCGGCGCTGGCCCGCCTACGCACCGAAGGCCCACGCGCTCGGGGTGGGCAGCATGATGGGCTTTCTGCTGTTCACCGATGACGCGGACCTCGGCGCGCTCAACCTCTACTCGCGCAAGGCCGGCGCGTTCACCGAGACCAGCGAGCTGGCCGGCTGGCTGCTCGCCTCCCACGCCGCGGTCGCCTTTTCCAGCGCCCGTACCCACGCCCAGATGAAGCAGGCCGTCGCCACCCGGCACGCCATCGGCGAGGCCATGGGCATCCTCATGGGCAGCCATCAGCTCTCGGAGGACGAGGCCTTCGATGTGCTGCGGCGCTATTCACAGGAGAACAACGTCAAGCTCCGTGAGGTCGCCCGGCTGATCTGCGAGCAGGGCGGCCTTTCGTGACCCGTTCTTCGGTGGGGCGGCTCCCCCGGCACGCTGTCTGAACCAGAGAAGCCTGGGCCGGGTCAGCCCCATGGGTTCGCCGCTCGACCCGGCATGCTCACCAAGTCCCCTGTCCGGGCCGCCTCACACCCGATTGCCGGCCGAACCGGCGTCACGTCCCACCAGGCCGGGGCTCCCGGGCGTCCCGGGCGGCGGTGGGGCGCGGTGGGCGTCGACGGCGGACTGCGCGTCGGGGTGGAGCGCGAAGACCTGGTCGAGTCCGACGATGCGCAGGATGCGCAGGGTGTTGTCGGGGACCCCGGCCAGGGCGACGTCGGCCCCGGCGGCTGCCGCGTGGTTGCGGGCCGCGATCAGGGCGGTGATGCCGCTGGAGTCGCAGAACTCCAGCCGTGACAGGTCCAGCACCAGGCGCTGTCCCGGCCGCAGGGCTGTAGCGGCGACATGTTCGCGCAGCTCGTGCGCGGTGCCGTGGTCGAGATCACCGACGATCTCGACCACGGGACCGGTGACCGCGTCGCGGGCGGCGATCTTCACTGGCTTCATCTCCCGTGATCTGTTGCCGGGCGGGGCGACGAGGGGGTGCGGGGGACCCCGACGGCGAGCAGCGCGGTGTCGTCGTCGACTCCCTCGCCGAGGCTCTCCAGCAGGCCCGTCAGCGCTTCGACCATCCCTCGGGGCGAGGCGCCCGCGTGGCCGGCCACGAAGTCGAGCAGGGCCCGGTCGCCGTACAGCTCCCCGCGGTCGGGTCCGGTGCGCGCCTCGGTGAGTCCGTCGGTGTACAGCAGCAGCGTGTCACCGGGGCCGAGTGTGGTGGTGGCGGGTGTGAAGGAGGCCTCGGGCAGCACGCCGACGAGGAGTCCTCCGGGAGTGGGCAGGAAGTCGGTCCCGCCGTCGCCGCGGATGACGAGGGCGGGCGGATGGCCGCCGGAGGCCAGACTCACGGCGACGCGCCCGGTCTCCGGGTCGGGGGTGAGGATCCCGAAGATCGCGGTGCAGTAGCGGGGGTCCCCGCCGCCGGTGTAGCGCTCGTGCAGCACTGTGTTCAGGGTGGTGAGCGCGGTGACCGGGTCGGGGTCGTGCAGCGCCGCGGCCCGCAGGGTGTACCGGGTCAGGGAGGTGACCGCCGCGGCTTTGGGCCCTTTGCCGCACACGTCGCCGAGGAAGAACGCCCAGCGGGTGCCGTCGAGGGCGAAGAGGTCGTAGAAGTCGCCGCCGAGCCGGTCCGGGGCGGCGGTGTGGTAGTACGTGGCCGTCTCCACACCCGGCACCGAGGGCAGGCTCGCGGGCAGCAGCGACTGCTGCAGCACGGCGAGGGCCTCCTGCAGCCGGGCGCGGTCGGCCTCGGCCTGCCGGTGCGCCCGCTCCGCCTCCTGCTTGCGGCGCAGCAGTTCCTCTTCGTAGGCGCGCCTGTCGGAGGCGTCGAAGACGGTCGTGCGGATCAGCAGCGGCTCACCCTCGCTGCCCTGCTTGACGACGGAGGAGACCAGCACGGGCATCCGGCCGCCGTCGGCCTTCCTCATTTCGAGCGCGATGCCGCTGATCTCGCCCTTCATCTGCAGCAGCGGCGCGAAGTGCGTCTCGTGGTACAGCTTGCCGCCGACGGTGAGCAGGTCGGCGAACCGCTTGTGTCCCACCACGTCCCGGCGCTCCAGGCCCAGCCAGCCCAGCAGCGTGGCGTTGATCTTGGCGATGGTGCCGTCCATGAGCGTCGACAGGTATCCGCACGGCGCCGACTCGTAGAGGTCCTCGACGCTGTCCTCCAGCAGGGCGCTGAACGCCGCGTCGGTCGATGCGGCGTCCTGCGCCTCGAAGGGCTCCGGGTTGTCTCCGACGGGGCACATCACCGCAGGCTGCGCAGGAAGTCGAGGATGGCCGCGTTGGTGGCCTCGGGCGCCGACAGCTGGGGGCAGTGCCCGGTGGCCGGCAACGTCACGAGGGTGGAGCCGGGGATCTCGGCGTGCACATAGGCGCCGACCTCGCGGGGGGCGATGACGTCCTGGGCGCATTCCAGCACCAGGGTCGGGGCCGTGACGCTCTTGAGGTCGTCGCGGGAGTCCGTCAGGAACGTGGTCCGGGCGAAGACCCGGGCGATGTCGGGGTCGGTGGCGCAGAAGCTGTTGGTCAGCTCCTGGCCGAGCTCCGGCCGCTCGGGATTGCCCATGATCACCGGGGCCATGGTGGCCGACCAGCCGAGGTAGTTCGACTCCAGGGACTCCAGCAGCTCGTCGATGTCCTCCGCGCTGAAGCCGCCGCGGTAACCGTCGGAATCGATGTAGCAGGGGGACGGGGCCACCATCACCAGCGATCCGATCCGCTCCGGGGCGGCGCGCGCGGCCAGCACTCCCACCATGGCGCTCACCGAGTGTCCGACGAAGGCCGCCTGCCGCAGGTCCAGCTCCTCGCAGACGTCCACGACGTCCTGTGCGTAGCCCGCGAGGGCCGAGTACCGCGTCTCCTCCCACGCGTCCAGATCCGATCCGCCCGAGCCGACGTAGTCGAACAGCACGACCCGGTAGTCCTGCGCCAGCGCGGGAACCGTCAGACGCCACATGTTCTGGTCGCAGCCGAAGCCGTGCGCCAGCACCACCGTCGGTCCGTCCGGGCGGCCGGTGATGCGGATGTTGTTCCTGCGACGGATGTCCATGGCAACCATCCTGCCACCGCCGCCGAGCGCCCCCGCAACCCGTCCGGACCAGCCCTGACCCCGGTCCTCGGTGCCGTCCGGACGACGCGGAGGGAAGGAGGCAGGAAGCGGCGTTCGACCTCCCCAGGCAGTACGCCGCTTCCTGCCGACCGGCATCGGCTACCCCGTCGCAAGCGCTTCACTCCCGCCTCTTCCGTGTTCGCTTCATCGGCGCAGGTGGCGTTCCAGCCAGTCCGCGGCGGTGCGCCGGAACAGCCGCCGGTTGTCCGAACGCAGGAAGTCGTGGCCCTCGTCGCGCAGGGTGAGCAGTTCGGCGGCGACGCCCCGTTCGCGGGCCGCACGCACGAACTGCCGGGACTCCTGCACGGGCACGTTGGTGTCGTGTTCGCCGTGCACGGCGAGCACCGGGACCCGCAGCGCGTCGACGCGGCTCATCGGCGACAGGGCGTGCAGCAGCTCGCGGTCGCGTTCGGGGTGGCCGTACTTGTGCGCCGCCGACTCCGCGAGCCAGGGCTCGGTGCCCTCGAAGAAGGTCAGCAGGTCCGACATGCCGCAGACGGCGACGCCGGTGCGGAACAGCTCGGGATGCCATACGAGTGAGGCGAACGTCAGATAGCCGCCGTAGGAGCGCCCCATGACGGCCAGCCGCGTCGGGTCGGCGGGGCCCGCCGTCACCGCGTGGGCAGCGCAGTCGGCCACGTCGTCCAGTGCGGCGAAGCGGCCGGCCCCCAGGTCGGCGTCGACGAACGACCGGCCGTGGCCGGAGGAGCCGCGAACATCGGGGGCGAACACGTCCAGGCCGCGCCCGGTGAGCTCGTGGTAGAGCGGATGGAAGACCGGGCGTTCCTGTTCCTCGGGGCCGCCGTGCAGATGGATCACGCAGGGCGCGGGCACGCCGGACGGACGTCCGGGCGCTCGGTAGTACCAGCCGCTCAACGGCAGACCGTCGCGCGCCGTGAGCCGCAGGGGAACGGGCCGGACCGGCGGGCGGCCCGGCGGGACGGCGTCCTCGTCCTTCGACGACCAGGGGGTGCGCAGCAGGGACACGCCCTCGTGGAGCCACCAGACACCCGGTCGGCGTTGCGACCCTGACAGCGCCAGCAGCAGACGCCCGGGGCCGGCCGCGGCGACGCGGGTGACGACCTCGTGGGGCAGGGGGACGGGTCGTGCCGGGCCCGCCGCGTCGGGGACGAGGGCGGGGCGCCGGGCAGTGTGCCGTGCCGGGGAGGTCTCGACGAGTTCGAGCTCGCTCGCGCCCTGCGCGTTCCAGGCCAGGGCGGCGGTGCGGCCGTCCTGGGCCAGGGCCAGGAGTTCGAGGTCGCTGTCCGGCCGTTCCGCGGCGACGGACGTTGCGCACGGCGCGCCGTCGGCGTCGAGAGCCACCGCGAGGAGCGCCGCGTACTCCCGGTCGACGTTGCTGCGCAGCCACAGCGTCCGGCCGTCGGGCGAGAACCTGCCGATCCACGGGTCTCCGTCGGCGACCGGCAGGGCGAAGGTCGTGGCCGAGTCGTCCGTGCGCCGCACGACCGCCTCGCGCCGGCCGCGCGGTCCTCGGCGCAGCAGCACGAACCGTCCGTCGCGGCTGAGGTCGCAGGCCCGCAGGGTGGCCGCGTGCGTCTCGGTGGTCAGCAGCGCGGGCGAGGCGTGGCCGTCGGGATCGATCAGGTACACCGACAGGCCGCCGTCGGACCGTACGGCCGCTCCCGCGGCCGGAACGGCGGGCCGCGCCCCGTCCGGCTCCCCTCCCC
>NZ_JAHHIU010000254.1 GCF_024539815.1 Streptomyces hayashii
AGCCCCGCCCCTGCGCCATGACGTGTCCACCCCTCGCGTACGATTCCGGCACGAATACTTAGGGCAGCCTAACCTAAAGTGCAAAGGGGCCACAGGGTGACCACCGAGATCTACCGAGACGCCTGGGGCGTCCCCCACCTGCGCGCCGACGGCGTCCTCGAACTCGCCCGCCTCCAGGGGCTGGTCACGGCCCGCGACCGCGCCTGGCAGCTGGAGGTCGAACGCCACCGCGCGCGGGGCGCCTCGGCCGCCTTCCTCGGCCCCGACGCCCTGCCCTGGGACCTGTTCGCACGCCGGGCCCGCCTCGATGACACGGCGAGACGCTGCTTCGCCGCACTGGAGAGACGCGACCCGCAGACCGCGGACTGGGTCCGGGCGTACGTCGACGGCGTCAACGAGGGACTCCGGACGGCCGGCGCCCCCGAGTTCGCCCGCGTCGCTCTAGCCCCCGGCCGCTGGGAGCCTTGGACCCCGCTCGCCGTGTGGCTTGCCACGCACATCCTGTTCGCCGGATTCCCGGCCAAGCTGTGGCGCGAGGAGGCCGCCGGCCGCCTCGGCCCCGAGGCGGTCGGCCTGTTCGCCGCCGACGGACCCGGCTCCTCCGGCAGCAACGGCTGGCTGGTCGGCGGGGACCGCACGGTCACCGGGCACGCGGTCATCGCCGGCGACCCGCACCGCTTCGTCGAGGACCCCGGCGTCTACCAGCAGATCCGCCTGGCCTGCGACGAGTTCGACGTCGTCGGCCTCGCCGTCCCCGGCGTCCCCGGCATCGCGCACTTCGGCCACACCGGCACGGTCGCCTGGGCCATCACCAACGCCATGGCCGACTACCAGGACCTCTACCGCGAACGGCTGCGCCGCACCGGCGCGGGCGTCGAGGCGCTCGGCCCGGACGGCGTCTGGCGGCGGATCGCCCGCCACACCGAGTCGGTGCGCGTCGCGGGCGAGGAGAGCGTCGAGGTGGAGGTGCTGGAGACCGAGCGAGGACCGGTGATCGCGGGCGGCCCGGAGGGCCTCGACGACGGCGCTCCGCTCGCCCTCGCCCTGCGCTACCCGCCCCGCGTCACCGCCGACCTGGGCTTCGAGGCGCTGCTGCCGCTGCTCCGGGCCCGCCGGGTCGACGACGTGGACCGCGCCTTCGACCTGTGGGCCGAGCCGGTCAACGTCGTCCAGGCCGCCGACGCCGAGGGCGGCGTGCTGCACCGCGTCGCCGGCCGGGTGCCGCTGCGCGCCCGGGTCAACGGCACGCGACTCGTCCCCGCCTGGGAGCCCGGTCACGAGTGGACCGGGTGGCACGAGATGCCCCGCGCGGGACTGGACGACGGCATCGCCGTCATGGCCAACCAGCGCGGTCCGGCAGCGGAGTTGGGCGTCGAGTTCGCCGCGCCGCACCGCGCGGACCGCATCCGCGCCCTGCTGTCGCAGCGCCGGCGCTGGTCCGCGCCGGACATGCCGGCCCTCCACACGGACACGCATCTCGCCTCCGCCGCACCCCTGTTGGACCGCCTGACGGCCCTCGACGGACTGACCGGACCGGCCGCCGAACTGCGCGAACGCCTGCTGCGCTGGGACCGGCGCATGGACGCCGACAGCCGGGACGCGGCCCGCTTCGCCGCCCTGCGCAGCGCCCTCGTCCGCCGCCTCGCCGCCCATCCGGCCTTCGCGCCCCTGACCGCCCCGCCCGCCTACCCCGAGGTCTTCCTCCCCTGGCTGGCCCTGCTCCCGCGCGTCGGCTTCGCCCTCGAACACCTCCTGCGCGCGGACGAGTTGTACGGCATCGACCGGCAGCGGCTGGTCCGCGAGGCAGTGGAGGAGGTCGCCGAGACGTTCGCCGGACAGCCGGACGTCCGCTGGGGCGACACCCACCGCCTCGCCCCCTGGCGAGCCCTGCCCGGCCCCTCGGACGAGGCGCCCGCCCTCGACGGCGACCACGACTGCGTGCTGTGCACCTCGGCCGTGCCCGGCTGGACCGACCTCGCCGCGCGCGGCCCCGCCGCCCGTTACGTGTGGGACCTGGCCCGCCGCGAGGACAGCCTGTGGGTCGTCCCCTTCGGCGCGTCCGGCCTCCCCGGCCACCCCCACCACCACGACCAGCTGCCCCTGTGGCTCAGGGGCGAACTGGCCCCGGTCGTCACCGACTGGGCCCGGCTGAACAAGGAGAGCGACCATGGCTGACCGCCACGCGCCCGCATACGTCCACGAGCAGACCGTCGAGGGATTCGGCGCCGTAGGCCTGCGCCCCCTCGCCCCCGAGAGCGACGCGGCGACCCTCCACGCCTGGGTGAGCGAGGAGCGGGCCGCGTTCTGGGGCATGAACGGCCTGACGCGCGAACAGATCGCCGAGATCTACGCCCACCTGGACACCCTGGACACCCACCACGCGCTCCTGGCCGAGCTGGACGGCGTCCCCGTCGCCCTGCTCCAGACCTACGAGCCCGCCGCGGACCGGGTCGGCGAGGTCTACACCGTGGAGGCCGGCGACATCGGCGTCCACGTGCTCATCGCGCCGGCCGACGAGCGGGGCGCCCAACCCGGCTGGTCGGCGGCCCTGATGGGGGTGTTCGCCTCGTACGTCCTGCTCGGCCTGGACCGGCGACGCGTCGTGGTGGACCCCGACGTGCGCAACACCAAGGCCGTCGCCCGCTTCCTGCGGCAGGGCTTCGACGCGGGCCCGGTCGTCACGCTCCCGGAGGTCGACCTTCCCGACGTGTACCTGCCGGAGAAGAAGGCCCAACTCGCCTTCCTGCGCCGGGAGACCGTCTTCCCCGGGTGACCGCCCCGACGCGGCCCGGGAACAGCCGCGCCGGCGTCGGCCCGGCGCCGGCCCGGCGTCGACGCGTCGCCTGCGTGGAACAGCCTCGCCGGCCCGGCCGGAACGGTGAACCGGATGCCCTGTGCATGCGTACGTATCTGCGAGCACGCGAGTCTCGGATCACGAGTTTCGAGCAGGCCTCGATCAAGGCGGAGCGGTGACGTGAGCGAAGGCCACGAGGACGGACGACAGGGCGGCGGCCCCCACGGCGGCGATCGCCGGAGCGGTGGACGCCGCGTCGACGGCTCCCGAGCCGGTCGCCGGCGCGGCGACGGCACCCACGGGGGCCGCCGACGACGGCTTCGAGGGCTGGTGCTGCTGGGCTCCGTGCTGATGCTGCTCCTCCTCGGCGGCGGACCGGCCTCCGCGCACGCGGCCCTGCGCGGCGCCGACCCCGTCGACGGAAGCGTCGTCAAGACGGCCCCCCGCTCCATCACCCTCGCCTTCACCGAGTCCGTGGGCCTGCTCGACGACTCCTTCCGCGTCTTCGGCCCCGACAACCAACGGCTGCGCACCGGCGACCCCGAGCACGCGGACGGCCGCGCCGACACCGCGCGGGTGACGCTGCCCGGCGGCCTCGGCACCGGCACGTTCACCGTGGCCTGGCGGGTCGTGTCGGCGGACAGCCACCCGATCGCCGGGGCCTTCACCTTCTCCGTCGGCAAGCCCTCCGCCGTCCCGCCCGTCCTGCCCAGCACCTCCGTCGAGGACCCGGCCACCAGCGGTCTGTTCAACATCGGCCGCTACGTCGCCTACCTCGCGGCGGCTCTCCTCATCGGCACGGCCGTCTTCGTCGCCGTGTGCGGTCCGCCCGACGTCCGGCCGCTGCGCGGACTCCTGCTGGCCGGCTGGTGGGCGCTCGCCGGATCGACGGTGTTCCTGCTCCTGCTGCGCGCCCCCTACGAGACCGGCGCCGGCCCGGCCGACGCCCTGGACCCCGCGGGTCTCACCCGCACCCTGGGCACCCGCCCCGGCCTCGCCCTGGTCACCCGCCTCGCCCTGCTCGCGGCCGTCGCGGTGCTCCTGAGGCGGCAGCGGGGGCTCGTGCGGGAACGTGACGGCGAGCGGCCGTCGCGCCCGGCACTGCTGACCGGCGCCGCACTCGCGGTCGGCCTGACCCTGACCTGGGCCTCCGCCGAGCACGCCTCGGCCGGCATCCAGGTCCCGGCGGCGATGGCGTCCTCGGTGCTGCACCTGCTCGCGATGGCCGCGTGGCTGGGCGGCCTGACGGCGCTGCTCACCCTGCTCCACCGCGCGTCCGTCCCCTCGCACGTGGTCAACCGCTTCTCCCGGCTGGCGGCCCTGTCGGTGACGGTCCTGGTGGTGACCGGCGTCTACCAGTCCTGGCGCGGCCTCGGCTCGGTGTCCGCCCTGACGGGCACCACGTACGGGCGGGTGCTGCTGGCCAAGCTCGCCGCGGTGGCGCTGCTGCTGCTCGCGGGAGCGTGGTCGCGCAGGACCGTGCACGGGGCTGCGCGGACGACGCCCACGGCGACGACCGCCACACCCGCGGAGACGCCCGCGACCACTGGCGCATCCGCGGAAGTGACGGTCGGGGCGTCCGTGGCGGCCGTCGCGTCCGTGGCGCTGAGGAAGGACGTGCGGATCCCGGAGCCGGTGGGCGGCTCGTCCAGCCGGCCCTCCGACGACGACTCCCCGTCGTCCGGGACCCCGCAGTCGCAGGACCTCCGGCCCGAGCGGCCCGCCGCCCCCGGGAGCCCGCAGTCGGGGAACTCGCAGTCTGGGAACCCGCAGTCGGAGGACCAGCCCGCCGGGGACCAGGCCACCGGTCACCAGCCCCCCGGCCACCAGACCACCGGGAACCAGACCACCGGGAACCAGACCACCGATGACCGGCGATCCTCCGCCGAGGGGCCTCGCCGCGACCCCCGCCCGCTCGCCCCGGCCGGCGAGGACCGGCGTCGGTCGTTGCGCCGCTCCGTGCTGGCCGAGGTCGCCGTGTCGGTCGTCGTCCTCGTCCTGACGACCGTGCTGACCGGCACCCTCCCGGGCCGGGCGGCGACGGAGGCGGCGGCGGCCGAGCAGGCGGCAGGGCTGCCCGTGGCCTCCGTGACCGACGTCCCCTTCTCCTACGACTCCCCGCAGACCGGCGACATCCGCGGCAAGGTACAGGTCACCCTCGACCCGGGCCGGGTCGGCGGCAACAACCTCCAGGCCGTGGTCTACGGCCCCGACGGCGGCTTCGTCAGCGTCCCCGAACTGCGCATCTCCTTCAGCCTTCCCGCGCGCGACGTCGGCCCCCTCGACGCCAAGGTCACCAACAAGGGCGGCTACTGGGGCGCCGCAGCCGTGAACCTGCCCATGCCGGGCGAGTGGGAGATGAAGGTGACGATCCGGGTGTCGGACATCGACCAGGTGAGCGAGTCGAAGCCGGTCCGGATCGAACGCTGAGCCGACCCGGGCGGCGACCCGTCCGCGCCCGAAGGCCCGGCCGGGCACGGACGGGGAGGCGCGGGGACGGGGGTGGCTCAGCGGTCCGTCTCGGGTGTCGCGTGCCGGGCCGCGAGGGCGCGCTCCGCCTCCTCCAGACGGCGGGAGCAGCGGGCGTCCGGGTCGTAGGCGACGGCCGTGCTGACACACGTGCAGAACACCCGGGCGTCGCGGGTGACGCGGCTGGTGACGCGGAAGGACGAGCGGCGCAGGTCGCCGATGGTGGTGGTGATGGTGACGGGCTCCGGCTGGAGCGTCAGGGGCTCCGAGTAGTCGAGTTCGTGGCGTGCGTAGACGAACCGGGGCCGGATCTCCTGGCCGGGCATTCCGGGGCGCAGATAGAACATGTCGATGTGGGCGTCCTGGATCATCTCCAGCAGCCGGACGTTGTTGACGTGGTTCATCGAGTCCAGGTCGCTCATGCGGACCTGGCGCAGATACAGGTGCGGCCGGCACTCCGGCACGGTGCTCGTGCGGCGGATGTCGGCCGCCAGGGCGTGGGTCAAGGCGTCACTCCTAGGAAAGGGCTGCGGGCCTACAGGGCCCGCTCGATCAGGTCCGCGGCGGCGACCGCCCCTCCCGCCGCCGCGATCTCCCTGCGCATGTCCGCCACGGCGGCACGGATGTCCCGGTCGGACGAGACCCGCAGGACGGCCTCACGCAACGCCTCCGGAGTGACGGTCTCGCGCGGCAGATGGACGCCGAGCCGCAGTCGCTCGATCTGCGCGGCGTTGACCCGCTGCTCGGCCATCTGCGGCACCGCGACCAGCGGAACGCCGTAGTGCAGCGCCTCCATCGTGCCGCCCATCCCGGCATGGGTGACGAAGGCGCTCGCCCGCGCGAGCACGGCCAGCTGGGGCACGTGCGGGTGCGCCTCGACGCTGTCGGGAAGCGGCCCCAGCTCGTCCGGCGGGACGGCGGAGCCGACGGACATCACCACATGCCAGGGCAGCTCGGCGAAGGCCTCGACGCAGGACCGGTAGAACTGGGGCCGCCGGTTGAACTGGGAGCCCAGCGACACCAGCAGCACCGGCCGGTCCTGCCGCGGGGGCTGCCAGGAGCCCTGGTAGGAGCGGTCCCCGAGCGCGGGCCCGACGTAGGCGACGCGCCGCGCCATGACCGTGTCCGGCCTGCGCTGGAAGGCGCGCGGGAAGAACGCGACGGCGTTCTCCGGCTGCACGAGATCCTGGATCCGCGCGCTGTCCACCCCGTGTTCCGTGAAGGCGGCCACCAGTTCCGCGAAGCCCGGCACCTGGGGAAGGCCCGGCACGCCGAAGAACTCGGGGACGATCCCGTCGTAGGCGAGGTGGGTGGGCGACGCCACCACCGTGGGGACCTGCCAGCGGGCCCCGAGCAGCAGACCCGCCAAGCCGTAGATGTCGCACAGCACCAGATCGGGCCGGTCCCTGTCGTACGCCCTGGTCAGGGCGGGCAGACCGGTCAGCGCCAGCCGGACGACCCGGGCGAACCCCTCGCCCATCTCCTCCGGCGCCTCCGAACCGTCGCCCGTGTCCGGGTAGAACACGGGCTCGGCGCCGGCCGCCTTCACCTGGTGCACGAAGTCCTCGGTGACGGCGTAGGTGACCCGGTGACCGCGTCGGACGAGCTCCTCGACGACCCCCAGCGTCGGATTCACGTGTCCGTGCATCGGGACGTTGAACACGGCGATGTGCGCGGGAAACGCACGGGTACCAGGCACGACACGTAACTCCTGTCCGGCGCGGAGCCGGTGCGGGGACCGAGGACGGATGACAGGGCGTCCCAACGCGGACGCGGAGTCCCGATTAAAGGCGCTCCGACACCGCTCCCGACCGCAAACCTGCTGCAGTGTCACCCCATCAGGGAGCCTGCGGGCCCGCGCGTTGACACCCGGGGGAGGCGCGAGACGTGACCGCGGGTCGCATCGGCCGTTGGGGGTACAGGACGTCGTCCGCCAGCGGCCGGTCCACGACAGGACCGGTCCACGACAGGGACGGCCCACGACAGGGACGGCCCACGACAGGAGCAGTCTCATGCCCGGATCGCATCTGCCCTTGCTGGAAGAGGGGATGGCCCGCTGGCCGTTCGGCCCGCCCAACGCCGGGATCGCGCTGGACTTCACGGGCGCGCCGCCCGCGCTGGACGAGCTGCGGACGCTGGTGGAGGAGCGGTGGAAGGCGCTGCCGCGGCTCACCCAGACCCTGGTCGCCCCGGGCGCCCGGGCGGGCCTGGCCTGGTGGACCGGCCGGCACCGCTGGGCCCGCGCGGACGGCCACGAGCTGGGACGACAGGTCGACGACGTGGACGGCACCCTCCGCGACGCGGTGCGGCAGTGGTTCCACACGCCCTTCCCCGCCGACCGTCCGCCGTGGGGCCTGCACCTCCTGCGCGGCTCCGCGCAGGGCGAGTTCTCCCTGCTGTTCCGGATGCACCACAGCCTGCTCGACGGACGCTCCCTGACGACCCTGCTGCGCGCCCTCTTCGACGACGGCGTGCCCCTGGACGGCGCCGCCTCCCTGGCGGTGCCCGGCCCCCGGCGGCGGACGGCGTGCCACGCCCCGGCGGCGGGCGGTCCGCCCGGCCTGCTGACCACGGGACGCGCCGTGCCTCTGCCGCACCAGGGCGCACGGGAGCCCGCCTACGCGCTCGTCGGACTTCGCGCCGACGTCCTGCGGGCGGCGCGGGAAGCCGCCCCGGGTCGTAAGGCGACCACCAACGAGGTGTTCCTGGCGGCGGTCTCCGGAGTCCTGCGCTCCCGGCTCCCCGACCACGACGCCGAGGCCGGGCCCGACGCCGCCGCCCGTCCCGTCTGGCTGTCGGTTCCCGTCGACGAACGCCCCGACGACTGCGGTGAGTTCCTCGGCAACGCGTTCGCCAACGTGCGGGTTCCCGCGCCGGTGACGCTGGCCGACCCCGCGGCCCGGCTGACCGCCTGCACCGGCCTGCTGAAGACCGTCACCCGGACCCGGAGCACCTCGGAGAGACTCGTCGAGGGCACGCTCGCGGCGCTGCCCGGGGCGACCATGGCGCTGGCCGGCGGCAAGATCTTCGCCCCCGCCTACGCCCCGGCCGCCTGCTCCTACGTCCACCTGCGCGAACAGGGGCAGACCCTGGCCGGACGCCCGCTGCGCAGCCTGAACATCGTCCCCATGGTCCCCCCGGCCGGCACGGCCACCTTCGCCCTGGGCGGCTGCACCCAGGGCCACACCCTGAGCGTCGCCACCAACTCGGGCGACCAGGACGCGACCCTCCTGGCGGAGGCCTTCCTGACCGAACTCGCAGCGCTGGCGGAGTGGGGCTGGGACCGGGCGCCGTCCGACACCGGACGGGGGTGAACGCCGTCAGGCCCCACGGGCGCGGGACGCGAGACGGTCGGCGAACGCGATGACGAGATCGCGCAGTTCAGCGGGGCGCTCGACCACGAACGGCCGGTCGAGCGAGGCGAGCAGGGGAGGCAACCAGTCGAGCCGTTCCGCCCGCAGATCGACGCGCAGCCAACGCTCGGCGGCGGGGCCGGTCGCCGGATCCGTTGCCGGATCGGTCGCCGGATCGGTCGCCACGTCGGTCGCCGGATCGGCCTGCCCGTCTGCCGTGGACTCCGTCTCCTCCAGGGTCGCCACGGTGGCGGGGAGCCGGGCGCGGATCCCCTCGGCCGTTCCGTGGATGCGCAAGGTCACTCGATGGCGGTATTCGGCGGTGGCGAACCCCGACACCACGCGCTGCGCCGGATCGAGCCCGGCGGGCGGCTCGAACGAACCGGACAGGGTCCGCGCGGCCGCGATGCGATCGAGCCGGAAGGTCCGGTCCTCGCCGACCGCGGGATCCGTGCCCGTGACGTACCAGCGGCCCGCGTGCGCGACGATCCCGTAGGCGTGCAGCGGGCGTTCGCTGCGGCGGCCCTCGCGGTCGGTGTATCTGATCGAGAGCGGACGCCGATGGCGTACCGCGTCGGCGACGGTGAGCAGGACCTCGGCGTCCGGGCCGGCGAACTCCCCGGGCGCGGCGGTGAAGGCCAGGGATTCCAGGAGCGTGTCGAGCCTGCGGGCCAGACGGTCGGGCAGCACCCTGCGGATCTTGGCCGCGGCCGTTTCGCCCGCCGTGTCCGCCGTCGTCATCAGCCCGGACCGGCGGCCCGCGAGCAGGCCGAGCAGCACGGCGAGCGCCTCGTCGTCGCTGAGCATGAGCGGAGGCAGACGGTATCCGGGGGCGAGCCGGTACCCGCCGTAGCGGCCTCGCACGGCCTCCACCGGGACGTCGAGGTCGACCAGCTGGTCCACGTACCGCCGCACGGTCCGCCCGTCCACGCCGAGCCGGTCGGCGAGCTCGGTCATCGTCCGGACGCCGCCCGACTGCAGCAGCTCCAGAAGAGTCAGTACGCGCCCGGTGGGTCGAGACATGTTTCCGAGCCTAACGCGAATAGTGGACCGATTCTGTCCAGTATTCGTCCTAGTCTGCGATGCACAGAGGCTCCACCGACCTGAAAGACCACCATGAACCTCGTCTCGACCCGCATCATCACCAACGACGTCGCACGCCTGGTCGCGTTCTACGAGAAGGCCACTGGAGTGCCCGCGACCTGGGCCACCGAGGACTTCGCGGAGCTCACCACCCCTGGCGCCACGCTGGCGATCGCCGGCGTCCGCACCGTCGCGATGTTCGCTCCGGGATCCGCCCGTCCGGAGGCCAACCACAGCGTGATCATCGAGTTCCTCGTCGACGACGTGGACCGCGTGCACGGAAACCTGACCGGCTTCGTCACCGACTTCGTCAACGAGCCCACCACGATGCCGTGGGGCAACCGGTCGCTCCTCCTCCGCGACCCCGACGGCAACCTGGTCAACTTCTTCACCCCGGTCACCCCGGCCGCCCCCGCGAAGTTCAGCCGCTGAACCCGCCCGGACCACGGCAACCGCACCGGGCGGCGAGCGAGGCGCCCATGGTCGCCCCCTGCCGCGGCGGCTGACCCGCGTGCCATCATCTGCACGTGCTCAAGATCCCCGGCTACGAAGGCGGCCCCTTGGTCCGGGGCGACGCCTACCTGGACGAACCGTTGTTCTGGCCCGTGCACCTCGGCTCCTGCCTGCACGGGCAGGATGCCCAACGAGCCGCGTTCGGCGCCGACTGGGACGCGGCCATGGAGCTGTATCGCACACTGTCCGCCGAGCATGAGTGGCCGGTGTTCAGTGTGCCGCTGCGCTCCGGTCACACCATCTACGTCGTCTACCGCAACGTCGTGGACGGATGGGGCGTGGACTATCTGATCCACCAGCCGGCCTGGTCCGAAGCGGAAACCCTCGCTGTGGTCGACGGTCACTTCATGGGACCCGGCATGTCCTGGCCGGAACTGCTGTCCGCTGCCGGGCAGTCGGCGACAGAGGGCATCGGCGATGCCGACGCCCGTCTCCTGCTGCTCTTCCCCACACTCGGCGACGCGCTGCTTCCCGACGACGCAGCCGCGGCTCTCACCAGGTCGCTCGCGGCTCTCACCCTGATCGAAGAGCCCGCGGAGGTGGCAAGGCTGCTCCTTGAGAACCAGGGCCAATGGGCTCCCGCTCGGTGGAGGTCGGCAGAAGGCGCGCGGATCAACGACGGCGGCCACTCCTACCGAAACCCGAGCAACGCCTTCGCCCTGCCCGAGGAGCGCCTTCTGGAGATCAGCGGCGCACTGCAAGACGGAAGCTGAGCCGCACTTCAGGAGTCGAGCGGCAGCACACCTCCCGCTGTGCATCCGAGACGGACAATGTCGCTCAAATCCTGCGCCAACCGCTGAGCAGTTCCTCGGGGCCGTACACCGCCTGAAGGCCGGAACAACCGATCCCGCTGCGGGAGACCGCCACGAGCGGTACCGGCTCGTCGGTGATCGCTGCCCGGTGCTTCTGCAGCACGGCCAGGTCGTGGCCGTCGAACGCGGAGTTCTCCAGCCACTTGACCGAGCCGAGGAAGAGCAACTGTTTGGCCAGCGGTCGTCGGTCGGCGCCCACGAGGTCGATTTCGATGTCGTTGCTGCGGGTCCAGTACCCGCCGATCGCCGGGGCGGCGGGCAGGAGCCCGTCCGGCAGGAGGCGGGCGAGGGATTCCCGGACCAGGGGCTCGATCGCGCGGCCTCGCCAGCTCGTCCACTGTTCCTTGATCCGGCTCAGGGTGAGATCTCCTCGCATTCGCTCGATCTCCGGCATGTGCGGGTCCAGAAACGCGAGCCAGAAGCGCAGGTAGGGGTCGGCCACTCGGTAGCGGCGTTCCTTCGACGGCCGCAGCGAGAGTGGCAGTTCGGCTGCCACGACCCTTTTCTCGGTCAGGACGTCAGTGGCCCGGGTGAGTGTGGTGTGGGCGATGCCGCCGGCCGCGCGCGCGATGTTGGTGAAGGTCCGCTCCCCGGATCCGATGGCTCGCAGGACCTCTCTGCTCATCGCCTGCGGCGGAAACTCGGCGGCCAGTGAGCGCTCGGCCGAGACCAGCAGCGCCGAGATCGGGTTGTCGAGTGAATCGCGGAGGAACTCCCAGACGTCTGCTCCGGCCCGCCACTCGGCGCAGATCAGGGGGAGCCCTCCAGTGATCAGAGCGGCGTCGAACGCGGCTGCCGGTGACAGGCCGAGCATCTCTCCGATGTCGGCCGGGTTCAGCGGGCCCACGATCATTTCCCGGCCCCGTTGGTGAAAGGGGCGGTCGTGGCTGTTCAGCGCCTCCATCATCGACAGATCGGATCCGACCAGGAGGAGGAGCGCGGGCTTGCGGCTGAGCAGCCGGTCCCATGCCCGCTGAAGCATGCCCTTGAAGGCGTCGACGCGGTCCATGAGATACGGCACCTCGTCGATGACGACCACGCTCGGGCTGTCGTCGGGAAGGATCTCCGCGAGCAGCCTGAACGCCGCGTTCCACTGCCCTGGGGTCTCCTCCGAGAACAGTCCCCGCTCCGGCAGGGTGGATCTGGCGACGGCGTCAAGGAGCTCGGACAGTTCGTCCTCCGCGGTGCCGCCCGCCGCGGTGAAGAAGAGGTGTGGCGTCTCGGCACGCCGGAGGAACTCCTCGACGAGGCTGGACTTGCCGACCCGCCGCCTACCCCGCATGAGGATGCACTGCCCAGCTTTCGCCGACCCGACGGCATCGTGCACCGCCCGCAAGGCGTCGCCGAGCACGCTGAGTTCGCGGTCCCGCCCGATGAAACGACGCATGCAAGCCTCCCGACGGCAATAGTATCGTCAGAGATAGTATTGCCGTCGATACCATCACGGCAGGAGGCTCATACGCCGCGGGTACGTCATCGTCTTCAGCACGGGCGCCCTCCTCGGAGTGCGTCGGCGTAGAGCTCCGCTGTGCTGGTGTCGCCGCGCAGCAGGTCGGCGACGCGCTCTGGGAGCTCTCGGTAACCGGCTCGGCGACGAACTGAGACGGAAACGGAGACGGAAACGGAGACGGACAACGACGAAGGGCCCCACCGCGAACGGTGGGGCCCTTCGACATCGTGCCCGGTGAGGCACTGGCGGAGGATACGAGATTCGAACTCGTGAGGGGTTGCCCCCAACACGCTTTCCAAGCGTGCGCCCTAGGCCTCTAGGCGAATCCTCCGCGGCAAACAATACAAGACGTTGAGGAGTGCTCGCGAACTCGTTCCCCCCGCTCAGATCCTGTAGCCTGTGCGGAGCCCCTCACGCGGCGCTATCTGACTGAACTCCCCCAGGGCCGGAAGGCAGCAAGGGTAGGTCGGCTCTGGCGGGTGCGTGGGGGGCGCTTGCGTTCATGGGGGGCCGGCCGGGAACCGGGCGTGGGTCCGATGTCAGCGGTCGCCTATAACCTCGTATGCGTGTCGTCTCTCGCGCTGTACCGCCGCTATCGCCCGGAGTCGTTCGCCGAGGTCATCGGGCAGGAGCATGTCACCGACCCGCTGCAGCAGGCGCTACGGAACAACCGGGTCAATCACGCGTACCTGTTCAGCGGGCCGCGTGGGTGCGGGAAGACCACCAGCGCGCGGATCCTGGCGCGGTGCCTGAACTGCGAGCAGGGGCCCACGCCGACGCCGTGCGGAGAGTGCGAGTCGTGCAAGGACCTGGCCAGGAACGGCCCGGGTTCCATCGACGTCATCGAGATCGACGCCGCCTCGCACGGCGGTGTGGACGACGCCCGTGACCTGCGGGAAAAGGCGTTCTTCGGGCCTGCCCGCAGCCGCTACAAGATCTACATCATCGACGAGGCCCACATGGTCACGTCGGCCGGCTTCAACGCGCTCCTCAAGGTCGTCGAGGAGCCGCCGGAGCATCTGAAGTTCATCTTCGCCACGACCGAGCCCGAGAAGGTCATCGGGACCATCCGGTCGCGTACGCACCACTACCCGTTCCGGCTCGTGCCGCCGGGAACGCTGCGCGAGTACCTGGGCGAGGTGTGCCGGCAGGAGGGCATCCCCGTCGACGAGGCGGTGCTGCCGCTCGTCGTGCGCTCCGGCGCGGGATCCGTGCGTGACTCCATGTCCGTCATGGACCAGCTGCTCGCCGGTGCGACCGACGCGGGTGTGACATACGCCATGGCGACCTCCCTCCTCGGATACACGGAGAGCTCGCTGCTCGACTCCGTGGTCGAGGCCTTCGCCACGGGAGACGGGGCCGCCGCCTTCGAGGTCGTGGACCGGATCATCGAGGGAGGCAACGATCCCCGGCGGTTCGTCGCCGACCTGCTGGAGCGGCTGCGGGACCTCGTCATCCTGGCCGCCGTCCCCGACGCGGCGGAGAAGGGGCTGATCGACGCCCCGGCCGACGTCATCGAGCGCATGCAGGCCCAGGCCGGCGTCTTCGGCGCCGCCGAGCTGAGCAGGGCCGCCGACCTGGTCAACGAGGGCCTCACCGAGATGCGTGGCGCCAACTCGCCGCGCCTCCAGCTGGAACTGATCTGCGCGCGCGTGATGCTGCCCGCCGCCTATGGGGACGAGCGGTCCGTCATGGCCCGCCTCGACCGCATCGAGCGCGGCATGAACTTCTCGTCCGGCGGCGCCGTGTCCGGGCAGGGGGCGCCCGCCATGCCGGCCATGGGGTACGTCCCCGGGCCGGAGGCGCACGGCGGGGCCGCCATGGCCGACGGCGCGTCGATCCCGCCGGGCGGCGGGGCGGCCGCGGCCCGCGCGGCGGTGCGGGGCCAGGGGCCGGGCCAGCCCGCCGGGCCTTCCCCGGCCGCGACGTCCGTGGCGCCCACCGCGCCCGACCAGCCCCAGGCCGCTCCCCCCGCGGCC
>NZ_JAHHIU010000255.1 GCF_024539815.1 Streptomyces hayashii
GCCGGCGACGGGTGGGCCGGGTGGTGCACGGGGGCCGATCCGCCCGGGCGCCGTCGTCCGCCGGGGGCGTGCCGGGCCCTTCCCGGGCGTGCGCAAGACACTGTGCGCCGTTGATGCGCCCAGGGGAACGGGCATGGAATGGGCACAGGTCCTGACAGGTCCTGACAGGTCCTACGCCTCCGGGAGGAACCCATGGCCGAGTCCCCCAGCACGCCCACGCCCGACCCGACACAGCAGCGCCCGACCGAGCAGCCCGCCGAGATCAGGAACCTGATGCTGATCGGCGCGTGCGGCTGCGGTTCCGGGTGCGGCTGCGGATGCCAGTCGGGCAACCCCTGCCAGTGCGGCTGAGGACGCGTCTGGCGAACATGCGCGGACGCGGGGCCCCGGTGTCGACACGACGCCGGGGCCCTTCGTCGCACGCGGGGTGTGTCAGGGCTTGACCGCCGACACGGCCGTGGCGGTCGCCGTGTCGTCGCACTCGGCGAGCCACCCGTCGTCCAGGGCGACCTGATGCGCCCCGGAGCCCGGCAGGCCGACGACCATCGTGGGGTACACGGACGGGGTCGCGCCGGACACGCAGTACCCGTCGGCCTCCCCCTGCACCTGCACGAAGGTCAGCTTCACGTACGCCTTGCCGCCCGGGGCCACCGTGACCGGCACGGCCGGTCCGACGGGCGTGACGGCGAGCGGGGAGTTGTGCCCCGGAGAGCCGTTGCCGGCCCCGGCGACGGACGGGTGCCCCTTGAGCACGCAGGCCCGGCCGGAGACGTTGGTGAACGTGACGATCGCGGCGCCGGTCCGGCCGGTCGGCGGCTCGTCCGCCTGCCGGGCGGTGACCTTGAGGCTCTTCGCCGCGCAGGTCGCCAGGGCGCCGCCCGTCGAACCGCCTGCGGGCGACGCCGACGGCGAGGCGGTGGCGGGGGCCGAGGACGCGGAACCGCCGGACGCCGAACCGCCGGACGCGGAACCGGCCGAGGCGGAGCTTCCGGCCGAGGACGAGCCCCCCGCGGAGGACGATCCCCCGGCGGAGGACGAATCCCCGGCGGCGGGACTGGTGACGGGGGCGGAACTCCCGGCGGGGGAGGGCGAATCCTTCGGCTGACACGCCGTCATCGCGAGGGCCGCCGAGGCCACCACGGCCGCCGTCACCGCACCCCGGCGCGCGTGCCCGAGCCCCGCTCGAAGGACACCCCGGCCCCCGACCGGGTTCCCCCGTCCGCTCTCCAGCCCGTCGACGCTTCCGCCCAGGCTTCCCACCGTGCCACGCATGCCGTTCCCCCGATTCCCGATCGGCGCGGGCGTCCGCCTCGCGCCGTTGTCCACCCGGGCAGACGGCCCGGACGGCCAGGAAGGTTCGCCCGGCCGACCGCCTGTGACCGACCGGTGACGAACGCGGCCCTCGGACTCTGCGAGCTAGGATCCGTGCCATGGCCCTGACCGTGAGCGACGTGGACCGGTTCGAGGCGACGAGGCCCCGTCTGGAGGCCATCGCCTATCGCCTGCTGGGCTCCGCGAGCGAGGCGGAGGACGCCGTGCAGGAGACCTTCCTGCGCTGGCAGGCGGCCGACGTCGAGCGCGTCGCGGTTCCCGAGGCCTGGCTGACGAAGGTGCTCACCAACCTGTGCCTCAACCAGCTCACGTCGGCCCGCGCGCGGCGCGAGACGTATGTGGGCGAGTGGCTTCCCGAGCCGCTGCTCGCCGGGGACTCGATGCTCGGCCCCGCCGACACCGCCGAGCAGCGCGAATCGGTGTCCTACGCGGTGCTCACCCTGCTGGAGCGCCTCTCCCCCAACGAGCGTGCGGTGTATGTGCTGCGGGAGGCCTTCGACTACCCGCACCGGGAGATCGCGGAGATCCTCGACCTCACCGAGGCCGCCAGCCAGCAGATCTTCCACCGCGCCAAGAAGCACGTCGCACAGGGCAGGGCCCGCACGGAGATCGACGAGGCCGCCGCCCGGCGCATCGTCGAGGAGTTCCTCGCGGCCGCCACCAGCGGCCGGACCGAGCCGCTGGTGCGGCTGCTCACGCAGGACGCCATCGCGATCGGCGACGGCGGCGGGAAGGTCCCGGCCCGCGCCAAGGCGTTCGAAGGCGCTCTCGCGGTAGCGACGTTCATGCGCGGGCTGTTCAAGCCCAGCCGGGCCAAGCAGGCCATCGTCGGCGGCTCCCCCGACGTCTACGCCACGTACGCCAACGGCGCGCCCGCCCTCGTGGTGGTGCTCGACGGCCGGGTCATCGGCGTCATGTGCCTGGAGATCGGCCCCGACGGCATCGCCGCGTTCCGCAGTCAGGTCAACCCCGACAAGCTCGAACGCGCGACCAGGCGCTGGGCCGCCGACGACCACGGGGAACCCCTGCTCCGCGCCATCTGACCGCGATGTGACGTGCTTCACACCGCGCTTCTGTCAGGAAGCGGCGGGCCGCCCGGTTCAAGAGGCGAATCCGCTCAAGACAGGAGCAGCGACATGCAGCACCGCATCATCGTCCTCGGGGCCGGATACGCCGGAGCCATCGCCGCCGGGCGCCTCGCCAGGCGACTGCACCGCGAAGACGTCGCCATCACCCTCGTCAACGCCGAGCCCGACTTCGTCGAGCGCGTCCGGATGCACCAGCTGGCGGTCGGCCAGGAACTCCGGCCCCGCCCGCTCGGCGAGATGTTCGCGGGCACCGGCGTCCGTCTGAAGATCGCGAGGGTCACGCGCGTCGACGTCGACCGCAGGACCGTCGCCGTCCACTCCGCCGACGGCGTCGAGGAGTTGGCCTACGACACCCTCGTGTACGCCCTCGGCAGCGGCTGGAACGACCAGGGCGTCCCCGGCGCCGCCGAGCACGCGCACCAGATCGCGAGCCGGCCCGGAGCGCTCCGGCTCCGCGAGCGCCTGTCCGGGCTCGCCGCCGGACAGCCCGTGGTCGTGGTGGGCGCCGGCCTCACCGGCGTGGAGGCCGCGACCGAGATCGCCGAGGCCCGCCCGGACCTCGACGTCTCCCTCGCCGCCCGCGCCGGCCTGGGCGACTGGCTCTCGTCCAAGGGCCGCCGGCACCTGCGCAAGGTCGTCGACGGTCTCGGCATCACCGTGCACGAGCACACCGCCGTCACCGCCGTCGAGGCCGACCACGTCGTCACGGCCGACGGCAGGTCCGTCCCGTCCGCGGTGACCGTCTGGACGACCGGGTTCGCCGTCCACCCCGTCGCACGGGCCACCGCCCTGGAGGTCACCGGAACCGGCCGGATCGTGGTCGACCGGACCCTGCGCTCCGTGTCGCACCCCGACGTGTACGCCATCGGCGACGCGGCCCTGGTGACAGGCCCCGGCGACAAGCCGCTGCGGATGTCGTGCGCCTCGGGCGTTCCCATGGCCTGGCAGGCGGCCGACGCCCTCGCGGGCCGCCTGACCGGGGGCAAGATCCCGACCGTGCCGCTGCGCTACTTCAACCAGTGCGTCTCGCTGGGCCGCAGGGAAGGTCTCATCCAGTACGTCACCGCCGACGACCGCGCCGTCAGGGCGGCCCTCACGGGACGGCCCGCCGCGATCTACAAGGAACTGGTCTGCAAGGGCGCGGCCTGGGGCGTCGCCCACCCGCTCCTCGTGCCGACGGGACGCCGCCGCATCGTCCGGCAACTCCCCCGAACGAACCCGACGGATGCCACGACCACGACGAGCACCCCGGCCACGGCTCCCGACTCACCTGCGAAGACGCCGACGCCCTGACGCCCCGAGCACACCGGGCCCCGACCGCCGGGGACCGCACGGCCGCCCCCGCCTCCCCCGCCCCGGGGGAACGGCGGGGCCGAGCCGGGACCGCTCCGGGATTGAGCCGGGATTGAGCGAACGCCCGCTCCCGGACGCCTTCCTCAGGTGAGCCGCCCGGCCTGGCGAAGCGCGTCGAAGACCATCCCGTCGACGGCGGAGACCCGGTTCCGGTCGGCGTACCGGAACCACGCCTTCTCGGCGATCTCCCGCGCCGGGGTCAACTCCCCGCGGTGATCGGCGGTGTAACAGATCATCCGGAAGGGGCCGTGCTCCGGATGGCCCTCACCGACCTCGAAAGTGCCGAAGTGCGCCATGGAACCAGGGTCGATCGCCGCCTGCAGCTCCTCGGCGATCTCCCGCACGAGGGTCTCGCTGTCGGACTCCCCCGGCTCACGATGCCCGCCCGGGAAGTAGAACCGATCCCTGCCATGACTACGCGTCACCAGCACCAGGCCGTCCCGGAGGAGAACCCACGCCACCTTCTCCGGCACACCGACACTCCTCGCCATAGCCCGGGACCGTATTCCCGCCGCCGCAGCGGGGCAAGGTCTCATACGCCGGCCGAGCGGAAGTGGACGACGGCGATCCCATCGGCGGGACCGATGTCGGGGTAGTGGTACCGCAGCCTGTCGTGCAGTTCTTCGAGATCGCGGAATCCGTCGGCGACGGCGTCCTGCTCGGTCAGCTCGTCGACGTTCTTCGAGATGATCTGCGTGACGACGCCCTGCAGCACCACCTCCTCATCCAGCTCGAAGACCAGGTTGACGGGACCCGTGGCGACCGAATCACGGAAGCGAACGGTCGTCGTCTTCCGTCCGGTGCGGACGGCGTCGAGATAGTCCCGATGGAAGTGCATGGACTGCGTCGCCGTCGCGGGGCGGCCCGGTTCAGGAGCAGCGGCGTGATCGGCCCAGACGTAGCTGTACGGCAGAAGACCCGTTACGGCGATGCTGCGAACCCCGTCGGCCGTGGGCACCAGGACGCGGATGTCCGGATGGTGGTCGAGAAGGACTTGTCGATCGCGGCCGCACGGCGCGAGCACCCCGCGGCCCCTGTCGCCGACGGCAACGATGGTCGCCGGCTCGCGCGCCCCTGCCGCACGGGCATGCCCCAGCGCCACGAGCTCTGCACAGGGTCCGCCGGTGAAGTGGTAGAGGTTGATGCCACCGAACATCCGTCCTCGCGCATCCCGGACGGCGGCACCGACCGTGTGCACCTCTCCGTCGCCGTTGGCCTCCACGATGCGCTGGGCGAACTCGACCAGCTCCATGTCCTCTTCCGTCGGCAACTGCAGGCTGCTGTCCACGCCCAGCACCCTACGGCGGCCCGTGGAGACGACGGATTCAGGGGTGAACCGTGCGTGAGGTCGGAGGAGCGGCCTCAGGCTGGAACTGCTCCGAGGCGGGTGATCACGGCCTTGTGAGCGCATGACCGATGTCAGCAGGGCACTAGAACTCCGGCGTGAACATGTCGCCGATGTTGTTCCACATGAATCCCTCGCGCCAGTCCGGCTTGCCGGTCGCCCAGCCGATGAGCGCCACCAGCACCTTCTCCCGCGAGACGGATTGCGTCTGGTAATGCTCGGCAGGGACGCCGTCCCGGTACTCCAGCTGGTAGGTGTTGTTGTCGCGGAGCAGGATCTGGATGTACCAGTCCCCTTCGACGCCCTCCTCCTGCCGCTCAAGCACCATGTGCTCGTTGCCGCGTCGCAGGTTGGCGAACATCGTCCCGATGGCCGGCTTCGAGGGACGCTTCACCACGAGACCCTTGGCGCTTGTCGCTATCAGCATGGCCGCAGTCTGGCGGCCGGGTCTGACAACGGCCGCGACCCGCCCTCGAACTCGCACACCCAACACGCTGAACCGGCGAACACGGCCCGGCCGACCGTTCGCCGGCACAAAGCCGACGCAAGCCCAGCAACAAGCCCCCGGCCAGCGGAAACTTCGCGGGTTGGGGGCTTACTGGCGTGGGGTCACTTCTTCTTGCCCTGGTCTTGCCGGGGATCTTGGCGACCTGCGTTTTCGCTGCTCAGGGGCGGTGGGCTCGTGCGCCTGGTGGTGGTCGTTGGTCATCCTTGGGCGCTGTCGAGCAACCTCGGACGGCCCAGAGACGGCCCAGTCCTGGGTTGCGTGGACGGCGTCAGCTGGCGGAGGCGGCTCGCCATTGCACGGTGATGCATCCCTCTTCCATGTCCCACCACTCCTTGCCCACACCGTGGTTGAGCAACCGTTGCACCTTGGCGAGATCGGCGGTGGGCGGGACGTCCAGGGCGACCATGCGGAAAGGTTCTATGCCCTCGCCATCGACGCCGAGTTCCTTGAACGCGTTGATCACGCTCTGCCGGGCGGCTCCAGAGCCGCCGTCACGGAGCACTATCAGGCGGATGGCGCAGTTCTCGGAACGCCGAACCACCTCGCCGGCCCATCCCACGCCCTCCTCGTCGGGCTCGGTTGCCACGACGTCCCCGCAGGCGATGCCTCGGACGAAGCTCGTCCAGGCGGTGGGGGTGTCAAATACTTCTTTCATTACGCGCGCAAGGGACGTTTTGCCCACCCCTCGCTCTCCGTAAATCACAGCGTGCTGGCCGCTCTCATATGCGATGTTGATCAACTCGCTCATCTGCTCATGGCGGCCCGCAAACAGGGCTTTGCTCGCGATGGGGGCAGAGGGGCTGAACGCCCGCATGACCATGGCTCGGCGTGTGATCGTCTCCACGCCGCCACGGTCTCACGATGGACGGATACAACGCACGTGTTGTACACTGCCAGTGTTGTACTGCCTGTGAGTGTGGAGCGCTGGTGAGCTGGGACATCGTCATCGTGGACGAGGTGCGGGACTGGCTTCGCCAGCTGCGTAAGGAAGATCGTGAGACAGTTCGCCTGATTGCCGCAGCTATCGACGTTCTGGAGTCTCAAGGGCCGGCGTTGGGGCGCCCGCTCGTGGACACGGTGCATGGGTCGGAGCTTCGCCATCTGAAGGAACTTCGGCCCGGCTCTTCAGGCAGTTCGGAAGTTCGTATCCTGTTCGCGTTCGATCCGGCTCGGCGAGGTGTCCTTTTGGTGGCTGGTGACAAGTCCGGGAACTGGAGAGGCTGGTACGAGCAAGCCATCCCACTTGCAGAGGAGCGGTACTCCGCTCACCTCAAGTCGCATGGCCAGGAGTGACCATCTATTTCGCATTTTTAAGGGAGGCTCTATGAGTACGAACTGGCAGGACCTCAGGAGCGAACTCCTCGGGCCGGAAGATGAAGATGAGGTGGACACTCATCGTGGTCGCATGCTGGCTGAGGTCAGGGCGTTTCGCCTTGCAGAAGCGCGAAAGCGTCGACAGATGACCCAAAGGTCCATGGCGGACGCTATGGGGATCAGCCAGTCGCGAGTGAGCGCCATTGAACGAGGGGACTTGAGCCGCTCTGAGCTCAGCACGCTCGTTGCGTACGTTGCTGCCTTGGGCGGGAAACTTGAAATCGTTGCTGACTTTGGTGACGAGAAAATTATCCTCGGGTAGTTCTCGTACCTATATGCGGCGCGCTTACACCTGAGGTCGTCGGAGTTTCAATGAGCCGGGGTGCGGACGTGGACGGCTATGGGTACCCCGCAGCCCCGGCAGGGTTTCGTGCCCTGCCGGGGCTGCTCTACTGACTAAGCCGTCAGGTGGTGGTGTACACCGGGGCGCTGCATCCCTCCGTGAAGACGGTGGGGCTGTCCCCACCCTTCCAGTGCCCGACGCATGCCCTGATCGAAAGGGTGTAGCGCTCGGGGTAGTTCTTGTTCTTGTAGCGGGTCTCGCCCCAGCCGGCGGTGTTGTACACGCGCCCTTGCCGTACGACGTCCCCGTGAGCGTCGGTGACCTGCCACAGAGCAACTGCCGAGTAGCCGTCGGACTGCGTGTCGGTGATCACCCACCAGTCGCCCGTCTTCATGAAGCAGGCGGTGGTGCGGTGGCTGCCGTCGCCGGTGTACCAGCCACCTTCGGCACATACCTCGCTGTTGCCCTCGGGCATGGGCGAGGCGGTGGCGAGTTCTATCTCAGCGGTGGCTGCGGATGCGTTGGTTGCAACGAGCATGAGCGTTGCAACGCCCGCACCCAGGGCAGTAAGGACACGTCGTATTCGCACAGGTCTCCTTATGTCATGCACATGAATGAATCATGCTCCTGTGGGTTTATAGCAGGTAGACCATCGTGAGGTCCCGCGCCACCGGGCGCCCATGCCTGCGTTGATGCCGCTTCGCGCAGGCCGCGTACGGGAGGCAACGTTCGGCAGCCAGAGCAGCGGGAAACGGTGTCCAGGAACCGCAGGGCGGGGGCGCGTCCCGAGTGCTGGCGCTGGTGCCGCAGCTCCCCGCGGCCGTGTTCGGCGTGCTGGTCCTGGTGCTCGATCTTCGGGGCCGTGCCCGTGCCTCCGGCGGTGCCCTTGATCGGCTGCGTGATCGATCTCCCGCAGGAAGCCGCGGCGCTCGTCGGCTTCCTCATCGCGTTCCGCCTGCGCGCGCACGTGACGCGTAGGCCCACCCGAGCCTGACGGCCCAGCCCCACCAAAAAGCCCCCGCCCCGCGAGGAACTCGCAGGTCGGGGGCTTACCGGCATCCGGTTACTTCTTCTTGCCCTGGTTTTTGACTGCCTCGATCGCTGCTGCCGCTGCGTCCGGGTCGAGGTAGGTGCCGCCCGGGGTGATCGGCTTGAAGGCTGCGTCGAGTTCGTAGGCGAGGGGGATGCCCGTCGGGATGTTCAGGCCCGCGATGTCGGCGTCGGAGATGCCGTCGAGGTGCTTGACGAGGGCGCGCAGGCTGTTGCCGTGGGCGGCGACGAGCACCGTGCGGCCGGCGAGGAGGTCCGGGACGATGCCGTCGTACCAGTAGGGGAGCATCCGGACGACGACGTCCTTGAGGCACTCCGTGCGGGGGCGGAGCTCCGGCGGGATCGTCGCGTAGCGCGCGTCCTCGGACTGGGAGAACTCCGTGCCGTCCTCAAGGGGCGGGGGCGGGGTGTCGTAGGAGCGGCGCCAGAGCATGAACTGCTCCTCGCCGAACTCCGCGAGCGTCTGCGCCTTGTCCTTGCCCTGCAACGCACCGTAGTGGCGCTCGTTGAGGCGCCAGGAGCGGTGGACCGGGATCCAGTGGCGGTCGGCGGATTCGAGGGCCAGCTGGGCCGTGCGGATCGCCCGCTTCTGGAGGGACGTGTGGACCACGTCGGGCAGGAGGTCGGCGTCCTTCAGGAGTTCGCCACCGCGGACCGCCTCCTTCTCGCCCTTCTCGTTGAGGTTGACGTCCACCCAGCCGGTGAACAGATTCTTCGCGTTCCACTCGCTCTCGCCGTGGCGGAGGAGGATCAGCTTGTACGGTGCGTCGGCCATGCGTATGAGCGTAATCCACCGCTCCGATGCGTTGTGCGGCCGCTCGTACAGCGGACACACCGGGGGCAGGGAGGTCCGCGGGGCAGCCGCAGAACGGCTCGCGGAGCGGCTCGCGGAGTGGCTCGCGAGGTGGCCGGCTGGGCGCGGCAGGACGGCGGCAGGGACTCGCCGGGACCGTGACGATTGACCGGTTCTGTTAAATGAGTGGCCTCCGCTTCCGCCTCCCTCGTAAGTTCTGAGAGCTGTCTGCGCCACTTACATCCCGGGGGATCCGCCATGCCTGTCGCCGTACTGAGACGTGCCGCCCGCGAGACGCTGTCCGGGCTGCCCCGGGAGTTCTGGTGGCTGTGGACCAGCACCCTCGTCAACCGGCTCGGCGCCTTCGTCGCCACCTTCATGGCGCTGTACCTGACCCTGGACCGCGGCTACTCCGCCTCCTACGCCGGGCTCGTCGCCTCGCTGCACGGGCTGGGCGGGGTCGTGTCGTCGCTCGGCGGCGGCGTCATGGCGGACCGGCTCGGACGGCGACCCACCCTGCTCGTCGCCCAGACCTCCACGGCGGCCTCCGTCGCGCTGCTCGGCTTCATGGAGCACCCCGTCGCCATCGCCGGAGTCGCCTTCCTCGTCGGGATGGCCTCCAACGCCTCCCGGCCGGCCGTGCAGGCGATGATGGCGGACATCGTGCGGCCCGAGGACCGGGTCCGCGCGTTCTCGCTCAACTACTGGGCCATCAACCTCGGGTTCGCCGTCTCCTCCACGGCCGCCGGGTTCATCGCCGAGGTCAGTTACCGCGCCGGGTTCCTCCTGGAGGCCGGGATGACCTTCGTGTGCGCGGTCGTCGTCTTCCTCAAGCTGCCCGAATCCCGGCCCGAGCAGACGGACAAGGGGACCGGCGACAGCGACAAGGTCGGGCTGGGCACCGTCCTGCGCGACGGGCGCTTCATGAGCGTCGTCGGGCTGTCCTTCCTCGTCGCGCTCGTCTTCCAGCAGGGGGCGGTCGGGCTGCCGGTGGCGATGGGCGCGGCCGGGTTCACGCCGGCCGACTACGGCATGGCCATCGCCGTCAACGGCGTCCTCATCGTCGCGCTGCAGATCCCCGTCACGCGGTTCATCGAGCACCGGGACCCCCGGCGGCTGCTGGTGATCTCCTCGGTGCTCGCGGGATACGGGTTCGGGCTGACCGCCTTCGCCGGATCGGTCGGCGTGTTCGCGCTCACCGTCTGCGTGTGGACCCTCGCCGAGATCGTCAACGCGCCCACCCAGACCGGACTGGTCGTCCGCCTCTCCCCCACCCACGGCCGCGGCCGCTACCAGGGCATGTACACGCTCTCGTGGGCCGTGGCCTCCCTGGTCGCCCCGCTGATGTCCGGCCTCGTCATCGACCGGCTCGGCGCGGACTGGCTCTGGGGAATGTGCGCGGTGGTCGGGACGGCGGCGGGGCTCGGGTACGGACTGCTGATGCGCCGGCTCCCGGACGAGGCACCCGCGCCCGCGCCCGCCGCCGAGGGTACGGCCGTCACGACGGCGAAGCCCGAGGTCAGCGCGGCCTGAGCCGCCCCCTGGGCCGCCTGGGCCGTCGGCGTCACGGGTGCATCCTCGCCCCCTTCAGCACCTTGTCCACCGCGTTCTTCGGGCCGTACAGCGCCAGCCCGACCAGGTCCAGATCGGCCGTCGGCACGGCGCGCACCGCCGCGCGGTTGTCGCGGTCGTTGCCGGTGGCGAAGAGGTCGCCCGTGAACACCGCGCGCGGGAGGGACCGGGACAGCACGCGCGCGTGGGCGGTCTTCAACGTCTCCTTCGAGCCCTCGAAGACCAGGACCGGCTGGCGGAACATCGGCAGGCACGGGACCCCGTCCGCGTCCTCGTACGGCTCCCCGATCACTTCGGGGAGCTCCGTGCCGAGCCCGCTGACCAGGAACGCGGTGACGTTCAGGCGCTGCCAGGTCTCCAGGTCCTCGCGCAGCAGCACGGCGATCTTCGTGTCGAAGCGGATCGGTTCGCCGTCCGCCGCCGCCGGGGCGGCCTGGACGTCACCGACGGCCGTGGTGTCACCGGCGGCCGTGGTGTCAGGGGCCGCGGTGGTGTCAGGGGCCGCGGTGGTGTCGTCGGCGGCTTTGGTGTTCGGGGTGTTCGCGCTGTCCATACGACGAGACTGCCGGTCGGCGTCAACCGCGGTCTTGTACGTTCTTTGCATGGCCGCCCAGCACCTGGCCGCACCGCCTCCGGCCGCTCAGCCCACGGCCGACGTCCGCGCCTGGCGTCCCCGGGTGCCGGGCGTCGTGGAGGTCTTCCACGCCCACTTCACCGGGTACGCCTACCCGATGCACGTCCATGAGGCGTGGACGCTGCTCATCGTCGACGACGGCGCCGTGCGCTACGACCTCGACCGGCACGAGCACGGGACGCCGCACGACACGGTCTCCCTGCTGCCGCCGCACGTGCCGCACAACGGCTCTCCCGCGACACCCGACGGGTTTCGCAAGCGGGTCCTCTACCTGGACTCCGGCGTGCTCGGCGAGGACCTCGTCGGGGCGGCCGTCGACGCGCCCGACCTGCGCGATCCCGTGCTGCGCCGACGGGTGGGCCAGCTGCACTCCGCACTCGCCCGGCCCGGCGAGGAGCTGGAGGCCGACAGCCGGCTGACGCTGATCGGCGAGCGGCTGCGGGCCCATCTCCGGCCCCGCCCGCGGCCCGCCGGTTCCCCGCGCCCCGACCCCGGTCTCGCCCGGCGCCTGCGCGAACTCCTCGACGAAAGGGTCGTGGCGGGTCTCGCGCTGGACGAGGCGGCCGGGTTGGTGCACGCCCATCCGGCCCACCTGGTACGGGCGTTCAGCGCGGCGTACGGCCTCGCACCGCACCAGTACCTGACCGCGCGCCGGGTCGACCTGGCCCGTCGGCTCCTGCTCGACGGGCTGCCGTCGGGCGAGGTCGCGGCGGCGTCCGGGTTCTACGACCAGGCTCATCTGACCCGGCACTTCCGCAAGCTGGTGGGTGTCACCCCGGGACGGTACGGACGGCGGGGCGGTCCCGCCACCGGATGAACGGCTGCGGTCAGCCGGTCGCGTCCGTCGAATTCGTGGAGTCGGTGGTGCCGGTGGAGTCGGTGGAGTCGGTGGGCCGCGGCGCGTCCGTGGAACGCGTGGCGTCCGTCGGGCCGGAGGGGGGCGACGGTCGTTGCGTCAGGTGGGCGAAGGCGTCCAGGTTGCGCGTCGGCTCGCCCCGGGAGACGCGCCACTCGTACTCACGGCGGATGGCGCTCGCGAAGCCCAGCTCCAGCAGGGTGTTGAAGGCGCCGTCGGCGGCCTCCAGGACCTGGCCCATGAGGCGGTCGACCTCGTCGGCGGTGACCGCGGCGAGCGAGAGGCGGGCGGTGACGTAGACGTCGCCGAGCTGGTCGACGGCGTATCCGACGCCGTACAGCTTGAGGTTGCGCTCCAGGAGCCAGCGGTGGACGCCGGACTCGTTCTCGTCGGGGTGGCGGATGACGAAGGCGTTGAGCGAGAGGGAGTGACGGCCGACGATGAGGGAGACGGTCGTCTTGAGTTTGCGGGCGCCGGGCAGCTGGGCCACATAGGCGCCGGGCTCGGTGCTCTCCCACTCCAGCTCCGCGTCCCGCAGGAAGGCCTCGATGGCCTGTGCGGCGGTCTTCTCCACGTCACCCATGCTCGGAGCGTACGCGACGGCGGTGGGACTGGGTCGCGGCCGCGTAGACGTCGGCCGTGGCGGCCGCCGCGGTGTCCCAGCCGAAGGACTGGGCGTGCGCGGCGGCGGCCGCGCCCATGCGGGCGGGCAGTTCGGGGCCGTCGGCGAAACGCTCAAGCACGCGCGCGTAGCCGGCCGGGTCGTGGCCCTGCACCAGGAAGCCCGTCTCGCCGTCCCGGACGGCCACCGGGAGCCCGCCGACCGAGGCGGCGAGCACCGGCGTGCCGGCCGCCTGCGCCTCTATGGCGACCAGGCCGAAGGACTCGCTGTAGGAGGGGACGACCAGCAGCGACGCCGCCCGGAACCAGTCCGCGAGCTGGTCCTGGCCGACGGGCGGCCGGAACCGTACGACATCTGCGATGCCGAGCCGCGCGGCGAGCTTCTGAAGCCCCTCCGGCTTGGTGAGACCGCTGCCGCTGGGGCCGCCGACGATCGGGACGACGATGCGGGAGCGGAGCTCGGGGCGCTCGTCGAGCAGGACGGCCACCGCGCGCAGGAGGACGTCGGGCGCCTTCAGGGGCTGGATGCGGCCCGCGAAGAGGGGGACCAGGGCGTCCTGGGGCAGGTCCAGGCGGGCGCGGGCGGCGGCGCGGCCGTCCGCGGGGCGGAAGCGGTCGAGGTTGACACCGGGGTGCACGACGGCGACCTTGTCGGGTTCGGCGTGGTAGTGCCGTACGAGTTCGTCGGCCTCCTCCGCCGTGTTCGCGATGAGGCGGTCGGCGGCGACGACGATCTGGGTCTCGCCGATGACACGGGCGGCGGGCTCGGGAGTGTCGCCGTCGGCCAGGTTGGCGTTCTTGACCTTGGCCATGGTGTGCATGGCGTGCACCAGGGGTGCGCCCCAGCGCTGGGCGGCCAGCCAGCCGACGTGGCCGGACAGCCAGTAGTGCGAGTGCACGAGGTCGTAGTAGCCGGGGCGGTGACCGGCCCAGGCCTGCATCACGCCGTGCGTGAAAGCGCACAGCTGGGCCGGGAGGTCCTCCTTGGCGAGGCCCTCGTAGGGGCCTGCGTCGATGTGCCGGACGAGGACCCCGGGAGCCAGCTCGACGGTCGGGGCGAGACCGCCGGTGGTCGCGCGCGTGAAGATCTCGACCTCGATGTTGATCGCGGCGAGGCGCTGCGCGAGTTCGACGATGTAGACGTTCATGCCGCCCGCGTCGCCGGTGCCGGGCTGGTGGAGCGGAGAGGTGTGCACGGAGAGCATCGCGACGCGGCGGGGGCGGCGGTGGAGCCTGAGCCGCGAGGGAGCCGCGGTGGAGCGACGCCCGAGCCTGCTGGCGTACTGGCTCACGGGCCGTTCCTCCTTGCTGCGGGCATGCCGGAAGGAGGGTGTGGCGCGCCCTCCAGGGGGGTGCAACGCCGGTCGACGGGATTCCCATTCCGGGCGCGTCACGGGAGGGGGCGGTTTTTGCCGAGTCATTACCAGGCGTCGCTCAACCGTTCGATGGTGGTGTGCGTGGGACTCCGGCTGGGCTCCGGCTCCGGCTCCGGCTCCGGCTCCGGCTCCGGCTCCGGCTCCGGCTGAGCCTGGGGGGCTGAGGCTGGGGGGC
>NZ_JAHHIU010000256.1 GCF_024539815.1 Streptomyces hayashii
CCGCCCGTACCCCGCCCACTTCCGGCATTCGCCCCGTACCGCCCTGCGGCCCGACCACAATGCGCGTATGACCGATGACTGGAAGCGACGCCTGGACGCCCTGCACGCGGAGCTGGTCCGCCGGGACGACCCCGTCGCCTGGGTGACGGAGGCGGACGCCGTCGAAGCCTCCCGGCGTTATCCGCACATCGCGCTGCGCGGACCCGTCTTCGGCGTCGCGAGACTGGACCCGGCGACCGCGGAGCCGCGCTGGCGGCTGCTGAAGCCGGTGGTCGACGGCATGCCCCAGCAGGCCCGCGACGGGCTCAACTCGCACCTGTGGTTCACGGCGAAGGACGGCGCGGGCGATCCGGCCGCCCGGCGCGACCTGCTGGCGGCCGTGACCGTGCTGGAGCGGGCCCCGGCCGACGAGGTGGAGGCACTGGGGGTGCGCTACCGGGTGGTGCGCGGCGACGAGTTCGCCCGCACCGGCGACGACGGCCTGGAGCCGCCCCGGCCCACCGACCCGGAAGCTCTCGACCCGTCGTGGGAGGAGCCCTGCGCCGTCCCCTCCCCCGACGTTGGCTTCGTCCTCGACCCCGACCGGGACGAGGGGCCGATGGCGGGCGCCCTGCGCCTGGGGCTGCGCGACTTCACGTACACGGGGGCGCATTTCCCGGCCGACGTGCGGTCGGACTCCGCGCGGGCGGCCCGGACGCACCCGGACGTGGTCCGGCTGCCGGTCGGCTTCTCGGTGGCCGAACGGGACGGCACGGGCTGGACCCCGTGCGGCTCCCTCACGGCCACCCCGCACGAGGCACGCCGCTCGCTGTACGAGGGCATGGCCCGCGTGTGGGCCATGCTGTACCGCTTCGACGAGCGCAAGAAGGCCCTGTACGCGCGGGCCGCGGAGGCGTTCCGCAGCGCCGGCCGGGCCGACGAGGCCAGCGTGGAGGACCGCGTGTTCCGCATCTGCCGCGTCGAGCGGATGGTCCGCCTGGGCCCGGACGGACCGGAACCGCCCCGCCCGTCCGACGTCGACGAGTACGGCCCCATGAAGCTCCACCCGACGCTGCACGAGAACGGCACCGTCCAGTACGACGACTGACCGCCGGCGGCTGCGGACGTCGCCTACCGTCCTCGTCCATGACGGACCCGTCGATCACGCAAACCCTGCTCGGGGCCTACGACGCCGAACTGCGGGGCGCCCCGCCCACCGCGGTCCTCCATGCGCCCGACGGACCGCTGACCCGCATCGCGGGCCCGCTGCGGGCCCTGCTGACCGCGCCACGGGACCTGGGGCTGAGCGGCCCCGAGCTGGACGAGCTCATCGTCCGGCAGCGGGAGTTCTTCGGCGCGCGCGGCGAGGCGGTGGAGTGGCGGCTGCGCGGCCACGACCTCCCCGCCGACCTGCCCGACCGGCTGCGCGCGGCGGGCTTCGCGCCCGGGGCGCCCGAGACGGTCCTGGCCGCCGTCGTCGCGGATGTGCACGCGCGCGGGGCCGGTCCGTCGCTGCCTCCGGGCGTGACGCTGCGCCGGGTGACCGCCGAGGCCGACCTGCGGGCCGTCGCGGCCCTGCAGTCCGCGATCTGGGGGCTGGACCTGAGCGGGCTCGGCGACGATCTGCTCGCACGGGTCGCCGCCGGCCCGCACGACACGGTGATCCTGGCGGCGGAGGCGGACGGCGCGATGGTCTCGGCGGCCTGGCTGTCGGTGCGCCCGGGCACGCGGTTCGCGACGCTGCTGGGCGGCGCGACGCTCGCCGGGTGGCGGGGCAGGGGCCTGTACCGGGCGTCCGTCGCCGCGCGCCTCGCTCTCGCGGCCGAGCGCGGCATCCCGTACGTCCATGTGGACGCCTCGGCCGACAGCGCGCCCCTGCTGCGCGCGCTGGGTTTCCGCGCCCTCACCACGCTGACGCCGTACGTGTGGACGCCGTGAGCGGCCGATCGTGCGGCGGACCCGGCCCCGGCCCGTACGGCGGGCCGGCCGCCGGGGAAGCGGTGGCCGTCAGGCGGCGGACACGGCGGGCGGCCGCGCGCGGTCCCAGCGGCGCACCCAGGGCCAGAGGGCGACGCCTATCGCCAGCGCGATCAGGTGCCCCCAGTCGGTCATGGGGTCGGTGAAGGCGAGCAGGTCCTGCAACAGCATGCCGCCGAACGCGGTCAGCACGGGCCAGCGCAGCCACGGCCGCAGCAGCCCCGCGAGGGCGCCCACGCAGGCGGCGACGCCGAAGCTGATGCCGTAGTCGAGCCGGTGCAGCGAGCTGTCGGGCAACCGCCCCACCAGGACGGCCAGGCCGACGGGGCCCTCGGTGGCGAGGGTGGCCAGAACATGCCCGAGCAGGAAGACGACGGCCGTGCGGGCGCCGCCGACGCGCCGTTCCAGCGCGGTGAGGACGACCAGGAAGGCGAGCGTGAAGGGCGAGGCGAGGCCGCCCGCCACCCACAGCGCGCTGGCGGCGAGCACCGGCGCCGGCGCCTGCACCAGATGCGCCACGTCGGTGCTGGAGCCCTGGAGCAGGGTGTGCACGAGAGCGGGGTCGAGATGCTCGGCGAGATACGAGGTGACGGCGAGGAGGGCCGCGTAGCCGAGAGTGAAGGGAACCGGAACCCGGATCCGGCGCCGGGGGCCGGGGCCGGGGCCCGTCCCGTCGGGCGGCCGGACCTGCCGCGCGGGGCGCTGGCCCGGGATGCCGTCCAGCAGCCCGGCGACGTCGGGCAGTCCGCGGATCTCGGACAGCTCACGGACGTCGGACAGCTCATGTGCCCTGGACGGCTCGCCCGCGCCGGGCGGCTCGCCCGCGTCGGTCGGGGGCGGGCTCATGGGGGAGGCCGTGCGTTCCACTGAGAGGCGCTCCTTCCGTTTCCCCCACCTTTCGCGGCCCGGCCGTCCGCTGTCTGTGACCGACGCCACGTGCGCCCCGATTCACAGAAAGCTCTGAGAGTTCTCCAGGCTTTTTCTCATCCGTCCCGCACCGTTCCCGAACGGGTGTGCGTCAACCTCGTCCGTCACCCCGGGAATTCCCTCAACAAACGGTCAGGGAACTGCCAGGATGGGCCGATGACCACCCCGTACGACATCCCGGACGCGCCGGAGGTCCTGGACCGCCGCGAGGGCCCTTATGGCGAGGTCGTCCTGCGTCGGCACGGCGAGTTGCTCCAGATCATCGCCAACGGCTGTTTCCTGATGGACACTTCGGACGGCCGCTCGGAGCGGCTGCTGGTCGACGCGGCACGGGACGCGCTGGACGACCGCCCCGCTCCCGCCCTGTTGATCGGCGGCCTGGGCGTCGGCTTCTCCCTCGCGCACGCCGCCGCCGATCCGCGCTGGGGCGCCGTCACGGTCGTGGAGCGCGAGCGCGCCGTCATCGACTGGCATCTGGACGGACCGCTGGCCGCCCTCTCCGGCCCGGCCCTGGCCGATCCCCGGACGAAGATCGTCGAAGCGGATCTGCTCGACTTCGTCAATGAGACATCCGCCACGTTCGACGCGGTATGCCTGGACATCGACAACGGTCCCGACTGGACCGTCACCGAGGGCAACCACAGCCTGTACTCGGAGTCCGGACTCGCAGGCTGCGCGCGGGTGTTGAGACCGGGCGGAGCACTGGCGGTATGGTCGGCCCGACCCTCTCCGGAATTCGAGGGAACCATGGGGAATGCCGGGTTCCAACGGGTGCGTACCGAAGAGATCCCGGTTGCCCGAGGCGTGCCGGACGTCGTGCATCTCGCCGTCCGACCTGGATAGCAAAGCCGTGGTGACTCCCCGTACGCTGCATCCCTGACGCCGATCATTTACGCGTCAACCGCAGTCATGCGCAATCAAGGGACCACCCCACTGGTCCCGGAAAGCACACTCAGGGGCGGGCGATGGAGCAGACACACACCGCACACAACACCGCGGCGACGGCGACTCCGGGCGCGCAGCGGCGCGTCCTGGTCGTCGAGGACGACCCGACGATCGTCGACGCCATCGCCGCACGCCTGCGCGCCGAGGGATTCCTCGTGCAAACGGCGGGCGACGGTCCGGCGGCCGTCGACACGGCAGAGGCCTGGCAGCCCGATCTGCTGATCCTCGACATCATGCTGCCCGGCTTCGACGGCCTGGAGGTCTGCCGTCGCGTGCAGGCCGCCCGTCCGGTGCCGGTCATGATGCTCACCGCGCGCGACGACGAGACCGACATGCTGGTCGGGCTCGGCGTGGGCGCCGACGACTACATGACCAAGCCCTTCTCGATGCGGGAGCTGGCGGCACGCGTGCACGTGCTGCTGCGCCGGGTGGAGCGGGCAGCGATCGCGGCGACGACGCCGCGCAGCGGGATCCTGCGGCTCGGCGAGCTGGAGATCGACCACGCGCAGCGCCGGGTGCGGGTGCGCTCGGAGGACGTGCACCTCACGCCCACCGAGTTCGACCTGCTGGTCTGCCTGGCGAACACCCCGCGCGCGGTGCTCTCCCGCGAGCAGCTCCTGGCCGAGGTGTGGGACTGGGCGGACGCCTCCGGCACCCGCACGGTCGACAGCCACATCAAGGCGCTGCGGCGGAAGATCGGCGCCGAGCGGATCCGCACGGTGCACGGCGTCGGCTACGCGCTGGAGACCCCGACGCCATGAGTCCCGGGCCGGACGGACCGAGAAGCCCCGCCCCCGGAGCCGGTGCGCCCTGGGGCGGCGTACGCCCGTTCTCGATCAAGACCAAGCTGGGTGCGCTGGTCGTCATCTCGGTGCTGATCACGACCGGTCTGTCGATGATCGCGGTGCACACCAAGACGGAGCTGCGCTTCATCACGGTCTTCTCGATGATCGCCACACTCCTCATCACGCAGTTCGTGGCGCATTCGCTCACCGCGCCCCTGGGTGAGATGAACACGGTGGCCCGGTCGATCTCGCACGGCGACTACACCCGCCGGGTCAGCGAGAACCGCCGTGACGAGCTGGGCGACCTCGCCCAGACGATCAACGTCATGGCGGACGAGCTGGAGGCGCAGGACCGGCACCGCAAGGAGCTGGTGGCCAACGTCTCGCACGAGCTGCGCACGCCCATCGCGGGTCTGCGCGCCGTCCTGGAGAACGTCGTCGACGGCATCGCCGAGGCGGACACCGAGACGATGCGCACCGCCCTGAAGCAGACGGAGCGGCTGGGTCGGCTCGTGGAGACGCTCCTCGACCTGTCCCGCCTCGACAACGGCGTCGTCCCGCTGCGCAGACGGCGCTTCGAGGTGTGGCCGTATCTGTCGGGCGTGCTGAAGGAGGCCAACATGGTCGCCTCGGCCCGCGCCACCATGGGCTCGGGCGGCAGCCACACCCGCACGGACGTCCATCTGCACCTGGACGTCACCCCTCCGGAGCTGACCGCGCACGCGGACCCGGAGCGCATCCACCAGGTCGTCGCCAACCTGATCGACAACGCGGTCAAGCACAGCCCGCCGCACGGACGGGTGACGGTGAAGGCGCGGCGCGGGGCCCTGCCGGAGTCGCTGGAGCTGGAGGTCCTGGACGAGGGGCCCGGCATTCCGCGCTCGGAGTGGCACCGCGTGTTCGAGCGGTTCAACCGGGGGGCCGTCCGCCGGCCGCACGGGCCGGGCAGCGACGGCGGCACGGGGCTGGGGCTGGCGATCGCCCGCTGGGCGGTCGATCTCCACGGAGGCCGGATCGGAGTGGCCGAATCCGAGCGGGGCTGCCGGATTCTTATCACTCTTCCGGGAGAGTCCTCCGTTCCAAGTTGACGTAAAGTTCGCAGCGGAGCCTCAAGATCCACGTGCGTCCGCGCAGCCGGACACGTGTCATCGGACCTCACACCGGCGCAGGTCGGCGACGGTGCGCACGCTGAGCGTGCGTCATCCGCCCCCACGCATCCCTGGTGACGCACAACCGCGCTTGTTTCCCGCCATTTCCACCCCCGAAACACGCTTTCCGATGTGACTTACGCGACGATGGACGGGCCCGGCCTGACCTTCCCCCTCCAGGGGGCGTAGCCTTTATTCCCGCTGTCCATCACCTTGTGAAGCGGAAGAGGGCGGTTGCCGCCGTGTCGCCACAGTCCCCCAGTAACTCCAGCATCTCGACCGACGCAGACCAAGCGGGCAAGAACCCCGCTGCCGCGTTCGGGCCGAACGAGTGGCTCGTCGACGAGATCTATCAGCAGTACCTCCAGGACCCGAATTCGGTAGACCGCGCCTGGTGGGACTTCTTCGCCGACTACAAGCCAGGAGCAGCCGCTCCCTCGGCTCCGGCGGGTACTGCGGCCGCGGGGGCCGCAGCGACCACCACCACGCCTCCCGCGCCCGCCGCCCCGGCCCCGGCTGCGCCCGCCGCTCCGGCGCCCGCCGCCGCGGCTCCCGCGCCGGCCGCCGCTCCGAAGCCCGCGGCCGCCGCCCCGGCCCCGGCGAAGGCGGCCCCCGCGGCCAAGCCGGCCGCCGCCGCGCCCGCCGCGGCCCCCGCCGCTGCCGAGGGCCCCGAGTTCGTGACGCTGCGCGGCCCGTCCGCCGCGGTCGCCAAGAACATGAACGCCTCGCTGGAGCTGCCCACGGCCACGTCCGTGCGCGCGGTCCCGGTGAAGCTGCTGTTCGACAACCGCATCGTCATCAACAACCACCTCAAGCGCGCCCGGGGCGGGAAGATCTCCTTCACGCACCTGATCGGCTTCGCGATGGTGCAGGCCATCAAGGCCATGCCGTCGATGAACTGGCACTACGCGGAGAAGGACGGGAAGCCCACCCTCGTCAAGCCGCCGCACGTCAACTTCGGCCTGGCGATCGACCTGGTGAAGGCCAACGGCGACCGCCAGCTCGTCGTCGCCGGCATCAAGAAGGCCGAGACGCTGAACTTCTTCGAGTTCTGGCAGGCCTACGAGGACATCGTCCGCCGCGCCCGCGACGGCAAGCTGACGATGGACGACTTCACCGGCGTCACGGTCTCCCTGACCAACCCCGGCGGCCTCGGCACCGTCCACTCCGTGCCGCGCCTGATGCCCGGCCAGTCGGTCATCATGGGCGTCGGCTCCATGGACTACCCGGCGGAGTTCCAGGGCACCAGCCAGGACACCCTGAACAAGCTCGGCATCTCGAAGGTCATGACGCTCACGTCGACCTACGACCACCGGGTCATCCAGGGCGCGGCCTCCGGCGAGTTCCTGCGGATCGTCGCCAACCTGCTGCTCGGCGAGAACGGCTTCTTCGACGAGATCTTCGAGGCGCTGCGCATCCCGTACGAGCCGGTCCGCTGGCTCAAGGACATCGACGCCAGCCACGACGACGACGTCACCAAGGCCGCCCGCGTCTTCGAGCTGATCCACTCCTACCGGGTCCGCGGCCACGTCATGGCCGACACCGACCCCCTGGAGTACCGCCAGCGCAAGCACCCCGACCTCGACATCACCGAGCACGGGCTCACCCTGTGGGACCTGGAGCGCGAGTTCGCGGTCGGCGGCTTCTCCGGCAAGTCCCTGATGAAGCTGCGCGACATCCTGGGCGTGCTGCGCGACTCGTACTGCCGCACCACCGGCGTCGAGTTCATGCACATCCAGGACCCCAAGCAGCGCCGCTGGATCCAGGACCGCATCGAGCGCCCGCACACCAAGCCGGAGCGCGAGGAGCAGCTGCGCATCCTGCGCCGGCTGAACGCGGCGGAGGCCTTCGAGACGTTCCTGCAGACGAAGTACGTCGGCCAGAAGCGCTTCTCGCTGGAGGGCGGCGAGTCCGTCATCCCGCTGCTCGACGCGGTGCTGGACTCGGCCGCCGAGTCCCGCCTCGACGAGGTCGTCATCGGCATGGCCCACCGCGGCCGGCTGAACGTCCTCGCGAACATCGTCGGCAAGTCGTACGCGCAGATCTTCCGCGAGTTCGAGGGCAACCTCGACCCGAAGTCGATGCACGGCTCCGGCGACGTGAAGTACCACCTGGGCGCCGAGGGGACCTTCACCGGCCTGGACGGCGAGCAGATCAAGGTGTCGCTGGCCGCGAACCCCTCCCACCTGGAGACGGTCGACCCGGTCATCGAGGGCATCGCCCGCGCCAAGCAGGACATCATCAACAAGGGCGGCTCGGACTTCACGGTCCTGCCGGTCGCCCTGCACGGCGACGCGGCCTTCGCGGGCCAGGGCGTGGTGGCCGAGACGCTGAACATGTCGCAGCTGCGCGGCTACCGCACCGGCGGCACGGTCCACATCGTCATCAACAACCAGGTCGGCTTCACGGCCGCCCCGGAGTCGTCGCGCTCGTCGATGTACGCGACGGACGTGGCGCGCATGATCGAGGCCCCGATCTTCCACGTGAACGGCGACGACCCGGAGGCGGTCGTGCGCGTCGCGCGGCTGGCGTTCGAGTTCCGCCAGGCGTTCAACAAGGACGTGGTGATCGACCTCATCTGCTACCGCCGCCGCGGTCACAACGAGTCGGACAACCCGGCCTTCACCCAGCCGCTGATGTACGACCTGATCGACAAGAAGCGCTCGGTGCGCAAGCTCTACACCGAGTCCCTCATCGGTCGCGGCGACATCACCCTGGAAGAGGCCGAGCAGGCGCTCCAGGACTACCAGGGCCAGCTGGAGAAGGTCTTCACGGAGGTCCGCGAGGCCGTCACGGCCCAGCCGAGCGCCGGCCCGGTGTCGGACCCGCAGGCGGAGTTCCCGGTCGCCGTGAACACCGCGATCTCCACCGAGGTCGTCAAGCGGATCGCCGAGTCCCAGGTCAACATCCCCGACTACTTCCACGTGCACCCGCGTCTGCTGCCCCAGTTGCAGCGCCGGGCCACGATGGTCGAGGACGGGACGATCGACTGGGGCATGGGCGAGACGCTGGCCGTGGGCTCCCTCCTCCTTGAGGGCACTCCGGTCCGGCTGTCCGGCCAGGACTCGCAGCGCGGCACGTTCGGCCAGCGTCACGCGGTCCTGATCGACCGTGAGACGGGCGAGGAGCACACCCCGCTCCAGTACCTGGCCGACGAGCAGGCGCGCTACAACGTCTACAACTCGCTGCTGTCCGAGTACGCGGTCATGGGCTTCGAGTACGGCTACTCGCTGGCCCGTCCGGACGCGCTCGTGATGTGGGAGGCGCAGTTCGGCGACTTCGTCAACGGCGCGCAGACGGTCGTCGACGAGTACATCTCGGCCGCCGAGCAGAAGTGGGGCCAGACGTCCGGCGTCACCCTGCTCCTCCCGCACGGCTACGAGGGCCAGGGCCCGGACCACTCCTCGGCCCGTGTCGAGCGTTTCCTGCAGCTCTGCGCCCAGAACAACATGACGGTCGCGATGCCCACGCTGCCGTCGAACTACTTCCACCTCCTGCGGTGGCAGGTGCACAACCCGCACCACAAGCCGCTGGTCGTCTTCACCCCGAAGTCGATGCTGCGTCTGAAGGCCGCCGCGTCGAAGGCGGAGGAGTTCACCACGGGCCAGTTCCGCCCGGTCATCGGCGACGCGTCGGTCGACGCGAACGCGGTCAAGAAGGTCGTCTTCTGCACCGGCAAGGTCTACTACGACCTGGACGCCGAGCGGCAGAAGCGCGGGGTCACGGACACGGCGATCATCCGGCTGGAGCGGCTGTACCCGCTGCCGGGCGCCGAGGTCCAGGCGGAGGTCAACAAGTACCCCAACGCCGAGAAGTACCTGTGGACCCAGGAGGAGCCGGCCAACCAGGGCGCCTGGCCGTTCATCGCCCTGAACCTGATCGACCACCTGGACCTCGCGGTCGGCGCGGACGTGCCGCACGGCGAGCGCCTGCGCCGCATCTCGCGCCCGCACGGCTCGTCGCCGGCGGTCGGTTCCGCCAAGCGTCACCAGGCGGAGCAGGAGCAGCTGGTGCGTGAGGTGTTCGAGGCGTAGTCCTCGACGGCAGCATGTCGAAGGGCCCGTCCCCCGGAGGTTTCCGGGGGACGGGCCCTTCGGCGTGCGGGACGGCTGAGGCGGCCTCGCGCGCTTCGCGCGGCCGGCGCGAGCCCGTGGGGCCGACGTCAGATGACCTGGGGTTCGAAGTCCCAGTAGGGGCGGTTGCGGGAGCGGGCCGAGACGGTGTGCGGATGCTTGCTGCCCAGCGTCGAGTCGAGGTCCGTGAGGGCCTCCTGTTCGACCTTCTCCGCCTGCCGCCGGTCCCGCAGGCCGCGCAGGTCCGCCGCGTGGGCGATCCGCGCCGACAGGGTCAGCGGATGGGTGCGGCCGAGCGACTCGACGGCCCGTGTCACCGTGTCCAGGCTGAGGTCGGCGGCGCTCTCGGTGTCGCCGACGATGTTGCGCAGGGCGGAGGCGTTCAGGGCGCAGCCCAGCGTCCAGGGATGGTTCTCCCCCACCGCCTCGGTCATCGACGCGAGCGCCTGCTCCAGGAGGACGTGGCCGGCCTCCCGCTCGCCCACGTTGCGCAGGATCAGCGCCTGGTTGGCGCGGGCCCCGGCGACGAAGGGGTGCCCCTCGGCGAGCATCACCTCGTAGCGCGCGACGACGGCCTCGCTGAGTTCGCGGGCCTGGTCGATGTCACCGTGCTCGCGGGCGTAGCAGCTCTGGGCCGTCGCGAAGATCAGGGTCAGCGGATGCGTCTCGCCGAGCACCCGCTCGCCGCGTTCCAGCACACTGGACAGCAGGTCCCCGGGCTCCTGGGGGTCGGCGCCGCGGTCGCCGCGGCGGTCGCGGTCGCCGAGGCGGTAGCGGCACAGCGCGAGGTTGTGCTCGGCCTTGAGGGTCTGCGGGTTGTCGCGGCCCAGCACCCGGCGGATCTCGCCCACGTTGTTCGCCTGGATGGACTCGGCCTCGGTGTAGTTGCCGAGGAGGCGCAGGTCGATGGCGTAGGAGATCTCGGAGCCGAGGGTCCACGGATGCCGGGCCCGCAGCAGCTGGCGCCGGGACTCCATGGTCCGCCGGTCGTGCTCCAGGGCCTCCGGGTAACGGCCGAGGAGGCGCAGCGAGACGGCCAGGTTGTTGCGTGAGTTGAGGCTGCGCGAGTCCTGTTCGCCGAGCAGTTCGCGGTAGGCGACCAGCACCCACTCGGACAGTTCCAGCGCCTCGTCGTAGCGGCCGAGGCCCCGCAGGTCGGCGGCCAGGCCCGCGGCGGCCCGCAGATGCTCCAGGTCCTGGGGGCCGCGCTCGGCCTTCAGATGCTCGGCGGCCGCACGGCTGAGGGACTCGGTGCGCGCGTAGTCGCCGGTGGCCCGCAGCAGGTTGGTGTAGTGGTACGTCAGCTCCCAGATCCTGGGGTGCGTCGGGCCGAGCAGCTCGCGCCAGGCCTGCATCGCGCGCTCGCCGAGCTTGATGCCGGCGTTGTACTCGCCGGAGAAGTACATGTAGCGCAGGCAGTTGAAGACCAGCCGCTGCACGTTCGGGTCCTGGGTCTGCAGCACGTCCGCGTACTTCAGGTGCGGCACGATCTCCGCGTACCCGGGCCACAGGTCGGGGTCGGTGGGCCGGCGCGGGTCGGCGGCGGCGAGGGCCTGCCGGACGACGTCGACGAACTCCCTGCGGTCCGCGTCCGGCATGTCCTTGTGCACGATCTGGTGGACCATGCGGTGCAGGTACAGCGACTCCCCGGACACGGAGCCCTCCTCGCCGGCCGTCTCGTGGGACTCCAGGCGGACCACCGAGTACTGGCGGAGCTGGTTGATCGCCTTGTTCCACAGCAGCGGGTCGTTGAGGAGGCCGGCGAGCTGTTCGGGCAGTTCGTCGCTCGACATCTCGCGCAGCAGGCGGACCGGGATGAAGCCCGGGGCGAAGAAGGTGCACAGCCGCAGCAGGTCGACCGACTCGGGGACGGTCTCACGGAGTTTGTTCAGCAGTATCGACCACGCGGTCTGGAAGGCGAGCGGGAAGTCCGCCGACACCTTCACGACGTCGTTGTCGATGCCGCCGTCCAGGAGGGCGATGTACTCCCGCACGGACAGGTCGGAGTCGTTCAGCCAGCCCGCCGTCTGGTCCAGCAACAGCGGCAGGTCCTCCAGCGCGTCCGCGAGCTGGTCGGCCTCCACCTCCGACAGCCGGGGCGCGCGACGGCGGATGAACGCCACCGACTCGTCCCGGGCGTACACGGGCACCTCCAGCAACTTGCTGTTGTGCTCCGTCCATTCGGGGTTGCGGGAGGTGATGATGACATGGCCGGGGCCGGTCGGCACCAGGTCCCAGATCTGGTCCGGTTCGTCCGCTCCGTCGAGGATCAGCAGCCAGCGCCCGTAGGGATCGCCCCGGCGCAGCGCGTCGCGGACGGCGCGGAGCCGTTCGCCGTACTCCTGGCCGGTCTGCAGGCCCAGCTTCGGGGCGAGTTCGGCCAGCAGACGGCGGTAGGTGACGCGTTTCTCGGCGTTGACCCACCACACGACGTCGTACTCGGAGCCGAACCGGTACACGTACTCGGCGGCCATCTGGGTCTTGCCCACCCCCGACATGCCGTGGAACGTGACCACGCCGGCGCCGGGCTCCGCGCCCTGGAGCAGGTGGTAGGCGTCGTTGAGGAGCGACTCGCGTCCGGTGAAGCGCGTGTTGCGGCGGGGCACCCCGCCCCAGACCTCGGGCATCGCCGCGGGGAAGCGGGGGCCGCGGCGGGCGGCGTCGGGGGTCTCCGGCAGCGGGTCGAGCGGCAGGTCGAGCCGGTCGAACAGGCGGCGCTCGGCCTCCTCGGAGCCCATGTTGGTCAGGTCGACCGGGGCGAGGACGGCGGTCGCCGAAGGCACGGACGCCGTGGTCACGGAGACGGCGGCGAAGCGGGACGGGTCGGGGGCGACGACCTCGCGCAGCGCCGCGTTCCACTCCTCCTGGGTGCGGGGCCCGAGTTGGAAGTACCACTCGCTGACGACGATGAGGATGCGTCCCTCGGCGAGCTCCAGGTCGCGCAGCAGATCGACCAGCGGCACCTCGGCCGGGGAGTCCCAGCGCAGGTAGACGACCCGCAGGCCGCGCCGTTCGAGCCGGTCACCGATCCAGGCCGCCCAGGCCCGGTTGAATCCCGCGAAGTGGATCGTGACCGTCTGCTTCGCGGACCTCCTCCCGGTTGCCCCGACCGGCGTACGAGCTCCAGACATGCAGCGGCCTCCAGCACGTAGTACCTCGAAAATCCTAGGACCTCGGCGCGGCGCGCGTAAGTCCGCCGACCCGTCCGGCGCGCGCCTCGGCCCGACGATCTTCGCGCACCGGAGGGCGCCGCGCAGGCCATCCTCATCCTTTCGGGCGTGGCAGCGCGGGAGCATGACGCTGCGTCCACAGGGCGCGCGCGGCCTTCACGTACGCCTGGGCCCGGACGGTGTGATCGCGGGGCGCGGGATGTTCGGCCATGCGTTCGTAGGCGGCGGTCATCTCGTCGACGAACAGGCGTCCGGGGACGGTGAGGTCGGGCGAGGCGACGAGGGCCGGCAGGGCCGCCGCCACCTGGGCGCGGTAGCGGGCGTGCCGTGACCAGGCGTACTCGGCGTCGGGCGGCGGGGCGACGAGCGCCCGGCGCTGGAAGTAGTCCGCGAGGGCCAGATGCGAGTAGACGCCCTGCAGCAGGCTGTCGTAGGGCCGGGGAACCGTCTTCCAGGGCGCGAAGTAGCGTGCCTCCGAGGGCGCGTGATGAAGCGTCACCAGGTCGCCCAGGGCGGCCAGTTTGGCGTGGTGCAGCTCGTGGACGAGGGTGGCGGCCAGGGCCACGGCGTCCTGCGGGGGGCTGGCGAGCAGTGCGCCGAACGCCTCGTGCCGGGTCGCGCTGCAGCTGTCCCGCCCGTCGGCGCCCGCGCCGGGCGGCCTCTCCAGCGGGACCAGACAGCGCAGCAGCGCCGACGCCTCGGTCACCCGCTGCTCGCCGCCGGTGCGCAGTGCGGCCGCTGTGCCGGACCAGGCCTGGAGCCATCGCTTGCAGTCCGCGTCGTCGAGGGTGGCCGGGGCGCCGAGGGTCCGGTGACGGGGGCCGGGCGCGATGCGGTAGGGGTCGACGTCGTCCAGGGGCATGGGGGCGGCGCCGGGCAGCAGCCCGGGCAGCGCGTGCACGGACGTCCAGGCCAGGGCGCCGGACCAGGCTCCGATCCCGCTCTCCAGGTGCACGACGACGTCCGGCGCGTCGGGCTGACGGAACGTCAGCCGCCCGTCGCGGTGCCCGAGGACGACGGGGGCGTCGCCCGGGGCGACGGTGCGCAGCGAGCCGAGGGAGGGCAGGGTGAGCACGCCGGCGCGCGCGGTCAGCCGGACGGTGAAGGGGATCGCGGCCCGGGCCGCCGCGACGGCGGCGACGGCGCCGAGGTGAGCGAGGTCCTGCCGGAGCCGGCGGGCTCCGTGCTCGTCCGGGGAACGCTCGCGGTCGTCGAGGCCGCGCAGACAGCTCAGGGCCCAGGGGCCGGTGAGGGGGTGGAAGAGCCGGGCACGCGCGGGCGAGAGCGCGACGCCGGGCGGGCGGGCGTCGCGCTCTCGCC
>NZ_JAHHIU010000257.1 GCF_024539815.1 Streptomyces hayashii
GGGCCGGGCACCCGCCGGCGCGGCGGTTCCCTGTCGGACACTTCCGTCACCTGCCGGGGGTCTCGGGGGTGGTTGCGGTCGGGTCGGGGGCCGCGCTCCGCGCCGGGGAGTCGAGCGGGGTGTCGCTCGGGGCCGGCGACGGCGACGACCCGATCGTCTGGGAGAACATCAGGGCCTCGGGCGGCCGGACGGCGGGGGCCTCCTGCACGGACTGCTGCACGGCGGGCGAGGGGACGCCCTTGACGGTGCCGTCGGGGTTCAGGAAGGCGGGGTCACCGCCGGGGACCATGCCCAGTTCGCGCGCGCGGCGCTGGAGGGCGTCCGGGGCGGAGTAGGAGTCGATGTCGCGCTGGAGCGCCTGCTCCTCGTCGGTGAGGCTCTTGGTGTCCTTGTGCAGGTCGTCCATCTTGAACGAGCCCTCGCTGAGCGCGGAGTTCAGCACGAGCAGTCCGATGAGGCCGCCGCCGAGGAGAAGGACGACGAGGAGGACGAACGGGGTGCGGGCGGCTTGGCGCGGGCCTGCCGGGAAGAGCCGCGCGAGCCGGGCGGCCCTCCCTTTCAGTTCGGGTCTCCTGGTCACTCGCCCTCCCCCGGGTGGAACTCGCCACCCTCGGCTCACGCCCGTCATTCGATGGACTCCCTGATCCGCTCGGCCCCGCGCAGTCGCGCCGGGGCGGCGCGCCGGTTTTCGGCGATCTCTTCCTCGGTGGGAAGTTCGGCACCACGGGTGAGCAGCTTGAGCCGCGGTTGGTAGCGCTCGGGGACGACGGGCAGTCCCGGCGGGGCGGTGTTGGCGGCGCCCGCCGCGAACACCTGCTTGACCAGCCGGTCTTCGAGCGAGTGATACGACAGGACGGCGATCCGGCCGCCCGCGGCGAGCGTCTCGACTGCCGCCGGGATCGCCCGTTCCAGGACGGAGAGTTCGCCGTTGACCTCGATGCGCAGCGCCTGGAAGGTGCGCTTGGCGGGGTTGCCGCCGGTGCGCTTGGCGGCCTGCGGAAGCGCGTTGCGGATCAGCTCGACGAGCCGGGCGCTGTTGGTGAACGGCTCCTTGTCGCGCTCGCGCACGACGGCGGAGACGATCCGCTTGGCCTGCTTCTCCTCGCCGTACGCGCGCAGGATCCGCACGAGTTCGCCGGGCGGGTAGGTGTTGAGGACCTCGGCGGCGCCGACGCCGGTCGTCTGGTCCATGCGCATGTCGAGCGGGGCGTCCTGGGCGTAGGCGAAGCCGCGGTCGGCCTCGTCCAGTTGCATGGAGGAGACGCCGAGGTCGAACAGGACGCCCTGCACGCGCGCGTGCCCGAGCCGCTCCAGTACCTCGGGGAGTTCGTCGTAGACGGCGTGCACGAGGGCGGCGCGGTCGCCGAAGGGGGCGAGGCGCTCGCCGGACAGGCGCAGCGCCTCCTTGTCGCGGTCGAGGGCGACGAGCCGGGCCTCGGGGAACTGCGTCAGCAGTGCCTCGCTGTGGCCGCCGAGGCCGAGCGTGCAGTCGACGACCACCGCTCCGGGTTCCTGGAGGGCGGGGGCCAACAGGTCCAGGCACCGCTGGAGCATCACCGGGACATGTCGACTGTGACTCAAGGGGACCTCTCAGATCCGGCGGGTGGTATGCACCGCCGGGTCCCCGCCCCCTCGTGAAGGGAAGGCCTGCCGGCGCCGCGGGGAGATCTCCGGCGGCCGGGCCGGGGTCTCTCGGGGTTCAGTCCAGCAGGGAGATCGTCGCCTCCCGCTTCGCGTCACTTTAGTCCACGGTGTCGCGCGGTCAATCAACCGGCCTGCGCGGCGCGGCCCAGGGGCGAGGACCCCCTCCGGGCGGCTGTGTCGTACCTCACAAAGACGGCGTGATGACGCTCTTTTTCCCTACCCACAGCGCGACCGGAACACCCGTGACCAGTACCGTCATGGGTATGACGACTTCCGCATCCGTACCCGTCGAATCCGAAGGCGCCATACACGGCGGCGCTGTGACCGACCGCCTGGTGGAGGCGAACGAGCGGTATGCCGCGGCGTTCACCGACCCCGGCATGGACGCCCGCCCCGTTCTGCAGGTCGCGGTCGTGGCCTGCATGGACGCCCGCCTCGACCTGCACGCGGCGCTCGGCCTGAAGCTCGGCGACTGTCACACGATCCGCAACGCGGGCGGCGTGGTCACCGACGACGTGATCCGCTCGCTCACCGTCAGCCAGCGGAAGCTGGGGACGCGCAGCGTCGTCCTGATCCATCACACGGGCTGCGGCATGGAGTCGCTCACCGAGGACTTCCGCACCGAGCTGGAGATGGAGGTCGGCCAGCGCCCGGCCTGGGCGGTGGAGGCCTTCCGCGACGTCGACCAGGACGTCCGTCAGTCGATGCAGCGGGTGCGCACCTCGCCGTTCCTGCTGCACACCGACGACGTGCGCGGTTTCGTGTTCGACGTGCGGACGGGTTCACTGCGCGAGATCGCCCCCGCGTAACCTCCTCCCCGGCCCCGCACAGTCCGCTGCCGGTGCCCGTGTGACCGTTCACGGGCACGGTCGCTCACTGTCGTTCCGCTGTCGATTCGGGCCCCTCGGGCACCCGTATCCCCATAACACCGACATATCGCGGACAGTTGTCCACAGGCGAGTGACACGAATCGGTAACGGCAGCAAGAATGCGAGGGTGACGCCACGCTGAGCAGTTCTGGAGCGGCGTCCGTGATTCGGGGTGGGCCGGTTTGCCGCACAGTGCGTCGGCCCGGAGAAAGTTTGGGCCGAGGAGGGCCGGGTGACGACCTATGACGAGCGAGCGAGCCTCACAGATCTGACCGCCACTGTGGAGCGTGTCCGCAGTTCGGTGGAAGGAGTGATCGAGGGCAAGCCCGAGGTCGTACGGCTTTCGCTGACCGTGCTCCTCGCCGAGGGGCACCTGCTGATCGAGGACGTGCCGGGCGTCGGCAAGACGATGCTGGCCAAGGCTCTGGCCAAGTCCATCGACTGTTCGGTGCGCCGGATCCAGTTCACTCCCGACCTGCTGCCCTCGGACATCACGGGCGTGTCCATCTGGGACCAGCAGCGCCGGGACTTCGAGTTCAAACCCGGCGCGATCTTCTCGCAGATCGTGATCGGCGACGAGATCAACCGCGCCTCGCCCAAGACCCAGTCGGCGCTGCTGGAGTCGCTGGAGGAGCGCCAGGTCACCATCGACGGGCAGACGTACGAGCTGCCCAGTCCGTTCATGGTGGTCGCGACGCAGAACCCGGTCGAGATGGAGGGCACCTACCCGCTGCCCGAGGCCCAGCGCGACCGGTTCATGGCCCGGGTCTCGATCGGCTATCCGAGCCCCGAGGCTGAGCTGCAGATGCTCGACGTGCACGGCGGGGTCAACCCCCTGGACGATCTGCAGCCGGTCGCCCACGCCCACGAGATCGTGAAGCTCATCGACGCCGTGCGCGGGGTCCACGTCGCCGACGCGGTGCGGCGCTACGCGGTCGACCTGGTGAGCGCCACGCGCACCCACCCGGACCTCAGACTCGGGGCCTCCCCGCGCGCGACGCTGCACCTGGTGCGCGCGGCCAGGGCGACCGCGGCCCTCAGCGGCCGGGACTACGCCCTGCCCGACGACGTGCAGAACCTCGCCGTGGCCGTCCTCGCCCACCGACTGCTGCCCACCGCGCAGGCCCAGCTCAACCGCCGCTCGGCGGAGCAGGTCGTCGAGGAGATCATCCAGCACACCCCGGTGCCCGCCACTCCGCAGCAGCACGGCTACGGGCTGGGGCACGGCCCGCAGGCGTACGGCCAGCAGTCGCGGAGGCTGTGATGGCCGCCGGGGGATCCGGACAGCCGTCGACCGGCCAGGGGAGGAAGGGCGACCAGGGCAGCGTGCGCACCGCGCTGGCCGGTCTGACCACCCGAGGGCGGTCCTTCCTGGCCGCCGGCGTCGCGGCCGCCGTGTGCGCCTACGTGCTCGGACAGCCCGACCTGCTCCGGGTCGGGCTGCTGCTCGCCGCACTGCCGCTGATCTGCGCGGCCGTCGTCTACCGCACCCGCTACCGGGTCGCCGGCAGCCGCAGGCTCTCCCCCGCGCGCGTGCCCGCCGGCAGCGAGGCCCGCGTCCATCTGCGGATGGACAACGTCTCACGGCTGCCCACCGGTCTGCTGATGCTCCAGGACCGGGTGCCGTACGTGCTCGGTCCGCGCCCCCGCTTCGTCCTGGACCGGGTCGAGGCGGGCGGCCGCCGCGAGGTGTCCTACCGGGTCCGCTCCGACCTGCGCGGCCGCTACCCGCTGGGCCCGCTCCAGCTGCGGCTGAACGACCCGTTCGGGATGTGCGAGCTCACCCGGTCCTTCTCCACCCACGACACGCTGACGGTCATACCGCGCGTGGAGTCGCTGCCCCCGGTCCGCCTGAGCGGCGAGGCCAAGGGGTACGGCGAGGGCCGCCACCGCTCGCTGGCGCTGGCCGGCGAGGACGACGTGATCCCGCGCGGCTACCGCTACGGCGACGACCTGCGCCGCGTGCACTGGCGCCTGACCGCCCGCTACGGCGAGCTGATGGTGCGCCGCGAGGAGCAGCCCCAGCGCTCGCGCTGCACGGTGCTGCTCGACACCCGGGGCCTTGCCTACCAGGGCGCGGGACCCGACTCGGCCTTCGAGTGGGCGGTCTCCGGCGCCGCGTCCGTGCTGGTGCACATGCTGGAGCGGGGCTTCTCCGTGCGGCTGCTGACCGACACCGGCAACTCGGTGCCCGGCGAGGGGGCCGACGGGTTCGCCGGAGCCAACCAGGAGTCGGCCGACGCGGCCGGACTGATGATGGACACCCTCGCCGTGGTGGACCACTCCGACGGCACGGGCCTGTCCCGGGCGTACGACGTGCTGCGCGGCGGCAACGAGGGCCTGCTGGTCGCGTTCCTCGGCGATCTCGACGAGGAAGAGGCGGCGGTGGCCGCGAAGATGCGCCAGCGCAGCGGAGGCGCGGTCGCCTTCCTGCTGGACGGCGACCACTGGGCGCGTGAACCGAACGGCGCGCCCGATGCGATGAACAGGCAGGAGGAGCGGCTGCGGATGCTGCGCGAGGCGGGCTGGACGGCCCTGAGCGTGCCGCGGGGCGCTTCGTTGAACGAACTGTGGCGCCAGGCGGACCGCGACCGGGCGGGCGTGATGACGGCGGGCGCGGCGAGCGGCGGGGAGGGGCGGTCATGAGCGGGCGTGCCAGGCTGACGCTGTGCTCGGCGGCGGCCACGCTGATGGCGTCGTTCGCCCTGCTGCCCCTGGTGTCGCCGGCGACCTGGCTGGTGCAGGCGGCGTTCATGCTGGCGATCCAGTCGGGAGCGGGCGCCGCGGCCCGACGGGTCCCGCTGGCCCGGCCGCTGACCGTTGCGGCGCAGGCGCTGGTCACACTGGTGATGCTGACCCTGGTCTTCGCCCGCGGGCACGCGCTCGTCGGTCTGGTCCCCGGCCCCGAGGCCTTCCGCCACTTCGGCGACCTGCTCCGGTCGGGCACCGACGACGTGGGGCGGTACGCGATCCCGGCCCCGCTGTCGGACGGCATCCGGCTGATGGTGATCGGCGCGGTGCTGGTGATCGGCCTGGCGGTGGACACCCTCGCGGTGACGTTCCGCAACGCGGCTCCGGCCGGTCTGCCGCTGCTGGCGCTGTACTCGGTCGCCGCGGGCCTGTCCAAGGGGTCGGCCGACTGGCTGTGGTTCCTGGTCGCCGCGGCCGGCTATCTGTTCCTGCTGCTCGCGGAGGGCCGCGAGCGGCTCTCGCAGTGGGGCCGGGTCTTCGGCGGTTCCGGGCGCGGCCCGGGCGGGCAGCCCGGTCCGGTCGCCCCGGTGCGCACCGGCCGGCGCATCGGGATGGCCGCGCTGGGCGTCGCCCTCGTGGTTCCGCTGCTGCCGCTGCCGGCCATACAGAGCGGCCTGCTGGGCGCGACGGGCGCCGGTGTGGGCGCGGGCAACGGCAGCGGGGGCACGATCTCCGCGGTGAACCCGCTGGTGTCGCTGCGCGACAGCCTGAACGTGGACGAGGACCGGACGGTCCTGACGTTGCGCACCAACACCAGTGACATCTCCGACATGTATCTGCGGATCGTGTCGCTGGACGACTTCGACGGCACGACGTGGCGACCGGCCAAGCGCCACATCGTCGCCGTGCCCGACGAGTTCCCCTCGCCCACCGGGCTGGGTCCCGACGTCAAGCGCACGGAGATCACCACCCGGATCGCGGCCGCCGACGGGTACGCCCAGGACTGGCTGCCGATGCCCTACCCGCCCAGCGGCGTGCAGATCAAGGGCAACTGGCGGTACGAGCCGGTCGGCATGACCCTGGTCGGCGACCACGGCCAGAACACCAGTGGCAAGACCTACCAGGTGACGAGCCTGGCCGTGCAGCCGACCGCGGAGCAGCTGGCGTCCGCGCAGGACGCTCCGGACTCGATCCGGCGCGACTACACCAAGGTGCCGGACTCCCTGCCGGCGGTGGTGACCCGGCAGGCCCGGCAGATCACCGAGGGCGCCGCGAACGACTACGAGAAGGCGGTCAAGCTCCAGGACTACTTCGCGGTGACGGGCGGCTTCGAGTACGACACCCAGGTCGAGGTCGGCAGCGGCCCCAACGCGATCGCCCGCTTCCTGCGGGACAAGCAGGGCTTCTGCGTGCACTTCTCGTTCGCGATGGCGGCGATGGCCCGCACCCTGGGCATACCGGCGCGGGTCGCGGTGGGCTTCGCGCCGGGCTCTCCGCAGGCGGACGGTTCGGTGGCGGTGGGCCTGAAGGACGCGCACGCGTGGCCGGAGCTGTATTTCGAGGGTGTGGGCTGGACCCGCTTCGAACCGACCCCGACCCGCGGCACCACGCCCACGTACACCGTGCCGAACTCCCCGGGCGAGGCGCTCCCCCCGGTGCCTCAGGCCTCGCGCTCGGCGGACGCGGCGCCGTCGAACGCGCCCTCGGCGAGCTCCGGCTGCTCGGCCCAGGAGAAGAAGCTCGACGACTGCGCCGGCGCGCTGCCGGCGGGCCGGTCGGGACAGGACGGCGGCGGTATCCCCTGGTACCGGATCGCCGCCTGGACGCTGCTGGGAGGCGCGGCGCTCGTCCTGCCGATGCTGCCGATGCTGTGGCGGTGGCGACGGCGTTCGGCGCGGCTGGCGTCCGCCCAGCACTCCGCGGCGGCCGCCGGGGCTCCCCCGGGCCGTCGCGACAGGGCGGGCGCGGGCGGTGAGGCCGCGAGCGAGGCCGAGCCGGCGGTACTGCTGGACGAGCCCGAGGAAGAGGCCGGGGTCGCCGCCGGGCATGTCCTGGCGGTGTGGCGCGAGCTCACCGACACGGCCTGGGACTTCGGCATCGAGCCGGACGAGGCGCTGACCCCCCGGCGGGCGGCGGCGCGCATCGTCCGGCTCGGGGGACTGGACGAGACGGCGGACCGTTCGGTGCACCGGGTCGCGGGCGCGGTGGAGCAGGTGCTGTACGCCCCGCAGCCGAGGGCGGAGGCGGGACTGGCCGACGAGGTCCGCACGGTGCGGGCGGCACTGCGGGAGAAGGCCGACTGGACCGCGCGGGTGCGGGCCGTCGTGGCGCCGCGCTCGGCCGTCCGCGCGCTCTGGGACCTGGCGGACCGCTGGGCGGCCCTGAAGACGTCCTGGACGGCCCGGCTGACGGCGTTGGCACGCCGGCCGTCCGGCCAGCAGGGCGGCTGATCAGCAGGGTGGCTGATCAGCCGCGGCGGCTGGTCAGCCCGGCAGGATGCTTGATCAGCTGCTCCGGAGGTCAGCCGGGCGGCTGATCGGCGGTCCGGCCGCGGAACGGACTCGGCCGGACAGGGCGGCGGAAATGGTTGAGGGGGCGACCACCCAGTCGGGTGGTCGCCCCCTCAGCATGTCTGTCCGCAGCGGTGTCAGCGACCGCCCTGTTCGTCACGGCGACGCTGCCAGCGCTGCTCGATCCGGTCCATCATCGAGCGCTTCTGCCTGATCTGACCGCGTGCGGGCGGGGCGCCCGCGACTCCCGCCGAGGGCTGTTCGCCCGGTTTGGGGGCCTTGCGCCAGCCGGTGACGGCGAGCACCGCGCAGCCCAGCATCACGAGGAAGCCGACCACACTCAGCCACACCTGCTTGGCGACCATACCGGCCATGAGGAGCGCGATTCCCACGAGGAAGCCGGCGACCGCCTGGTAGACCCGACGCCGGGTGTACGTACGCAGCCCGCTTCCCTCAAGCGCCGACGCGAACTTGGGATCTTCGGCGTACAGCGCTCGCTCCATCTGCTCGAGCATGCGCTGCTCGTGCTCCGAGAGCGGCACGGAGTCCTCCTCATCGTGCAGTCGCCGGGGCGACCCGGGGGGTCCCTTCAGGATAGGCGGGGAATCGCCCCCGTGAAACCCGCCCCTCTACGCCAATTGGCCAACCGAAGCCCGTCATGGACGTCCCGGCCCGCTGAGGATTCCATTCCCCGGCAGCCGGCCCGTCATGCCGGGCGTTCTCCCTCGATCATACGGCGCACAGCCGCCGAACGGGGGGCCTGTGGCGTACTCCATGCACGGCCGAGCCCCTGATCAGCGGTACGCCCCGGCAGTCGCTCAGCTCCCCTCGTCCCCCCGTGCCTCACCCAGCACGTGCAGCTGGGTGGCGACGGAGTGGAAGGCGGGGAGTTCGGCGGCGGCCTCCTCCAGCTTCAGCAGGGCTTCCAGCGCTCCGGGCTCGGTGTCCACGAGGACGCCGGGCACGAGGTCGGCGAAGACCCGCACACCGTGGACGGCCCCCACCGTGAGGCCCGCGCTCTCGACGAGCTCGGTGAGCTGCTCGGCGGTGAAGCGGCGCGGCACGGGGTCGCCCTCGCCCCAGCGGCCGTCCGGCGCTGCGAGCGCCTGCCGGGCCTCCGTGAAGTGGCCCGCGAGGGCGCGCGCGAGCACCGCGCCGCCGAGACCGGCGGCGAGAAGGCTGAGGACGCCCTCGGCCCGCAGCGCGGCGACCGCGTTGCGGACGCCCTCGGCCGGGTCGTCGACGTACTCCAGGACGCCGTGGCACAGGACGGCGTCGTAGCCGCCGCGCTCGACCACGTCGAACAGCCCGTGGACATCGCCCTGGACGCCCTTCACCCGGTCGGCCACGCCCGCCTCGGCGGTGCGTCGCTCCAGGGCGAACAGCGCGTTGGGGCTGGGGTCGACGACCGTGACCCGGTGCCCGAGAAGAGCCACGGGCACCGCGAAGTTGCCGCTGCCGCCCCCGGTGTCGAGGACCTCCAGCGATTCACGACCGGTCGCCTTGACCCGGCGTTCGAGGGCGTCGCGCAGGACCTCCCAGACCACGGCGGTACGCAGTGAGGCCCGGGACCGGGAGGGGCCGGAGCGTGACGGCGTCGGCTGAGGGCCGGGGTGGGAGACGGGCGGGCGCATCGGGTCCGACACGGCAGTTGACTCCTCGGCGCGGCACCGCCTCTTGCGCGGCGGAGCGAACGGGCTGCCCTCCCCGAGCTGGTCCGGACCGGCGCGCGGGCGGACGGAGGGAGGGCTTCAGGCGCCTTCCACCCTATTGCCTCCGGCGTCCTGTCCGGTCACGCGGCCGCTCCGCGCTCCCTCGGCCGGTCACGCGCGCGCACTCCGACGGCACAGCTCCCCGGCGGACCTCGCCGAAAGGCCGGACCACCGGTCCGGGCCGACGGACGTGGGCACGGCCGCGGGGCCACGTCAGCCCGCGTCCGGGAGTTCGCGGCCCGCTCCCGGGCCGCCCGGGTCGCCCTCCTCCTGACGCGGCTGCGGCAGGACCGGCTGGAGCACCAGCATCCGCTCGACGAGACGCAGGAACATCGCCACGTCGCGTATCAGGTCGTCGGCGTCCCGGCGGTTGGCCGCGCCCTGGATGCCGGCCTCGGCCCGGGCGCGGCGCCGGGCCCCGGAGGCGAACAGCGCGCTCCACTCGGTGAGTTCGGGCGCTATCTCGGGAAGCACCTCCCAGGCGCTGCGGATACGGGCCCGGCGGCGGGACGAGGGCTCCGGGCGGCCCCGGGCGGCGAGCACGGCGGCCGCGGTGCGCAGGGCCGCCAGATGGGCTGTGGCGTAGCGCTCGTTGGGGGTTTCGAGGACGGCCGCCTCGTCCAGCCCGGCGCGGGCCTGGGCGAGCAGATCGAGGGCGGCGGGCGGGGCCGTGGTGCGGCGCAGCACGGGGTGCACGTCGCTCGCGGGGCCGGTCAGTGAGGGGGCAGGGCCGGTGGCGCGGCGCCGGTGTGCGGCGGCTGCGTGGTAGGTGGCCATGACGAACCTCCTGTCGTCGTGTGACGGCACGTCCGATACGGGCTGCCGTATGCCCCCATCGTGCGGTATGCCACTGACAATCCGTTCCGACCTGGGCTTTTGCTTCGATCGAAGGTTCGGGTTAGTTTTTGCACTGACCAGTCAGTTCAAAACAGTGGATCCAGGGGGAACCAGTGGACGGAGTCGGTGTCACAGCCGACGGCCTCGGTCTCCGAGGCCCTCGCGGCTGGGCGTTCCGCGACGTCGGCGTCGATGCGGAGCCCGGTTCGCTCATCGCGATCGAAGGCCCCTCGGGCTCCGGTCGCACGAGCCTGCTGCTCGCCCTCACCGGGCGGATGAAGGCCACCGAGGGGACGGCGACCGTGAGCGGGGCACACCTGCCCAAGCAGTCGGCGGCCGTGCGTCGCATCGCCGCACTCGCGCACGTACCCGGTGTGACCGATCTCGAACCGGCTCTGACCGTGGGCGAGCATCTGCGCGAACGGGTGCTGCTGCAGCGGCGGTTCGGCGACTCGCTGCGTGACCTGCTGCGGCCGCGCGCGGACCGGGCGGCCGAGGCGGAACGGCGCATCGACGCCGCGCTCGCCGCCGCAGGACTCGACCGCGAGGCCCTGCCCAAGGGCTCGCGGACGGCCGTGCGCGATCTGGAGCGGATCGAGGCGCTGCGGCTGTCGGTGGCGTTGGCGCTCGTCGCACGGCCCCGGCTGCTCGGCGTCGACGACGTCGACCTGAAGCTGTCGCGGGCCGAGCGGGCGGAGGTCTGGGCGCTGCTGGGGTCCCTCGCCGAGACGGGGACGACGGTCCTGGCGGTGTGCGCCGAGGCTCCCGAGGGGGCCGTCACGGTCACCACGGGCACCGCTGCCGTCCCGTCCGGCGATCGGCCGGCCGGCCCGCAGGACGAAGGACGAGCGGGCACGCGGGGCGAAGCCGAGGACGCGCAGGAAGCCGGACCGCGAGACGTGGCGGAATCCGGCCCGCGGGACGCGCAGGAAACCGGGACGGACACCCGACCGCACGCCGCACCGGAAACCGGGACGGACGCCCGACCGCACGCCGCACCGGAAACCGGGACGGACGCCCGACCGCACGCCGCCGCCGGAACCGGCCCGAAGGATGAGGAAGAGGAGGAGCCCGATGCGCTCGCCGAGACTCGCCGCCCTTGAGCTCAGGCGCTTCGGCCGGGGCCGGCTCCCCCGGGCCGCCCTCGTCGCGCTTCTGCTGCTGCCCCTGCTGTACGGCGCGCTGTACCTGTGGTCCTTCTGGGACCCCTATGGCCGGCTCGACCGCATCCCGGTGGCGCTGGTCAACGACGACCGGGGCGCGACCGCCGGGGGCAAGAAGATCACCGCCGGGGACGACATCACCGAGAACCTGCGTGACAGCAAGGTCTTCGACTGGCACGAGGTGAGCTCCGCCGAGGCGCGCGCGGGCGTCGAGGACGGCAGGTACTACCTGTCGCTCACCATGCCGGCCGACTTCAGCCGGCGGATCGCCTCCAGTTCGGGCGACTCCCCCGAGACGAGCGCCCTCCAGGTGCGCACCAACGACGCGAACAACTACATCGTGGGACAGATCTCGCGCACGGTCTTCAGCGAGGTGCGCACCGCCGCGTCCACGAAGGCCTCGCGGTCCTTCCTGGACAAGATCTTCGTCTCCTTCTCGGACATCCACGGCGCGACCGCGAAGGCCGCCGACGGCGCCGACGATCTCAACGGCGGCATCGGGAAGGCCGAACAGGGTTCCAAGGACCTCGCGGACGGCCTCGGCGACGCCAAGGACGGCAGCGGCAAGCTGGCGAAGGGGCTGAAGAAGCTCGACAAGGGCGCCGACAGCCTCCAGGACGGGTCGCAGAAGGTCGCGGACGGCACCCAGAAGCTCGCCGACAAGGTCAACGGGGTCGCCGACGCCCTGGGACCGTTCGTCAGGACCAACGAGAAGACCATCGGGGACACCGCCCAACTGGTCGCGGACTCCTCGAAGGTGATCCACGACAACCTGGAGACCCTGGTGAAGGCCGCCCCGGTGGCCGCCACGGGCGCCCACACGGCCTCGGACACGCTCGCCGCCGTGTACAAGGCGCGCTGTGAGACGCCGGTGCTGCCCGATCCCGCGTGCGCCGACCTGAAGAAGGCCAAGGACGCGGCCGCCGACGTGGCGAAGGTCGCCGACGACGTGAACACCCTGGTCGCCGACCAGGACGGCGACCTGAAGACGCTCCGCACGAACCTCACCGCCCTGCGGAAGCAGGCGCAGTCCCTCGCCGACGACGCCCCGCATCTCTCCGAGGACCTCGACGACGCCGTGGCCCAGGTCAACGCGCTGAACACCGGGGCCTCGAAGGTCGCCAAGGGCGCCAAGAAGATCAACACCGCGCTCGGCACGGCCAAGACGGGCTCCGAGAACCTGGACGCGGGCGTCGGCAAGCTGGAGACGGGCGCCCAGGACCTCAACGGCGGCATGTTCAAGCTCTCCGACGGCTCCGGCAAGCTCGCCGACGGCCTGCACGACGGCGCCGGACGGATCCCCGACTACGACGCCCGGGAGCGCGACGCGCGCACCGCCGTCATGGCCGACCCGGTCCAGCTCGCCTCCCACGACCAGCACAAGGCGCCCAACTACGGCACCGGTTTCGCCCCGTACTTCATCCCGTTGTCGCTGTGGGTGGGCGCGATGGTGGCCTACATGCTGATCGCCCCGATGAACCGGCGCGCGCTCGCCGCGGGCGCCCCGGCATGGCGGATCGCGCTGGCGGGCTGGCTGCCGGTGGTCGCCGTCGGGGTGCTGCAGACGACGGCGCTGATGGCCGTCCTGCACTGGGCGATCGGCCTGGAGATGGTCCGGGCGGCCGGCACCGTGGGCTTCCTGTTCCTGGTCGCGGCGTGCTTCGCGGCTCTCGTGCAGTGGCTGAACGCGCGCTTCGGAGCGGCGGGCCGGATCCTCGTCCTGGCGCTGCTGATGCTCCAGCTGACGTCCGCGGGCGGCACCTATCCGGTGCAGACCAGCCCGGGGTTCTTCAACGCCGTCCACCCCTATCTGCCGATGAGTTACGTCGTCGAGGCGCTCAGGCGACTCATCAGCGGCGGTGGCCTGGGACCGGTGTGGCAGGCGTGCGCGGTGCTCGTCGCCTTCACCGCGGGCGCCCTGGCGCTGACCGCCCTGTCGGCGCGCCGCCGCCAGGTGTGGACCCTGGACCGGCTGCACCCGGAGCTGAGCCTGTGACGATCGGGCGTCCGGAGGGCTCCGTTCCTGTGACAATCAGGACCATGGAAAGCAGCACCGCCCCGGGCGGCCGCACCCGCCGCGAGGCCACCCGGCAGAAGCTCTACGAGGCGGCCGTCACCCTCATCGCCGAGCAGGGCTTCTCCGCCACGACCGTGGACGAGATCGCCGAACGCGCCGGCGTGGCCAAGGGCACGGTCTACTACAACTTCGCGAGCAAGTCGGTCCTCTTCGAGGAGCTGCTGAGGCACGGCGTGGGCCTGCTCACCGCCTCGCTGCGGGAGGCCGCCGAGGACACGGCGCGAGGCGGCGGAACCAAGGTCGACGCGCTGGACGCGATGATCCGCGCCGGCCTGGTCTTCATCGACCGCTACCCGTCCTTCACGCAGCTGTACGTGGCCGAGCTGTGGCGCACCAACCGGGCCTGGCAGTCAACGCTCATGGTCGTGCGGCAGGAGGCCGTGGCCGTCGTCGAGGGAGTGCTGCGCGAGGGCGTGGACAACGGCGAGTTCAGCCCCGAGATCGACGTGCAGCTGACGGCGGCCGCGCTGGTCGGCATGGTGCTGGTGGCCGCCCTGGACTGGCAGGCCTTCCAGCCCGAGCGGTCGCTGGACGACGTCCACTCGGCGCTGTCCCGGCTGCTGCAGGGGCGGGTGAGCGGCCGCCCCTGACGCGAGGCCACGCGCGTGAGGGCCACGCGGCTCGCACGCGCGCGTGCACGCGAAAGCGCCGGTCCGTGACGGCCACGTCCCCCGTGGGCCGTCCCGGACCGGCGCTTTCGCGTGCTCCCC
>NZ_JAHHIU010000258.1 GCF_024539815.1 Streptomyces hayashii
CCCGATCCCCCTGCCCCGCCGCCCCGGCTCGGACCCGTCCGACCGGGGCGCGCTAACGAAACTTTGCCGTTTCGCTGAAACTGGTCTAGCCTCTATGTGTACGAAACAGTTTCGTTTACGTGTTCTTTGCCCTTCGTTCCTGGAGTGGTTCCCCATGTCTTCGAAGACCTTGACGGACGGTGCCCGCGCGGGCGCCGAACAGGAGGCGCCCGCGGCATCCGCCAAGAAGTGGTGGATCCTCGCGGTCGTCGCCCTCGCCCAGCTGATGGTGGTGCTGGACGCCACCATCGTGAACATCGCCCTGCCCTCCGCCCAGGCCGACCTCGGCTTCTCCGACGGCAACCGGCAGTGGATCGTCACCGCGTACGCACTGGCCTTCGCCTCCCTGCTGCTGCTCGGCGGCCGGATAGCCGACCTCTTCGGCCGCAAGACGGCCTTCCTGATCGGCGTCGTCGGCTTCGCCGCCGTCTCCGCGCTCGGCGGCGCGGCCACCGGCTTCGAGATGCTGGTCACCGCCCGCGCGCTCCAGGGCGCCTTCGGCGCGCTCCTCGCACCGGCCGCCCTCTCGCTGCTCAACACCACGTTCACCGACGCCAAGGAGCGGGCCAAGGCGTTCAGCGTGTACGGCGCGATCGCCGGCGCCGGCGGCGCGGTGGGCCTCCTCCTCGGCGGCGTCCTGACCGACGCGCTCGACTGGCGCTGGACGCTCTATGTGAACGTGGCCATCGCCGTCGTCGCCTTCGCGGGCGGCTGGATCCTGCTCTCCAACCACCGCGACGCCCGGAACTCCAAGCTGGACGTGCCCGGCACCGTCCTGGTCGCCTCCGGACTGTTCGCTGTGGTCTACGGCTTCTCCAACGCCGAGACGCACGACTGGGGTTCGCCGCGGACCTGGGGCTTCCTGATCGCCGGCGGACTGCTGCTCACGGCCTTCGCCTGGTGGCAGACGCGGGCCGCGCACCCGCTGTTGCCGCTGCGCATCCTCCTGGACCGCAACCGCGCCGCCTCCTTCCTGGCCGTGCTGATCTCCGGCGCCGGAATGTTCGGCGTGTTCCTCTTCCTCACCTACTACCTCCAGCTCAACCTCGGCTTCAGCCCGACGAAGACGGGTGTCGCCTTCCTGCCGATGGTCGGCGCGCTCATGGTGGCCGCGCAGGTCGGCACGACGGTCCTGGTGCCGCGACTGGGCCCGAAGGCGGTCATCCCGCTGGGCTTCGCCATCGCCGGGGTCGGCATGGCCTGGCTGACCGGGATCGGCGTCGGCTCGCACTACCTGAGCGCGGTGCTCCCGCAGCTGATCGTCACCGGCCTCGGCCTCGGCCTGGTCATGCCGCCCGCCATGCAGTTGGCCACCGGCGGGGTGGCCGCCGAGGACGCGGGAGTGGCCTCCGCCACCGTCAACGCCATGCAGCAGGTGGGCGGTTCGATCGGAACGGCGCTGCTCAACACGCTCGCCGCGAGCGCCGCGACCGACTACCTGGCCGGCAAGGACCCGACGAACAAGCTGGTCCAGGCGCACGCCACCATCGAGAGCTACACCACCGCCTTCTGGTGGTCGGCCGCCTTCTTCGCGGCCGGCGCGGTCATCGCGTTCCTGCTCTTCCGCCGCGGCGTCCCCGAGCAGGACGCGGACGCGGCCCCGGTGATCCATATGTGACGGGTCCTCGGATCGGGAACCGCACCGGGAAAAGGGGCCGCCGTCCACGAGGGACGGCGGCCCCGCAGCGTCGCGCCCCCGGGCGGACACGCGCGGGACGCCCCGGTGCGGGCGCACCGGGAACGGGTGCGCGGAGTGGAGAGGTTTACGCCTGGGTACTCGCGGGCCATGAGAATCAGCGTTCTGGACGTCGGGTCGAACACCGTGCGGCTGGTGGTGGCGGACGCGGCGGGCGGCGTTCCGCTGCCGGTGCACACGGCGAAGTGGCGGTTGCGGCTGTCCGAGCAGGTCGCACCGGGTGACCCGATCCCGGACGAGGCCGTGGAGCGACTCGTCGGCGCGGTCGCCGCGGCCGCCCGCACGGCGGACCGCTGGGGCGCGACCGGGCCGCTGGCCTTCGCGACCGCCGTGGTGCGCGCGGCCCCCAACCAGCGCGAGGTGCTGCGCACGGTCCGGGCCCGGACCGGCGTCGCCCTGTGCACCCTGCCCGGTGAGGTGGAGGCCGAACTGACCTTCCTCGGAGCCCGGCGCTGGATGGGCTGGCGCTCGGGTCCCCTCGCCCTGCTGGACATCGGGGGCGGCTCGTTCGAGGTGGCCTTCGGCCGGGGCCGGCTGCCCGACTTCGTGGCGTCGCTGCCCCTCGGGGCGGGCCGGCTCACCCATGACTTCTTCGCCGACGTCGACCCGCCGACCCCCGAGCTGCTGCGTGCGGCCCGACGCAGGATCCGCCACCAGCTCAGGGACGTGGCCGCCCGGATCCGCTGGGAGGGGCCGCGTACGGCGGTGGCCACCTCCCGCACCTTCCAGCAGCTCGGCCGGCTGTGCGGGGCCGCGCCCGGCCGGCACGGCCCCTTCATGGACCGCACCCTGCACCGCCGTGACCTGCGCGAGGCCATCGACACCCTGGCCGCCCTGCCCGCGGCCGAGCGCGCCCGGCTGCCCGGCATCTCCGCGCCGCGCGCGGCGCAGAGCCTGGCCGGTGCGGTGATCGGCCACACCGCGATGAAGCTGACCGGGCTGAGGTCGGTCACCGTCTGCCCGTGGGCGATCCGCGAGGGCGTCATGCTGCGCCATCTGGAGGACGGCCCGGCCTGGTGGGCGGAGGTGGCCCGGCTCACCGACGAGGAGCCGGACGCGCCCGCGGAGCCGGTCCCCCTGCGCCTCGCCCAGCACGGCCGTTAGCCGGGCACACGCCCGGCTGCCGCACCCGCGGTCGACCCTGGCCGCCCGGCTTTCCGACAACAAGGCCGTCCCTCGGCCGACCGCCGATCCGCCCGTCGAACAGCGTCGACCGGGCCCCCGACGAAAGGATCCCCCGCGATGTCCGACCACGAGGAGCAGCAGCCCGAGACCGAACAGGCGCGGCCCCGGACCGCGCTGGAGGAGGTGCTGCGCGAGATAGAGGACGCCGAGACGCGCGTCGACGACCCGGAGGGCGAGCGACACCGGCGCAGGGGCGAGGCGGCCGACGCGCTCACCACCAACCGGCGGGCCCAGGAGGAGGCCGAGGGCGACTGAGCCCTCGGGGAGGGACCCGTGCCGACCGGTGTGCGCCGCACGGGCCGCCCCCAGGGGTGGCCGTGCGGGGGCGGGGTACCCGGCCCGCATGGCACACGATCCCCAGGGACCACGGCTGCCGGCCGCCCGCGGCCCTGTCTCCGCAGCGGTCCGCGCGTATCTGTCGGGCACGGGTGCGCTCCCGGCGGCCGGAACGGTCGCCGCCGCGTCCCCCTACGGCGACGACCTCCAGCTGGCGCTCCACCTCTGCTACGAGCTGCACTACCGCGGTTTCGCGGGCGTGGCCCCGGACCGCGAGTGGGATCCGGATCTGCTGCGGGTACGGGCCGCGCTGGAGCACCTCTTCCTGACCGCCCTGCGCGAGGACACCCCGGTGCACGCCTCCGTCGACGAGGCGCTGGCGGACCTCCTCGTCGAGCCCGTGGAGGGCACGGGCGTCAGTCACTTCCTGTCCGACGAGGGCGAGCGGTGGCAGGTGCGCGAGTACGCGGTGCAGCGCTCCCTCTACCACCTCAAGGAGGCCGACCCGCACGCCTGGGTTCTGCCGCGGCTGTCGGGCCGGGCGAAGGCCGCGATGGCGGCGGTGGAGTTCGACGAGTGGGGCGGCGGCCGGCCCGACCGCGTCCACGCACAGCTGTTCGCGAACCTCATGGCGGACCTCGGTCTGGACACCTCGTACGGCCGCTATACGGACCTCGCCTGCGCCGAGACGCTGGCCACGGTCAACCTGATGTCCCTCCTCGGACTGCACCGGTCCCTCAGGGGCGCCCTCGTGGGTCACTTCGCGGCGGTGGAGATCACCTCCTCGCCCGGCTCCCGACGGCTCGCGGAGGCGATGCGCCGTACGGACGCGGGACCGGCCGCCGTGCACTTCTACGACGAGCACGTCGAGGCGGACGCGGTGCACGAGCAGGTCGTGCGCCATGAGGTGATCGGCGGTCTGCTGGCCGACGAACCGCGGCTGGCCGCCGACGTCGTCTTCGGTCTCGACGTCACCGGGTTCCTGGAGGACCGCCTCGCCGACCGCCTGCTCGCCGCCTGGCGCAAGGGCGAGTCCTCGCTGCGGTCCGCGCCGCAGGAGTCCGCGGGCGACGGGGCGGCCTGGCGTCCGGAATCCGAGAAGGCCCGTGCTTCCTGAGCGAGCGGGGTCTGCTGTCCACAGCGACGAGAACGAGGAACTGGTGGTCGTCCATGCCGAACTCCCCTGCTGACAGGCCCTGTCGGATCAGCGTCCAGCGGTTCGGCCCTCTGCTCGTCGAGGGCCCGGTCGAGGTGGAACTGGAGGACGGCACCACGGTCGCCTCCGACCGCTTCCGGGTGGCCCTGTGCACCTGCCGGCGCAGCCGCCGCTATCCCTGGTGCGACACGAGCCACCGCGACCGGGAGCGCAAGCCGTCCCGGACGCAGCGCCCCGGGACCGGATCGTCCGGTCCCGGGGCGCAAGCGGGTTGATCCCGGAGGCCGACCGGGGGCCCCACACCTCCCGTCCGGCCTCCGGGTACGAGATCACGACGGTCCCTCGCTTAAGGGGCTCGCACTCCCCACTTCACGAGCCTCTCTCGGTGTCCACGGGGACCGCGTGATCCCGGTCTCAGAACGCGAAGAGGCTGCTCGCGGCAGCGTTCCTCACGCATTCGTTGGCGAAGGCGTGCTCGAAGTCGACGCGCTTGCCCTGCCACACGCCGTCGACGGTGACGACCACCGGGTCGTACTGCTTGGTGCACACCGCGCCGCTCGGACCCGCCAGCACGTCCAGGTCACCGCCGGCGGCGCGCAGTTCGGCGCAGGCCCGGGCGGCGGCGGGGTGGGTGCCGGAGGGGGTCGGGGCGCAGTTCAGGGTCACGGCCCGGGCCGCGTCGGCGGTGGCGGCGCTGTCTCCGTGGCCCACGGTCAGCACGAATGCCGACGGGGCGTAGAGGGAGGTGGGCGCTGCGGCCGGGGCGGCGAGGGCGGGTCCGGTGAGGGATCCGCAGACGGTGACGGCCGTGAGGCCGAGGGTCGCTGCCCAGCGCGCGGTGTTCCGCATTGTGTGCATCCTTCCGCTCGATTCGGGGGTGTGCCGGCCCGGCCCGATCGGTGCCGGACGCGGCGAGCGCGAGTCTGCCGAGTCCGCCGCCGAATCTCACATCGACCCCATGGGTTTCAGTAACCTTGCGTGTTGAATCAGTGGCGTGAAGTCACGGGATTCGAACGTTCCAACGCCGAAAGCAAGCGCTTCATGATCTCTTCGGTCCTCTCCATGACCGGTTTTCATAGCTTCGTTAATAGGCCTGAAACATTCCGCTCTCCGCCCTCCGGCCCGTGCCCCACCCCTACGTTCCGCTCTCGGCGGACTCCTTCCCGACCCCTTGTGTTCACCGACCAGCGGAGTAATCGTGATTACATGATTACGACAGAGCAGACCGAGAAGCTGAGAGGCTGGTTCGCGGGCCGACTGCCCGACGACCTCTTCGAGGAACTGACCGATGTCACGGCCGATCGCGAGGAGATCACCGTGATCGGCCGCATCGCCGCACCCCGGCTGGCCGAGGCCGCCCCGGCCGCCGAGCGGAAGGCGGCCGTCGACGCCCGGATCCAGGAGTTCCGCGAACGCACCCGTGAGACCCGGATGGCCGTGGCCCGCGACGCCGAGCACCGGTTCCGGCACAAGGTGTCCTGGGGTGTGGTGTGCGACGGGGAGCGGGTCCTGTTCACCCATGTCGCCGCGCCGGTCATGACCCGGCTGCGGCAGCCCGAGCGCCAGGTGCTCGACACCCTGATCGCCGCGGGCGTCGCCCGCAGCCGCAGTGACGCGCTCGCCTGGTGCGTCCGGCTGGTCCAGCGCCACACCGACGACTGGCTCACCGAGCTGCGGGAGTCCCTCGAACACGTCCAGCGCGTGCGGGCCCAGGGCCCGGACGCGGCCTCCGACCCGGCGGGGCCGGAGGAATCGTCCGGCGACGCCCCTGACCGGGGATGACCGCCGGGGACCCGCCCGGCCGCAGGCCTACCCGCCGGTATGGTCGCCCTGCCCCTTCCACGCGGGGCGACCACGGGACGGCGAGAGGCGGCACCGACGGATGGCCAGACACTGGGCGGACTTCCAGTACGAGATCTATCTGAACGGGATGACGGGCGCGGTCCCCCGCCTGCCCACCGACCTGAACCGGCTGGAGGAGCTCACCGAGCAGCGCCTCGGACCGGGCCCGGTCGGTTATGTGGCGGGCAGCGCCGGGGACGGCAGCACGGCCCGGGCGAACCGCGCCGCCCTGGAGCGTCGCCGGATCGTGCCGCGGATGCTGCGGGACGTCCAGGAGCGGGACCTGTCGGTCGAGGTGCTGGGACGGGCCCTGCCCGCGCCGCTGGCGCTCGCGCCGGTCGGCGTGCTGTCGATCATGCACCCCGAGGCGGAGTCCGCCGCGGCCCGTGCGGCCGCCGCGCAGGGGGTGCCGTACATCCTGTCGTCGGCGTCCAGCACGCCGATCGAGCGGGTGGCCGAGGTCATGGGCGGCGCCGAGCGCTGGTTCCAGCTGTACTGGTCCAAGGACCGCGAGGTGACCCGGAGCTTCCTCGGCCGGGCGAAGGCGAGCGGGTTCGGCGTGCTCGTCGTCACCCTGGACACGCCGCTGCTGGCCTGGCGGCCGCGCGACCTGGACCAGGCGTATCTGCCGTTCCTGCACGGAGTGGGGACGGCCAACTACTTCACCGACCCGGCCTTCCGGGCGGGCCTGGCCAAGCCGGCGCACGAGGACCCGAACGCGGCCGTCCTGCACTTCGTCCAGCTGTTCGCGGACCCCGGCAAGACCTGGCCGGACCTGGCCTTCCTGCGGGAGAACTGGGACGGTCCCATCGTCCTCAAGGGCGTGCTGCATCCGGACGACGCCCGGCTGGCCGCCGACGCCGGGATGGACGGCGTCGTCGTCTCCAACCACGGCGGCCGTCAGGTGGCCGGCTCGGTCGCGGCGGCCGACGCGCTGCCGGAAGTGGTGCGGGCGGTCGGCGACCGGCTGACCGTGCTGTTCGACAGCGGGGTCCGCTCCGGCGCGGACGTCTTCAAGGCGCTCGCGCTCGGGGCGCGGGCGGTGCTGCTGGGCCGTCCCTACGCGTACGGGCTCGGCCTGGACGGACAGGCCGGCGTCGAGCACGTGATCCGCTGCCTGCTGGCCGAGTTCGACCTGACGCTGGCCCTGTCGGGCCACGCCCGCCCCGCGACGATCGGCCCCGAGGACCTGGTCGAGTCCCCGGTCTGACGCCCGTCGGGCGCCGGCCGCAGCAGCACCCGCACCCGCACCCGCACGGACCGGACGCCGCCGGGCCGTGCCCCGGGTGTCAGGCGGTGCCGTCCGGGAGGCCGACCGGTCGGGCCGACGGCGGTGCGTCCGTGCCGGTGACCGCGAGGGAGCCGGGGGTCGCGGCGGCGACGTCCGTCAGCCAGCGCTGGCCGGTGGAGTGGTCGCGGACCTTGACCACGACGTCGGCGCCCGTGTCCTCGCCGGCCGTCGCCAGCGCCAGCGCGTCGTCCCAGCGGGGCAGCAACTCGCCCTGCACGGTGAGGTCGTAGCGGACGTCCTCGCCGCGCGCGTCGGTGGCGTCGGCGCACGCGCCGAGGATCACCACACCGGCGTCCGCGTGCGAGTCCACGCACAGGTCGGAATGGGCCGCGCTGCGCAGCTGGCCGTCGTCGCCGTACGACCACTCCTGCGTCTCCTCGGAGGAGCAGGCCGCGAGCTGCACGGCGGCGCCGGCCTTCGCCTCGCCCCGGATGTCCAGGCACAGGTCGGCGGCCGCGTTGCGCAACCTGGTCTGCCGTGGCAGGGCGGGCAGTTGGGCGGTGCCGGGGGCCGTGGGCGAGACGGTGGCCGCCTGCGAGTCGGTGCCGGGGACGCTGCCGCTGGTGGAGGCGGCCGGGTCGGCTCCGCCGTCGTCCGACCACATTCCGGCGGCGAGCAGGGTCGTCAGCAGTCCGGCCGAGGCCAGGCCGACGCCGGTGAACAGGGCTCGCGGCGACCGAGCCGCCCCGGACGCCCGCCGGCGGGGCGAGGGGATGCGGGCGAGCAGATTGCCGCCCCTGCCCCGCGTGCCGCCGCCTCGATGGCGCGCGGAGCCCTTGAGCCGGACCGTCTGCTGCTTGGCGCGGCCAGGGCGGGTGTCGTGGTAGCGACGGGCGCCCCAGCCGAGCACCGACTCGGCGAGCAGCACGCCCAGACCGCTCTCGAAGTGGCCGAGCTGCTCGGCGGCGGAGCGGCAGTAGCGGCACTCGTCCAGATGCTGCCGCACGTCCGGCAGCAGGTCGCCGCCGCGCCGGATGGGGACGTCGAGGAGCCGGTTGTAGAAGCGGCAGTCCTTGCTCGGAGCGAGTTCCCGATGGGCGCGCACCACGCCCTCCCGGAGCTTGTCCTGAGACTGTTCGAGGACGGCGGACACCGTGTCGGTGTCCATGCCGAGCAGACCCGCGGCGACGGTGACCGACTCGGCCTCGACCTCCACGTGCCACAGCACGCAGCGGGCGACCGCGGGAAGTCCCTGGAACGAGCGTTCCGCCAGCACCCGGTTGTCCGGGGTCATGGACTTCGCGCTGCGCATCCCCCGGGCGCCGGCCGGCTTGCGCAGCACGGGCAGAACGCCGGACAGTCCCTCGTCGGCGGACCACAGCCGGGCCGTGTCCCGCACCGCCACCAGCAGCCGGGGGCGCAGCGCGGTGCCCGGCTCGCCCAACTTGAGCCGGTCGAAGACCTGATGGAAGACGGCCGTGGTGAGCATGGACGCGGCGCTCCCGGAGGAGGCGAGGCAGATGACCGCGTACTCGTGCACCGGCCGCCAGTGCCGGGCGATCAGCATGGCCGTGGACCGGGCGACCTCGCTGTCCGCACCGCCGCGTATTCCGGCGGCGAGCAACTCGTCGGATTCTCCGGGTCCCCCGCCGGGCGGCGGGTAGGGCGGAAGGGGAGGCTGAGGGGTGGGCACTGAGCGAGTTCCTTTGGTACGTACCTGTTCGATGCGGCAGGGAGCGGGAATTCGCCTCCGCCGACGAACGCAGGGGGCCCGGCCATGACCCCCCGCACGGGTGGTTCACCTTTGCACAACTAAGTCGGGCACAACAAGGCGACGACTGAAGCCGCGCTTGTTGATGGAATGTCGATAACGGAAACCTACTCCCGCCGCGCCATGCGCCTTTGGGCGCGCCTTGGCGGCCCGGCCGAATTCCGACGTCGCGCCCCGTGTGAATCGCGCACACCCAGCAAAGGGCCGCGCACGCTCCCGGCGCACCGGGCCGCGTAGTTGGCTGGAACCGGCCACTTCCTCGGAGGCCCCGCGCAGGACGGCGGCTCTCCTGCGCGAAACGGCCGCCGGCCTTGCTCCTCCCGCCCTCGGCCGGCGGCCCGAGGCACTGCCGCGCGTCTTTGACGGCCGGAGGCTCCCGACTGCGCAAGCCTGTCCGCGCCTGCCCGTACCTGTCGGCGCCTGCCCGTGCCTGTCCGCGCCTGCCTAGATCTGCCAGGACCTCAACCGGTCGGCCGCTCCGTGGACGTCGGTCTTGCCGTCGAGCAGGTCACGGGCGAGGCCGGCGAGCGCGCCGGACGGCGGGTCGATGCCGACGCCGCTGGCGGACATGTACGCCACCGCCGCCGCGCAGGCGAAGCGGGCGTTGGCCGAGGGCAGCGGCCTGAGCAGGGTCAGCGTGTGCAGCAGGGCGGCGGCCCGCCAGGCCGGGTCGGCCGGCTCCACGCCGGGCCCGGGCGGGTCGACCCGGTGCCTGGCCACGGCCGCGACCAGCGCGGAGAGGTCGTCGACGGTGCGCTGCCCGGGCAGCACCTCTTCGTGACGCATGAGCAGCCAGGGCACGTCGATGTGGATGACGGACGTCATCGGTCAGGCGACCCGCCCCTCGCTGCGGGCGGAGCGTTCGTCGTCCGGGAAGGCGGCGGCGAATTCGGCGGCGTGGGAGGCGAAGAAGGCGCGGAATGCCTCCGCGCCCTCCTGGAGCGCCCGATGCCGTGCGATGTCCGCCGCGGCCGCCTCCCGCACGAGCGCCTTCATCGACATGCCGCGTTCCTTGGCGATCCGCCGCAGGTCCTCCAGCTCGCGATCGCTGAATTCCACATTGAGGGCTGGCATGCCCTTCACGGTACCGCGCGGGTACTTACCCGTAAATATCCCCAGGTCATACCGATGAACGCGCGGTACCGCAAGGTGTCCGTCCCTGTCCGCTCCCGATCGGGCGGGACTATCCCTGATCCGCCACGAAGGACGCCATCCGGGTCAGAGCGGCGTTCCAGTTGATCGCGGTCTCGTTGGTCGACCAGGACTGGATGTCGTCGATGTAGCAGAACTGGCCGACGCAACCCTGGAGCTTGGACTGCGCGTAGGGATCCTGGATGTCCGAGTTCGCGCCGCCCGCCAGGGTTCCCGGCGGCGGGGACGGCAGCTTCGGGTCGAGCTCGTGGGCGTACCAACGGCTGTGCTGGTGCTGGGCGTTGGCCTCACCGTAGCCCGTGACGTACGAGATGTTCAGCGCGTTGCGGCCGAGGATGTAGTCCATGCTCTGGACGGCGGCGTCGCGGTACTTCGCGGCGCCGGTGACGTCGTAGGCGGTCGCCAGGACCACGGCGTTGTTGAGGACCTGATGGCTGGAGCCCCAGTCGTAGCGGTTGCCGTCCGGCGCGTAGGGCATGCCGTACGGCTGCGAGGCCAGGGCGGCGAGGTACTTGTCGGCGCCCCGCACCACCGAACGGCGGACCTTGTCCCGGCCGGGCAGCTTGCTCGGCACGAGCGCGAGGTCGAGACGGCCGGCGGCCGCCGTGCGGGCCCAGTCGAACCCGTAGGAGCCGAAGATGTCCGCGGTGTGCTTCGGCGAGGCGAGCACGTGGTCGGCGAACCGCTTCTCACCGGTGGTCAGATACAGCTCGGCCGCCGCCCAGTAGAACTCGTCGGTCACGTCGTCGTCGTTGTAGGCGCCGCCGCCGGTGCCGTCCGCCGGGTCCGCGTACAGGTCCGGGTGCGCGAGGGCCGCCGCCCACGCCTTGCGTGCCGCCGACAGCGCCTTCGCGGCGAAGGCCTTGTCGTAGGGCCGGTAGAGGCGGGCCGCCTGGGCCGCCGTCGCGGCCAGGTTGAGGGTCGCCGCGGTGGTCGGCGGGTGCAGCTCGCGCTGTTGCGGGTCGTCGGAGGGCAGCAGCGGCAAACCGGTCCACTGCGCGTCGTGGATCTTGTGATGGGCCATGCCGGCGAGCGGCTGCCCGTCCGGCACCTGCATCTTCAGCAGGAAGTCCAGCTCCCAGCGGGCCTCGTCGAGGACGTCGGGCACATGGTTGCCGCTCTCGGGCAGGGCGAGCGTGCCGTCACCGAGTTTCGCCGGGTGGCCGGTGCGGGCCAGGAGGGAGCGTTCGTAGGTGCTCAGCAGTTCCCAGGCGGCGATGCCGCCGTTGACGACGTACTTGCCATGGTCTCCGGCGTCGTACCAACCGCCTCCGACGTCGAGACGGTAGTCGCACTCGCCCGGCCGGCAGGGAACGCTCGTGTCGCCCTGGTTGGGGGCGACGCCCGCATGGCCGGCCGCCCTGCCGTAGCCGGGCCGCAGGTCGTCGCGGATCGCGATGCCGCTGCGCTGTGTGTAGTAGTACTTCACCGCGTCCAGGCGCAACTGCTCGTAGGCGGCGGCGCCGATGTCGAACGGCCGGCTGGTCTCGCCGTCGGCGACCAGCGTGAACCCGGTGCCGCGCTTGCGGTAGGCGCCGAAGTCGATGGTGTGGACGTTCTGCCCGGAGGAGGCGTCGAGTCCGCGCGGCACGCTCCAGCCGTGCGCCACGGTCGCCCCCGCGCTGTTCTTCAGCTGCCAGGGCAGCTTCGCGACGGCGTCGGTGACGAGGGTGGCGTTCTTCGGCCCGGCGGGCAGATAGGCGACCTGGTTCACGCGCACCCGGGGCCCGGTGTCGGGCTCGTACACCACCGGCGGCACCCCGCCCAGCAGCGAGACGTCGTCCAGGCAGAACCGCCACGGATCGGCGCTTCCGCCGACCTGGAAGGCGACCTGCCCCTGAGCGCTGTCGACCGGCGAGGTGAACGTGTAGGAGTACGAACCGCCCGCCGGGTCCAGCACCGGGGACGCCTCCTGCCAGGTGTCGTACGGGGAGACCGCGAGCCCCACGATCGCCCGCACCGCGTGCCCCTCGGGCACCCCGGACGCACGGAACGAGAAACGGTAGGTCATGCCCTTCACCAGGGTGATGTCGTTCTGGCCGACGGCGGAGTCCCAGCGGTTGGCGGTGCCCCCCGGCACGTCCGCGCACAACTGACCCCCGGTGAGTCCGGCGGTGACGTTGCTGGTCCACCAGGGGTCGGCGGTCGTGTCGAAGCCGCCGTTCCTGACCTGCTCGACCTCGTCGGCGCCGGCGTTCTGCACGGGCAGCGCGGTGAGCGCCGCGCCCAGCAGGGTCGCGAGGGAGAGCAGGGCGGTTCTGCGTCGTTTCACGTCCAGGCTCCTCGGTGAGGTACGGGGCGCTCTCGTGCGAGGTCCGGACGCCGACACGTGGGAGCGCTCCCAGAACGGGATCGCAGGATATAACCGCGGCGCGCGCGTGGGTAGTTGACGGAGCGAAGCACTGTGCGGGATGTGCCGCGCGGGAGCCGGGCTCACGCCCGCGGGAGGGTGCTGCGGGCGTCCCGCGCCGCCGCGGACGGGGCTGGACGTCGGCTCCGAGTGGGCCGTGCGCTCCGGGTATGTTGCCGGGACGGCGTGGGCTCCGGGAGCGGGTGCGCCCGTGGGAGTGCCGGGCGGGGTCCTCCCGGGAAGGCTGCCGGGCCGGGGCTTTCGTGGCCGCCCGAGCGGGGCGGGACCCGGCGGGCCGCGGTCCGGCCCCGGTCCGGGCGGCGTTGTCAGTGGTGCGTCCTAGTGTGGGTCGTACGAGAACGCGCGCCGACGAGGGCGCAGCGCGTACCGCCGAACAGGAGGTCACCATGACCACGCTGCCCGACCGGCCCCGCACCGCCCTGCTCGTCGTCGACGTCCAGAACGGCGTGGTGGCGGGCGCGCCCCGCCGGGACGAAGTGATCGCCAACATCGGCGCCCTGGTCGGCGCGGCCCGCGCGCAGGACGTGCCGGTCGTCTGGGTGCAGCACTCGGACGACCATCTGGTCTCCGGCAGCGAGGACTGGCGCTATGTCGAGGAGTTGGTCCGTCTGGACCGCGAGCCGCTGGTCCACAAGACCTACGCCGACTCCTTCGAGGACACGGAACTGGAGTCGCTGCTCGCGGAGCGCGGAGTGGGCCGGATCGTCGTCGCGGGGGCCCAGACGGACGTGTGCATCCGCTCGACCCTGCACGGCGCGTTCGTGCGGGGGTACGACGTGACGCTGGTCGGCGACGCGCACACCACGGAGGACCTCACCGCGTACGGCGCGCCCGCTCCGGAGCAGGTGATAGCCCACACCAACCTGTACTGGTCGTGGCAGAGCGCGCCCGGCCGCAGCGCGGGCACCGTGGACACGGCGGAGGTGACGTTCGAGCCGGCCGGGAAGGCCCAGGCGGGCTGAGCCGCCCGGGACCGGAAGGGTCGGGGTTCGCCCCGTCCGGACCCGGACGCCGCTCACGCCTCCAGTCTCGTGATGCGGATCGCCCCCCGGGCCGTGCCGGGCGCGCTGCTGGTCAGGGTGAGCCGCAGCTTCGTGCCGCGCACCGGAGCGAAGGTGAGCGCCGTCGGCGCGTCCGAGGCGGTGGCCCAGTCGACGGCCGCCCCGGTGACCGGCGTGTACCGCTCGCCGTCCCAGACCTCGGCGTCGACCGAGGCGGGCAGACTGTGTGCGGCGTCGACGGTGAACGACAGCTCCACCCGGTCGAAGGTCCGGGCGCGGCCGTAGTCCACCGAGACCCAGTCCTTTTTCCGGGCCCCGTCGAAGGCGGGCAGCAGGGCCGTGGCCGCCTTCGTGAAGGCGTTGGACCAGCCGGTGGCCGGGTCGCCGTCCAGCATGGCGGCGGGCAGGGTGTCCGCGCGGCCCGAGTAGCCGGCGTCCGCGTGGGGGTGGGTCACCGGC
>NZ_JAHHIU010000259.1 GCF_024539815.1 Streptomyces hayashii
CCCCACCGCTCACCCCATCGCCACCCCACCGCCACCGCTCCGCGGTCGCCCTTCGGCCCGCGCTCCGTCGGCTTCCGGACACCGCACCGTCACACCGGAGGGGAACCGTTCCCTCGTCCCCTCCCGGGCTCGCCCTCGATCCGTCTCGCCGCCCCCGCGCGGTCACGACGCGGAAGGACGACGTGCGCCGTGTCCCTGCTGCCCCTGGACGAGACCACGTCCCCGCACCCGATCGCGGACGTACGCCGCCGCATGCCGGGCGCGACCGCGGTCCGCCGCGCCCTCGGTCTGTTTCCGCTGCTGCTCCTCGCGGTGTGGGCGGCGCTCGACTGGCGTGCCGTGCACGACGGCGCCGCACGTCTGGCCGCCGCCGACCCCTGGTGGCTGCTGGTCGGGCTCCTCTTCACGTACCTGGGTGTGGTCGCAGCCGCCTGTGCCCGTCAGGGTGCGATCCCCGAGCGGCTGCCACCCGGCCTGCTGGTGGCCTCTCAGATCGCCGCGGGCGCCGCGAACCATGTGCTGCCGGCGAGCATCGGCGCCCATGCGGTCACCGTCCGGTTCCTGCTGCGCCAGGGAGTCCCGCTGCCCCGGGCCACTGCCTCGATCGGCCTGTACTCCCTGGTCAGAGCGGTGGCGAAGACTCCGGTGGTGTTGATCTTCGTCATCGTCGCGCCCGCTGCCGCGCCTCCCGTCCGGCTTGTCCCGGAGAGCCGCACGCTGGTCCTGGCCGCCGTCGGCCTCCTGCTGGCGCCGGTGGCGGCCGCGGCGCTCTACGTCCTCGTACGGCCTCTGCGCCGGCCCGCCCTGGATTTCGTCCGTACGGCGCTCACCGATGCCCGGCGTCTGCACAGCCGCCCTTCGCGCTTCCTGCCCCTGTGGGGCGGAGCGCTCGCCGCCCCGCTGATCCAGGCGAGCGTGGTGGCCTGCGTGGGAACGGCGCTGGGTCTCGCCCTGTCCTGGCCGCAGTTGCTGTTCGCGTTCCTCGCGGCGAGCACGGCGGCCGGAGCCGTCCCCGCTCCGGGTGGCATCGGCCCGGTCGACGCGGCCCTCGTCTTCACCCTGGCCGGCTACGGCACCCCGCTGCCCCTGGCCACGGCGACGGTCATCGGCTACCGGGCACTGACGGTCTGGGTGCCGCTGTTGCCGGGGACGCTGGTGCTGTCGGCGCTGGTGCAGCGAAAGCTGCTGTGAGCGCCGACAGCCGTCAGCCGTCGTCGCCGACACCCGTCGTCGTCGCCGTAGCCGTAGCCGTAGCCGTAGCCGTAGCCGTAGCCGTCAGTCCATCAACTTTCGTCAGCTCTGGTCGTCCGACGCGAGTCGCAGCGAGATGCTGTTGATGCAGTATCGCTGGTCGGTCGGGGTCGCATACCCCTCGCCCGCGAACACGTGCCCGAGGTGAGAGCCGCAGCGGGCGCAGCGCACCTCCGTGCGCACCATCCCGTGCGTGCGGTCCTCGATCAGCTCCACCGCGTCGGTGTCCTTGGGGTCGAAGAAGGACGGCCAGCCGCAGTGGGACTCGAACTTGGTGTCGGAGGTGAACAGCTCCGCGCCGCAGGCCCGACAGGAGTAGACCCCGCTGGCCTTGGTGTCGGTGTACTCACCGGTGAACGCGGGCTCGGTCGCCGCCTGACGCAGGACGGCGTACTCGGCGGGCGTCAGCTCCGCCCGCCACTGCTCGTCCGGCTTTTCGACGTCGTACGACATGAGCCTCAGCCCCTCACTGCGAAAGACGGTCCAGGATGCGCGGGCCCAGGTCGGTCACATCTCCCGCGCCCATGGTGAGAACGAGATCACCGGCCTTCGCCATTCCCGCGATCACGGAGGGCGCCTCGTCCTTGTCGTGGACGGCCGTCACGTCGGCGCCCGCCGCGCGCGCCGCGTCGATGATCAGCTCGCTGGTCACGCCCGGGATCGGGTCCTCGCGGGCCGGGTAGACGTCGAGCACGACGGAGGCGTCCGCCAGGGCGAGTGCCTGGCCCATCTCCGTGCCGAGCTCCTGCGTCCGGGAGAACAGGTGCGGCTGGAAGAGGACGAGGATGCGGGCGTCGCCGACCGCCGCGCGCATCGCCTCCAGGTCGGCCGTCATCTCGGTCGGGTGGTGGGCGTAGGAGTCCACGACCTGGACGCCCGCCGCTTCGCCCTTGAGCTGCAGCCGGCGCTTGACGCCCGTGTACGCGGCGAGGGCCGGGGCGAGCTCTGCGGCCGGGACGCCCAGGGCGACGCCCGCGGCCAGCGCGGCGACGGCGTTGTGCGCGTAGTGGCGGCCGGGCACCGAGACGGCGAAGGTGAGCTCGTCGCCGTCCAGAGCGACGGTCACCTCGCTCTTCAGCCCCTGCGGGACGACGGAGAGGACCCGTACGTCGGCGTCCGCGGCCTCCCCGTACGTCACCACCCGCACGCCCTCGACGCGCCGGGTCAGTTCGCGCGCGCCCTCGTGGTCGGCGGTGATCACCAGCGTGCCGCCGGGCACGATCTTCCCGGCGAAGGTCTCGAAGGACTCGTAGATCTCGTCCATCGAGGCGTAGTTGGCGTGGTGGTCGAGTTCGACGTTGAGGACGATGGCGACCTCGGGCGCGTACTTGTGGAAGCTGCGGTCGGACTCGTCCGCCTCGGCGACGAAGATCTCGCCCTCGCCGTGCAGGGCGTTGGAGCCGGGCACGTCCAGGTCGCCGCCGATCGCGTACGACGGGTTCAGCCCGAGCTCGGACAGGGACACGGCCAGCATGGACGTGGTGGTCGTCTTGCCGTGCGTGCCGGCGACGGCGATCGGACGCAGCCCGTCCATCAGCCGGGCGAGCGCGTCCGAGCGGTGGACCACCGGGATGCCGAGCTCGGCCGCGCGGGCGAGCTCCGGGTTGTCGGCGCGGATCGCCGACGACACGACGACGCAGCTGGCGTCGTCGGCCAGGTGCCCGGCCGCGTGCCCGATGTGCACGGTCGCCCCGAGCGCCCGCAGCGCCGCCGCCGTCTCCGACTCCTTGGCGTCGCTGCCGGCCACCTTCGCCCCGCGCTGGGCCAGGATCTTCGCGATCCCCGACATCCCGGCCCCGCCGATGCCGATGAAGTGCGGTCGGTCCATGGCGGTAGGAAGGCCGGGTGCCATGTGCTGTCTCCCAAGGTGCGCTACGACGGTCCAGTGCGTCCCCACCCTATGGGGCGGGGGCCGCTGCGGCCGACTCGGGCCGCGAGGGGCCCCGCCCCGCTCGACCCCGTCGGCCCGCCGCTTTCCCGCACCCGCCTTGCCGGCCACCCCGCCGCGCCCGTTTCTCGGCGCCGGGCCGAGCAGGCGAGCGGGCGAGCGCGGCGACGGGTCCGCCCGTGGGCGGCTGCCTCGGCCGGCGGCCTATGCCTTGCTGTGCGAGAACAGTTTCAGCACCGGCACGCCGACCTTGTGCCGCGCGCGGGAAGCCCAGTCCCGGTGGAAGAACTCCTCCACGTAGTGGGGATCGGTCAGCACGATCACCTCGTCCGCCCCGACCTCCGTGACCAGGGACTTCAACGCGTCCAGCGGGTGGTCCTCCACCAGCCGGCCCACCGCCGGGCTGCCGGAGGCCTGCAACGCCTGGAGGGAGACCTCCAGAGCCCGCACGCCGAACCCCTTGGCCTCGTCGCCCTCCGGCGTCTCGTTCTCCCGGGCCGCCTCGTCCAGTTCGCCGAGGGCCACGTCGTCGATGGCCCGCAGCAAGCGGTCCGCCTGGTCGCCCCGCGGCTGGAGCAGCACGTGGAAGGAGACCGGATCGTCCCCGTGCAAGGTGGTGACGAACTCCACGTCGGCGGACGTCAGGGCCTTCTCGATCATCAACACGCTTGTGAACACCAGCGCCCCATTCTCCTTCGAGGACCCCCGTGGTCCTCTGTCCTCCGTGGGCCGTTCACGGCCCTGCGGAAACCATCCTTCCCCGTGCTCGCACGGGAGGCTGCGAAACTCAGTGTGCCCGCCGGAGACCAAACGGAACGCTTGATTCCGCCGATTCGGGGCCCCGGCGCCGATACGAACTCATATCCGGCGTCACGGCCTCCGATACCTGCCGAACAGGAAACCCTCCTCCTCCAGGAGGGACGCCAGTGCGAACCGCTGCGGAACCGCGAGCGACGGTCCGCCCGCGATCCGCTGCGCGTCGCCGACGGTGAGCATCGGCGAGAGCGTCAGACAGAGCTCGTCGAGCACTCCGGCGGCGACGAACTGCCCCAGCAGCCGGGGGCCGCCCTCGGTCAGCAGCCGGGTGTGTCCGAGGTCGGCGAGGGCGCGGACCGCCCGGCCCGGCTCGACGCCCATGCCGTCGCCGGCGATCACCACGCGTGCGCCCGCGCGCTCCGCGGCCGCGATCCTGTCGGGCGCGGCGGCGGCGCCCGTCAGGATCAGGGTGGGGACCAGAGGCGAGGTGAAGAGCGGGAGCGAGAAGTCCAGGTCGAGTCCGGCCGTGACGACCGCGACGGCCGGCGCGGGTCCCTGCCCGGCCGCCTCGCGCCGCCGAGCGAACTCCGCACGCGCGCGTGCCGGACGGTAACCCTCCAGACGTACCGTTTCCGCGCCGACGACGACCACGTCCGCGAGCCCTCGCAGCGTGCCGAAGATCCGCATGTCGGCGGCGGTGGAGATGGGCTGCGAGCGCCCTTCGTGCTGGGCCGCGCCGTCCAGCGTGGACACCATGTTCGCCCGGAGCCAGGGCCGTCGCCCTCGGCCGGACTCCGGGGAGGAACCGGGGACGGACTCCGGGGAGGAATCCGGGAGGCCCTCCGGGGAGGAATCCGGGACGGGCTCCGGGTAGGCGTAGGCGTCGGCGAGCTCGTCGAGGCTCCACTCACGGTCCTGGGCCGCGTCACCCCCCTCGCCCGGGGCCCCGAGCGGACTCCCGGCGGAGTGGGTCGGCACTGTCTGGTCGGTCACAGGGAAGAGCCGTCGCATGCCAGGCAGTCTGGCACGCCCCGTAGCATGGGGAACCGTGTCGTCCTCCTCTCCCGCCCCCGGTCTCAGTCCGATAGCCGACGCGGCTCCGGTGTCCCTCTGCACCCGTCAGCCGCATGTCCCCGCGGACCGGCTGGTGGCCGAGATGGTGCCTCCTCCGCGCTTCGACTCGGTCCGCTTCAGCACCTACACCCCGGACCCGAACCAGCCGAGCCAGACCGAGGCCGTCGGCGTGCTGGAGAACTTCGCGGCCGGGCTGGGCGGGGCGCACGCGACGGGCGCCGCCAGGCGGGGGTTCTTCGGCTTCGGCCGGGCGAAGGCGCCCCGCGTGCCCGCCGGACCGCGCGGCGTCTATCTGGACGGCGGCTACGGCGTCGGAAAGACGCATCTGCTGGCCTCCTTGTGGCACGCCACCCCGGCCGAGCCGGCGCTCAAGGCGTTCGGCACGTTCGTCGAGCTGACCAACCTCGTCGGCGCCCTGGGCTTCCAGCAGACGGTGCGCACCCTGTCCGGGCACCGTCTGCTGTGCATCGACGAGTTCGAGCTGGACGACCCGGGAGACACCGTTCTCGTGTCGACGCTGCTCGGCAAGCTGGTCGAAGCGGGCGTCGCGCTCGCCGCCACCTCCAACACCCTGCCCGGCAAGCTCGGCGAGGGCCGGTTCGCGGCCGCCGACTTCCTGCGCGAGATCCAGGGGCTGTCGGCGCACTTCCGCGCCCTGCGCATCGACGGTGAGGACTACCGCCACCGCGGCCTGCCCGAGGCGCCGGCGCCGTTCTCCGACGAGCAGGTGGCCAAGGCGGCGTACGCGGCCGAGGGCGCCTCGCTCGACGACTTCCCGCACCTGCTGGAGCACCTCGCCAAGGTCCACCCGAGCCGTTACGGCGCGCTGACCGACGGCCTGAGGGCGGTCTGCCTGACGGACGTGCGACCGGTGCCCGACCAGTCCACGGCGCTCAGGCTGGTGGTCCTGGCCGACCGGCTGTACGACCGCGAGGTCCCGGTCCTCGCGTCCGGGCTGCCCTTCGACCGGCTGTTCAGCGAGGAGATGCTGAACGGCGGTTACCGCAAGAAGTACTTCCGCGCGATCTCCCGCCTCACGGCGCTGGCCCGTGACGCCGGGCGGCTCGTCGAGGTCTAATAGGCGATCACGGGGCACCGGGTCAAGAGCCGGTTTCCGCCACTGATCCCACTTTTTTGAGGCGCACTTCATCTGGAAACGTGGAGTTAACCCTGCAAACAACTTTGCAGGGTTAACGTGTTTCTTGACCAGTCGTTGACCAAGCGTTGATCTGGACTAGAGACGTCGAGCGTGAGGAGGGAGGCGCATGTTCCGTGGTACGACGGCCCGTGCCGTGATCTCGGTCCTGGCCGCCCTCCTGCTCGCCCTCCCGTTCTTCGCACCCACGTCTTCCTTCGCACACGCGCACACGATGCGTCACGCTGAGGCCAAGACCAAGCCCGGAATCAAGTCCTCCGGCAAGGCGATGCGTGAAGAGACCGTCACGCACCGCGACTGCGACCGCTCCGGCGGTCCCGCCGACCCCCTGCGCACCCGCGACCGCAACCGCGCCACCACGGGCTCCTGCGCCGCGTCGACGCCCCAGGAGCCCGAGCGCACACTGCTGGCGCTCGACCCCGCGGCCGCGCACCAGCCGGCCCGGCCCGGCGACGGCCACCATCGCCCGTCGAGATCCTCGACGGCCCACTCCCCGGCGGGACTTCAGGTCTTCCGCTGCTGAGCGAGCAGAGCAGAACAGCACTTCCCCCACCTGTCCTGTGTCCTGCACATCCGACGCGCCCCCACGGCGCGCCAGGAGGAGTCACCACGTCATGCAGCCCCTCATCGACAACGCCCGCACATTCGGACAGCGCCCTGAGGAGTTCGCCAAACTCGCCGAAGGCCAGTCCCCGCAGGTCCTGTTCATCACCTGCTCCGACTCGCGCGTCGTTCCGGCCCTGATCACGGGCGCCCGCCCCGGCGAGCTCTTCGAACTGCGCACCGCCGGCAACATCGTTCCCCCCTACGGCTCCGACCGCCCCACCGGCGAAGCGGCCACCATCGAGTACGCCGTGGAGGTGCTCGGCGTCCGCGACATCGTGGTCTGCGGCCACTCGCACTGCGGCGCCGTCGGCGCGCTGGTGCGCGGCGACGACCTCGACGGCGTCCCCGCCGTACGCGACTGGCTCGCGCACGCCGCGGAGGAGCCGGGCGCCGCCGACCCCGACGACCCGACGGTCATGCGGGCGGTGCAGAACCATGTGCTCGCCCAGCTGCTGCGGCTGCGCTCCTACCCCTGCGTGGAGAAGCGGCTGGCCGACGGCCGGATCCAGGTCCGCGGCTGGTACTACGAGGTGCACACCGGCGCCGTACGCGAACACCGCGTCGACACCGACGGCTTCGAGGCCCTGTGAGCGCCGCGATGAACAACGACGCCACCGGGCGAATATCCCGGTTCCCCCACCTCAAGCAGGACTTCGCCGCTTCCCTCGTGGTCTTCCTGGTCGCGCTCCCGCTGTGCGTGGGCGTGGCCGTGGCCTCCGGCGTGCCGGCCGAGCTCGGCCTCGTCACCGGCATCGTCGGCGGCATCGTCACCGGTCTCCTGCGGGGCAGCTCCCTGCAGGTGTCCGGCCCCGCGGCCGGTCTGACCGTGCTGGTCTACGAGGCGGTCCAGGAGTTCGGCCTGCCCGCCCTCGGAGTGATCGTCCTCGCCACGGGCGTGCTGCAGCTCGCCATGGGCGCCCTGAAACTGGGCCGCTACTTCCGGGCCATCTCGGTCTCGGTCGTCGAGGGCATGCTGGCCGGAATCGGCCTGGTGCTGATCGCCGGACAGCTGTACTCGATGGTCGGCGGCAAGGCTCCCGAGTCCGGCCTGGCGAAGATCGCCGGACTGCCCGGGGCGCTCGCGGACGCCGTCGGCGACGCCACCGCGTCCGCCTCCCTCCTGCTCGGCGCGGGCACCATCGCGGTGCTCGGGTTGTGGAAGCGGTTGCCGGCGAAGCTGCGCACCCTCCCGGGCCCGCTCGCCGCGGTGGGCCTGGCGACGCTCGCCGCCCTGCTCCTGGACCTGCCGGTGGCGACCGTCGAGGTCCAGGGCCTGCTGGGCTCCCTCCAGCCGCCGCCGCTCAGCGCCTTCGGCGACCTGGCGAGCATCGGCCTCCTCGGCACGATCATCGCGTTCACCCTGATCGCGTCCGCCGAGTCCCTGTTCAGCGCGGCGGCCGTGGACCGACTGCACGACGGCCCGCGCACCCAGTACGACAAGGAACTGATGGCGCAGGGCGCGGGCAACACGATCTGCGGAATCCTCGGCGCGCTGCCGATGACCGCGGTGATCGTGCGCAGCGCCGCCAACGTACAGGCGGGCGCGCGCACGAAGGCGTCCCGCGTGCTGCACGGCGTGTGGCTGCTGCTGTTCGCGGCCCTGCTGCCGAGCGCGCTGGCCTACATCCCCATCCCGGCGCTGGCCGGCATCCTCGTGCACGCGGGCTCCAAGCTCGTACCCGTGCGGACGATCGCGGGACTGTGGCGCGAGCACCGCGGCGAAGCGCTGATCCTCGTCGCCACAGCCGTGTCGATCGTCGCGGTCAGCATGTTCGAGGGCGTCCTCATCGGTCTGGCGCTCGCCGTGGTCAAGACCGCCTGGGAGGCCTCGCACCTCAAGCTGGAGATCGTCGACAAGGGCGCCGGCCCGGTCCAGGCGTATCTGTCGGGCAACGCGACCTTCCTGCGCCTGCCGAAGATCCTCGACAGCCTGGAGGCCCTTCCCCAGGACCGCCCGGTGGAGGTGGACCTCTCCGGCCTGCACCACCTCGACCACGCCTGCCGCACGGCCCTGGAGACATGGGCGGAACGGCACCGCGCGGTCGGCACCGAGCCGGTGACGGTCACGGAGCCGACGGCGGTCGCGAACGCAGACGCAGATTCAGATGCAGACGCAGACGCAGACGCGGTGAAGTCCGGACAACCGGTGACGACGGCGTAGCGCGGCTCGCGTCGGCTGAACCTGCTGTGCGGTCCGGGGCGACGGGGCGTGGCCCCGGGCCGGACAGCGGGCATATCGTTGGCAGAAGCAGACAGAAACGGCTGTCACGAACCTCTTCTTGAGGGGGTCGTCATGCTCCAGGAGTTGCTGGGCGCGGCCGCGGCGGTCGCCGCCGGAGCCGCCGTGTACCTCGGCGCCGCCGCACGCGTCGTCAAACAGTACGAGCGCGGAGTGGTCCTGCGCCTCGGCCGGCTGCACGGCGACGTCCGCGCGCCGGGGCTCACCCTCGTCATCCCCGCCGTGGACCGGCTGCGCAAGGTCAACCTGCAGATCGTGACGATGCCCATCCCCGGCCAGGAAGGCATCACCCGCGACAACGTGACCGTGCGGGTCGACGCCGTCGTGTACTTCCGGGTGGTGGACGCTGCGGCCGCGATCATCAACGTCGAGGACTACCGTTTCGCCGTCTCGCAAATGGCCCAGACCTCCCTGCGCTCCATCATCGGCAAGAGCGAGCTGGACGATTTGCTGTCGAACCGGGAGAAGCTCAACGAAGGCCTGGAGCTGATGATCGACAGCCCCGCCGTCGGCTGGGGCGTGCAGATCGACCGCGTCGAGATCAAGGACGTGTCCCTGCCCGACACCATGAAGCGTTCGATGGCCCGCCAGGCCGAGGCCGACCGGGAGCGGCGGGCCCGGATCATCAACGCGGACGCCGAACTCCAGGCATCCAAGAAACTCGCCGAAGCAGCCAAGGAGATGTCCGAGCAACCGGCCGCACTGCAGTTGCGCCTGCTGCAGACGGTGGTGGCGGTCGCCGCGGAGAAGAACTCCACCCTCGTCCTGCCGTTCCCGGTGGAACTCCTGCGATTCCTGGAGAAGGCCCAACAACCGGCACAGCCCGTGCAACCCGTGCAACCCGTGCAACCCGTGCAACCAATGCAGCCCGTGCAGCCAGTGGAACCCGTAGAGCCCATGCAACCCGTGGAACCCATGCAGCAGGTGCAAGCTGGGCAGCCGGGGCAACCAGGCCAACCGGCGCAGCAGGTTCAGGCGGTGCAGCGAGAACAGGCGGCACAACCGAACCAAGAAGCCCAGCCGGTGCAGCAGGAACGGGCGGCACAAACGAACCAACAAGCCCGCGCAGCACAGCAGGCACAAGCGATGCAGCAAGAGCCGTCGGGGCTGATGGAGGAACTGGTGGAGGAATCGCTGTCGCGACAGCAGCCGGGGTGACGCCGGGACCGGCCGTGGAGTGGGGCCGGTAGGGCACCGAGAGCAGCAAGCACCGAGCACCGAGCACCGAGCACCGAGCACCGAGCACCGAGCACCGAGCACCGAGCACCGAGCACCGAACGAGGGCGTAAGCGGCGCCGTTACGGCAGGCACCGATCGCCGATCGCAGAGAGAGGGCCTGTAAGCGGTGCCGATGCAGCAAGCACCGGGTGCCGATCACGGAGCGACGGTCCGTAGGGGTGCTGATACAGGCTGATACAGCAAGCGCTGACGCTTGAGTTTCTGGAGAGGGCGCAGGAAGCGGTTTCGCATGAGTCGCTGGAGGGGGTCAGTAACCGATCTCTCACCAGCTTGCGGAGAAGTTGCAGCAACCGGTATCGCAACGGTTGGCGGAGGGCAGCAGAAACCGTTTACGCAACAGTCGCCGGACGGGTCTCGGCAATCGCCTCAACCGCTTCCGCGACAACCGTCAGATAAGGCATAGACAGACACCGCTTACGCAACTGCGTCCGCAGCACTCGACTCCAGTTCCAATCCTCGCGTCCCCCTTCCTTTGCCGTCTCCACCACCTCCATCGCTTCCACCCTGCCCCGCCGCATCCCGCGCCTCACCCCATCCCCGTGCCTTACCGCATCCCCTGCCTCGCCGCGTCCTCGGCCCCGCTCAGCCGATGGTTGTGACCTAGTGACACGTGCTACGGGCGTGGTTCCCGGGACGCACTCCGGGTGATAGACACAGCAGGATCACAGTTCCTGTCCGCCAGCAGGAAGGTTTTCTCATGTCTGCGACACGACGTCAGATCCTCGCCGGAAGCGGTGCCCTGGGGGTGGGAGTGGGCATCGCGTTCACCGGCGCTCTCTCCGACCTCTTCGCGGGCACCGCTTCCGCGCAGGGCCTCGGCCACGAAGGCTACAGCCCCCTCGTGCCCGACCCGAACGGCCTGCTCGACCTCCCCAAGGGCTTCCGCTACCGGGTGCTGTCCCGCGAGGGCGACCCTCTGCGCTCCGGTGAGGGCTTGGTGCCGTCGAATCATGACGGCATGACAGCGCTGCCCGCTCACGGCGGTCGGGTCCACCTGGTGCGCAACCACGAGAACCGCCCCACCGTCGCCCACCCTGTTCCCACGGTCGAGGGTCTGACCTACGACCCGGCCGGTAAGGGCGGCTGCACGGTCTTCACCCTGGACTCCCGGAACAGGGTGCTCTCCGAGCGGGTCGCCATCGCCGGCACGGCCGTCAACTGCGCGGGCGGCCCCACTCCCTGGCACACCTGGCTGACCTGCGAGGAGACCGAGGACAGGGCAGGAACAAACGGTTACGCAAAGGATCACGGTTTCATCTTCGAGGTCGACCCGTCCGACCCGCGCCGCACCGGGGCGGTCCCGTTGACCGCCATGGGCCGTTTCCAGCACGAGGCGATCGCTGTCGATCCCCACAGTGGAATCGTTTACGAAACGGAGGACGCGTTTCTCAAGCCGTTCGGCCTGTTCTACCGCTTCCTCCCGGAGAAACCGCTGGGCGGGGTGGGCTCTCTCCGCGCAGGTGGTCGACTGCAGGCGATGCGCGTCCCCGGCGTGGCGGATCTGTCCTCCATCCAGACCATCGGCGCCTCCTTCGACGGCATCGAGTGGGTGGACGTTCCGGATCCGCTTGCCGCAGAAACCCCGGTCCGTCTGCAGGACTTCGGTCCCAAAGGCATCACGCACGCCCAGAAACTGGAGGGTTGTTACTGGGGTGGGCAGTGCGTGTATTTCGTTTCCTCGTTCGCACGCGGTTCGGACGGATCGGCAGCCGATCACTTCGGTCAGATCTGGCGTTACGACCCGCAGCGCCGTCGACTCACACTCGTCGTCGTCTTCGGCCCGGACACAGACGTGCAACTCCCTGGCGAGTCTCCCGACAACATTTGCCTCGCCCCGAGCGGCGGCCTGATGGTGTGCGAGGACGGCAACGGTGCCCAGCACGTCTTCGGCGTGACCCGGACCGGCAAGGTGTACGCCATGGCGCGGGGCCGCCAGAACATCGGAACGCCTGAAGCCCCCGAGTGGGGTGAGTTCGCGGGCGTCACCTTCTCCCCGGACGGCGAGACGATGTACGTCAACTGCTACACCCCTGGGACGACGTTCGCGGTGACGGGGCCCTGGCGGCGTTAGCCCGCTCGGCGGCGCGGACCAGGTGGGCCGCGTGGGAGCGCCGCACCGTGCAGGGCCCAGCCCCGTTGCCCCTGCAACCGCCCGCCCGGTCGATCTGATTGACGTGCCGTCAGGGTGCCTATTTCTGCGGCGGGTTGAGGCAGTCGAGGGCCGGTGTCCGCACCACGTCGGGGTTGCGCCAAGCGCGCTGAACGCGTCTGGCGCACCCCGACGTCACCGAGGGGGTTCGTGGGCCGTAGCCATGCCTCCGGCATTTCGGCCTGTCGGCAGTGCCGCGCACCCAGCCGGGCGGCCGGGCAGGTGGGCGGCCTGACAGGTGGGCGGCCGGGCGGGTGACACTCCCCGAGGCACGGCCCTATATCAACACGGATGCCAGCGCATTCCTCATATCTTCATACAGTGATCACTCCCGTAAGTCGCCGCTTGGCCGCCCTCTGCGCCCTCGGCACCGCTCTTGGAGCCCTCGCCGCCTGCGGCACCCCTCAGCAACCCCGGGCTCAACCCCCGACAGCCTCGACCTCTGGTTCCGCCACCCCGAGTCACTCGCCCACGCCCCCTTCCCTCGCCTCGACCGCTCCTTCCCGGCCCCCGACTCTTGCCCCCGGACCGGCCGGCCTCACCCCTGTCTTCCGCAACGCGCCCCATGCCCCCGGCAAGACGGTCGCCCTCACTTTCGACGCCGACATGACCGCTGACCAGGGTGGCCGAGCGGCGGCGGGCGAGCACTTCGACAACCCCGGGCTGATCACTGCGCTGCGGACTCTGAAGGTGCCGGCCACCGTGTTCATGACCGGGCGCTGGGCGGAGGAATATCCGGACCAGGCCCGCTCCATCGGCCGCGACGCTCTGTTCGAGATCGCGAACCACTCCTACAGCCATTACGCCTTCACTGACGACTGCTACGGCCTGCCGACCGTCCCCGAGGACCGGATGCGGGCGGACGTGGAACGGGCATACGCCGCGTTTCGCAAGGCCGGCGTGCCGGACGCGATGCCGTACTTCCGTTTCCCCGGCGGCTGCTTTGACCGGCGGGCGCTGCGTGCGGTGAGCGGCACAGGCGTGACCGCCGTCCAGTGGGACGTGGTGAGTGGAGACGCTTTCGCAACAAACGCCAACGCTGTGGCGCAACAGGTCCTGCAGGGTGTGAAGCCGGGCTCGGTGGTCGTCATGCACTGCACCCGTAGCGCAGCCCCGACGACGGAGCAGGTCGTGCGCACCGTCGTGCCGGAGCTGCGCCGCCAGGGTTACCGGTTCGTGAAGGTGTCAGAACTGATCGGTACGGCGGACGCGCGACGCTGAGCCGTGCGATGCGTTCGCCCACCTCGCACAGCCCGATCTCGCACAGCCCGATTCCCTGGACGGACCTCATACGCCGACCTCATGGGCGGAGCCGCTTTCGTACGCTGAAGGCATGACTGACGATGCCGACCGGGATTACTCCCTGCTCGACGCGACGACTCCGCCCAAGGCTGTTGGGCCGCCGTATGCGGAGTGCGTTCTGTGCAGGAAACCCACCGAATACCCGGAGTCGCACAAGGGGATCACCCTCTGCCCGGTGTGCGAGTGGCAGGAAGCACAGCGGACCGCCTGCTCCGGGTAATCGCTTCAAGCGCATTTACTCTACGTAACCGCTATCCGGCCCACGATCTGCGCGTAACCCACGTTCGAAGCCGGTTTCCGTGCGTAACCGTTTACCGAGTCCGCAATCTTCGTAACTTTCCGTAATAGCTTTCCCCGCGCCTCACGCCTCACGCCGTACGCCCCACCTCCACACCCTCCTCGCGCCCACCCCTCCTC
>NZ_JAHHIU010000260.1 GCF_024539815.1 Streptomyces hayashii
GGGGCGGGCCTCCCAGGGCCCGGGGGTGGCGTATCTGGCGCACCTGGTCGGCTTCGGCCTGGGGCTCCTCTACGCGTGGGCCCGCTTCGGCGAGCGGAGGGCCCCCGGGAGCGGCCCCGGAAGGGCGGCGGGGGGAGACGGGCGGGCGACTAGAGTGAAGGCCGCCCCAGCTCCGGCCCCCGAGGGAGAGAACCAGCCGTGATCACCGCGATCGTCCTCATCAAGACCAGCGTGGACCGGATCCCCGAGATCGCCGAGCGGATCGCCTCGCTGGACAGCGTCAGCGAGGTCTTCTCCGTGACGGGGACGTACGACCTCATCGCGATGGTCCGGGTGAAGCAGCACGAGGACCTCGCCGAGGTCATCCCCGGGAGCATCAGCAAGATCCCCGGAGTCGAGGGCACGGACACCCACGTGGCGTTCCGCACCTACTCGCAGCACGACCTGGAAGCGGCGTTCGCCATCGGCCTGGACTCCTGACGAAGCGCTCCGCGCGTCCCGCGGAGGTCGGCCCCACGTAGGTGAAGCGGTCGCCTGGGCGTGGCGCCCCCGCACCCGGCTCAGCCGAACGTGCGCGACCGCGGGGCCGTACCGGCCGGGCGCGCCGTTCCCCGCGGCCCCCAGGAGCGTCCCCCGGGGGCCTGGCTCAGGGGCCGGGGGTCAGTTCACCGACGGGACGCAGCGGCCGTTCTCCGTGTGGTACTGCCACTTCGCGCCCTGGGCGACCAGTTCGCGCACCGCCGTCACGAAGCGGTCGACGTGCTCGTCGGGCGTGCCCGCGCCGAAGCTCACCCGGATGGCGTTGAGGGACTTCTGCCCCGGGGCCGCCTCGGGCGCGCCGCACTCGCCCTGGGTCTGCGGGTCGCTGCCCAGGAGGGTGCGGACCAGAGGGTGGGCGCAGAAGAGGCCGTCGCGGACGCCGATGCCGTACTCGGCGGAGAGGGCGGCCGCGAAGTGCGAGCTGTTCCAGCCCTCGACGACGAAGGAGATCACGCCGACGCGGGGGGCGTCGTCGCCGAAGAGGGACAGGATCCGCACCTCGGGGACGTCGGCCAGCCCCGCCCGCACCTTCGCGATCAGATGCTCCTCACGGGCGACCAGTTCGTCGAAGCCCGCCTCCGTCAACGCCTTGCAGGCCGAGGCGATGGAGTAGGCGCCGATCACGTTCGGGGAGCCGGCCTCGTGGCGGGCGGCGCTCTCGTGCCACTCCACGTCCACTCCCCCGTCCTCGCGCCGGGCGACCTTGCGGCTGGCGCCGCCGCCCGCGAGGTAGGGGTCGGCCTCGGCCAGCCAGTCGGCGCGGCCGGCCAGGACGCCGCAGCCGAAGGGCGCGTACAGCTTGTGGCCGGAGAAGGCGACCCAGTCCACGTCGAGGTCGCGGACCGACACCGGGTGGTGGGGGGCCAGCTGGGCCGCGTCCAGGACGATCCGGGCGCCGTGGGCGTGCGCCGCCGCCGCCAGCTCGCGCACCGGCCACAGCTCGCCGGTGACGTTCGACGCACCCGTGACGCAGACCAGGGCCGGGCCGTGCGGGTCGCGCCCGGCGAGGGCCCGCTCCAGCGTCTCGACGGCCCGGCGCGGGCTGCGCGGGGCGTCGAGGTAGGTGACCCGGGCGTCCTTCCAGGGCAGCAGCGAGGCGTGGTGCTCGGTCTCGAAGACGAAGACCTCGCAGCCGGCGGGGAGCGCGGCGGCGAGCAGGTTGAGGGAGTCGGTCGTCGAGCGGGTGAAGATCAGCTGGTCGTCGGGGCGGCAGTCCAGGAACTCGGTCACCGTCCGGCGGGCGTTCTCGAAGAGGTCCGTGGAGAGCTGCGAGAGGTAGCCGGCGCCGCGGTGGACGCTGCCGTAGTAGGGGGCGTAGGCCGCCACGTCGTCCCAGACGCGCTGAAGGGCGGGGGCGCTGGCCGCGTAGTCGAGGGCCGCGTAGGCGACCTCGCCGCCGGTCACGAGCGGGACGGTGACATCACGCCCCAGAACGGGCAGCGGGGCACAAAGGGTACGGGCGGCGGCAAGGGTGGAGACAGACATGGCGAACTCCCGTGAGAGGCAGAACGAAGCCACCGTGCGGGCGGACATGGCTCCGGCACGGAGGAAGGTGAAAGGGGATGCGGAAGCGGGGCTCTGCGCCCTATCGCATTCGCTTGCTCACGAGAGACTCCCTCGAACGACCCAGGACCCCTGGTTTCGCGAGGGGTCCGCGCTTGCCGTGGACCTTGCTGTCCACGACCTGGTCTTCACCCGGGGCACCCCGCCACGGACGGAGGGTTGCCGGACAGTCGGCCGGGGCCTCATGACTGTCACTCATGACCTGATACAGGAAACTACGTCAGGTGATCGTCGTCCCGCAACCCGTGTCCGGATCGCGGGACGACCGCCGTCGGGGCGTCACGCGTTGCTGGCCGCCACCCAGCGCTCCAGCGCACGCTTGGCCGCACCGGAGTCGATCGACTCGGCCGCCCGGTCCATGCCGGCCCGCAACTGCCCGGCCAGCGGTCCGGCGCCCGGTTCGAGGGCCACCAGGGCCGCCGCCGCGTTCAGCAGGACGGCCTCGCGCACCGGGCCCCTCTCGCCCTCCAGCAGACGGCGGGCGACCTCCGCGTTGTACGACGGGTCGCCGCCGCGCAGGGCCTCCACCGGGACGAGTTCGAGGCCGACGTCCCGCGGGTCGAAGCTCTCCTCGACGACCTTGCCGTCGCGCACGACCCACACGCGGGAGGTGGCCGTGGTGGTCAGCTCGTCGAGGCCGTCGTCGCCCCGGAAGACCAGGGACGAGTTGCCGCGCTCGGCGAAGACGCCGGCGACGACCGGCGCCATGCGGGGATCGGCGACCCCGACCGCCTGAGCCGCCACCTTGGCCGGGTTGGTCAGCGGGCCGAGCACGTTGAACACCGTGCGGATGCCCAACTGGCCGCGCGCCGCGCCTACATGACGCAGTGCCGGATGGAACTTGATCGCGAAGCAGAAGGTGATCCCGGCCTCCTGGGCGACCTCCGCCACCCGCTTCGGGGTCAGCTCCAGGTTGACGCCGAGCTTCTCCAGGACGTCCGAGGCGCCGGACGCGGAGGACGCGGCCCGGTTCCCGTGCTTGACGACCGTGGCGCCCGCGCCGGCGACGACGATCGCCGACATCGTGGAGATGTTGACGGTCTTCGCGCCGTCGCCGCCCGTGCCGACGATGTCGACGGTCGGCCCCGGCACCTCGATCAGGTTGGCGTGCTCGTACATCGCCCGGACCAGCCCGTTGATCTCCGCGACGGTCTCGCCCTTGGCCCGCAGGGCCACCACGAACCCGGCGATCTGCGCGTCGGTCGCCTCCCCGCGCATGATCCGGTCCAGCGCCCAGAACGTGGCGTCCGCGTCCTGGTCACGGCCGTACAGCAGACCGTTCAGCACCTCGGGCCAGGAACGGCCCGCCGCGGTGTCGCCTCCAGCGGGGGTCACAGCGCTCATAGCCGCTCCTGCGTGTGTCGTCGTGAGTCATGTGTCTGAGTCGTCGTGCGTCGCGGCCTCGGGCCCCGGGCCGCGAGCCCTGCAACCAGGTGAACCCCACCCTATCCAGCCGCGGGGACGGCAAAGGGCCCCGTCCGAAGACCGGACGGGGCCCTTTCCTGTGGCGTGGCGACGCCTCAGCGATCAGTGGTGGCCGTGGCCGCTCGTGATCTCCTTGTACTCCTCGACAGTGGGCTTCGGGATCTGCTGGTCCTCGCCGAAGTACGCTCCGCTGATCTTGGCGCGGAGCTTCTCCTTGCCCGTGACCTTGCGCTCGACGCCGTTGTCGTCGACGGTGGCGCCGATGGCGGCCGGCTCGTACTGCTCGTGAGCGGTGAGGGTGTGCAGCTGCTCCTGGCTGAGCGGCTCGTGGATCTCGATGAACTCACCGTGCGGCAGGCGCTTGATGGTGCCGGTCTCGCGACCGTGCAGCACCTTGTCCTTGTCGCGCCGCTGGAGGCCGAGGCAGATCCGCTTGGTGGCGATGTACGCGAGGACCGGTCCGACGAAGAAGAAGATCCGGACGAACCAGGTGATCGAGTTGATCGACAGGTGGAAGTGGGTGGCCCACAGGTCGTTGCCACCGCCGACCAGCGTGATCATGTACATCGTGACCCAGGCGACGCCCAGCGCCGTACGGGTCGGCGCGTTGCGCGGACGGTCCAGGATGTGGTGCTCGCGCTTGTCGCCGGTGATCCACGCCTCGATGAAGGGGTAGAGCGCCAGCGCCGCGAGGACCACGCCGAACAGGACCAGCGGGATGAACACGCCCAGGACCAGCGTGTGGCCCCAGAGGTTGATCTCCCAGCCCGGCATGAAGCGGATCAGACCCTCGGCGAAGCCCATGTACCAGTCGGGCTGGGCGCCGGTCGACACCTGGTCCGGACGGTAGGGGCCCATGGCCCAGATCGGGTTGATCTGCGCCACGGCCGCGATGGCCGCGATCACGCCGAAGACCAGGAAGAAGAAGCCTCCGGCCTTGGCCATGTACACCGGCAGCAGCGGCATGCCCACGACGTTCTTGTTGCTCTTGCCGGGGCCCGCGAACTGCGTGTGCTTGTGGTAGAAGACCAGGATCAGGTGGCCCACCATCAGGCCCAGCATGATGCCCGGCAGCAGCAGGATGTGGATCGAGTAGAACCGCGCCACGAAGTCGTGACCGGGGAACTCGCCGCCGAACAGGAACATCGAGATGTACGTGCCGACGATGGGCATCGACAGGATCGCGCCCTGCGTGAAGCGCACACCGGTGCCGGAGAGCAGGTCGTCCGGGAGCGAGTAACCGGTGAAGCCGGTGAACATGCCCAGGACGAACAGCAGGAAGCCGAACAGCCAGTTGACCTCACGCGGCTTGCGGAACGCACCCGTGAAGAACACGCGCATCATGTGCACGAACATGCCGGCGAGGAAGATCAGCGCCGCCCAGTGGTGGATCTGCCGGATGAGCAGACCGCCGCGCACGTCGAAGGAGATGTGCAGGGTCGAGCTGAACGCCTCGGACATCAGCTGTCCCTGGAGCGGGACGTAGCTGCCGTGGTACTCCACCTCGGTCATCGACGGGTGGAAGAACAGCGTCAGATACACACCCGTCAGGATGATGATGATGAAGCTGTACATGCACACTTCGCCCAACATGAACGACCAGTGGTCGGGGAAGATCTTGCGCATGTTGGACTTGGCGAGGGAGTAGATCCCCAGCCGGCCGTCGGCCCAGTCGGCGATGCGCTCGCCGGCCGGCGCCTTCCCGCGTTCGCGGGTCACGGCGCTGTCGTGGTTCTCTGTCGTGCTCATCCGCGCTCCCAGAAGGCAGGACCGACGGGCTCTTCGAAGTCGCCGAGCGCCTGAAGGTAGCCCTCGTCGCTCACGCCGATGCGCAGCTGCGGCAGGGCGTGACCGGCGGGGCCGAAGATCACTCGGGCACCGTCGGAGAGGTCGAAGGTGGACTGGTGGCAGGGGCACAGCACGTGGTGCGTCTGCTGCTCGTACAGGGAGATCGGGCAACCGACGTGGGTGCAGATCTTCGAGTACGCCACGATGCCCTCGTGCGACCATTCGAGCTCGCGCTTGTCCTTGATGTTGTCCGGCTGGAGCCGGACGATCATCAGGGCCGCCTTGGCGATCTCGTTCTGGAAGTCCTCGTCGTGCTCCTCCAGGCCCTCGGGCTTGGCGAAGGTGAGAGAACCGACGGCCACGTCCGACGGACGCAGCGGCTCGTTCGTGTTCATGTTGACGAGCAGCTTGCCCTTGGCCCACAGCGTGTGCCGCAGCTTGTCCTCGGGCAGCGGGCCGAGGTCGCGCAGCAGCATGACGCCGGACAGCGGCACCAGGGCGACCGCGCCGAACAGCGTGTTGCGGATCAGCTTGCGGCGGCCGAGCGCGGACTCCTTGGCGCCCTCGCGGAAGTCCGCGTGGACCTTCGCACGGACCTCGGGGCTCGCCGCGATCGGATGCCGCTCGTCGGCGACCTCGACGTCCGACATCAGGGTGCGGGCCCAGTGGACCGCGCCGGCGCCGATGGTGAACAGCGCCGTGCCCAGGGTCAGACCCAGCGCGAAGTTCAGCGCGCTGAGGTGGCCGATCGGGAACACGAAGATCGACTTGTCGGCGGGGATCGCCACGTACGAGACGATGAAGCCGACCGTGGCCAGCATCGACAGCGTGAACAGGAAGGCGACCGCACGCTCGGACCGCTTGGCGGCCCGCTCGTCGATGTCCTGTACGCGGTGCTCGTGAGGCGGCAGGCCGGGGTCCGCGAACGGGTTCTTCTCGTCCGCGACGCCTACCGCGCCGTGTGCGTGCTCGTGGTGTCCTGCGGACTGCTCGGCAGGCAGGTTCTCTTCTGGAATGTCTTGGCTACTCATGACTTCTTGGCCTTTGCGGTCCGAGCGGCGACCCAGACGGCGACCGCGATCAGTGCGCCGAGACCGAAGATCCAGGCGAACAGGCCCTCGCTGACCGGCCCGAGACCGCCCAGCTCCAGACCACCGGGGTTGTCGGTGTCGCTGCTGTTGACCGCGTGCAGGTACGCGATGATGTCCTTCTTGTTCTGCTCCGACAGGGTGGTGTCGGGGAAGGAGGGCATGTTCTGCGGGCCGGTCTGCATGGCCTCGTAGAGGTGCTTGGGGTCCACGTCCTCAAGGGTGGGAGCGAACTTGCCCTTGGTGAGGGCGCCGCCCTTGCCGGTGAAGTTGTGGCACTGCGCGCAGTTGGTGCGGAACAGTTCGCCGCCCTTGGCGATGTCCGCGCCCTCCGGGCCGTATTCGGCCTTGGTGGGAACGGCCGGGCCGGAGCCGAGCGAGGAGATGTACGCGGCGAGCTGGTCGATCTCGGCCTGCGTGTAGATGTTCTTCTTCTTCACCACCTGCGGGCCCTGGGAGGTCGCCGCCGGCATGCGGCCGGTGCCGACCTGGAAGTCGACGGCCGCGGCGCCCACGCCGACCAGGCTCGGACCGTCGGAGCTGCCCTGACCGCCGGTGCCGTGGCAGCTGGCGCAGCCGACGGCGTAGAGCTTCTTGCCCTCGTCGATCGTGAGGGACTGGGCGCTGTCGTCTGCCTGCGCCTTGCTCGCGGGCGCGAACGCGGCGTACAGCCCCCCTGTGCATGCCAGCGCGAGGAGTAGGACGACGAGCGCCGCCAGCGGATGGCGTCGTCGTGCGGAGAGCTTTTTCACGGATTACCCCGGTGTCAGGATCTTCTGCGTCGATGCTTGTGGAGGTGCGGGAGCGGGCCCCGGCTACTTGATCAGGTAGATCGTGGCGAAGAGGCCGATCCAGACGACATCGACGAAGTGCCAGTAGTAGGACACGACGATGGCCGCGGTCGCCTGCTCGTGGGTGAACCTCTTGGCCGCGTAGGTGCGCCCGAGGACGAACAGGAAGGCGATCAGGCCGCCCGTCACGTGCATGCCGTGGAAGCCGGTGGTCAGGTAGAACACCGAGCCGTACGGGTCGGAGGAGAGCGAGAGCCCGTCCTTCTTCACCAGCTCCGTGTACTCGTAGATCTGACCGCCGATGAAGATCGCACCCATGATGAAGGTGACGATGAACCACATCCGCAGCTTCTTCACGTCACCGCGCTCGGCAGCGAAGACGCCGAGCTGGCAGGTGAGCGAGGAGAGCACCAGGATCGTGGTGTTGGTGGCCGAGAACGGGAGGTTCAGGGCCTCGGCCATCTCCTTCCAGTGATCAGGACCCGTCACCGATCGCAGGGTGAAGTACATCGCGAAGAGGGCCGCGAAGAACATCAGCTCGGAACTCAGCCAGATGATGGTTCCGACGCTGGTGAGGTTCGGTCGATTGACCGACGGGTGCGCGTGCCCGGTGTCTACTGTCGTTGCTGTCGCCACGACCGACATTATGTCGGTCCCTTATCCCGCCCTCACTCCGGGGGGTGCCGTTCGGAGTGTTCGCACTGTGTGTACTGCCCGGATGGCCCATCGAAGCCGTGTTCCAAGCGGTGTTGACGAGGTGGGCGAGGGAGTAGCATCCGCGACATCGGTTCTGTCCGTACGACACTGATGTCACGGAGGAAGCATGCAGGCGACCGCCACGGTGCTGGTCTACAGCGACGACTCCAACACGCGGGAGCAGGTACGGCTCGCGACCGGCCGCAGGCCCGCGCCGGACGTCCCTGTGGTGGAGTTCCTGGAGTGCGCGACGCCTGCGGCGGTGCAGCGGGAGCTGGACCGGGGCGGCATCGACGTCGTCGTCCTCGACGGGGAGGCCGCGCCCATGGGCGGCATGGGGCTGTGCCGCCAGCTCAAGGACGAGGTGTTCCAGTGCCCGCCCGTGCTGCTGCTGATCGGGCGGCCCCAGGACGCGTGGCTCGCCACCTGGAGCCGGGCCGACGCGGCTGTGACGCTGCCTGTGGAGCCGGTGGAGTTCGCGGGGGCCCTGGCGTCCCTGCTGCGGACGAAGAGGCTCCAGCAGAGCGCGTAGGGCGTGCCCGGGGCGGGGCGCGTCGGTGCCCGCGGACACGGGTCCGGGGCCGTCCGTCGCGCCCGCCGCGGAGCCGTGCCCCGCACGGCCGGCCCCGCACCCCCGACGGCGCCTACACGGCCGCCGGGCTCAGTCGCGCCGTCTCCTGGTCCGTCTCCTGCTTGGCGCCGGTCAGCGCGCTGCCCGTGGTCCACTTCTTCCAGTCCAGGTTCCAGTCGCCGAAGCCGTTGCCGAAGGTCTCCATGGTGTCGCCGTTGCTGTTGACGACCTGGACGACGTCGCCCTGACGGATGTGGTCGAAGAACCACTCGGCGTTGGACGTGCTCATGCCCGTGCAGCCGTGGCTGACGTTCTCGTAGCCCTGGGAGCCCACGGACCAGGGGGCGGCGTGGACGTACTCGCCGCTCCAGGTGACGCGGGTGGCGTAGTAGACCGGCAGGTCGTAGGAGTCGGAGGAGCCCTCCGCGATGCCCACGGTGGTTCCGCGCATCCGTACGAAGTACTCCTTGCCCAGGACGACCTTGACGCCGTTGCGGGTCTCGAAGCCGGGCTTGCCGGTGGTGACGGGGATCTTCTGGATCTCCTCGTTGTTCTTGAACACCGACAGGGAGTGCGCCGCGGCGTCCGTCACGGCGATGACCCGGTCCCCGATGGTGAGTTTCAGCTCCTTGGCCGGGCCTCCCCACAGCCGGTCGCTGATCTTGATGCCGTCGAGGTTGCTGCGCACGCGGACGGTGGCGTGGGCGGGCCAGTAGTCCTTGGGGCGGTAGTGGAGTTCCTTGTCGTCCACCCAGTACCAGGCGCCCTGCACGGACGGCGACGAGGTGACCTTGAGGCCGCGTTCGACGACGGCCCGCTGGGCGGGGTCCTTGACGGGCTGGTCCAGTTTGGCGACGACGGGCTGGCCGACGCCGTACTCCCCGGCGTCGGGGCCGAACACGACCGCCAGCCGCTTCTTGGTGGTGGGCTTGCCGGTGTCGAAGGCGAGGACACGGCGGCCGGGCGCGCCGTCCTCGTCCTCGGTGCTCACGCGGACGGTGTAGTGGGCGCCTGCGGCCAGCGGCTCGGTGCTGTGCCAGCGACTGCCGTCGGCGGCGAGTTCGCCCGCGAGGTAGCGGCCTGTGCCGTCCACGGCGGTGACGTCCGTGATGCGGTCGTCGTCCTCCGCGGTGACCTGCAGGGGCTTGTCCGGGTCGGCCTTCTCGCCGTCGCCGTCGGGGGCGTTGAACGAGATCTGGTCCGTCGCGTCGTAGGGGCGCGCGGAGAGCGGGTCGTCGTCCGAGCCGCAGGCGCTTGCGACCGCGCCCAGGGCGATCACCAGCAGGGTGCAGCCGACGACGGTGCGAGGGCGGGGTTGGTGGCTCATGGCTTCACGCTAGGGAGCCGGGTCGGCGGCGGCGCGCTGAGTGACACGGACGGAGGACCCCCGCTACGGCAAAAGCGTGAGCCCGGACCCTCCTGACGGAGTGTCCGGGCTCTCGCCGCAGGTCACGCGTGCTACTGGGTGCGGTTCTCACCGCGGTAGTACTCGAAGACCCAGCCCCACAGGCCGATCATGATCAGCGGGGCGGAGAAGTAGAGCAGCCACCAGCCGACCGCGACACCGAGGAAGGCCATGGCGCCGCCGATGGCGAGCGACAGCGGCTGCCAGCTGTGCGGGCTGAAGAAGCCCACCTCGCCGGCGTCGTCCGCGACGTCCGCCTCCTTGTTGTCCTGTGCGCCCGCGTCGACCCGCCGGGCGGTGAAGCCCAGGTAGAAGCCGATCATGATGCACAGGCCGAAGGCCAGGAAGAGGGCCGTGGTACCGGCCGGCTCCTTCGACCACACGCCATAGACGACCGCCATGGCGAGGACGAAGACGCTCAGCCAGACGAACATCTTGCCCTGGATCTTCACTTGCCGGCCTCCTTGCTGCCCGCGATGGCGCTGGCGCCGTGGCCGCTGTGCTCCAGCTGTTCGAGCGCGGCGATCTCCGGGTGGTGCAGGTCGAACGCCGGGGATTCACTGCGGATCCGCGGCAGGGTGATGAAGTTGTGGCGCGGCGGCGGGCAGGAGGTGGCCCACTCCAGGGAGCGGCCGTAGCCCCACGGGTCGTCGACGCCGACCGGCTTGCCGTACTTGGCGGTCTTCCACACGTTGTAGAAGAACGGCAGGACGGACAGGCCGAGGACGAACGAGCTGATCGTCGAGATCGTGTTCAGGGCGGTGAACCCGTCCGCGGCCAGGTAGTCCGCGTAACGGCGCGGCATGCCCTCGGCGCCCAGCCAGTGCTGGACCAGGAAGGTGCCGTGGAAGCCGATGAACAGCGTCCAGAAGGTGATCTTGCCGAGGCGCTCGTCGAGCATCTTGCCCGTCATCTTCGGCCACCAGAAGTGGAAGCCGGAGAACATCGCGAAGACGACCGTGCCGAAGACGACGTAGTGGAAGTGCGCCACCACGAAGTACGAGTCGGACACATGGAAGTCCATCGGCGGCGAGGCCAGGATGACGCCGGTCAGACCGCCGAAGGTGAAGGTGATCAGGAAGCCCGTCGCCCACAGCATCGGCGTCTCGAAGGACAGGGAGCCCTTCCACATCGTGCCGATCCAGTTGAAGAACTTCACGCCGGTGGGAACGGCGATGAGGAACGTCATGAAGGAGAAGAACGGCAGCAGCACGCCTCCGGTGACGTACATGTGGTGCGCCCACACCGTCACGGAGAGACCGGCGATCGAGATCGTCGCGGCGACCAGGCCCATGTAGCCGAACATCGGCTTGCGGGAGAAGACCGGGATGACCTCGGAGATGATGCCGAAGAACGGCAGGGCGATGATGTACACCTCTGGATGGCCGAAGAACCAGAAGAGGTGTTGCCACAGCAACGCCCCGCCGTTCGCGGCATCGAAGACATGCGCCCCGAATTTCCGATCCGCCTCCAGCGCGAACAGCGCGGCGGCGAGGACGGGGAAGGCCAGCAGGACCAGGACGGCCGTCAGCAGCACGTTCCACACGAAGATCGGCATGCGGAACATCGTCATGCCGGGAGCGCGCATGCAGATGATCGTGGTGATGAAGTTGACCGCGCCGAGGATGGTGCCGAAGCCGGAGAAGGCCAGACCCATGATCCACAGGTCGGCGCCGATGCCCGGGGAACGGACCGCGTCCGACAGCGGGCTGTAGGCGAACCAGCCGAAGTCGGCCGCGCCCTGCGGGGTGAGGAAGCCGCCCACCGCGATGGTCGAGCCGAACAGGTAGAGCCAGTAGGCGAACATGTTCAGCCGCGGGAACGCCACGTCGGGCGCGCCGATCTGCAGCGGCATGATCCAGTTCGTGAAGCCGGCGAACAGCGGCGTCGCGAACATCAGCAGCATGATCGTGCCGTGCATCGTGAACGCCTGGTTGAACTGCTCGTTCGACATGATCTGCAGGCCCGGACGGGCCAGCTCGGCGCGCATGAGGAGCGCCATGACGCCGCCGATGCAGAAGAACGCGAACGACGTGACCAGGTACAACGTACCGATGGTCTTGTGGTCGGTGGTCGTCAGCCACTTCACCACGACGTTGCCGGGCTGCTTGCGCCTGACCGGCAGCTCGTTCTCGTACGAGTCCTCAGCTGCGGAGGCACCCTGGGGTTCGTTGAGGATGCTCACAGGACGTTCGACTCCCGGTTCTTCTCGGGGCTCGTTTGCTCGATGCCGGCCGGAACATAACCGGTCTGCCCGTTCTTGGCGAGGTCCTTCAGGTGCTGCTCGTAGCGCTCCGGAGAGACGACCTTCACGTTGAAGAGCATCCGGGAGTGGTCGACGCCGCACAGTTCGGCGCACTTGCCCAGGAAGGTGCCCTCGTGGTTGGGGGTCACCTGGAAGGAGTTGGTGTGGCCCGGGATGACGTCCTGCTTCATCAGGAACGGCACCACCCAGAAGGAGTGGATGACGTCACGCGAGGTGAGGACGAAGCGGACCGTCTTGCCCTTGGGGAGCCAGAGGGTCGGGCCCGGGTTCTTGGTGTCCGGGTTGCGTTCACCGGGGGTGCCACAGGTGTAGACGCCGCCCGCGTCGGACGGGAAGTCCTTCTTGAACCGGTCCGGAATCGCGGCCAGGTTCGCGTCGGTCTTCGCGTCCCCGTTGGAACCGTCGACCTTCTCGATGTAGTTGAAGCACCAGCTCCACTGGAAGCCGACCACGTTGACCGTGACGTCGGGCTTCTTGTCGAGGCTCAGCAGCTTCGACTCGTCGCGGGCGGTGAAGTAGAACAGCACCGAGACGATGATGATCGGCACGACCGTGTACAGCGCCTCGATGGGCATGTTGTACCGGGTCTGCGGAGGGATTTCGACCTTGGTGCGACTGCGCCGGTGGAAGAAAGCACTCCACAGGATCAGGCCCCACACCAGCACGCCGGTGGCCAGCGCGGCAGCCCACGATCCCTGCCACAGGGAGAGGATCCGCGGAGCCTCTTCTGTGACCGGGGTGGGCATGCCAAGGCGGGGGAAGTCCTTGTATGTGCAACCGGTGGCGGTCGCCAGGACCAGGCCCGCGGTCATTGCCTGCAGCAGCTTCCGCCGCATCGGGCGCCGCGGCGAGCGGTCGGAGCCGTTGGGACTCACGTAGCGCCTTCCCGAGAGTCTCGCCCGCGCGGTTGGCTGCGGCCTGCCTTCTCGCTGGTCGGTCGCCGCCCTGCGTCGGGCAGGGGTTTGGATGTTTATGCGGACCAAACCCTAGCCGACGCCCTCCGGGGGGTCGCGGGGAGGGTGGCATACGCGCCGCGGGTCACCCCGAAGGGGTGGGAGGAGCGCCCGCCGACGCCTAATAGCTCGTCAATGCGGCTTGTGCGGGGGCCGCGGGGCGACGGCGGCGCGACGTCCCCGGCGCGGCCGAGCCGCGGTTCGGAGCCGCCCGGGCCCCTGACGGCTTCCGCACGTTCTACGGTTGCCGTGTGTCCTACTTCGACGCCGCATCCGCCGCCCCCCTGCATCCCGTCGCCCGTCAGGCCCTGTTGGCCGCCCTCGACGAGGGGTGGGCAGACCCGGCGCGGCTGTACAGGGAGGGGCGGCGGGCGCGGATGCTGCTGGACGCGGCGCGCGAGGCGACGGCCGAGGCGGTGGGCTGCCGGCCGGACGAACTGACCTTCACCTCCTCCGGAACCCGGGCCGTGCACACCGGGATCGCGGGCGCGACGGCCGGACGGCGGCGGGTCGGACGTCACCTGATCGTGTCAGCCGTCGAACACTCCTCGGTACTGCATTCGGCGGAGGCGTTCGAGGCGGAGGGCGGCGCGGTGACCCGGGTGCCGGTGACCAGGACGGGGGCGGTGGCCGTCGAGTCGTACGTCGACGCCCTGCGGTCGGACACCGCGCTGGCCGCTCTGCAGTCGGCCAACCACGAGGTGGGCACCGAACAGCCGGTGGCGGCGGTGGCCGAGGCGTGCCGGGAGGCGGGGGCGCCGCTGCTGGTGGACGCGGCCCAGTCGCTGGCGTGGGGAGCGGTGGAGGGGCCCTGGTCCCTGCTGACGGGCAGCGCCCACAAATGGGGCGGGCCGTCGGGGG
>NZ_JAHHIU010000261.1 GCF_024539815.1 Streptomyces hayashii
CCCTCACCCCTCACCCGGGCGAACGCGGAACAGAGCGCCGGCCCGGGGCCCGGGCGCGACAAACCCCGCCCAGGCCAGGGGCACCGTCACGCGGACAGCTCCTCCCGCAGGGCGTCCCGCAACCGAGCGGCCCGCTCGGCCACCTCCGCCGGCCCGAGCGACACCGCCCGATCCGCCCACCGCTGCCCCTCCGCCAGCTCTCCGCGACGCGCGTAGACCAGGGCCAGCCGCAACGCCGCCCGCCCGTGCCCGGCATCGGCCGCACGCGTCCACCACACCGCCGCCTCGGGCTCGCTGCCCTCCCGGGCGAGCAGCAGCCCCAGGTTGAAGGCGCCGTTGCGCGATCCGGCCTCCGCGGCCGTGCGGTACCACCGCGCCGCCTCCACCACGTCGCCCCGGGCGGCGGCGAGCATGCCGACCCGCACCTGCGCGCGCCGGTGCCCCTGCGTGGCCGCCCGCTCGTACCACTCCTCGCACTCGGTCTTCTCGTGCACGATCTCCCCGAGCTCGTGCGCGGGCTGCTGCGGCCGACGCGCGTCGAGCACAGCCGCCAGCCGGTACGCCGCCTCCGCGCTGCCCCCGCCTGCGGCGCAGCGCAGATGCCGTTCCGCCTCCTGCTCGTCGCCGTCGCGCAGCCGCGCGATGCCGACCTGGAGCGCCGCCTCGGTGTGTCCTGCGGCAGCCGCCCGCTCGTACCAGCGCAGGGCGACCGTCTCCTCGCCCCGCCCGGCGAACAGGATGCCGAGGTTGAACGCGGCGTCGACGCTGCCCGCCTCCGCGGCCTTGGAGAACCAGGGCTCGGCCCCGGCCGTGTCGCCGCCCTGGAGCAGCAGGACGGCCAGCGCGTTGGCCGCCTCCCGGTGCCCGGCGTAGGCGGCGCGGCGGTACCACTGCTCGGCCTGAGCGGTGCGGCCCTGCTCGACGCAGAGCAGGGCGAGGTTGTAGGCGCCGTTGTCGTCGCCGGCGTCCATCGCGGCCCGGTACCAGCGTTCGGCGGTCTGGGTCTGGCCCCGCTCGGCGTGCAGCGCGCCCAGCGCGTTCGCCGCGTTGCCGTCGCCCTCCTGCGCGGCCCGCAGCCACCAGATGGCGGCGTTCTCGGTGTCGCCGGCGTCACGCAGCAGGAACCCGAGCGCACAGGCGGCGCGCGCCTCGCCGTCCTTGGCGGACGTCAGGTACCAGCGCCCGGCCTCCTTGAGGTCGCCCCGCTTCTCCAGGATCGTCCCGAGGTGGAGCGCGGCCCGGCGATGCCCGCGCGCGGCGGCCTGGCGGTACCACTGTTCGGCCTCCGACCGCACGGCGACGCCTTTGTCCTGCCCGGATCCGTCCGACGCGCCGCCCGCAGGGGGGCTCCTGCGCTCGCCGAGTTCGCCGCCCTGCTCGTGGTCCTTCAGGTCGAGGGCGCGGGCCAGTCGGTACGCCGCTTCCCGGTGCCCGCGCTCGGCGGCGGCCCGCATCCACCGCTCGGCCCCGGCGTCCCCACGGTGCTCCAGCAGGTCGGCGAGGGCGTAGGCGCCCAGCGCGTGCCCCTGCTCGGCGGACTGGCGCAGCCAGTACTCGGCGGCCGGCTCGTCCCCGCACTCCCGGCAGTGGCGGCCCAGCGCGTGCGCGGCGGCGGCGGAGCCGGCGACGGCGGCGACCCGCCACCAGCCGGCGGCCTCGTCGGGATAGCCGCGCTGGTGGAGCAGGACGCCCAGGTTGTTGGCCGCGGCCCGGTCGCCCTCGGCGGTGGCGGCGCGAAGATGGGGTTCGGCTCCGTCGAGGTCGCCACGGCGCAGCAGCATGGCCCCGAGGACGCTCACGGCCTCGACGTCGCCGGCTTCCGCCGCGAGTCGCAGGCGCATCTCCTCGACGGCCTCCCCCGTCTCGACGGCGTCCGCCGTCTCGTCCCGGCTCTCGTCCGGGGTCGCTTCCTCACCGGAAGGCTGCACAAACCGCCCTGTCTCGAACAGAGTTGCCTTGTCCCCCATAACGTCCATCGTCGCACCACCCGCAACCCGGGTACACCTGGTATACCGCGGCCCGTAAGGTCACTTCAGCGTTTTGTCGACATGCCCACAGAGAGACAAGTCAAACACAGATCAGTCAACTCCCCACCGCGGCGCGGCCATCGGTCCCCCCGGCACATGCGTTCGCACACCACGAAGGCCCGGATCCGTTTCCGGATCCGGGCCTTCGTCTTCAGTAGCGGGGACAGGATTTGAACCTGCGACCTCTGGGTTATGAGCCCAGCGAGCTACCGAGCTGCTCCACCCCGCGTCGTGTTCCACAACCGTACCACGACGCGGAGCGGGCTTGATCAACCGCTAGCTCGGACCGGGACTCGGGCTGCCGGTCGCCTTGCCGCCCGCCGCGCCCGAGCCGCTGCCCGAGCCGGCGCCGGGGCTCGCCGAACTCGTCGGGCTCGGGATGGAACTCGCCTTGGCGCCCTTGTCCGCCTGGGCCTGCGCGTCCTCGGCCCGCTTCAGCGCGGCCTCCAGATCCTTCTGCGCCTTGGCGTACGCGTCCCAGTCGGGCTTCTTCAGCGCCTCCTGGCCGGCTTCGAAGGCCTTCTGCGCGTCGGCCAGCGCCTGGCGGACCGTCGGGTTGGACGACGTCGGCGGCGGGGTCTTGCCCCCGCCCTGGTCCGCCGGCGGCGGAGTCGCGCCCTCCGCGCCGAAGACCTTGTCGAGGGCCTCGTCCAGGGTGTCCTCGAAGGCGGTGTTGCCTCCGTAGGTCACCAACACCTTCTTCAGCAGCGGGTACTTGAGCCCGCCACCGCGCACATAGACGGGTTCCACGTAGAGCAGGCCGCCGTCGAGCGGAACCGTCAGCAGGTTGCCGTACTCGATGTCGGAGTCGCCGCCCTTCAGAAGTCTGATGGACTCGGCGATGTCCTGTTCGGAGTTGAACTGGCTCTGCACCTGTTTGGGCCCGTCGACGGTCGTGCTCGTCGGCAGCTTCAGCACTCTGATCTTGCCGTAGTCGGGGGTGCCCGCCTCGGAGTCGACCGCCATGAACGCGCTCAGGTTGTCACGGCCGTTGGGCGTGAACGTCGTCGTCAGCGAGAACGCCTGCGCCTTCTGGTCGGGCATCCTCATGCTCAGGTAGTACGGCGGCACCGCGTCGCCCGACTTGTTGGACGGGTCGTCCGGCACCTGCCACACCTCGCTGCCGCTGAGGAACGTCGTCGCGTCCTTCACGTGGTAGCGGCTGAGCAGTTCGCGCTGGACCTTGAACAGGTCCTGCGGGTAGCGGAGATGGGCCATCAGCGAGTCGGAGATGGACGACTTGGCCTTCACCGTGCCGGGGAACGCCTTCATCCACGTCTTCAGGACCGGGTCCTTGGTATCCCACTGGTAGAGCTTGACCTCGCCCGTGTACGCGTCGACCGTCGCCTTCACCGAGTTGCGGATGTAGTTGACCTGGTTCTGCTGGGCCACCACCGCGCGGTTGTCGTTGGTCGCGGTCAGCGAGTCGGCCGTCGTGTCGCCGAGGGTCGTACGGGAGGCGTACGGATACCCGTTGGTCGTCGTGTACGCGTCGACGATCCACTGGATCTTGTGGTCGACCACGGCCGGGTAGGCGTCGCCGTCGATGGTCAGCCAGGGGGCGACCGCCTCGACGCGCTCCTTGGGCGTGCGGTTGTACAGGATCCGCGAACCGTCGCCGATGGCGCCGGAGTACAGGATCTGCGGCTCGCCGAACGCCACCGCGTACGCGGCGCGGTTGACCGGGTTGGAGAGGCTGACCCCGCTCTTGCCGGTGTAGCTGGTGGTCTTCTCACCCTGGTCGTCGGAGTAGTCGATCTCCTTCTGGGGACCGCCGACGATCGAGTACGTGGTCGTCTTCTCCCCGTAGTAGACCCGCTGCTCGTAGGTGCCGAGCTCACCCTCGGAGGGCAGGTTGGACTCGGTGAAGACCGGGCGCCCCTCGGCGTCGGACGTGGTGCCCTTGGCGGCGACCACGCCGTAACCGTGCGTGTAGCGGAAGTGGTTGTTGATCCAGTTCTGCTTGTCGACGCCCGCGAGGTTCAGCTCGCGCAGACCGATGACGCTGTCCTCGTCGGTCCCCTTCACGTTGTAGCGGTCCACGTCCAGGTTGGTCGGGAACGCGTAGTACTTCCGCATCTGCTGGAGCTGCTGGAACGTCGGGGAGACGATGTTCGGGTCCAGGACGCGGATGCTCGCGGTGGAGTCGGCGTCGTCGCGCAGCGTCGTCTTGTCCTTCGTCGTGCTGGTGCCCGAGTACTCGGTGACCTGCGCGCCGTCGATGCCGTACGCCTCGCGCGTCGCCTTGAGGTTCTTCTCGACGTACGGGGCTTCCTTGGCCTGCTCGTTGGGCTGGACCTGGAACTTCTGGACGATCGCCGGGTACAGCCCGCCGATGAGGATCGCCGAGAGCACCATCAGGCCGAAGCCGATCACCGGCAGCTGCCAGGTGCGCCGCCACAGGGTGGCGAAGAAGAGCAGGGCGCAGATGACGGCGATGCAGAACAGGATCGTCTTCGCCGGGAGATAGGCGTTGGCGTCGACGTAGCGCAGGCCCGTCCAGTTGTCCGTGGCCTTGAAGTCGCTGGACTTCACCGCCAGGCCGTAGCGGTCGAGCCAGTAGGCGACCGCCTTCAGGGCGACGAAGATGCCCAGCAGCACCGACAGGTGGCCGGTGGCCGCGGCGGTGGCGCGCGCGCCCGGGCTGGTGACCCGCAGCCCGCCGTACAGGTAGTGGGTGAGCGCGGCGGCGATCAGGGAGAGGATCGTGGCGGCGAAGCCGAAGCCGAGCAGGAACCGGTACCAGGGCAGGTCGAAGGCGAAGAAGGACACGTCGAGGTGGAACTGCGGGTCCTTCTGACCGAACGACACCCCGTTGACCCACATCAGCCACGTCCGCCACTGGCCCGCCGCGGACGCGCCGGCGATCAGGCCGACGAGGGCGGTGATGCCGAGCAGGAGCCATGTCTTGTACGGCGCGATGCCCATGCGGTAGCGGTCGAGGCTCTGCTGCTCCACGGACATCGCGCTCAGCGGCGGCCGCAGCCGGTGCGCCAGCCAGATGTTGACGCCGACCGCGAGGGCCATCAGCAGACCGAAGACGAAGAACAGCCCGATCTTGGTCCACAGCGTGATGGTGAAGACCGACGAGTAATGCACCGAGCGGTACCAGAGCCAGTCCGTCCAGAACCCGGCGAACATGGTGAACGCCATGCCCAGGACGGCCAGGACGCCCAGTGTCATGAGCAGCGTCCGGACACGCCGGGACGGGCGGCCCACTCTGATCCGCGGCCCCGTGGGGCCTCCGCCGCGGTCCGGCATCTGGAAAGCCAAGGTGCGCACCTCGAAAGTCGCAGTAGATCCGTCAAGCCCGCGTGTTCGTGGGCCGTTCGTGGCCCCCCGTGATCGCGGGCCCACACCTATGCAACTTACTCACGGTTTACTCGGTTCCCGATTCCGGCCAGGAACGAGAGAGGATTGTGACCATGTCCAACACCCCCATGGCGGCGAGCCCGCTCACCCGGGCCGTGCTCGAAATCGACGAGTACGCCTCCGGCCTCGGCTGGGACCAGCCCGCCCGCCTCTTCGCCCTCGTAGACACCGCTCGGCTGCGCGCCCAGGAACCGTCGCTCGCCGCTCAGCTCGGCCTTCAGGACGAGCCCGAGATCACCGGCCTCACCCCCATCGAGCAGGACGAGGTGCCGACGGACAAACCGCTCGACGAGTTCCTCGCCACGATCGCCTGGCCCGACGCGGTGGTCGGCTGCGCCCTCACCGTGGAGCGGCTGATGCTGCCGCCGACCGCCGAGGCCCAGGTCCCCAAGGGCCTGAGCGAGGCGAAACTCGCGAAGTGGGTGTCGGAGCACCCCGACCGCCAGGAGGTCCGGATGACGGTCGGCGTCCTGCGCGACGGCACCCGCGACTCCGCCCTGCGGCTGCGTGAGAAGGACGCCCCCACGGAGGTCCTCACGGGCGCGGGCCTGGTGCCGGGTCTCGCGGAGGCGCTGTCGGCGACGTTCGCCGAGTAGCGCCTCCCTGGCCTCAGCGGGGTGGCCCTGCGGCTACTTCGTGCACTTGGGCAGGTCAGCGGTGTCGCCGCTGCGGATGTCCTTGAGGGCGCCGAGGGCGTCGTCGATGGTGTTCACCTTGACGAGCTTGAGCCCCGAGGGGGTGTCCTTGGCGGCGGCCGCGCAGTTGTCGGCGGGCGTCAGGAAGTACTCGGCGCCCTGGCTGCGCGCGCCGACCGTCTTCATCTCGATGCCGCCGATCGGCCCGACCTTGCCGTCGTCGTCGATGGTCCCGGTGCCGGCGACGAACTTGCCGCCGGTGAGGCTGCCCGGGGTGAGCTTGTCGTAGATGCCGAGGGCGAACATCAGACCGGCGCTGGGGCCGCCGACGTCGGCGAGCTTGATGTCGACGGTGAACGGGAACGTGTGGTCGGTCCCGGCCGAGATCCCGACGATGGCCCGCTTCTGGCCGCTGTCGTCCGAGGTCGCGGTGGTGACGGTGACGTCCTGGGTCCCGGTCGCCGTCCTGTGCGCCTTCTCGGCGGCCGCCTGCTCCTTGGCCGGGACGATGGTGAAGACGACCTTCTCGGCCGGCTTGTGCTTGGTCACCAGCTTCGCGACGTCGCCCGGCTGCTTCACCGCCGTCCCGTCCACGGCCTTGATCACGTCGCCGGCGTGCAGCCTGCCCTCGGCCGGGGAACCCTTCACCACGGTCGAGACGATCACCCAGGACGTCACGGGAACCTTCAGCTCCTTCAGGGCCGCCACCTTGGCGCTCTCCTGGGACTGGCTGAACTCCTCCGCGTTCTCCTGGGTGGACTGCTCCTCGGTCTTGCCGTCCGGGTACAGCGTGTCGTGCGGGACCACCTTGGTGTCGTGCGCGAGCCATCCGTAGACGGCCTCGACGAGGTTCATCCGGTAGTCGGCGCTGGTGACCCGCACGGTGGTCATGTTCAGGTGGCCGCTGGTCGCGTAGGTCCTGCGTCCGGAGACCTGCAGCACCGGCTCGCCGTCGTGGTCGCCGAGCGTGTTCACCGTCGGCCCCGGGGACATCTCCGCGTACGGCACGGGGATGAGCACTCCCGCGCACAGGAGCGCGATCAGCATCAGGGTGGAGGCGAGCATCGTCGCGGTGCGGCGTGGCATGCCTCGACATTACGGGACGGGTCTGTCAGCGCACCGTCAGGGCTGCCACCCGGGTCACGTACGCGAGTGGGGCTTCTCCATGGCTTCGCGGAAGCGGGCGTATCCGTCCAGCTCGGGGCCGTCGCTCCGGGCCTTGCGGGTCCGGTTGGCCCAACTTCCCCACAGGCCCGCGCCGATCGCGGCGACCAGCGGAATGAGCAACCAGACGAGCGCCGCCATGCCGACCTCCCAACCCCGACGAACCACCACAACTGACTGATCAGCAGATTAACCGTTCGCACTGACAACGCTCACGGCAGGGGTGCGGTTACGCAACCGGACGGGTGACCGAGCGGCGGCCGGAGCCGCGGCCGTCGCGGGCGGCGGGTCAGCAGGCGCCGACCCACTCCTCCGTCCCGTCCGAGAATTTCTGGTGCTTCCAGATGGGGACTTCGTGCTTCAGGTCGTCGATCAGCTTCCGGCAGGCCTCGAACGCCTCGCCGCGGTGCGGACAGGACACGGCGACGACGACCGCGAGATCCCCCACGGCGAGCTCCCCCACCCGGTGGACGGCCGCGAGCGCCCGCACGGGGTACTCGGCGACGACCTTCTCCGCGACCCGCCGCATCTCGGCCTCGGCGCTGGGGTGGCAGGAGTACCCGAGGGCGTCCACGCCGGCGCCCCCGTCGTGGTTGCGCACGGTGCCCACGAAGAGCGCCGTCCCGCCCGCCGCGTCGTCCCCGACGGCCCGGAAGACCTCGTCCAGCGAGAGCGCGCTGTCGCGGACGGCGATGAGCTTGATGGGGTCCAGCGCCGCGTGCTCGCCGGGATGGTCGTCGATGGCTGCCATACCCCCATCGTGCCGCACGAGGGAGCCGAGCCGGAATTGCGTGATCGCCCGGTACACGCGCGTGCCGCTTCGGAGCGACCTACGAAGTCCGCCCGCCCGGCGGAGAAGGGGCGGCGGGGCGGCGATCCGGCCCGCGCGCCCCCGCGCTCACCTCCGCCGGGCCTTCCGGGCGCGCCGCACGACGGCCGCGGCGCCCAGCAGGGCGACCGTCGCGCCCGCCGCGCCGGCCGCGGTCGCGTCCTTGCGTCCCAGCCGCCGTCCGACGACCGTGTGCCGTCCGGCGACCTCTTCGAGCAGCTCCGCGAGGACCTCCTCGTTGGTCCATCGCGGCCGCCATCCCGCGTCGTGCAGCCGGCTCCCGCTCACCACCCAGGGGTACATCGTGTAGGCCAGGTCGCCCGCCGGGGACGGTGTCAGCCCGATCCGGTGCAGCCGGGCCGCCGCGCCCAGCGCGACCGCCGACGGCAGCTCCATCCGGCGGATGCCGCTGAGCTCCTCGACCTCCTCCTGCTCCAGCCACCCGTCGCACCCGACGGACAGCTCCCCGTCGACCTTCTCCAGGACGGTGTACTCCAGGGCGCTCACCAGGTCCTCGACATGGCAGAACTGCCAGGCAGGCCGCGAGCCCGCGACGACGAGCAGCCGCGGCGACTCGAAGTACCTGGTCAGCGCGGTGTCCGTGCCTCCGACGAGAATCGCGGGCCGCACCACGGTGACGTTGAGCCCCGGATGCGCCCGGGGCGCGCGCCGGGCGAGCCGTTCGATCTCCAGGAGGTCGCCGACGCCGGTCGCCTCGGCCGTCGCGCGCAGCTCGGCGTCCTCGGACAGCGGCAGCTCGTTGTCCTCCAGCGCTCCGTAGACCATCGCGGAGGTGCACAGCACCACACGGTGCACCCCGGCCGCCGCGGCGGCCGTCAGCACGGTCTGCGTACCGCGCACGTTGTAGGCCGTCCGGGCGGCGGCGTCACTCCCCAGGTCGAGGTCGAGCGCGAGATGGACCACGACGTCCGCCCCGCGAAGTTTGTCGGCGATCGCAGGGTCGCGGACGTCGAGGATGTGCCACTGCGCCGCGTCGCACTCGCCACGCCGCTCGTCGATGGCGACGACCTGCTTGACCTCCTCCGACGCGGCGAGGCGCTCCGTGAGCAGCGCGCCCACCCCGTTCGCCGCGCCGGTCACGGCGACGACGGGCCCGCGCGAACCGCCCGGGGTCGATCGGTTTCGCGCTGCGCGAACCTGCGGATCTGGGGAACTCACCAGGTGTCTCCAGCGGTTGTCTTGGCATACGGGCGCGAGTGACGCGTACGTACCAGGTGGCATCCATCCTGCCGCAGGCCAGCAGTCGGCGAAGCACCGAGGCCCGATCGAGCCGGGGTGTCTACGCTGGGTGGTGTTGCAGGGCAGTCGCCGCCGGCCGATGACCGGTGGCCTTACCAGCCGAGGAACCCCGTGAGTGACACCCCATTCGGATTCGGCCTTCCGCCGGAGGAGCCGGAAGACGGCGACGAGGGCAAGAAGAAGGACTCGCAGAGCGGCGGTGGTCAGGGACCGGCCAACCCGTTCGGCTTCGGCGGGCTGCCCGGGGCCGGAGGCTTCGGCGTTCCGGGCGGTCCCGGCGCCGACAACCCCCTCGCCGCCATGTTCGGCTCGCTGAACCCCAACGACCTGGGCGCCGCGTTCCAGCAGCTCGGTCAGATGCTCTCGTACGAGGGCGGGCCGGTGAACTGGGACATGGCCAAGCAGATCGCCCGCCAGACGGTCTCCCAGGGCACGTCCGACGGCGTGAAGGACGAGAGCGTCGGCGCCTCCGAGCGCACCGCCGTGCAGGAAGCCGTCCGCCTGGCCGACCTGTGGCTGGACGACGCCACGTCCCTGCCGTCGGGCGCCGGCTCCGCGGTGGCGTGGTCGCGCGCGGAGTGGGTCGAGGCGACCCTGCCCGCGTGGAAGGAGCTCGTCGACCCGGTCGCCGAACGCGTCGGCGCCGCCATGGGCGACGTCCTGCCGGAGGAGATGCAGGCCATGGCCGGCCCGCTGATCGGCATGATGCGCTCGATGGGCGGGGCGATGTTCGGCTCGCAGATCGGACAGGCCGTCGGCGTCCTCGCGGGCGAGGTCGTCGGTTCGACCGACATCGGCCTTCCGCTCGGTCCGGCCGGGCGCGCGGCGCTGCTGCCGGTGAACATCGCGGCGTTCGGCAAGGACCTGGGCGTGCCCCCGGACGAGGTGCGGCTGTATCTCGCCCTGCGCGAGGCCGCACACCAGCGCCTGTTCGCGCACGTGCCGTGGCTGCGTTCGCATCTGTTCGGCGCGGTCGAGGGCTACGCGCGCGGGATCAAGGTCGACACCGCCAAGCTGGAGGACGTGGTCGGCCAGTTCGACCCGCAGAACCCCGAACAGCTCCAGGACGCGCTGCAGCAGGGCATGTTCCAGCCGGAGGACACCCCGGAGCAGAAGGCCGCGCTGGCCCGTCTGGAGACGGCTCTGGCGCTCGTCGAGGGCTGGGTGGACGCGGTGGTGCACGCGGCCGCGAAGCCGCGCCTGTCGTCCGCCGACGCGCTGCGCGAGACGCTGCGCCGTCGTCGTGCCACCGGCGGCCCCGCGGAGCAGACGTTCGCGACGCTGATCGGCCTGGAGCTGCGTCCGCGCCGTCTGCGCGACGCGTCCCGCCTGTGGGCCTCGTTGACGGACGCGCGCGGGGTCGACGGCCGTGACGCGCTGTGGGCGCACCCGGACATGCTGCCCACGGCCTCCGACCTGGACGACCCGGACGGCTTCGTGCACCGCGAGCACATGGACTTCTCCGAGCTGGACAAGATGCTCGGCGAGGCCGCGAGCGGCGGCGGTTCCGGCGAGAAGCCGAACCTGAAGAAGGACGACGGCTCGAAGAGTGACGACGGCCTGAAGAAGGACGGCGACGACAGCGACTCCAGGGGCGACGACACCGAGTGAGCCTGTACGACGACGCGGTCCTCGTCCTGAAGGGGTACGAGGGCCAGGAAGAGCTGCGCCAGTCCTACCTGGACCATCTGGCGGCGCATCCGGACGGCATGTGGAAGGCCTGCCGGGACGGGCACGTCACGGCGAGCGCGCTGGTGATCGACCCGGAACAGGAGCGGGTGCTGCTGACGCTCCACAAGAAGATGCGGATGTGGCTGCAGATGGGCGGCCACTGCGAGCCGGTCGACAAAACGCTGGAGGCCGCCGCCCTGCGGGAGGGGACCGAGGAGTCGGGCGTCCCGGGGCTGACCCTGCTGCCCGGCGGCCCGGTCCGGCTCGACCGGCATCCGACGCCGTGCGCCTGGCACTACGACGTCCAGTACGCGGCGGTGGCCCCGGCCGGGTCGGTCGAGGCCATCAGCGACGAGTCCCTCGACCTGCGCTGGTTCCCGTACGCGCAGGTGGCGGAGGTCGCCGACGCGTCGGTCGTCCGGCTGCTGGAGGCGACCCGCGCGCGGCTGTGAGCCGGAACGGATAAGGGGCGCCTCCACAGGAGGTCGCCCCTTACGCCGTCGTCCGCCGGACGATCAGCTCCAGACGTTGCCCTGGTTCTGACCGCGCGCCCCCTGTTGGCCCATGCCGTACTGGGCGGCCAGGCCGGAGCCGATCGCCGCGTTCTGCGGCGGCAGCAGCTCGCTGGGCTGCACGAGCGCGTAGCCGGAGCCCATGAAGCTGAGCTCCCAGCCCTCACCGGTGTTGCCGCGCCGGCGCCACACCCCGGAGGAGTGGGTCTGCGCCTGCATCTGCACCCGCAGCCCGGTGGACCAGGCGACGATGGCGTCGGCGTCGCAGTTGACGTACTTGTCCGGGGTGACCTGCATCATCAGGGGCGCGCCCGAGGTCATCAGCGCGACCTTGCCGCGGCCGGTGATGTTGAGCTGGTACTTCCCGGAGCCGGAGATGCCGTAGAGACTGTCGACGGCGATCACCTCGTGGTGCAGCGAGGAGTCCATGGCGAGCACATAGCTGCTGTCCACGGTCAGACCGTCCTGCTCCACCTCCATCACATGGATGTGCTGGGCGAGGTTGGCGAGGTAGACCGTGCCCTGCCCGTGGCAGCGCATCAGGTCCAGTCCCTCGCCGGTGTACGCACGCGCGCGTCCCTGCTGGTTGCTCCGGTACTCGGCGTCGAACTCCATCAGGCCCTGGTAGGCGACCATCGTGCCCTTGCGGGCGAGGATGTCGTCGTGGCCCTCCAGGACGATCCGGAGCATCTGCTTGTTCTGCAGACTCCAGCGTTCCTGGGTCTGCGAGTCGTTGTGTGCGAAAAGTGAGCTCTGCATGACGTTTCTGGCTCCCCCTCAGCCCCGGACCCGGAGGCGGTCGGTGCTGTCCTCGCTGGGCTGGACGACGACGATGCCCTGGCCGGAGAAGGCCATCTGGTAGGCCTCGCCGCTGCCCCGGCCGATGAGCGACTGCGCTTTGAAGCTGCGCTTGCCCTTCACCTTCAGGTTCGGGGACCAGGCGACGAGCGCGTCGGGGTCGACGTACGTCTCGTCCTCGCCGCCGCCGCAGTCGACCACGATCGGCTTGCCGCGCGAGGTCAGCGCGACCCAGCCCTGGCCGCTGATCTTGGTGTTCCACAGGCCCTGGCCGGCGAACTTCGCGAGCCCCTTGACGCGCTCGACGCCCCAGGTGAGGTGCGCGTCGAAGGCGAGCAGGTTGGTGGCGTTGACGGAGATGCCGTCGCCGTTGAGGTTGATCACGACGACGTCGGCGCCGTAGTCGGCGAGGTAGAGCAGACCGTCGCCGGTGCACTTCATCAGGGGCGCGCCCTCGCCGGTCATCCAGTCGCGCGCGATCTGGCGCACGGCCGGCGGGTTGGGCTCGTACTGGACGAAGCCCTCGTAGGCGACCATCGAGCCCACGCGCGCGAAGAGGTCGTTCCCGGTCTGCATGGCGACCTTCAGCATGTGATTGCCGTGGTTCTCCATGCGGGCGGTGACGGGTGCGGGAGCGTGGCCCGCGAGCGGCTGGTTCATGACGGGCTCCCTCAGACCTCGTACGGCTGGACGACGATGAAGTTGCCGGGAGCTCCCCGGAACTGGAGGTTGACGCTCTCTCCGGTGTCGCCGGGGTAGGCGTTGCGGCGCATCCGCACCTGGCTGGAGACGACCACCTGGGAGGCGGCCGACCAGGCGACGACGGCGTTGCAGTCGGCGAACGTGGTGGGCGTGACCGGCAGGACGACGGGCGTGCCGTGCGTCTTGACGACGATCGTGCCGGTGCCCTGGAACTGCATGGTGAACAGCGCGCCGCCGGGAATGCCGTGCCCCTCGATGCGACGGACCTCGTACTGGAGGCTCTCGTCGAAGGCGAGGACGTTCTCCGCGGAGACGCAGATCGCGTCGCCCTGGAGTTCGATGGGGTGCACATGGGTGGAGTTCTCGGCGAGGAAGACCTGCCCCTGGCCGGTGCAGCGCATCAGCTGCATCTCCTGGCCGGTGGCGTTGCCGACGATCCGCCCGGCGAACCCGGCGCCCTTGTAGCTGAAGTCGACCTTGCCCTGGTACAGAACCATGCTGCCCTGACGGGCGAGCACCGGCTGCCCTCCCATGCCGAGGTCGACGCGGATCAGCTTCTTGTTCTGCTGCGTCCAGCGCTGCCCGGTGGGCGTCTCCTTGAACTGCTGGAGAGCGGCGGTCACACCGGCGCCGCCCTGCGGGGCGCCCTGGGGCACGCCGTACGCCTGCTGGCCCGGGATCTGCCCGAACGGCGGCTGCTGGCCGTAGCCGGGCGGCGCGGTCGGCTGACCGTAGCCGGGCGGCGGGGCGGGCTGGCCGTAACCGGGCGGGGCCTGCGGCGCCTGGGGCTGCTGGCCGTAGCCGGGCGGCATGGGCGCGGTCGGCGCCGGGCCCTGCCCGTAGGGCTGCTGCGGCTGGCCGTAGGGCGC
>NZ_JAHHIU010000262.1 GCF_024539815.1 Streptomyces hayashii
GAGGAGGAGCGCCCCCTAGAGGGCGCGCTCCTCCTCCACCCTTCGCCGGTACACCTCGACCACCTTGGCCGAAGAGTCGTCGAGGTAGACCGTGAGCAGTTGCCCGGCCTCCGCCCTGTCCCCGGCTTCGAGGGCCTGAAGGATCCGGCGGTTGCGCTGGAGGTAGGGCTCGTGCAGCCGGCGCGGTTCGTCGACGAGGTGGAAGGCCAGGCGCAGCTCGGCGAAGACGCTGCGCATGAACTCGTCGGTGCGGGCGCTTCCGGCCAGGGCCACCAGCTCCCGGTGGAAGTGGATGTTGGCGGTGCCCAGCGCCTTCCAGTCGTTCTCCACGGCCGCCAGCTGCCCTTCGGCGACGCTCGCCCGCAGGCCCTCCAGTGCGTACGGCGGCTCTCCGAGCCCTCGCACTACGGCGCACTCCACGAGGGTGCGCGTGCGGTAGATGTCCTCGACGTCCTCCACGGTCAGGACCCGGACGAACACGCCCCGGTTCAGCTCGTGGACGAGCAGGCGCTCGTGGGTGAGCAGCCGGAACGCCTCGCGCAGAGTGTTGCGCGAGACGCCGAGCGCTCCGCCGATGCTGTCCTCCGACAGCCGGGTCCCGGGTGGGAAGTAGCCCTCGGCGATACGGCTCCTGAGGATGTCCGAAACCCGTTCGGCCGTGCTCGTTCTGCCCAGAAGGGCGCGGTCGTCGGCCAGTCCCGCCAGCTGCTCTGCCATGCCGGAATTCAATCGCAGGCCTGAGAACGAGACAACAGGGGTATTGAAGAATCGTTCAACGATCCTCTACCTTCGGTTCAACGGCACCGCCCCGTCCCCACCGCGGCGACCCGCCTCGTGCACGGCACGGCTCAGTCCCAGCGCCCTCCGTCCTCCTTCAGCGAGGTGCCCATGAGCACTCCCACTCCACCGCAGGCCCCGACCGCCGACGACACGCGAACGACGAACGGCCACACCCTCGACGACGGGGCTCTGTCCTGGCTGCGCGCCCTCGGACCGCGCGGCCGCCGCGCCTTCGCCGGCGCGTTCGGCGGCTACGCCCTCGACTCCTACGACTACTTCACGCTGCCCCTGAGCATGGTCGCGCTGGCCGCGTACTTCGGCCTGGACAGCGGCCAGACCGGCCTGTTCACCACCGTCACCCTGGTCGCCTCGGCGATCGGCGGCGCCGTGGCGGGCGTTCTGGCCGACCGGATCGGCCGGGTCAGGGCCCTGATGATCACGGTGGTCACCTACGCGGTGTTCACCGTCGCCTGCGGTTTCGCGCCCACCTACGAGACGCTGCTGGTCCTGCGGTCCCTCCAGGGGCTCGGCTTCGGCGGCGAGTGGGCGGTGGGCGCGATCCTGGTCGCCGAGTACGCGAGCGCGAGGCACCGGGGCCGGACCCTCGGCGCGATCCAGAGCTCGTGGGCCGTCGGCTGGGGCCTCGCGGCCGTCGCCTACACGCTGGTGTTCTCGTTCTTCGGCGATGACATGGCCTGGCGGATCATGTTCTGGACGGGCGCGCTGCCCGCCCTGCTCGTGGTGTGGATGCGGCGCCGGGTGCAGGACGCGCCGCAGGCGGCGGCCGCACGGGAACAGAGCGCCGAGAAGGGCTCGTTCCCGGCGATCTTCAGGGGCCCGCTGCTGCGGACGACGCTCTTCGCGGGCCTGCTCTCCACCGGCGTGCAGGGCGGCTACTACACCCTCGCCACCTGGGTGCCGACGTACCTGAAGTCGGAGCGCGGTCTGTCGGTGGTCGGCACCGGCGGCTATCTGACCTTCCTGATCTCGGGCGCCTTCCTCGGCTACCTCACCGGCGGCTACCTCACCGACCGGCTGGGCCGGCGCCGCAACATCTGGCTGTTCGCCCTGCTCTCGGCGGTGTGCATCCTGGCGTACGCCAACATCCCCAGCGGCGCGGACACCCTGCTGCTCGTTCTCGGCTTCCCGCTCGGGTTCTGCATGTCGGCCATCTTCAGCGGCTTCGGGTCCTACCTGAGCGAGCTGTATCCGACGGCCCTGCGCGGCACGGGACAGGGCTTCACGTACAACACCGGCCGCGCCGTGGGCGCGGTCTTCCCCACCACGGTCGGTTTCCTGGCCGACAGTTGGGGCGTCGGCGGCGCGCTGACCTTCGGCGCGATCGGCTACGCGATCGCCGCCCTGGCGCTGCTGGGCCTTCCCGAGACGCGCGGCAAGGAGCTCCGGTGAACCGTCCCCTCCTCACGAAGGACCGTCGTCCGCCCCTGGACGGGGACCGTCCCGTCGTACTGGCCGACCGGCACGCGCACGCGTGGAGCCCCCGAACCGCCCGGGCCCGCTTCCGGGCGGGCCTGGCGGGCCCCACGGCCGGGGTCGCGGCGGGCCACACACAGGTCAACCTGATCTCGGTGCCCGCGGACTGGGCGTACGAGATGCTGCTGTTCTGCCAGCGCAACCCGAAGCCCTGTCCCGTGCTCGACGTCACGGACGCCGGCTCCTGGACGACCGTCCTGGCCGAGGGTGCCGACCTGCGCACCGATCTGCCGCGCTACCGCGTGTGGGCGGACGGGGAGCTGGTGGACGAGCCGACGGACGTGCGCGCGTACTGGCGCGAGGACCTGGTGTCGTTCCTGATCGGCTGCAGCTTCACCTTCGAGTGGGCGCTGTCCGGGGCGGGCGTTCCCATCCGCCACCTCGAACAGGGGCGCAACGTCCCGATGTACGTGACCGACCGTCAGTGCCGTACGGCCGGACGGCTGCACGGGCCGATGGTGGTGTCGATGCGTCCGGTGCCGCCGCGGCATCTGGCGGCCGCCATCCGGGAGAGCAGCCTGCTCCCGGCGGTGCACGGCGGCCCCGTACACTGCGGCGACCCGTCGGGGCTCGGCATCGTCGATCTCGGTCGGCCCGATTACGGCGACCCGGTGGACGCCGAGCCCGACGACATCCCGGTGTTCTGGGCCTGCGGGGTGACCCCGCAGGCCGTGGTGACGGCTTCGCGCCCGCCGTTCGCGCTCACCCACGCCCCGGGACAGATGTTCCTCACCGACGCCCGCGACGAGCAGTACCGCGTGGCCTGAGAAGGAGATACGAAGGAACCATGACCGGGACGCCCGAGACCGCCTCGTCCGCGACGACCGCCATCGATCTGAACGCCGACCTCGGCGAGGGGTTCGGCCGGTGGCGGCTGACCGACGACGAGCACCTGCTGTCCGTCGTCACCAGCGCCAACGTGGCGTGCGGCTTCCACGCGGGGGACGCGGTCACCATGCGGCGGGTGTGCGCGCTGGCGGTCGAGCGCGGCGTGACGATCGGCGCGCAGGTCTCCTACCGGGATCTGGCGGGCTTCGGCCGGCGCGCGATGGACGTGCCGGCCGACGAGCTGGCGGCCGAGGTGGCCTACCAGATCGGCGCCCTGGAGGTGTTCGCCCGGGCGGCGGGCGCGCGCGTGGCGTACGTGAAGCCGCATGGGGCGCTCTACAACCGGGTGGTGCACGACGAGGAGCAGGCGGGCGCGGTGGTCGCGGGGGTGCTCCTCGCGGACGCCGGGCTGCCCGTGCTGGGCCTGCCCGGCTCCCGCCTGCTGGATCTGGCCCGGGAGGCGGGATTGCCGGCCGTCCCGGAGGCGTTCGCGGACCGCGCGTACACCGAACAGGGCACGCTGGTCCCGCGCGGACAGCCCGGAGCCGTGATCAGTGACCTGGACGTCGTCGTGAGGCGGTCGGTGAGCCTGGCACGCGAGGGCCGGGTCGACTCCCGTGCGGGCTCCTCGCTCGCGGTACGCGCGCGCTCCCTCTGTCTGCACGGCGACACGCCGGACGCGGTGGAGCTGGCGCGCCGCGTGCGTCTCCGGCTGGAGGAGTCGGGCGTCCGGGTGGAGGCCTTCGCATGAGCATCCGTGTGCTGCCCGTCGGCGACGACGCCCTGCTCGTCGAGGTGACGTCGGGCGAGCAGGCCGAGGCCCTGCACGCGGAGCTGCTGCGTCGCCGGGCGGCGGGCCTGCTCAGGGCGAGCGAGATCGTCCCCGCGGCCCGCACCGTCCTCCTGAACGGCCTCGGCGACCCCGGGCGGGTGGCGTCCGAACTCGCCGTGGCCGACATCCCGCCCGCTCCCCCGCGCGTGGGCGACATCGTCGAGGTCCCGACCCACTACGACGGCCCGGACCTGTCCGAGGTCGCCGCGCACTGGGGAGTGCGCGAGCAGGACGTGGCCCGCATCCACGCGTCCGCCGAGTTCCGGGTCGCCTTCTGCGGGTTCGCACCCGGCTTCGGCTACCTGACGGGTCTCGCGTCCCGCTACGACGTCCCCCGCCGGGCGGCCCCGCGCACCGCCGTGCCGGCCGGCTCGGTGGCGCTGGCGGGGCCGTACACGGGCGTGTACCCGCGTTCGTCGCCGGGCGGCTGGCAGCTGATCGGGCGCACGGACGCCGTGCTGTTCGACCCCGCGCGCGAGCCGGCCGCCCTGTTGTCGCCGGGCACGCGCGTGCGATTCGTCCCGGTCGGCCCGGAGGAAACGATATGAGCGACCGCGCGCTGGTCGTCGTCCGCGCCGGGGCGCTCACCACGGTGCAGGACCGGGGCCGCCCGGGGCACGCGCATCTCGGGGTGCCCCGTTCCGGTGCGCTCGACGGGCCCGCGGCGGCCCTCGTCAACCGGCTGGTGGGCAACTCGGCGGACGCGGCGGTCCTGGAGACCACGCTCGACGGATGCGCCCTCAGGCCGCGCTCGGACGTGACCGTCGCGGTGGGTGGCGCGCCGTGCCGGATCGCCGTGGACGGCCGGCCGGCCGCTTGGGGCGCGCCCGTGCGAGTGCCCGCCGGGGCGGTGCTGGAGGTGGGGCCGGCCCTGAGCGGGGTGCGCGGATACGTCGCCGTGGCCGGTGGCATCGCCGTCGAACCCGTCCTCGGCAGCCGCTCCACCGACCTGCTCTCCGGTCTCGGCCCCGCGCCGCTGACGAACGGCACGGTCGTGCACCTGGGGCGCGACCACGCCCCGTACGCGCGCGTGGACGTCGGTCCCCAGCCCGCGCCCCCGGCCGAGCTCGTCCTGCGGGTGACGTCCGGCCCGCGCGCGGACTGGTTCACCCCGGAGGCGCTGCGGGCCTTCACGTCACGGACGTTCCGCGTCTCCTCGGCGAGCAACCGGATCGGCCTGCGCACGGAGGGGCCCGCGCTGGGGCGCGCCGTGGACGGCGAGCTGGCGAGCGAGGGCATGGTCCTGGGCGCCGTGCAGGTGCCGCCGGCCGGCCGGCCGGTGGTCTTCCTCGCCGACCACCCGACCACCGGCGGCTACCCGGTGATCGCGGTCGTCCGCGCGGCCGACCTCCCGGCCGCCGCACAGGCGCGGCCGGGCACACCGGTCCGTTTCGTGGCCGTCCGCAGACGGTGACGCCGGGCCGCCCCTAAGCGGCGTCCGGCCGGGGCTCCGGGGTGGACAGCGCGGCCAGGGCGGCCGAAACGGCTGCGGACGTCCGCAGGTCGAGCCGGGCGCTCGTGCCCCGCGCGCGATGACGCAGTTCGTCGGCCGCCAGGGTGAGGAGTTGAGGGAGGAGGTCGGTGCACCTGCGTGCCACCCAACCGGTGCCCGCGGTCGCCAGCCACCACAGACCGGCCGATGTCGAGGGCGCCGGACGCTGCGGGTCGGGCGAGGGCGCGGGGCCGTCGGCGAGTCCGGCCTCGGCCAGCAACGCGTGGAAGCGTAAAGCCAGTTGGCGGTGCCCGCGTTCGCCGGGGTGGAGCCGGTCCGCGCTCCACATCGCCCGGTCCGTCGTCCACGCGCCCTGCGAAGCGTGCAGATGGACGGCGCCGTACCGCTCGGAGAGCGCATGGACGACGGCGTTGACCGCGCGCTGACGTCGTGCCAGCGGCCGGGCGAGGGCGCCCGGCAGCCCGAGCGTCGCCCCCGGATCGGGCAGACACGCGGTGAGCAGGACCGCGCCCTGATCGGCGAAGGCGCCGTACACCGTGTCCAGCCGGGCGGCGACGGCATGGACGTCGAAGGTGCAGCGCAGGGTGTCGTTGACGCCCACGACGACGGAGACGATGTCGGGCCGCAGCGCCAGTCCCGCCGGGAGCTGACGTTCCAGCACGTCCCGCGTCTGCGCCCCGCTGACCGCGAGGTTGGTGAACTCGACGCCGGCCGCCGCGCCGCTCCCGGTCCCCGCGGCCACCGCGGCCCGTCCGTCCCCCGGCAGCCCGGGAAGCCTGCCCGACGCATGGGTCCCGCGGGCGAGAGGGGCCTCGTTCGTCCCGTGGACCTCACCCGTCTCGTGGGCCTCGGGAGCCTCGACGATGTCGTCGATCCCGGCGTCCTCGCGGGTGAGGCCGTCGGCCAGGAGCGCCGCCCAGCCGCGCCACCCCTGGCCCACGGGATCGCCGACGCCCTCGGTGAGCGAGTCCCCGAGGGCCACGAAGCGCACGCGTCTCATCCGAGGGCTCCGGGAGCGAGAGGGCGCACGGCAGCGGTGACCGCGGCTGCGGCTGGGGCCACGGCTGCGACTGCGGGTGCGGGTGCGGTCGTCGGCACGGGCCGCGGCAGAGCCGGTGCGTGCGGCTGCGGCCGCGGCGGGGCGGCCTGGTCGTGGACGTCGGAGCGGGTGGGCGCCGTAGCGTCGTGCGCCGCGAGGAACGCGTCGACCGCCGTCGTCCAGCCGAAGCGTTCCGCACGCGCGCGTGCCGCCTCACGGCGTCCCGCGACAGGACGGTCCAGGAGGTCCTGCACAGCGTCCGCGAAGGCCTCCCCCCGGTCCGCCGCGGTGGCTCCCGCGGTCCCGATCACCTCGGGAAGCGCCGACGAAGCGCTCGCGACCACCGGGGTGCCGCAGGCCATCGCCTCCAGGGCGGCGAGCCCGAAGGTCTCCGCGGGCCCCGGCGCCAGACAGACGTCGGCGCCGGCCTGGAGCGCGCCCAGCACACCCCGGTCGGAGACGTGCCCCAGGAACGTCACGGGCAGCCCGCGTTCCCGCGCCCGCTGCTCCAGCCGCGGCCGCAGCGGGCCGTCCCCGGCGACGACGAGCACCGCCCGCACCCCGCGCCGCCGTAGCGCCTCCAGCGCGTCCAGGGCCGTGCCGGGCCGCTTCTCCACGGAGAGGCGGGTGCACATGACCAGCAGCGTCTCGTCCCCCTGCGCATGGACGGCGCGCAGCCCGGCGTCCCGCAGGGCGGGATGCCGTTCGACGAGGTCGACGCCCAGCGGGGCCCGCACCACGTTGCGGACCCCGATCCGCACGAACTCCCGCTCGGCGAACTCGGTGGTGCACACCACGCGCGCGTACGTGTGCGCCGTGCGCAGGTTGAGCGCGTCGGCGGCTCGCCGGGCCGCGCCTTCCGGCACGCCCCAGGTGCGCAGGACGCCGTCGGCGGTCTCGTGCGAGACCATCACGGCGGGCACCCGGGCCCGCCGCGCCCACTTGCCGGTCCAGCGCAGCGTCGTGCGGTCGCAGACCTCCAGGCGGTCGGGGGCGAGGCTCTCCAGCAGCCGGGCGACGCGCCGCTTGTCGACGAGGACGCGGTAGCCGCCCGTGCCGGGCAGCAGCGGACCGGGCAGGGTGATCACCCTGCCCTGCTCGGTCTCCCGGTCGGTCGTCCGCTCGCCGGGAACGATCAGGACCGGCTGGTGCCCGGCCTCGCGGTAGCCCTTGCCCAGCTCGCGCAGCGCGGTGCGCAGCCCGCCCGAGGACGGGGCCACGAAGTTGGCCAGGCGCACGATCCTCAACGACGGGCCGTTCATCCCGCCACCAAGCATGTTCATGCCGCCACCACCAGACGACGCGCCGCGAGCACGTCCTGGTAGTGGTCGATGAGCCGGTCTCCGACCGCGGTCCAGGTCCGCCCTTCGACCGTGTCGCGCCCGGCGGCGCCGTAGGCGGCCCGCTGTGCGGGGTCGCCGGCCAGCGAGGCGACCGCGTCCCGTACGGCCGCGGCGTCGCGCGGCGGTACGAGCAGACCGGTGCGTCCGTGGGCGACCAGGTCCAGCGGGCCGCCCGCGGCGGGCGCGACCACCGGCACACCGCTGGCCATGGCCTCCTGCACCGTCTGGCAGAACGTCTCGAACGGGCCCGTGTGCACGAACACGTCGAGCGAGGCGAAGATCCGGGCGAGGTCGTCGCCGGTGCGCCTGCCCAGGAAGACCGCGCCCGGCAGGGCCTCCTCCAGACCCGGCCGGCTGGGCCCGTCGCCCACCACCACGACCCGGACGCCCGGCAGCCCGCAGGCGCCGGCCAGGAGCTCCACCTGCTTCTCGGGCGCGAGCCGCCCGACGTAGCCGACGATCAGCTCTCCGTCGGGGGCGAGTGCGCGGCGCAGTGTCCCGTCGCGGCGGTCGGGGCGGAACCGCGCGGTGTCCACCCCGCGCGGCCACAGTCTCACCCGGGGCACGCCGTGTGCGTCCAGGTCGTGCAGCGCCGCGCTGGAGGGGGCGAGGGTGAGGTCGGCGGCGGCGTGCACGGACCGTATCCGGCGCCAGGCCGCGGCCTCGCCGGCGCCCATGTAGGTGCGGGCGTATCCGCCCAGGTCGGTCTGGTAGACGGCGACGGCGGGGATGCCGAGCCGGGCGGCGGCCGACATGCCCCGGACGCCGAGGACGAACGGGCTGGCCAGGTGGACCAGGTCGGCACGGTGCTCGGTGATGGCCGCGGCGACGCGTCGGCTGGGGAGGGCGACGCGGACCTGGGGGTAGCCGGGGAGCGGAAGGGAGGGGACCCGCACGACGGGGCAGGGCGCTTCGGCGTCCGGCCCTGCCCCCGCCGCGGTGGCAGGGGCGACGACGAGGGGGGCGTGACCGCGGTCGACGAGGTGTCGGGCGGTCTGGAAGGCGCAGTGGGCCACGCCGTTCACGTCGGGGGGAAAGGATTCGGTCACGATGACGACACGCATACCCGTGTTGTCGCCGTCCTGGACGTGGCCGCGTCAAAGTGGATCTGTCCGCACGACTAACGTCCCATGAGCGTTGCGCTGCGCCGCCGGCGCCCGCTCCGCCCGCACCGCGCGCAGGTCGGACGGTGTCCATGAGCGTCGGCCCCGCCGGCCATTCGCCGTTCACCCGCCGGGCGGGCCGCCGCCGGGATCTCCCTCGGGCGGCGGCCGTTCCCGAGGTCACATCGCGGACGCCGCGTCGGGTCCGATCCGGCTGCGTACGGCCGTCTGGACCTCGGCCTCCTCGGCCGGGTCGGCGGCGAGCCGGCGCAACCGCTCCACGACCCGCGCGTCACCGGTCTCGGCGTGCCGGGCGGCGATCTCGCGGGTGCCCTCCTCGCAGTCCCAGAGGCACTCGACGGCGAAGCCGGTGGCGTAGGAGGGGTCGGTGGCGGCGAGTGCGCGGGCGCAGCGCCCCCGCAGATGGGACGAGGCCGTCTCGCGGTAGATGTGGCGCAGCACGGGCGCCGCGCAGACGATGCCGAGCCGCCCCGCGCCGTCGACGAGGGTCCACAGGCTGGGCGCGTCGCAGCCTTCCCCACGCACGGCCTCGCGCAGGGCGCCGAGGACCAGTTCCTTGTCCCGCGCGGCGCCTCGGCAGGCGAGCATGCGGCCGGCGGCGGCGCCGAGGGCGTCGGGCCGGTGGACCCAGCCGCGGGCCCGGTCGACGGCGGCGACGCTGCGCATCCGTTCGAAGGCGTCGACGGCGGCCTCGACGACGGTCGCCGAGCCGGCGGCGACGGCCTGTTCGACGAGGACGAGGGCGTCCGGGTCGTTGCAGTCGGCGAGGTAGCGCAGGGCGGTGCACCGGGCGCCTTCGGCGCCGTCCTTGGCCGCCTGCACGATCTCGGGGCGGTCCTCCGGTCCCGCCACGGCGGACAGGCAGCGGGCGGCGGGGACGTGGAGCGCGGCTCCGCGCTCGACTCCCTGTTGCGCCCATTCGAAAACGGCCTGCACGCTCCAGCCTGGCCGTGGGCCGCTGGGACTCATCTGGCGTTGCCAGCGGTCGAAACAGCCGGCCTCGTGTGCGGCGCGCACCCGGGCGGCGACATGCTCGCGGGGGTCCTCCGCCCACAGCCGCCAGGGCCGTGGTTCGAAGGCGTCCCGCACGGCGGCGACCAGTTCGGCCTCGCCCTCGGCGTCCGTGGAGAACCGGGCGAGCACCGGTGCGGCGAGGGCGCGCAGGCCGGCGTCGTCGTCCCGCAGGGCCAGCTCGTCCAGGGCCCAGGCCCAGTTGGCTCCCGTGGCGGCGTACCTGCGCAGCAGTTCGAGGGCGTCCCGCCTGCCGTAGGAGGCGAGGTGGCCGAGGACCGCCAGGGCGAGCCCCGTGCGTGACTCCTCGCTGTCGAAGACGTCCTCGACGTCGAAGAGGTGGGCCTCGATCTCGTCCAGCTCGCCGTTGAGATCGAGGTAGAGACGGGCGTAGTAAAGGGAGCGGTTCTCCACCTGCCAGTCGTGGCGGGGATCCCGCTGCACACAGTGGTTCAGCGCCGCGAGCGCCTCGGCGCGCGGTGCCGTGAGCGCGTGCAGCGTGCCGTCGCCGCGGCCCCTCTGGAGCAGGCCGAGCAGCGTACCGCTGGGCGCTATGACCGGATCGAACATGGGAAACAGCCTCACATCAAGCGTCGACGCAACCGGGGGACGTGCACTACCTGGCCGCGTGCCAACACGTCGGGGCGCCCGCCGTTTCCTGCTTGCTGTAGACCATCTTCCTCTGCCTCTCGTCGGTGGCCCATGCGGACCGCATCACGGCCCGCGCGGTGCGGCAACACCTGCCCAGCCATCGCGTCCGTGAATCACGACGTCATGATGACCCGGCTGTTCTGCCTGCCGCGACCGAAATTTCCGGCGGCCTTGTACCGCCTCCCCCGTGGTCGTCGATTTACCTGGTCAGGAACTTCTGCGGACCTGCTCAGGATCCGTCGGCCCAGTGCGCGCCGAACAGGTCCAGCAGCTCCTTCCTGTCGAACATGCGGGCCGTGTCGACGGCCGACGGCGTGCCCTGGGAAGGGTCGGCGCCGGCCTCCATCAGGGCCTTGACGACGTCCGTCTCACCCTTGAAGGCGGCTCCGGCGAGCGGGGTCTGGCCCCGGTCGTTGATCCGGTCGGCCTCGGCGCCGCGGGCCAGCAGGGCCCGGACGGCGTCGGCGTGGCCGTGGTACGCGGCGAGCATCACGAGCGAGTCGCCGCGGTCGTTGGTGAGGTTGGCCGGGACGCCCGCGTCGACGTACGCCACGAGTTCCTCGGTCTGTCCCTGACGAGCCAGATCGAAGATCTTGGTCGCCAGCTCCACGACCTCGGGGTCAAGGGCTTCGGTCATCGGCCGGACCGCCTCTCGCTACAACCGTTCAGGTGAATCGCCAGCGTACTGGCTCGTCGGTCACATGGTCGGTGTCGTCCGCGGCAAAGATCACGTAGGACCCCGTTCGCCGTAATTCTCCTGCTCGGGCAGCCCACCGGACTCGCCGCCATTGGGGGGAAATGAGCCTCATTTCACCCAGTTGCACCTTTTATCGTATGGATACATCCTGTGAGCCTGGAAGTACTCATGGTGACTGTCCCCCGCGAACCAGGAGAACCAAATGATCCTGTCCATGTCAGGCGTGGTCCTGCTCGGCATCGTCGTCTTCCTCTTCTTCCGCAAGGACGGGCTGAAGGGGTCGCACGCCATCGTCTCGGCCCTGTTCGGGTTCTACATGGCCAGCACGGCCATCGCCCCGAGCATCAAGGCCGGCGGCGAGAGCCTGGCCAGCCTTCTCGGCGGCATCAAGTTCTGACGCCGCACGTCCTGTCCGTACGCACCTCCAGGAGACAGCAGTGGCCCGGCGCCCCCTCCCCCGCATCCTGAGCACAGGCAGCGCGCAGATCGCCCGGAGTCGGGAGCTGGCCCGGACGGCAGCCGACAGCGCCACCGATGTCCTCCATCCGCTGATCACGATGACCCGCGGACTGCGCCGGCTGGCCTCGGCCGGGCGGCGCAGATGGGCCGAGACCCCGAGGGACAGACGCGGTCCGCTGCTGTTCCTGGCGGCCTCGGTGATCCTGGTCGTGGTGCTCGTGCCGTACGGCCCGCTGCTCGCCGTCGTCACCCTGATGGCGGCGGCGGCCTGGCAGGGCAGGGACCGCACCCCACCGGCTCCCGAAGGCCCTGACGAATCGCAGATCCAGCGACTCCAGGTGCTGTACGAGGCCCTCGTCCCGCACTTCTCGACGGCCGAAGACCCGTCTCCCCTCTACGTCCACGGCGGTGACTGGGAGACGGTCTTCCCCACGACGGAGTTCGACGACTCGGGCCGCGTGGCCCACCTGGTGATCCGCTACCCGGCGTACTTCCCGGACGGCGAGGCCGCCGCACGCGCGCGGATCGAGCAGTTGCTCGCCGCGAAGTCGGGCCGCGGCCGCGAGTACCTCTTCGACTGGGACGAGGAGGGCAACGAGCTCACCGTCAGCGTCCTCTCCCCCCTCCCCACCGACGTCGCGGCCCAGCGCTTCGTCACCGCCCCCGGCGAGACGGTCCTGGGCTTCACGGACCCCACCCGGGTGCAGCGCACCCTGCCGCTCGCCTTCGGCGTGGACCGCCGCGACGTCCCCCCGGTCGTCTGGCGCACCGGCATCCGCTCCACCGAGCCGCACCTGCTGGCGGTCGGCCAGCCGGGCAGCGGCACTTCGACCCTGCTGCGCTCCATCGCCCTCCAGGCCCTGCAGGACGGCGACGTGCTGATCGTCGAGGGCGGCGGGACCGGTGAGTACGCCTGCCTGGCCGGCCGGGAGGGCGTGCTGGCGGTCGAGATCGCGCTCGACGGCGCACTGGCCGCGCTGGAATGGGCGGCCGGCGAGACCGAGCGCCGGCTGATCGCGGCCAACCGAGCCCGCCAAGCGGGAGAGCCGGCGCCGGAGGACACCAAGCGCCCGCTGTGGATCCTTCTGGACCGTCCCACCGCCTTCACCCACCTGGCCCAGTCCGACGGCCGCAAGGATCCGCAGTCCTTCCTCCAGGTCCCGCTGCGGCACGGCCGCGCCGCCGCCGTCACGGTGGTCGTGGCCGAGCAGTTCGACGCCCTGGACTCCCTGAACGACGCGGTGTGCCAGCACACCCGCGCGCGGGTCACGCTCGGGCCTGCGTCCGCGGAGGAGCTGACGGCGGTGCTCGGCGCGCCCCCGCACACCACCCCGGTCGACGACGTCCCGCCGGGGCGCGGATACGCCCGGCTGGGCTCGGCGCCGGTCCACCGCCTTCAGGTGCCGGCCACACCGGACCCGTACGACGACGCGACGAGCGACGCGCACCGGCAGGCGGTGCTGGACCTGCTCCCGCCGCGCTCCGCACCGGCCGACGCGGAGACGGCGGCCGACGCGGAGGATCTCGTCGCGGCGGACGATCCCGTCGAGGCGGACGATCCCGTCGAGGCGGACGATCCCGTCGAGGCGGAGGATCTCGTCGCGGCGGACGATCCCGTCGAGGCGGAGGATCCCGTCGAGGCATTGGATCCCGTCGAGGCGGAGACCCCGGCCCACACGGCATCCCCGGTGGGCGGGGAGACCGCGGCCGACGCGGGGCCCCCGGACGGCTCCGGGGAACCGGCCGACGCTCAGGCGCCGCCGGCGTCCGCCGAAACCGCCGTCCCGAAGATCATCGTCACCAAGGCCGCATCGCAGGCCACTGCCCCGCCGGCCGTGACCGCGCAGAGCGTGACTCCGCAGACCGCGACTGCACAGACCGTGACCGCGCGAGCGGCAGTCCCGGAGACGGCTCTCCTGGAGCGGCCGGACCTGGAGCCGGCGGTAACGGAAGGAGCCGTGGCGGAGGCGGCGGTCGTGGAGTGGACGGGCGCCGGGCTCGCCGACTGAACATCGACGCCGCCCACCGGCCCGACCGGTGGCCGGCGCCGACCGGACCCGTCAGTCCGGTCCACGGCCCCCGCC
>NZ_JAHHIU010000263.1 GCF_024539815.1 Streptomyces hayashii
CGGCGGTGCAGGTGCGGGGGGCGGCGGCGGGCGTCGGCCCGGCGGACTGGTCGCCCGCCGCGCCCTACCGACTCGACGACGCGCAGCACCTGTTCCTGTTCTCACGGGCCGACACGATCTACGGCGGCTCGGACCAGGTCCAGCGCACGATCATCGCCGAGCGCGTGCTCGGTCTGCCCAGGCAGTCCAAGGGATGAGGCGGAGGGGAGCAGCGTGATGCGAGGCGTGGTGTTCGACGGCGACCGGGTCGAGGTCGTGGACGATCTGGAGGTGCGAGAGCCGGGCCCGGGCGAGGTGCTCGTCGCGATCTCGGCGGCCGGCCTGTGCCACAGCGACCTGTCGGTCGTCGACGGGACGATCCCCTTCCCGACGCCCGTCGTCCTCGGGCACGAGGGCGCGGGAGTGGTGGAGGCGGTCGGCGCGGGCGTCTCCCACGTCGTGCCGGGCGACCACGTCGCCCTGTCCACGCTCGCCAACTGCGGCGCGTGCGCCGAGTGCGACCGGGGCCGGCCGACGATGTGCCGGCAGGCCATCGGGCGGCCGCGGAAGCCGTTCACGCGCGCGGGGCGGCCGCTGTTCCAGTTCGCCGCGAACTCCGCCTTCGCCGAGCGGACGGTCGTCAAGGCGGTGCAGGCGGTCCGCATCCCGAAGGACGTTCCGCTGACGTCCGCCGCGCTGATCGGGTGCGGGGTGCTGACCGGGGTCGGGGCGGTCCTCAACCGCGCGCGGGTGGGCCACGGGGAGAGCGTCGTCGTCATCGGGACGGGCGGGATCGGGCTCAACGTGCTGCAGGGCGCGCGGATCGCGGGCGCGTCGCGGATCGTCGCCGTCGACGCGAACCCGGCGAAGGAGGCGGCGGCACGGCAGTTCGGGGCCACGCACTTCCTGACGTCGGCGGACGGCGTGCGCGAGGTGCTGCCGACGGGCGCGGACCACGTCTTCGAGTGCGTGGGCCGCGTCGAGCTGATCCGGGCGTCCGTGGACCTGCTCGACCGGCACGGTCAGGCGGTGCTGCTGGGGGTGCCGCCGGCGACCGCCGAGGCGTCCTTCCTCGTCTCCTCGCTGTTCCTGGACAAGTCGATCCTGGGCTGCCGGTACGGCGCCTCCCGGCCGCAGCGGGACGTCGCCCTGTACGCGGAGCTCTACCGCGAGGGCCGCCTGCTCCTCGACGAACTCGTCACCCGGACCTACCCGGTGGAGGACTTCGAGAAGGCCGCGGCGGACGCGGAGGCGGGGCGGGTGGCGCGCGCGGTGCTGACCTTCTGACAGCGGCCGGGGCGGCGGCGACTCCCGCGGCCGCCCCAGCGGTCACGCCCTGTCGTCCCCGGGTCGTCGTCCCGGGGCCGTCCCCAGGATTCTCCTCGGGGGTCGTCCCCACCCCTCGCCCCCGGGGCGCCCCCGGTTGTCCACAGGCTGCGGAAAACTTCTGGGGCGATGTCGGCGCCGCCCCCTACGGTCGGGTCATGAGCTACCGCGACGTCGTCTCCCGGCAGGTCCTGATGTGGGCCTGCACCGCCGTCGGCGCTCGCATGCCGGTCGCCATGGCCCCGCTGGCCCTGGTGTTCCTGGTGCGCGAGCGGCCCGGCGGGTACTCCCTGGGGGCGGTCGTCGCGGCGGCCTACGTGATCGGTGAGATCGTGGGCGCCCCCGTGCTCGGGCTGCGGCTGCGCCACGAGCGCGCCCGTGCGCACCTGACCGGGGGCCTGGCCTGCGGCGCCGCCGGATTCGCCGGGCTGGGGGCGCTGCCGCACGCGCACCCGGCGGTCCTGTGCGGGTTCGCGGTCGTGGCCGGGGCCGCCCCGGCCGCCGCCACCGGCGGCCTGCGCACCCTGCTCACCGCGCTGGTCCCGGAGCGGGCGACGGCGCAGGCGCTGTCGGTGGAGTCGATGCTGACGGCCGGGGTGTGGGCGCTCTCCCCGGCCGCGGTCGCCGGTCTGGCCCTCGGCGTCGCGCCGCGCGTCCCGCTGCTGCTGGCCGCCGCGCTGATGGCGTCGTCGGTCGCGGGCCTGTGGCTGCTGCCGGCCGCCTGGGGCGCGGACGGCACGGGCGGCGGGAACCCCACGGGCGGTTCGCTGCTGCGGCTGCTGGCCGGCGCCTGGCCGGTCTACGTCACGGGCGCGGCCAGTCTCGCCCTGCTCGGGCTCGCCGAACTCGTGCTGCCCGCCCTGCTCGAACAACGCGGCATCGGCGTCGGCTGGTCCGGCCCGTTGCTGACCGGGATGGCCGTGGGCGGCGGGGTCGGCGGCTTCGTCCACGGCCTGCGCGCCTGGCCGGGCCGGCTGCGCACCCGCAGCGTGGCGCTGATGGCCGGGGTGGCGGTGTGCGTCACGACGGCCGCGTTGTCGCCGGGCGCGGCGGGGATCGCGGTGGCGCTGGTCGTGGGGGGCACGCTTCAGTCGGCGGCGATGCTCACCCGCAACCTGTCCCTGCGCGAGGCTCTGCCGCCGCACGCCCTGGCCGCCGGCTACTCGGTCATGTACGCGGCCGCGGGCGCGGGGTACGCGGCGACCGGGTCGCTGGCCGGCGTGCTGCTGCGGGCGGTCGCGCCGTCCACGGCGGTCCTGGCCGGAGTGGCGCTGACCCTGGTCCTCACCGCGGTCGGCTGGTGGGGCGAGGTCCGGACGACCCGGAGGTCACCCCAGGACGCCGATCGGACCATCGCCGTCGCGCCCGGCGACCTCCACGCGGCCGCTCCCGATGCTGCCGCCGCTGCCCGCGCTTCCGGCGCCCCCGCCGCCGGTCCGGAAGGTGCGGCGATACGCGGTGGGGGTGACCCCGAGAGCCGCCTGTAGGTGCTGACGCATCGACTGCGCGGTGCCGAAACCGGCGCTGCGGGCGATCCGGTCCACGGACAGGTCGCTGGACTCCAGCAGGTGCCGGGCCCGTTCGACGCGCTGCTGGGTGAGCCACTGACCCGGGCTGATCCCGGCCTCCTCGCGGAAGCGGCGGGTGAACGTCCGCACCGACATGGCTTCCTGCTCGGCCATGTCGCGCAGCTGGATCGGCTCGTGCAGGCGGCCCAGGGCCCACGCGCGGGCGGCGGTCGTGGTCGCCTGCTGCGGGTCGGGCACCGGACGCTCGATGTACTGGGCCTGGCCGCCGTCGCGGTGCGGCGGCACGACCGTGCGGCGGGCGACGTCGTTGGCGACGGCGGTGCCGTGGTCGCGGCGCACCATGTGCAGGCACAGGTCGATCCCCGCGGCGACGCCGGCCGAGGTGAGCACGTCGCCGTCGTCGATGAACAGCACGTCCGGATCGACGTCGATCCGCGGGAAGAGCCGCTGGAGGCGCTCGGCGTCGGCCCAGTGCGTGGTGGCGGGCCGCCCGTCGAGGAAGCCGGCGGCGGCCAGGACGTACACGCCGGTGCAGATGGAGGCGAGGCGGGTGCCGGGCCGGATCCGGGCGAGGGCCGCGGCGAGCTCGTCGGTCAGGACGCCCTGCTCGAAGACCGGGCCGAGCTCGTAGGAGGCCGGGACGATCACGGTGTCGGCGGTGGCCAGGGCTTCGGGGCCGTGTGCGACGTCCACGGCGAAGTCGGCGTCCGTCTCGACGGGGCCCGGCGGCCGGACGGAGCAGGTGACGACCTCGTACAGCTGACGGCCCCCGGCGTCCTTGGGGCGGCCGAAGATACGGTGCGGGATGCCCAGCTCGAAGGGGAGCAGACCGTCGAGGGCGAGGACGACGACACGGTGGGGCCGGAAGGGGCCTGCATCCTGAGGCATGGCCCGATCCTAGCGAATGCTGTCGTTCGGGCCACTCGTGCTGCGGGGGCGGGTGGCCGAAGCTCGGTGACGTGACCCAGACAACCGAAACGCCCGCGGCGGCAGGGCGACCGAAGCAGGACGGACCGCCCCGCATCCGCGTCCACCGGGCCTGGTTCGTCGCCGCCGTCACCTTCGTCACGATCATCGGAGCGGCGGCCTTCCGCTCGCTCCCCGGCCTGCTGATCGACCCGCTGCACGACGAGTTCGGCTGGTCGCGAGGCACGATCGGCGCGGCTGTCTCGGTCAATCTGGCCCTGTACGGCCTGACCGCCCCGTTCGCCGCCGCGCTGATGGACCGCTTCGGCATCCGCCGGGTGGTCGCCGCCGCGCTCACCGTGATCTCCGTCGGCTCGATGCTGACGGTGTGGATGACGGCGGCCTGGCAGCTGATGCTGTACTGGGGCCTGCTGGTGGGCCTCGGCTCGGGCTCGATGGCGCTCGCGTTCGCCGCGACGGTCACCAACCGGTGGTTCACCGAGCGGCGGGGCCTGGTCAGCGGCGTCCTGACCGCGGCCTCCGCCTCCGGCCAGCTGATCTTCCTGCCGCTGCTGTCGTGGATGATCACGCGTCACGAATGGCGTCCGGCCGCGGTGACGGTCGCCCTGGCCGCGCTCGCCGTCGTCCCCTTCGTCTGGCTGCTGCTGCGGGACCATCCGGCCGACGTCGGCCAGAAGCCCTACGGCGCACGGGAGTTCGTGCCCAAGCCCGCGCCGGTGCAGGGCGCCGCCCGCCGTACCCTGCGGGTGCTGGCCTCGGCGGTGCGCACGGGCCCCTTCTGGCTGCTGGCCGGCACCTTCGCGATCTGCGGCGCCTCGACGAACGGTCTGGTGCAGACCCACTTCGTGCCGTCCGCCCACGACCACGGCATGCCGGTCACGGCGGCGGCCTCGCTGCTCGCCGTCATCGGGGTGTTCGACGTGGTCGGCACCATCGCCTCCGGCTGGTTCACCGACCGCTTCGAGGCGCGCCGGCTCCTCGCGGTCTACTATGCGCTGCGCGGCGTCTCGCTGCTGTTCCTGCCCGCTCTGCTGGCCCCCACGGTCCACCCGCCGATGATCTTCTTCATCGTCTTCTACGGCCTGGACTGGGTCGCCACCGTCCCGCCCACCCTCGCCCTGTGCCGCGAGCACTACGGCGACGACAGCGCCATCGTCTTCGGCTGGGTCCTGGCCTCGCACCAGGTGGGCGCGGCCCTGGTGGCGTTCCTGGGCGGCGTGGCCCGTGACGCGTTCGGCTCGTACGACGTGGTCTGGTACGGCTCGGGGGCACTGTGCGCCGCCGCCGCCTTGATGGCGCTGGTGATCCGGCGCAGGCCCGCGGTCCCGGCGCCGGCCGCGGCGTGAACGGGAGCGGCGGGCCGACCATGGCGGCGGCGTGAACGGGCGGGTCGCGCAACCCGCCGGTGACTACTCCACGTACCGGACGACTACCTTCCGTAATGTGAGGTTCTCCGATCTGCTCTGCCGTTCGCTGCCTGTGGAGGCGCCTCATGACAGCCCTGTCCCGTCGTGGCGTACTGAAAAGCCTGCCTCTCGCCGCCGGAGCGGTCGTGGCCGTGGGGGCGGCGGGTCCGCCCGCGGCGGCGCGGCAGGCGGCCGACCCGCCCTTTCCCGAGCCTGAGACGCGCAGCTCGTCGCCCGCGACGGGACGGCTGAGGACCGAGCTGACCGTCCGCTTCACCGACCTGGACATCCCCGGCGTCGGCCGGGTGTCCACGCGCACCTACGAGGGGACCGTCCCGGGACCGACGCTGCGCGTGCACCCCGGGGACTCCTTGGAGATCACCCAGATCAACGCGCTGCCGGCGAACGGCGGCGGGGCGCATCCGGCGATGAACGTCCCGCATCACTTCAACAGCTTCAACCTGCACGCCCACGGCATGCACGTGGACCCCGCGGGCGAGGCGGACAACGTCTTCCGCGCCTTCGAGCCCGCCACCGCCCCGGGGGCCACCACCACCCACCGCAGCCGCATCGACGTGCCCGCCGGTCACCCGGCCGGCACGTTCTGGTACCACCCCCACCACCACGGATCCACCGCGACCCAGGTGCTGGGCGGCATGGCGGGCGTGCTCATCGTCGACGGGGACGTCGACGAGGTGCCCGAGATCGCGGCCGCCCGGGAGGTCGTCGTCTGCATCAGCGAACTCAAGGTGTCCGGCGGACGGGTGCCGGACCTGACGTCGAGCGGCGTCTACGACTCCATCGCCTCGACGTTCCTGGTCAACGGAGTGAAGAACCCCGTGCTGACCATCGCGCCGGGAGAGATCCAGCGCTGGCGGATCGTCAACGCCGGGGCGCTCACGGCGCAGTTCCTGAGCCTGGCCGGGCAGGAGATGCACCAGATCGCCTGCGACGGCGTCACCTTCATGGAGCCCGTCGCGACCACCGGACTGACGCTGCCGATGGGCGGGCGGGTCGACGTGCTGGTCCGCGGCGGCAAGCCGGGCACCTACCAGCTGACCGGCGGCGGCCCCTCCCATCCCCTGCTCACGCTCGTCGTCACCGGCGCCGCCCGCACGATGTCGCTGCCGGCCCGCCTGCCCGGCCGGCCTCCCGAGCTGCCCGAGCCGACCCGCACCCGGACGCTGACCTTCCGCAGTTACGAGAACGTCTTCTCGGGGGCGTTCCCGAACGCCTACCGCATCCTGGGCGACGGCGAGACCCCGCCCGCCGACCCCCAGGCCGGCCGCAAGGACGCCGCATGGGGCCGCATGTCAGCCGGCTACGTCAACCAGCGGGTGCGGCTCGGCGAGGTCGAGGAGTGGACGGTCGTCAACGACTCGCACGCCCACAGCCATCACCCCTTCCACCTGCACACCAACCACTTCCTCGTGACGGCCGTCGACAACCGCCGGCTGGCCACGCCGATCTGGCACGACACCGTCTCCGTCCCGCCGAACGGCTCGATCACCTTCCGGCTGCGCGCCGAGGACTTCACCGGCCGCTCCATGCTGCACTGCCACCAGCTCCAGCACGGCGACGAAGGCATGATGCAGATCGTCGACTACGTGAAGTGAGCGGCGACCGGCGCCGCTTTCACTGTCACCCGTAGGTCACAGGAACCGCCCCCTGTGGAACAGCAGGGGCGGTTCGTCCGCGGCCTCGCCCGTGCCCAGGGCGTTCACCCGGCCCACCACGACCAGGTGGTCGCCGCCGGTGTGGACGGCGTGGACCGCGCAGTCGATCCAGGCGAGCGCGCCGGCGAGGCGCGGGGCGCCCGAGACCGGGGCCGGGTCGTGGTCGACGCCCGCGAACTTGTCCGTGCCGCTCGCCGCGAAGGCCCGGCACAGCGCCCCCTGCCGCGCGCTGAGCACATTGACGCAGAAGACGCCCGCCCGGGCGATGCGCGGCCAGGTCGTGGACGTGCGGCCGACCATGAAGGCGACCAGGGGCGGATCGAGGGAGAGCGAGGAGAAGGACTGGCAGGCGAAGCCGGCGGGCCCCTCCGGCGTCGGGGCCGTCACGACGGTCACCCCGGAGGCGAAGCTCCCGAGCACCCGCCGGAACTCGCCCGGATCGACGGGCGCCCGCTCGTCCTCGCGCACGCAGCGCAGTGCGGGGCGCGGCAGCGGCTCGACCGGGCCCGCCCTGAGATAACGGACGGCGGCGGCCGCCATTCCCGCATGTCCCATCATGTCCTCATTGAAGCTGACGGTACGTCAGATGGGAAGGGGTGCGGGCGCACGGACCGGCCCGTCCTCACCGTCCCCTGAAGTCCGTCGCGCGGCGCTCCACGAAGCTCGCCACCCCTTCCTGGGCGTCCCTCGTCGTCATGTTGATCTCCTGGGCGGCGGCCTCGGCGGCGAAGGCCGTGGCACGGTCCGACTCCAGGGAGGAGTTGACGAGTTGCTTGGTGAGCGCGAGGGCGCGGGTGGGTCCGGCGGCCAGCCGGGTGGCCCAGTCGCGGGCCGTCTTGCCCAGCTCCCCGTCCGGGACGACCCGGTTGACCAGGCCCAGCCGTTCGGCGTCCGGCGCGGTGAGCGCGTCGCCGAAGAACATCAGCTCCTTGGCGCGCTGCGGGCCGACCAGGCGCGGCAGCAGGTAGGCGCCGCCGCCGTCGGGGACCAGGCCGCGGCGGACGAACACCTCGATGAAGCGCGCCGATTCGGCCGCCAGGACCAGGTCGCAGGCGAGTGCGAGATGCGCGCCCAGGCCGGCGGCGGTGCCGTTCACCGCGGCGATCACCGGCTTCTCGCAGTCGAGGACGGCGGCGACCAGGCGCTGGGCGCCGAGGCGCAGGGTGCGGGCGACGTCCCCGGCGATCCGCTCGCCGCGTGCGGCGCCGCCGCGCAGATCCGCTCCGGCGCAGAAGCCGCGGCCGGCGCCGGTCAGGATCACCGCCCGTACGCCCGGGTCCGCCGAGGCCTCGCCGAGGAGCGCGATCAGGCGGTCGCGCCCGTCGGGGGTGAGGGCGTTGAGGGCCTCGGGCCGGTCGAGGGTCAGATGGGTGACATGGCGGTCGGTCCGGTGGCGTATCGACGACTCGGGCACGGTCATGCTCCGATCCCCCGGTCACGACGAGCGACCCGTGCCGGGCGTGCGGCCTGGTTCAGGCGTGCGGCCCGCACCGGGCGCGCGGCCTGTGTCGGGCGGGCGGATGTCACCGGCACACCGCCAGGGCGTCCAGGGCCACCGCGCCCTGCCCCCGGGGCAGGACCACCAGCGGGTTGACGTCGAGCTCGGCCAGGTCGTCGCCGAGCTCCAGGGCCATGCGCTGCACCCGCAGGACGACCTCGACGAGCGCGTCGACGTCGGCCGGGGGGCGGCCGCGGACGCCGTCCAGCAGGGCCCTGCCGCGCAGTTCGGCCAGCATGTCGCGGGCCTGGTCCTCACCGAAGGGCGGGACGCGCACGGCCGCGTCCCGCAGGACCTCCACCAGCACCCCGCCCAGCCCGACCGTGACCGTGGGCCCGAACAGGTCGTCGTGGGTGACGCCCACGACCATCTCCACGCCCCGCTCGACCATCTGGCACACCAGGACGCCGTCCAGCGCGACGTCCTCGTAGCGGGCGATGTCGGTCAGCTCGCGGTAGGCGTCGCGGACCTGGCTCGCCGAGGTCAGGCCGATCTTGACCAGGCCCAGTTCGGTCTTGTGGGCGATCTGCGCGCCGGACGCCTTCATCACCACCGGGTAGCCGACCAGTCCCGCGGCCCGCACGGCCGCCGCCGCGCTGGTCACCAGCTGTTCGCGCGGGACACGGATTCCGTAGGCCCGCAGCAGCTGTTTGGCCGCGTGCTCGCTCAGCTGCTGTCCCGGCCGCATCAGCAGCTGGGCCTTGCGGTAGGACGGGGACGGGGTGCGCGGGGCCTGGTCGAAGGGGGAGCGGTAACCGGTCACGAAACGGTGGTGGTCGAGATGGGCCCGGACGGCCGAGAGGCAGTTGGCCAGGGTGCGGAAGGTGGCCACCCGGGAGGAGCCCAGCAGCACCTCGCGGTAGGCGGGTTCCGTGCCCACCGGTGAGCCCCAGACCACGCACACCAGCTTGTCCGTGCGTTCCGCCGCGTCCACCAGGTCCTGGACCAGCCGGTCGCTGAGGGGAGGGAAGGGGCCGGTGACGGGACAGATCAGGACGCCCACCGCGGGGTCGTCGAGAATCGCGTCGATGATCTTCCGTCCGCGCAGGTCGCCCACCGGGTGGCCGCCGTTGTCGACCGGGTTGGCCACGTTCAGGTACTCGGGGATCCACTGGTGCAGTTCGGCCTGTTTCGCGCTCGACAGGGTGGGCAGCTCCAGGCCCGCCGCCGTGGCCAGGTCGGCCGCGTGGGCGCCGGTGCCGCCGGAGATCGAGTAGATCACCACGCCGTCGGCCTGCGGCGGCCGGGCGCGCGCCAACAGGGTCGCGGTGTCCTGGAGTTCGTCCAGGCCGTCGACGCGGATCACCCCGTACTGCCGCATCGCGGCGTCGACGACCTCGTCCGCGCCGGTCAGCTTGCCGGTGTGGGAGGCGGCCGTGCGGGCGCCCGCCTCGGTGCGGCCCACCTTGACCGCGACCACCGGCACCCCGCGCCGGGCGGCCCGGTCGGCGGCCAGCAGGAAGGACCGCCCGTCCTTGAGGCCCTCGACGTAACAGGCGATCGCGCCGACCTCCGGACGCTCGGCGAAGTAGGAGAGGAAGTCCGCGGTCTCCAGGTCCGCCTCGTTGCCGGTCGGCGCCCAGTGCGAGAGGCGCACGCCGAGCTCCTGGAGGGCGAAGACCGGGCGGCCCTGGTGGCCGGACTGGGTGATCAGCGCGATCGCCGGTCCGGTGAGGTCGTCGCGGAACCGCTCGAAGGCGTTGAGGTTGGTGTTGGGGCCGAGCAGCCGTATGCCGGAACGTTCCACCGCCGCCGCCAGACGCTCCTGCGCGGCCGCGCCCTGCTCGCCGGTCTCCGCGAAGCCGGAGGCGAAGACGACCGCGAACTTCACCTTCGTCTCGGCCAGTCGCTCGATGACCGGCAGCGGGTCGGAGACCAGCAGCACCGCCAGATCGACCTGTTCGGGCAGGTCGGCGACGGACGCGACGCAGGGCAGGCCGAACACGCTCGCGCGGGTGGGGTGCACGGGATACAGCCGTGCCCCCACCCGCTCCGCCCAGCTCACCAGCTGCCGGGTGACGCCGGTGTTCGGGCGTCCTTCGGCGTCCGAGGCGCCGACGACCGCGACGGACTCGGGCCGGAAGAACCGGTCCAGATCGGGGACGTCCGCGTACAGCGGGCGCCCGCTGACGTCGAGGTCGTCCGCCTGGTCGGGCCGGCCGTGGACGGCGGGTCCCGGCTCTTCGCCGCACGCGATGACCCGGGCCCGGCGGGAGCCGGTGGTGAGGGTGCCGTGGGTTGATCCAAGCATCGGTCCGCCCGCTCCCTGTGTGACTGCCATGAGTGACCGTCAAGTAACTGACGCTCTGTCAGGTTACATAGCTGACGGTCCGTCAGGAATGGTCGTGCACACAGAAAGGAGCGGACCCGAGCCCACCGCCCGCGACGCGGCCGGCGCCCGCGCCGCCTACAGCGCGGCCAGCACCTCCGCCGCCACCCGCTCGCCCGAGCGCACCGCCCCGTCCATGAAGCCCATCCAGTGGACGGAGGTCTCCGTCCCGGCCCAGTGGATCCCGCCGACCGGCTCGCGCAGTGCCGGGCCGTACCGGGTCAGGACGCCGGGCGCGGCGATGGAGACGGGGCCGCCGCGGGTGTAGGCCTCGTTGTTCCAGCGTTGCAGGACGAAGGACGTGGGGGAGGCCGCTTTCGGGCCGAAGTACGTCACGTAGTCCTTGAGCACGGCCGCCTTGACCTCCGCCTCGCTCGCCGCGTCGTACGCCCGCGCCTCGTCGGCCTCGATGAAGCCCATCAGCGCGCCGTAGGAGCCGTCCGGCGGGGAGTTGTCGAAGGTGGAGCTGACCACGCCGGTGTCGCTGACCACCTGGCCGTTGAGGCCGTCGGCCCGCCAGAAGGGAGTGTCGTAGACCGCGATGGCCTTGCCGACCGAGGCCATCGGCAGGCGCTGGGTGAGCTGGTCGCGGGCGGCGGGCAGCAGCGGGTCGTACGAGATGCGGGCCGCGAGCGGCGGGGGCACGGCGACCACGACCCGCTTGGCGGTGACGGTGACGCCGTCGGCCGTCACGACGTACTTCGCGCCGGAGCGGGCGATCGTGCGCACCGGGGCGTTCAGCACCACCCGGTCGCCGAGCGTGGCGGCGAGTTTGATCGGCACCTGCTGGGATCCGCCGACGAAGCGCTGCTCCTGGGCCCCGCCCGCGGTCTCGGTGAGGCGTTCCAGGGTGCCGGGGGTCGAGTCGTTTCCGGCCGCGGCGATGTAGAAGAGCACGAAGAGCAGCGAGAGTTCGCGCGGCTCGGCCGAGAAGATCGAGGTGCAGGCCACGTCCAGGAGGAACTTGGCGGACGGGATCACGGCGTTGGCGCGCAGCCAGGTCTCGAAGGTCTGCCGGTCCCATTCCTCGGCCTTCGCGGCGGTCCAGGGCGCGTCGACCGGGACCGTCTTGGCCATGTCGTCCAGCGAGGCCTGCACGATCGCCGCGTTGGCGAGGCCGGCGGCGTCGACCGGCGGGACCGAGCCGAGCAGGCCGTCGGTGGCGTACGGGGTCTTCTTGCCGTCCTTGTAGAGCAGGTTCTTGCCGGTGTTGTAGGTGGGGAAGGTGGCGACGCCCAGGGAGTCGGCGAGCGCCTTGATGCGGTCCTGGGTGGGGCCGATGAACTCGCCGCCGCCCTCGGTGACCCCGCCCTCCGCCAGGGGCAGGTTGACGACGCGGCCGCCCACGCGCCCGCGGGCCTCCAGGACGGCGACCGTGCGGCCGGCGGCGACCAGGTCGCGTGCCGCCGTGAGCCCCGCCAGGCCGGCGCCGACGATGGCGACGTCCACGTCCCGGGTCGCCGCGGCGGCCGGGCCCGCGGCGGTCGCGCCGAGCGTGGTGGCGCCGGCGGCCACCGCGGCCGTGCGGCCGAGCAGGGAGCGGCGGGACATCCTGGGGGTGGGCTGTCTTTCACTTGCCACGTGCGTCCTCCGTCGAGCTTCGGGAGCGAGAGGTGGGTGGAGCCGAAAAGGTGAACAGGGCTCACATTCTGGCTCCGCGCACGGGCGCACGACAACGCTCCCGGCACATCTGGCACAGATGTAACGGGCAGCGGAATCAAGGGAGTTACCGACAGTTACAGTTTCGAGCCGCCGAGTTCACCGTCGGGCGCGGCGCACGGCCTTCGCTATCTTCTCCGCGTCGATCGACAGCTCGCGGAGCGTGCCGCTGATGGGGGTGGTGAAGCCGGTGAAGTAGAGGCCGGGGGCGTTCTCGGTCGTGCGGGCGCCGTGGGCGACGGGTCTGCCTCGTTCGTCGAGCACGCCGAGGTGGCCGACCAGACCCTCCAGGGCGCGGACGTATCCGGTCGCCGCGACGACCGCGTCCGGGGAGATCCGGGAACCGTCGGCGAGCACGACCTTGCCGCCGTCCTCGAAGCCCTCCACGGCGGCCACGACCTCCACCCGGCCCTTGCGCACGGCGTCGATCAGGCCGACGTCCTGCACCGGGACGGCGCCCTGCCTGGCCCGGGTGTAGAGACCGGTGTCCGGGCGCGGCAGTCCGTGCGCGGACAGGTCGGGGATGCTCGCCCTGGCCATCACCCGGCAGATGCGGTCGACGAGGGCGACGGGCAGACGGCGCACCAGGATGCCGCTGTACTGGGCCGCCCAGCCGGCGGTCGAGCGGCGCACGATGTGCGGGACGGTGCGCACCGCGAGCCGCACCCGGCCGGCCCCGTGCTCCACCAGGTCGACGGCGATCTCCGCGCCGGTGTTGCCGACGCCCACGACGAGGACGTCCCGCCCGGCGTAGGGCGCGCCGTCGCGGTACTCGCCGGCGTGGGTCAGCTCGCCGGCGAACTCCCCACGGCCCGGCCAGTCCGGCAGGTACGGGGTGTGGTTGTAGCCGGTGGCGACGACGACCGCCGAGCCGACCAGCTCCCGGCCGCCGGTGGCGCGCAGCAGCCATCCGGAGCCGTCGGCGGTGCGCTCGACGCGGGAGACCTCGACGCCGGTGACGATCTCCAGCTCGTGGACCTCGGCGTACTTCTCCAGGTACCGCACCACGTCGTCGCGGGCCGCCCACCGCCCGAACCGGCGCGGCATCTTCAGCCCCGGCAGGGCGGACAGCCGCCGGGTGGTGTGCAGGTGCAGCCGGTCGTAATGCCGCCGCCAGGACGTCCCGACCGCGTCGGCCCGCTCCACGACGACCGCGCGTATGCCCAGGGCACGCAGCGCGTACGCGGCGGCGAGACCGCCGGGACCGCCGCCGATCACATAGACGGGAGGGTCGGCCGGGTTCGCGGCGGTGATCGCCCGAGGGGCCGGGCGCGGTGCGGAGTCTTCCATGAGCGCGAGCGTAATCACGCGGGCCGTTGATGGGTCTCGGTCAAGACCGGAATTGGTTGCGGATCGATCACGTGTGGGGGAGGAGCGGGCGGAACCGGTGACGTAGACCACTTCGTCGTGTGGGCCGGGTGAGGAGTGGGGGCGACGGGTGACGGCCGGGAGGGGGAGAGAGGG
>NZ_JAHHIU010000264.1 GCF_024539815.1 Streptomyces hayashii
CCCCGCCGCCCTTCCCGCTGCCGTCGCCGTCGCCGGTCGTGCTTCCGGTCTCCTCGCTCGCCGTCGGCTGCCGGGTGCGCGTCCCGTCCGTCGACACCTGCTCGCCGCACCCCGTCCTCGGATACCCGGCGATCGCGCACAGCAGGGCGTCGGCGTCGTAGCGCAGCGGTTCGGCGACCGCGGCGAGCGCCTCGGCCGCCGTCGCCCCGGAGGCGACCCGGGCGCACGCCGTGCGCGGCGAAGGCGACGGCGGGGCCTCCCCGCCCGGGGCGTCCGCCGCCGTGCCGAAGTCGATGACCAGGGCCACCCGCTTCATGCCGTCCCGCGCGGGCGTCCTCGCGCAGATCGTCGCGAACGAGGCGGCGCCGCGCGGCTGTATCGCGTCCTGCGAGTCCTCGCTCACCGCGAACCGGAAGCCCTGCACGTCGCCGTCGACGGGGCGGGCCGTGGACGGGCCCTGCGTGGCGTAGGTCCAGTGGTCGCCGGCACGGTCCCAGAACGACCAGTAGCGGTAGCCGGCGGCCTGGGCCGAGCCCGCCGCGCCGATCGACACCAGCGCCGAGGCGGCGAGCACGGCGGCCGGCACCTGGACGCGGGCGCGGACACGCAGGCGCGCACGGGCGGTGCGGGCACGGGAACGCGCGGGGGTGCACGCGGGGACGCGCGCGGCGGGCCGGCGCGTCACGGCTGCTGTTTCCTGCCACGGCCGCTGAGCAGGAAGCCGATGCCGATGCCGACCACGAGGAAGACGCCGATGATCAGCCAGAGGCTGTAACCCGTGCCGGAGCCGTCGGAGTCGTCCGCCTTCTTCGGCTCCGCCGAGGCGGTCGCGCCGGCCGCCTTCCCGGCGCTCCGCGGGGCCGGACCCGTCGCGTTGAGCTGTGCGACCAGGTCCGTGCCGCCGAAGGCGCGCGGATCGGCGCCCATGGCGTGCGCCGCGAAGACCAACTGGGCGTAGGCGGCGGGCCCGCTCTGCTTCGCCCAGCCCGCGGCGTTCTGCTCCAGCCAGGCCAGCGGCTTCCTGGCCTGCTCGGTCCACCCGAGGGCGGCGAGGGCGACCACCGCGTCGGCGGTGTTGCCGTAGTCGGGCCGGCTCGCGGCGCCGGGCAGGACCGACGTCAGACGGCCGTCGTGGGCGACCGCCCCGGCGAGGTAGGCGGCGCCGTTGCGGGCGAGCTCGCCCGGGGTGAGCGCGGCGGAGGAGCCGTGGCAGGCGCGGTCGCCCGGCGACGCCGTGCCGGCCGTCGTCACGAACCCCTTGCCGAGCACGCCGAGGACGCCCGCCGCCGTCGCGTCCGCGTTGGCCGCGAGGCCGCCCTTCTTGTCCGGCTGGTACGCGAACGCGCCGCCGTCGGCCCGGTCACAGGGGAGGGAGAGCTTCAGGAGGGCGTCGTACGGCGACTTCCCGGCCTTCTTCACGCCCGTCGGCTGCTGCCCGGCCGCCGTCAGCGCGCCGGCCACGACGGACGTCGAGTTCGCGTCGCTGGCCCCGCCGGGGAAGTAGCCCCAGCCGCCGTCGGCGTTCTGGACGGACTTCAGCCAGCCGACCGCCTTCCGCGTTTCGGCGCTGTGGCCGCCGAGCGCGGCCAGCGCCTGGACGGCCGCCGCCGTGCTGTTGGTGTCCACCGTCAGCTTCGCGTCGCACGGCTTGGCGGCGTCGGCGCGGAAAGCGGCGAAGGAGCCGTTCGCGCACTGCTGTCCGGCCAGCCAGGTCACGGCCGCGTCGGCCGGGGCGACGCCCGCGGTGTGCTGCGCGAGCAGGGCCAGCGACTGGCGCCAGACGCCGTCGTAGGTCGGGTCGCCGGTCCCGTACAGCCCGGCGGGTATCGCCTTCGGCGGGGCGGGGGGCGCGGTGGCGGCCACGGCGGGGACGGCGGCGCCCAGCACGACGGTGACGGCGGCCAGAGCCGCGGCGCTACGGCGGACGTTCATGATCGGCGGGTGCCTCTCCCTGTGAGGGAGCCGGGCAGCACGGGGCGACCCCCGGCGGCTCGGCTCCGTATGCCTCGACGGTGCCGTGCGACGGACGGTCCGCCGACGCACGTGAGCCGGTCACGGCCCCGTGCCAGGTGATCCGGCTGTCGACGGTTGCGGGTCAGCGCCGGAATTGCACCGGCTTCCCCCTGTACGGGCGTGATACGACCCGGCCACTCTACCGGCAGGTAGCCAGGCGCCCGAGGGGTGCCCGAGGGGTGCGCGAGGGGCGGCCGCGGACGGGAGAAGGAACTCCTCGTCCCCGCAGCGGAGTCGATCAGATCGCTGACGGCTCGACCGCGCTCGGTGTAGGCCCCCCGAAGGGCAGGAACAGCACCCGCCGCTCCAGCAGCCACTCGCCGCCGACCCGGCGGAACGCGTCCTCGTAGTGGCCGACCTGGACCGGGGGGCCCGCGGGGACGGTGCCTCCCTCGTACCCGTCGACCCGGTGCGTCGAGAAGTACGAGGTGGCCGAGGCGGCGTCCGGCCCGGTCACCGTGACCAGGATGTTCGCCATCAGACGGCGGGACAGCCGGTCGGCGGGGCGCGCGCCGAAGTACTCCCGCAGCGCCGCCCGCCCCTGGACGAGCCGCTCGCCGGCCGGCCACGCCCAGCTGCCGTCCTCGGTGAACAGCTCGGCCACGCTCGGCGGTTCGCCGAGGTCGAGACGGTGGACGAAGTCGACGACCAGCCGCTCACAGGCGCGTTCGGCGAGCAGCCGCTCGACGGGGTCCATGGCAGCCGTGCGACCCGAGTCATGCCCCAGGGAGTCCATAGGGCTGTCTAACACGCGCGTCTGCCGCGACGCGATCGGATTGTCCGGACCACGCGGAGGCATGCAGGTGCCGGGATCGGCGCAGGCCCGCAGGGGCCGGGGACAGGGGCGGAAATCACACCGCTACGTACGCCACCGGATCGCTGCCGGTCACGGCCTCCGCCCGGCCCAGCTTCACCAGCCGCCGCAGATGCGCCTCGGCCTCGGAGACCGCGATGTTCCTCGACCCGTAGGGGATCTGCTCCCAGGGGCGGTTCCACTCCATGCGTTCGGCGAGCTGCCAGGGGGTGAGGGGGGAGGCCAGGAGCGAGAGGAGCCCCGTGAGGCGGTCCTCGTGGTGGGCGAGCAACTCCCGTACCCGCGACGGCGCGTCGGTGAAGGCGTGCTGGTGGGCCGGGAGGACCTCGGCGGGCGCGAGCCGGCCGACGCGTTCGAGGGAGTCGAGGTAGTCGCCCAGCGGGTCGGTCACCGTCGCGTCGTCGGGGTCCTCGTAGAGACCGATGTGCGGGGTGATGCCGGGGAGCACATGGTCGCCGGAGAACAGACGGCCGCGGCCCGGGAGCCCGGCCGGGTGGTCCTCCTCCAGATGCAGGCAGACATGGCCGGGGGTGTGCCCCGGGGTCCAGATCGCGCGCAACCGGCGGCCGGGCAGGTCGAGGAGCTCGCCGGGGACGATCTCACGGTCGGGCAGGGCGGGGGAGAGGCCCGGCAGCGTACGGCGGCGCGCCGTGCGCAGCGGGGCGAGGTGCGCGTCGGGGGCTCCCGCGGCGGCCAGTTTCTCGGCCATGTAGGCGTACCAGCGCTCGGGCCGGGTGTCCCGGGTCCGCCGCACGATCGACGCGTCCGCCGCGTGCATCGCCACCCACGCCCCGGACGCCTCCCGCACCTGCGCGGACAGCCCGTGGTGGTCGGGGTGGTGATGGGTGATGACGACCCCGTGGAGCGCGGCGACGGACGTGCCGCAGGCCGTGAGGCCCGCCACGAGGGCGTCCCAGGAGGCCGGGTCGTCCCAGCCGGTGTCGACGAGCACCGGCCCGCGGTCGGTGTCGACGACATAGACGAGCGTGTGACCGAGCGGGTTGTCCGGGATGGGCACCCGTAGCGACCGCACACCCCCACCATGATCGAACACTGTCGTCATCCGCCCTCCGTCCCACGGCCATTGCCCACTATAACTAGAACTGGTATCAGTTTCTGAAACACCGTCAGAAAATGAAGGCAGTGGCCATGGCTGAGCTCGTGGAACACGGAAAGCTTTTCATCGGCGGGGAGTTGACCGACCCGCTGGGCGATGCCGTCATCGAGGTGATCTCGCCGCACACCGAGGAGGTCATCGGGCGGGTGCCGCACGCCTCGCCGGCCGACGTGGACCGGGCCGTCGCCGTCGCCCGGCAGGCCTTCGACGAGGGGCCCTGGCCCCGCCTTTCGCTCGACGAGCGGATCGAGGTCGTCAGCCGGATCAAGGACGGGATCCTCGCACGCCACGAGGAGCTCGCACGGGTGATCTCCTCCGAGAACGGCTCCCCGTACTCCTGGAGCGTCCTCGCGCAGGCGCTCGGCGCGATGATGGTGTGGGACGCGGCGATCACCGTCGCCCGGGGCTTCACCTACGAGGAGCCACGCGACGGCGTGCTCGGCAGAATCCTCGTGCGGCGCGAGCCGGTCGGGGTGGTCGCGGCGGTCGTCCCCTGGAACGTCCCGCAGTTCGTCGCCGCCGCCAAGCTCGCTCCCGCGCTGCTCACCGGCTGCACGGTGATCCTCAAGCCGTCCCCGGAGTCGCCGCTCGACGCCTACGTCCTCGCGGACATCGTGCGGGAGGCCGGGCTGCCCGAGGGCGTGCTGTCGATCCTCCCGGCGGACCGCGAGGTGAGCGAGTACCTGGTCGGGCACCCGGGCGTGGACAAGGTCTCGTTCACGGGCTCGGTCGCGGCCGGCAAGCGGGTCATGGAGGTGGCGTCCCGCAACCTCACCCGGGTGACCCTGGAGCTGGGCGGCAAGTCGGCGGCGGTCGTCCTGCCCGACGCGGACCTCGCCACCGCCGTCCCCGGGATCGCCTCGGCCGCCTGGATGAACAACGGCCAGGCCTGTGTCGCCCAGACCCGGATCCTGGTCCCGCGCTCGCGCTACGACGAGTTCGCGGACGCCTTCGCCGCGGCGGCGGACGCGCTCGTGGTCGGCGACCCGCTGGATCCGGCGACCCAGCTCGGCCCGCTGGTGGCCGAGCGCCAGCAGCGCCGCAACCTCGACTACATCCGCATCGGGCAGGAGGAGGGCGCGAAGATCCTCACGGGCGGAGGACGCCCGGCGGGCCTGGAGCGCGGCTGGTACGTCGAGCCGACCCTCTTCGGCGACGTCGACAACTCCATGCGGATCGCCCGTGAGGAGATCTTCGGCCCGGTGATCTGCCTGCTGCCCTACGGCGACGAGGCCGAGGCCGTGAAGATCGCGAACGACTCGGACTACGGGCTCAGCGGCAGCGTGTGGACGGCCGACGTCGGGCACGGCGTCGAGATCGCCCGCCAGGTCCGCACCGGGACCTACTCCGTGAACACGTTCAGCCTGGACATGCTCGGACCGTTCGGCGGCTACAAGAACTCCGGACTGGGACGGGAGTTCGGGCCCGAGGGCTTCGGCGAGTACCTGGAGCACAAGATGATCCATCTCCCGGCGGGCTGGGAGGGGTGAGTGAGGTGGGGGCGCCTCCCGCGCCGGAGCGTTCGGGCGCGGGGACGGGGGACCGGTGGCATGTCGAGGTGGACCGGGCCCTGTGCATCGGTTCCGCCCAGTGCGTCCATCACGCGCCGGACGGATTCCGGCTGGACACCGCGCGTCAGTCCCATCCGGCCGACCCTGACACCGACGCCAACGAGCGCGTGCTGGCGGCGGCGGAGAGCTGCCCGGTGGAGGCGATCATGATCACGCTGGCGGAGAACGGCGAGCCGGTGTTCCCTCCCGAGGAGTGAGGTAGGGACCCGCCGGGGCTGGGTATGGGCCCGGGGCCGGGGGCCGGGGGCTCCTGTCCCGGCCCCGGCCGCGGGTCGGCGGACCGGTGGAGGGGCGGCCGGTCCCAGGGACCGGAAGCGCGCCGGACGGGGCCCGACAGCCCCCGCCTTCGCCCCGCCCGACACCCGCCTTCGTCCCGCCCTCGCCGTCTCGCGGGCCACGCTCGGTCGCGAGGCCCTGACGCGCGGCATCGCAGCTGTATGCGCGCGGCCGCGCAGCGCCGTGCTAAGCGCGTGTCGGGGGCTCGTCGCCGGCCTTGGGGTCGGCCTCGGGGTCGGCCTTGGGGTCGGCCTCGGGGTCGGTCACGTCGATCAGCCGGCACACCGTCTCGATGTCGATCCGCACCTGCGCGATGGACGCGCGGCCCGACAGCCAGGTGATGAGCGCCGAGTGCCAGGTGTGCTCGATGACGCGGACCGCGGAGAGCTGTTCGGGGGTGGGGTCGGTCAGGCCCATCGAGTCCAGGATGATCGCCGTCGTCTGACGGGACACCTGGTCCACCTCCGGCGAGACGCTGCGGTCGGCGAAGGTCAGCGCGCGGACCATCGCGTCGGCCAGGTGCGGCTCGCGCTGCAGGGCGCGGAACGCGCGCATCAGGGTCTCGGCGACGCGCTCCGCCGCCCGTTCGCCCGTCGGCGGCTTCTTCCGCAGCGTGCCGTGCATGTGCTCCAACTGGTCCTGCATGGTGGCCACCAGCAGGTGCACCTTGGAGGGGAAGTAGCGGTACAGCGTGCCGAGGGCGACCTGCGAGGACTCCGCGACCTCCCGCATCTGCACCGCGTCGAAACCGCCCCGGCTGGCCAACTGCGCGCTCGCGTGCAGGATGCGGCGGCGGCGCGCCTCCTGCCGCTCGGTGAGGGAGGAGTGCGCGGGGCGCTGAGGGCTGGCTTCCGCAGACATGGGTCCCGTTCCGTTCCGGTCCGTTCCGTGACAGTCGTCGTGACAGTCGGTGAGGGGCGGTGATCATACGGCTCGACGGGTGATCGGTGGTGGCGTGAATCACCTGATCCACTGCTCACAGCGCTCGTACCTGCCGGTAGATTCAGAGCCTCCCGAACGATCAAGTCTGAAACTTGTTCTAGATTAGCGTCCCGACGTAGTCTCGCGGGACAATGCAGGCAGAAGGGGGCCCGGGGTGACCGCTGAGGCCAGTCAGGCAGGGTCTCGGCATGACCTTGCCGCTGACGGCGGGCGACCGCTCAAGATCGCGCTCCTCACCTATAAGGGAAACCCGTTCTGCGGGGGCCAGGGCGTCTACGTACGGCATCTCTCACGCGAACTCGCCCGTCTCGGGCACCGCGTAGAGGTCATCGGTTCGCAGCCCTACCCGGTCCTCGACCCGGGGCACGAGGACCGGCTCTCCCTCACCGAGCTGCCCAGCCTCGACCTCTACCGTCAGCCCGATCCCTTCCGCACCCCCGGCCGGGGCGAGTACCGCGACTGGATCGACGCTCTCGAAGTGGCGACGATGTGGACGGGCGGGTTCCCCGAGCCGTTGACCTTCTCGCTGCGCGCCCGCCGCCATCTGCGAGCCCGCCGCGGCGAGTTCGACGTCGTGCACGACAACCAGACGCTGGGATACGGCCTGTTGGGGGACGTCGGCGCGCCGCTGGTCACCACGATCCATCACCCCATCACCGTCGACCGGCAGTTGGAGCTCGACGCCGCCGAGGGGTGGCAGCGGCGGTACTCCGTGCGCCGCTGGTACGGCTTCACCGCCATGCAGAAGCGCGTCGCCCGCCGGCTGCCCTCCGTGCTCACCGTCTCCGGCACGTCCCGCCAGGAGATAGTCGAGCACCTCGGCGTCCGCGACGACCGCATCCACGTCGTCCACATCGGGGCCGACACCGACCTCTTCTCGCCGAATCCCGCCGTGGCGCAGATACCCGGCCGCATCGTGACGACGTCCAGCGCGGACGTTCCGCTCAAGGGCCTGGTCCACCTCGTCGACGCCCTGGCGAAGGTGCGCACCGAGCACCCGCACGCCCACCTGGTCGTCGTCGGCAAACGCCCGCAGGAGGGACCCGTCGCCCAGTCGATCGAGCGGTACGGCCTCGAAGGGGCCGTGGAGTTCGTGAAGGGCATCTCCGACGCCGAACTGGTCGACCTGGTGCGCTCGGCGGAGGTCGCCTGCGTGCCGTCTCTGTACGAGGGCTTCTCCCTGCCGGCCGCCGAGGCCATGGCCACGGGCACCCCGCTGCTCGCCACGACCGGCGGGGCGATCCCCGAGGTCGCCGGACGCGACGGCGAGACCTGCCTGGCCGTGCCGCCCGGCGACGCGGGCGCGCTCGCCGCGGGCCTGGGCCGGCTGCTCGGCGACCCCGCGCTGCGGGCGCGGCTCGGCGCGGCAGGACGGCAGCGGGTGCTGGAACGGTTCACCTGGGCGCGGGCCGCCGAGGGGACCGTCGCTCGCTACCGCGAGGCGATGGCCGACGACGGCCGCACCCGGGCTCCCGAAGCCCCGCCGGCCCGCTCCACCGCCGCCCGAGCGAACGCTGCCGGAGCGAACGCCGCCGGAGCGATCGTCGCCCCCGAGGCGACGACGGGCTCCGTGGCGACCGCGGTCCCCGAGGCGACGACGGGCCCCGAGGCGATCGCAGGTCCCGTGACCCTCGGCCCTGCCTCCGCGCCCTCCGCACCTTCCGCTCCCGAGGCCGTCGACGCCCGGGCCGCCGTCGACGCCTCCGCCGCCGACGTATCCGAAGCATCCGATTGCGAAAGCAGGGCCACGTGCTGACCGTCGACTTCTCCCGGTTCCCGCTCGCCCCGGGCGACCGGGTCCTGGACCTCGGCTGCGGGGCCGGCCGGCACGCCTTCGAGTGCTACCGGCGTGGCGCGCAGGTCGTGGCCCTCGACCGGAACGCCGAGGAGATCCGCGAGGTCGCCAAGTGGTTCGCGGCGATGAAGGAGGCCGGCGAGGCACCCGAGGGCGCGACCGCGACCGCCATGGAGGGCGACGCCCTCGCCCTGCCGTTCCCCGACGAGTCCTTCGACGTCGTCATCATCTCCGAGGTCATGGAGCACATACCGGACGACAAGGGCGTCCTCGCGGAGATGGTGCGCGTGCTGAAGCCGGGCGGCCGCATCGCGATCACCGTCCCGCGCTACGGTCCCGAGAAGGTCTGCTGGACCCTCTCCGACGCCTACCACGAGGTCGAGGGCGGCCACATCCGCATCTACCGCGCGGACGAACTGCTGGGCAAGATCCGCGAGGCGGGCCTCAAGCCGTACGGCACCCATCACGCCCACGCGCTGCACTCGCCGTACTGGTGGCTGAAGTGCGCGTTCGGCGTCGACAACGACAAGGCGCTGCCGGTGCGCGCCTACCACAAGCTGCTCGTCTGGGACATCATGAAGAAGCCGCTGGCCACGCGGGTCGCGGAGCAGGCGCTGAACCCGCTCATCGGCAAGAGCTTCGTCGCCTACGCGACCAAGCCCCATCTGCCCTCGCTGTCCGAGGCGGCCGCCAAGTGACGACGCCCCGGACAGAACACCTCGTCCTGACCGGGGTCCTCACCGCCGAGCAGGCCGCCGCGACCGTCGCCGGCATCCTCGCCGTGCAGCGGGAGGACGGCGCGATCCCGTGGTTCCGCGGCCACCACCTCGACCCGTGGGACCACACCGAGGCCGCCATGGCCCTGGACGCGGCCGGCGAGCACGAGGCCGCCGCACGCGCCTACGACTGGCTGGCCCGGCACCAGAACGACGACGGCTCCTGGTTCGCGGCCTACCAGGACGGCGACTTCGACGCCGTCACCGACCGGGGGCGCGAGACGAACTTCGTCGCGTACATAGCCGTCGGCGTCTGGCACCACTACCTGTCCACGGGAGACGACACCTTCCTCGACCGCATGTGGCCGACCGTCCACGCGGCGATCGAGTACGTGCTGCGGCTGCAGCAGCCCGGCGGGCAGATCGGATGGCGGCGCGACGACGACGGCACACCGACCGCCGACGCGCTGCTCACCGGCTCCTCCTCCATCCACCAGGCGCTGCGCTGCGCGCTGGCCGTCGCCGAGCAGCGCGAGGAGCCGCAGCCCGACTGGGAGTTGGCGGCGGGCGCCCTCGGACACGCCATACGACGGCACCCGGAGCGGTTCCTCGACAAGGACCGCTACTCGATGGACTGGTACTACCCCGTCCTGGGCGGCGCGCTGACCGGCGCGGAGGCCAAGTCCCGCATCGAGTCGGACTGGGAGCGGTTCGTCGTGCCGGGGCTGGGCGTGCGCTGCGTGGCGCCCAACCCGTGGGTGACGGGAGGCGAGTCGGCCGAACTCGCCCTCGCTCTCTGGGCGATGGGCGAGTCCGACCGCGCGCTGGAGATCCTTCAGGCGATCCAGCACCTCCGGGACGCGGAGTCGGGGCTGTACTGGACCGGGTTCGTGTTCGAGGACGAGGCGATCTGGCCCCGGGAACTGACCACCTGGACGGCGGGATCGCTGCTGCTCGCCGTCGCGGCCCTGGGCGGCCACGAGGCCACCTGCGCCGTCTTCGGCGGGGAGCAACTGCCCTCCGGGCTGGAAGCCGACTGCTGCGCCTGAGCAGAACTCGGGGCGTGCTCGATCGACTTCGCGACTCCGAGGTCCGGTCGGACCGCGGGGACCGCGGCCGCTGTGGCGACTGCGTGGGCTCCGGAGACCGAGCGGACTGCGGGGGGCTCCGAGAGCTCCGGGGACTTCGGGGCCTGCGGGGTCTGTGCCGGACTCAGTGGCGGTGGACGCGGTTCGCGATGGCGTGGCCGACGAACAGGTACACCACCGCCGCCAGACCGTAACCGGCCACGACCCGGGCCCATGCCTCGTCGAACGTGAAGAGGTCACGGGACCAGCCGGCCAGCCAGTTGGCCGTGTGCTGGACGAACTGGACGAGGTCGTTGCCCCGGTTGGCGTCCAGCAGATACATGAGGATCCAGAGCCCCAGGATGACGGCCATGACGTCCGCGACGACCGCTATGACCGTTCCTGCCGAGTTGGAACCACTGCGATATCGAGACATGCCATCCGGATTGCCGTTCGATTCCGGATGAAACCTCGGCGCTGTCGGGCTCGTCGGGCACGGGCCCTGGCGTCGTCAGGAGTTGAGCTCCGCCAGCACCCGCAGCGAGGTCCGGTCCGGGGCGATCGCGAGCAGGTCCGTCACCGGCCCCTTGCGCCATGACTCCAGCCGTTCCGCGATGCGTTCACGGGGTCCGACGAGGGAGATCTCGTCGGCGAAGGCGTCCGGCACGGCGAGCACGGCCTCCTCGCGACGGCCCGCAAGGAACAGGTCCTGGATGTGCCGGGCCTCCTCCTCGTAACCCATGCGCGCCATCAGGTCGGCGTGGAAGTTGCGGGTGGCGTGGCCCATGCCGCCGATGTAGAAACCGAGCATGGCCTTGACCGCCAGCAGCCCCTCGGAGACGTCGTCGCACACGGTGACCCGAGCCATTGGGGCGACGCGGAAGCCCTCCGGCAGCTCCCCGACCCCCGGGCCGTACGCGTCGGGCCTGCTCGGCGACCAGTACAACGGCAGCCAGCCGTCGGCGATCCGCACGGTCTGCGCCACGTTCCTGGGGCCTTCCGCGCCGAGCAGCACCGGCAGATCCGGCCGCAGCGGATGGGTGATGGACTTCAGCGCCCTGCCCAGTCCGGTCCCGTCGGGCCCACGGTAGGGGAGGGGGTGGAACCGGCCGTCCGTCTCGACCGGCGCCTCCCGCCGCAGCACCTGCCGTACGACGTCGACGTACTCCCGGGTCGCGGTCAGCGGCGACTTGGGGAAGGGGCGGCCGTACCAGCCCTCGACGACCTGCGGGCCGGACAGGCCCAGCCCGAGCATCATCCGCCCCCCGGACAGATGGTCCAGGGTGAGCGCGTGCATCGCGGTCGTGGTGGGGGAGCGGGCCGCCATCTGCGCGACGGCCGTGCCCAGCCCGATCCTCGACGTCCGTGCGGCGATCCAGGTGAGCGGGGTGAAGGCGTCCGAACCCCAGGACTCCGCCGTCCACACCGAGTCGTAGCCGAGCCGCTCCGCCTCCCGGGCCAGCTCCACCTGGTCCGGGGAGGGGCCGCGGCCCCAGTAGCCGAGCGCGAGACCGAGCCGCATGACAGCCTCCTGACGGTGCGTCAGTTGCAGGGGGCTGCGACTGTACGACAACGGCCCCCCGCCCGGAAGGGCGAGGGGCCTGCTTGCCGTGGTCCGACGCGGTCCGGGCGGACGCTCAGCCGCGCTGGATGCCGGAGGTGTCCCGCAGGACGCCGCGCCGGCCGTCCTGGGTCTGTGCGACGAGACCCTGGGCGCCCTGCTCGACCGCCAGGTACCAGGTGCCCGGAGCGAGTTCGGCGATCGGCGTCGGCGCGCCGTCCTCCGCGTACAGCGGGCGGGGCACCGGCACGGCGAACCAGAACGGCGAGAAGTCCGCGGACGCCGGCTGCGCCGGACCCGGCTGCCCGCCGAAGGACTGCGGGCCCGGCTGACCGGGCTGACCGGGCTGGCCCGGCTGCGGCTGACCGCCGAACGCCGACGGCTGCGGCGCGCCCGGGTAGCCGTAACCGGCGGGCGGCTGCGCGCCGTAGGGCTGCGGAGCCTGCGGCTTCGGCGCCGGGACGAGACCGGCCTGGAGAGCGGGGACGAGAGGAGTGGCGACGGCGGCGCCGGCCAGCAGCAGCGTGGCGACCAGGGCGAGGATCAGACCCGCTCCGGCGTCGGGGGCGTTCGAGCTGTCGCCGACGTTGTCGTAGCCGCCGGACGGGTCGAAGATGTTGCCGAGCGCGCTCCACGCGGCGAAGACCGTGAAGGCCACGCCGAACTGGCGGAGTTCGAGGCCGGCGATCTTGGGCGCCTGCGGCAGCCCCCGGCTGACGACCACGAGAGCGGCGCCGATGATCCCCGCGAGAACGACGCCGAACAGCACAGGCCCGCTGTTCCAGAGGTTCGGCAGGTCGTAGCTGTCAGGGATCCCGTCGAACGAGTAGAGATCCAAGAACGACGCGACGAACAGCAACACCGCTGCTCCGATCACCACGCCGTCGCCTCGAGTGAGGGAGCGGATATTCACTTCAGGTCCTTCGTCAGTCGTCTCGTCATCGGCACACGCATACACATATCGGTAGAGGCGTCGCTGTCACCAGGTCGCCGTCGGGCCCCGGTGCGAGCGCGGGGGTGACCCCTCATCGTAGGGACGACACTATCGTCCGCACGATCGCGCTGTCCGCCGGGATCCGCGCGCTGATCAGGACCCGTGCAGGAAACTCACGATTCCCTCAGACATCCCTTGCGCCGCCTTCTGCCGCCAGACGCCACTGGTCAGCAGCGCCGCGTCCTTGCTATCGCGCATGTTGCCGCACTCGATGAACACCTTGGGAACCGTTGACAGATTGAGACCGCCGAGGTCCCTGCGCGTGACGAGACCGGTTCCGTCTCCGACGTAGTTGGACGGCGAAGTGCCCGTGGAGCGGGCGAAGTCGCTCGCGATCAGCTTTCCGAGGTCCTTCGACGGGCCGACGACGGTCCGGGTGTCCGCGGCGCCCGCGTGCACCGCCGCCGGCAGGATCACATGGAAGCCGCGGTTGCCGGCCGCCGAGCCGTCGGCGTGGATCGAGACGACCGCGTCGGCGTGCGCCGCGTTCCCCATACGGGCGCGCTCGTCGACGCACGGCCCGAAGGGCCGGTCCCCGTCCTGCGTCAGCTTCACCGTGGCGCCCTGCCGCTGCAGCAGCGTGCGCAGCCGGTGGGCCACGTCCAGCGTGAACTCGGCCTCGGTGTAACCGGAGTTCGTGGACGTCCCCGTGGTGTCGCACTCCTTGCGGTTGGTGCCGATGTCCACCTGGCGGCCGATCTCGGCGGTGTGCCGGAAGTTGGCGGGGTTGTGGCCCGGATCGATGACGACGACCTTGCCCCTGAGGGGAGCGGCGGCCCTGCTCGGCGGCGCGGAGAGGGTGCCCGGCCGGTCGTCGCCGGCCGGAGCGTTCCCCGGAGCGCTTGAGGAGACGCCCGCCCCGGCC
>NZ_JAHHIU010000265.1 GCF_024539815.1 Streptomyces hayashii
GCCCCACCCCGAGGAGCCATCCCATGCCCGTCCTGACCGCCGACCGCACCCCCGGCCAACTGGTCGCGGAGTTGGAGCGGTTCGTCGAGGTGGACTGGCCCACGGTGTGGGCGGGGGTCCCTGAGGACGAGGACGAGCGCGGGGCCTGGTGCGCAGGCTTCGGCTGGCGGCCCCTGTGGTTCCAGGGAGGTCAGTGGGTGCGCACGGCGCGGGGCGGCCGGCTGCACCTCGCCTCGGCGGCGCCGGGCCGCCCGGTGACCGCCGTCGCGCACGCGGTGTGGTCCGTCCGGGCGGGCACGGCGGCGGAGAACGAGGCCCTGACGGCGCTCACCGCCGCGAAGTGGCCCGCGTACGTCGCCGCCGTGCGGTCGGCGCTGAGCGCGCCCACCTGGTCCGGCGACTGGGACACGGCCGGTTTCCCCGATCCCCCCGGACGCGGGTACTGGCAGGACCCGGAGTGGCGCGCGGAGCACCGGGATCCGTACCGGCTGGCGGTGTGGTCCTTCCGTACCCCGGGAGCACCGCTGTTCGTGCTCAAGGCGAACCTCGCGGCGGGTACGTCGACGGGCTGGGGGCCGGGCAGTGCGACGATCTCCTTCGCCTGCCACGGACCCGCCGACCCCGAGGACCCTCAGGACGACGGACCCGGCTGGCTGTTGTGACGACGAGCAACCCGAAGGACTGATCATGGCAATTACTTCGAGTCTGCGGCACCGGGCGCCGCAGGACCTGGTCACAGAGCTGCGCGGGCTGGCGGACGTGGACTGGCCGACCGTCTGGTCCGGCCCGCCCCACCCGGGTGAGGGATTGGACATGTGGTGCGCCCAGTTCGACTGGGTTCCCACCAGTTTCGAGCGTGTGCTCCAGGTGCGCACCGACACCGGTGCCACGCTCACCCTCAACAACGTGGGCGGCAGCTGGGCCCCCGTGACCGACGTCAGTCACTGGCTCTGGGGAGCGGGGGCCGAGGCGGTCGAGGACAATCCGTCCCTGCTGGCGGAAGCCGCCCGGGTCTGGCCCCTGTACGTCACGGCCGCCTCCGCCGTACTCGGGGAGCCGACCTGGGAGGGCGCCTGGGACGCCGAGGACTTCCCCGAGAACCTGGGCAACCACGACGTCGGCTCGCGCGGTTACCGGTTGGCCCAACAGAACCCGCATCGGCTGGCTTGCTGGACGCCCCGCGAGGCGGGCGGCCCCCTGGTGATCCTGGAGATCCTCCTCAGGGCGAACACCGCGGCCCGTTCCCCTCGTCCCGGCGCCGCCAACCTGTCCGTGCGGTTCCACCCCCGTCCCGTCGAGAGCGGAGGACTGTGAGCCCGCAGCCGATACCCAAGTACATCGAACGGCTGGCCCTCAAGCTCGCCGCGGAGGAAGCCGAGCACGCGAGGGCGGCGAACACCCTGGAGGGGGCGCAGGCCATCGTCGACCGCCTGGACGCCGAGTCCGAGGCCGGCGGCTTCGCCTCCGTCAAGGAGTACATCGAGTCTCTGACCACGGACCGCGACGGCGTCAGCCCTCCAGAGGGCACCCGTCCCACCAGCGCCTTCTGGTCCCACGGAACACATCACGCCCAGGCGCCGCAGAACTGGGCGGGAGAGAACTTCCTCGACAACCGGTACGTCGCGGAGGCCTGGGCCACGGTCCAGAACAAGCGCAGTGCCGACTCGGCCCGCACCCTCGAAACGACGGAGGGGGGCCGCAGGCTGAACGAGATGCACCTCTTCGAGGACGCGGTCCGCCAGGCCCTCGGTGGCGACGAGCAGGGCTTCACCTATGCCTGGGCCCGCGACTGCTGGGGAAGCATCTCGCAGACCTACGCCGAGGCATCCGAGGGCCCGGTCGTGGTCTTCTCCCAGACCGCCCACACCCGCTCGATCCTCTACAACCGCGAGCTGCCGACCCTCCACGCCAACCAGGACGTCGGCCTGGACAACATCCACTTCGCCTATGCGCCGCCCAGGGAATGGCCGCAGGAAGCGCGGAACGAGATCGGCGCCGACACCGTACGGGCCCAGGTGCAGGTCGACGATCCGACGCTCCCCCACTACGTCGATCCGGTCGCCTACGCGACTCAGGACCCCGTGCAGCGCAAGGCCGCAGTGGACGCGGAATGCGCCTCGGTGGCGGTCGAACGCGCGGAACGGACCGAGGAGAAGCGAGAGACCGCCACCACGGCGGAGGAGGAGACAGCCACCACGGCGGAGGTGGAGGCGACGGCCCCCCGAGCCGAGGCCTCCGCGATGGAGTCGCCGGCGCCCGCCGAGAAGCCGACGGCGGCCATGCCCGTGTGGCAGATGGGGTTCAAGCCCGCCCCCGTCAAGATCGCACCCGCCTCCGCGGCCCCCGCTGCCCAGTCGACGCCCCCGCCACAGCCCGCCGTGGGGAAGCAAGCCGCAGACACGGGGCTGGGATGAAGCCGAGAGGAAAGGCCGCGCGCCGGGACGCCATCCCGCCGGCCGGGAACCTGGCCGGGTTCCTGCGCCGCCTCGTCCGTCAGGACCAGGACGACCCCTGGGCCGTCAAGCTGCTCCCTCGCCTCGTCTTCGGTCTCGCCGCCGTCTGCACGTTCTTCGTCATCGCCTCGGAGAGCGGCTCCAGCTTCGTCACGGTGTGCGCCCTGAGCCTCGTCGGCGGGCTCGTCTGGCTGCTCCGGCATCGTGGCCAACTGCTCCTCGGTCTCGGGTCCACGATCCTGTGCGCCGCCTTCACGGGCTACTTCTCCGCCGTGGGCGACTCGGTCCGCGCGTCCACCAGCGCCACCGTCACCGGCCAGGCCGCCTTCGGCTACTGGGCGCTCGCCGGCATGGCGCTCCTCGGCGCGTGGATGGTCAAGGCGCACCCGGGCCGTCGGGGTGTCACCGTCGTGCTCGCCGATGTGATCCTCGTCATCGCGTCCGTCGTCGGAATGTTCCTGCCGGAAGCGGGCGTACCGCTCGGTTTCCTCGGCGTGCTCGCCGTGCCGGCGCTGCGCGGAGGCACGGCGAAAGCGGTTGCGGGCCGGGCGCGCCAAGCAATCGGCCGCCTGCGGCCGGGCAAAGCCAGTGGTCCGGCGGACAGTTGAGGCCGGTGTGAACGTTTCGTCTCGTCACTGTGCCGACTCGGCACACAGTTTGCAGATGCGTTGCACCTGCTTGACCGAACGCTTTAGAGTCCCCCCGGATCACGCATCACCACGGGGGAACACACGCATGCCTATGGTCAGCCATACGGCGCTTCCCGCGCGCCCAGCGCGCGGGCCGGCACGAGGAGCGGGAGCGGACGCGGGGGCGCACAGCCCCGACGCCGCCCTGCCCTGCCGGCGCCGACCGGACGTCTTCCAGCATCCGCTGCTGGAGGCGCCCGCGGACATTCCGTACACCTCGCCGGGACAGCGCCACCAGCACCTCGTGCTGCTCCGCACCGCCCGCGACCTGTGCGCTTCCTGCCCGTTGTGGGCGGAATGCCTTCAGGACGCCGTCGCCCACGCCGAGCCCTACGGCTACACGGCGGCGACCACACTCGACGACCGCCGCTGGATCCGCCGGGCCCTCGGCGTCGGCGACGCGAACGGCGACCTGCCCAACCACACGACGGAGGCGCCCGGCGCGGCTCCGGGCCACCACTCAGGCGAAACGTCACGCCGCATGCTGCGCCTGCGCTCGCGCAGCACCGGCCCGGCCGTCCGGCACGCCGCCGAGCACGGTCTGCCCACACTGGAGCGGATCCTCGACGCGTTCGACGGACGCCAGGACCAACTGGCCGGGTCGCAGGACCAACCAACCGGTTCACAGGGCGAGTTGCCGGGCATCCCGAGGCAGTTGCATCAGCACACCGCCGCCCGGCGAACGCACGACGACGGTCACCGCCCCGCCGCTCCCGGACACCCCCACCCCGACGCACACCCGGAAAGCAGGAGCGAGGACATGGCAGCGGCCGAGTCCGGGCAGCGGATCGCCTTCTCCTACGAGGACCCCGCCCAGGCCGTACGACAGGCTCTGCTGGCTCCTCTGATCCGCGCCGCGCTGCCCACGCTGGACAGCCTGGAACAGCTGGCCACGATGCTGGCGAGCGTGCCGGGCGGCGAGATCGCGCCGGAGACGCCGGACACCGTCCGCGCCGCGCGCAGCGCCGTGGAGGCGCTCGCCCCGCGGGACGCCCAGGACTGCGCCGCGGCCTCTCCCGGTCCCTCGCCCCTGCGCGTCCTGACCGGCTCGGTCTCCATCGAGCTCGCCACCACCGACCCGGTGACGGCCCTGCGCCGCGACTTCCTGGAACCGTTGCTGCGTGAACTCGCCTCCTCGCTCGCGAACATAGAGAAGGTGGCGACCATGCTGGCCGCCGCGGGCGCCCCCGACGGCAACGGCGGCAACAGCGGCAACAGCGGCGGCGAGATCGACCTCGAACCGGTCCGCACCGCCCTGCAGGGCATCCGCACGTGCCTCCCGCGTCCGGTCCCGAGCCGCAGAACGGCCGCCGGCACGGGCCAGGCGGCCGCTCTCACCGCCTCGGGCGTCCGCCACGCCTCCGCCCCCAACGCCCCCAGCATCCGGGCGGCCGTGGAAACATCCGTGTCGGCCTTCCCCGGCGCGTTCTCCGCCCGTGACGTGCTGCGCGCCCTGCCCCACGGCGTCTACGGCGACCCCTCGAAGACGATCAGCAACGTCCTGTCCGCGATGGTCAAGTCGGGCGCCCTGAGACGCCTCGCCCGAGGCACGTACGCTCGCACCGCCGACGTCGTCCCGGGCGTCGCCGCCGACGTCGCCCCGAGCACTCCCGGGCCGGACGAGGCGAAGAGCGCATGAGCCGGAACCGATCCGGAACCGAGCCGGAAGGAACCCGACCCCGATGACCGAACCGACGATGCCGCCCCCGCCCCCCGCCACGGCGGACGCCCAGGTGCACGTCTTCTCCCCCAACGCCGGCCTCGTCGACGGCGTCCCGGTCACCGCCCCGCCCTACGGCGACATCCAGGACGTCGTCCTGTCGATCCTCCAGCAGCGCGCCCAGCAGCTCGGGGCCCCCACCCCGGCGACCATCACCGACAACCGCTACGGCGGCGCGATCCGCCTCCTGATCCACCCGGACGGCACGACGGAACAGCTCGACTGACGCCGGTTCCGGGGGCCGACCGCTCCGGGCCCCGGGGCGCCGACGGGCGCGGCGACGCCGGACACGAAAGAAGGGCCCGGAGACGATGACGTCTCCGAGCCCTCGCTGTAGCCCTCGGCCCTGCGCCCGGGCCCGCCAGGTCCTGTCAGGTCCCGTCAGGTCGCGCCAGGTCCTGTCAGGCGCCGCTCAGTCGGCTTTCTGCTGCCGTTTGGGCCGCCAGACCACCAACGCGCTGGTCTGCTGGACCTCCTGATACGGCACCAGGTCCCGCCGGTAGGAGGCGTGCACCGCGGCTTCCCGTTGCTGCATGGCCGCCGCCGCACCGTCCAGCGCCGCCTGCAGCTCGGCCGCCCGGGCCTGCAGGGCGGCCACCTGGTTCTCCAGCTCGATGATCCGCTTGATGCCGGCCAGGTTGATGCCCTCGTCCTGCGACAACTGCTGGACGGTGCGCAGCAGTTCGATGTCGCGGGCCGAGTAGCGCCGCCCCCGGCCGGCCGTGCGGTCGGGGGAGACGAGGCCCAGACGGTCGTACTGGCGCAGCGTCTGTGGGTGCAGGCCGGAGAGCTGGGCCGCCACCGAGATGACGTAGACCGGGGTCTCCTCGGTCAGTTCATACGGCCCACGGAAATTGTCACTGCGTCGACGGCCGTCCATCACTGTCATGCTCCCTTCGCGGCCTCGAACAGCTCCGCCCGCGGATCCTCGTCCGCGGTCGCCTCGCGATACGCCTCCAGCGCGTCACGAGCCTTCCCCGACAGGTCCTTCGGAACACTCACCTCGACGGTGACCAGGAGGTCGCCGCGCGTGCCGTCCTTGCGGACCGCGCCCTTGCCCCGCGCCCGCATGGTGCGGCCGTTGGGGGTGCCGGGCGGCAGCTTCAGCGTCAACGACGGTCCACCGAGCGTCGGGACCTTGATCTCGCCGCCCAGGGCCGCCTCGGTGAACGTCACGGGCACGGTCACCGTCAGGTTGTCGTCCTTGCGGCCGAAGACCGGGTGGGCGCCCACATGGACCACGACGTACAGGTCGCCCGAGGGGCCGCCGCGCTCGCCCGGCGCGCCCTTGCCGCGCAACCGGATGCGCTGGCTGTCCGTGACCCCTGCCGGGATGCGGACCTGCATGGTCCGGGACGACTTGGCGCGTCCGCTGCCCTTGCAGTCCAGGCAGGGGTGCTCGGCGATCAGGCCGCGGCCCTTGCAGTCGGGGCAGGGGTCGGTCAGCGAGAAGCCGCCGCCCGAGCCCCGTGCGACCTGGCCGGTGCCGACGCAGGTCGGGCACACGCGCGGGGTGCCGTTCTTGTCGCCGGTGCCCGAACACGCCTTGCACGGGGACTGCGAGGACATCCGCAGCGGGACCGTGGCGCCCTCGATCGCCTCCGTGAAGGTCAGGGTGACCTCGGTGTCGATGTCCTGGCCGCGCCGCGGCTGGGTGCGGGTGGTGCCCGCGCCGCCGCGGTTGAACAGGCCGCCGAAGACGTCCCCGATGCCGCCGCCGAAGCCGCCGGAGGCGCCGCCGCCCTGCTGGGCGCCGCCTCCGAAGAGGTCGCCCAGGTCGAAGTTGAAGGAGCCGCCCGCGCCCGGGCCCGGGCGGAAGCCGCCGTTGCCGAAGAGGGCGCGTGCCTCGTCGTACTCCTTGCGCTTCTTGGCGTCGCCGAGGACGTCGTTCGCCTCGGAGATCTCCTTGAAGCGCTCCTCCGCCTTGGCGTTGCCCTTGTTGGCGTCCGGGTGGTACTCGCGAGCGAGCTTCCGGTAAGCCTTCTTGATCTCGGCCTCGGTGGCGTCCTTGGGGACGCCGAGAACCTTGTAGAAGTCCTTCTCGATGAAGTCCTTGGTGCTCATCCTCGACGTCCCTCCTCTCGCGTCGTCATGACGACCGGAGCGTCGGTCGTCTCAAGCTCAGCCCTCGTCCGGGCCACCGCTCTCCTTGTCGTCCGCCGCCTCCGCGGAGGCCGTGCCCGTTTCCGAGTCGGCCTTCGCGGGCTGCGCGCCGGGCTGCGGTTCGGCCACGGCCACCCGCGCGGGGCGGATGGTGCGTTCGCCGATTCGATACCCCGGCTGCAGAATCGCCACGCACGTCGTCTCGGTGACGTCGGGCGCGTAACTGTGCATCAGGGCCTCGTGGATCGTCGGGTCGAAGGGCTCGCCCTCCTTGCCGAACTGCTGCAGGCCCATCTTCGCCGCGACGGTCTCCAGGGACTCGGCGACGGACTTGAACCCGCCGACGAGTTCGCCGTGCTCCCGCGCGCGGCCGATGTCGTCGAGCACCGGGAGGAGTTCGGTCAGGAGGTTCGCGACGGCGATCTCCTTGACCGCGATCCGGTCGCGCTCGACCCGGCGGCGGTAGTTCTGGAACTCGGCCTGGAGGCGCTGGAGGTCCGCCGTGCGCTCGTCGAGCGCCTTGCGGGCCTGGTCCAGCTGGGCCACCAGACCGGCGGTCTGGTTCGCGTCCCCTGCCGGGGCCGCCCCGTCCGCCGAGGCGGAGGGGGCGGTCTTCGGCTCGGCGTCGTCAGGGGTGGCGCCGGAGGGGACGTCGGGCTTCTCCTCGAAGCCCGGGGTCTCCTCCGTCACGCGGCACCGTCCTTGCGCTCGTCGTCCACGATCTCGGCGTCCACGACGTCGTCGTCGGCCTTGGGGGCCTCGGCGCCGCCCGCGGCGCCCGCCGCGTCCTGACCGCCGGCGGCCTGGGCGTCGGCGTACATGGCCTGGCCGACCTTCTGCGAGACCGCGGCGACCTTCTCGGTAGCGGTGCGGATCTCGGCGGTGTCCTCGCCCTTGAGCGCGGCCTTCAGCTCCTCGACGGCGGCCTCGACCTCGGTCTTGACCTCGCCCGGGACCTTGTCCTCGTTGTCCTTGAGGAACTTCTCCGTCTGGTAGACGAGCTGCTCGCCCTGGTTGCGGGCCTCGGCGGCCTCACGGCGGCGGTGGTCCTCGTCCGCGTACTGCTCCGCCTCCTGGCGCATGCGGTCGACCTCGTCCTTCGGCAGCGAGGAGCCGCCGGTGACGGTCATCTTCTGCTCCTTGCCCGTGCCCAGGTCCTTCGCGGTCACGTGCATGATGCCGTTGGCGTCGATGTCGAAGGCGACCTCGATCTGCGGGACGCCGCGCGGGGCCGGCGGAAGGCCGGTCAGCTCGAACATGCCGAGCTTCTTGTTGTACGCCGCGATCTCGCGCTCGCCCTGGTAGACCTGGATCTGCACGGAGGGCTGGTTGTCCTCGGCGGTGGTGAAGATCTCGGACCGCTTGGTCGGGATCGTCGTGTTCCGCTCGATGAGCTTCGTCATGATGCCGCCCTTGGTCTCGATGCCAAGCGACAGCGGGGTCACGTCGAGGAGCAGGACGTCCTTGACCTCACCCTTGAGCACACCGGCCTGCAGCGCGGCGCCGATGGCCACGACCTCGTCCGGGTTGACGCCCTTGTTGGCGTCCTGGCCGCCGGTCAGCTCCTTGACGAGCTCGGCGACGGCCGGCATACGGGTCGAACCGCCGACGAGAACGACGTGGTCGATCTCGGAGAGGTTGATGCCCGCGTCCTTGATGACGTTGTGGAACGGCGTCTTGCAGCGCTCCAGCAGGTCGGCCGTCAGCTGCTGGAACTGGGCGCGGGTGAGCTTCTCGTCCAGGTGCAGCGGGCCCTCGGCGGACGCCGTGATGTAGGGCAGGTTGATCGAGGTCTCGGTGGACGAGGACAGCTCGATCTTCGCCTTCTCGGCGGCCTCGCGCAGACGCTGCAGCGCCATCTTGTCCTTGGCGAGGTCCACGCCGTGGCCGGCCTTGAACTGCTGCACCAGGTAGTCGACGACGCGCTGGTCCCAGTCGTCGCCGCCGAGGTGGTTGTCGCCGTTGGTGGCCTTCACCTCGACGACGCCGTCACCGATCTCCAGGAGGGACACGTCGAAGGTGCCGCCGCCGAGGTCGAAGACGAGGATCGTCTGGTCGTCCTTGTCGAGGCCGTACGCGAGCGCGGCCGCGGTGGGCTCGTTGACGATGCGCAGGACGTTGAGACCGGCGATCTCGCCGGCTTCCTTCGTCGCCTGACGCTCGGAGTCGTTGAAGTAGGCCGGGACGGTGATGACCGCGTCGGTCACCTTCTCGCCCAGGTAGGCCTCGGCGTCCCGCTTCAGCTTCTGCAGGATGAACGCGGAGATCTGCTGCGGGTTGAAGGGCTTCCCGTCGAGCTCGATCTTCCAGTCGGTGCCCATGTGACGCTTCACCGAGCGGATGGTCCGGTCCACGTTCGTGACCGCCTGCCGCTTGGCGACCTCGCCCACGAGGACTTCGCCGTTCTTCGCGAAGGCGACGACGGACGGCGTGGTCCTGGCACCCTCGGCGTTGGTGATGACGGTGGGCTCGCCGCCCTCCAGAACGCTGACGACGGAGTTGGTTGTGCCCAGGTCGATGCCGACCGCACGTGCCATGGTGATCTTCCTCCAGCTGACTTGAGTGGAACGGACTCAAGTGTGCACGACACTCACCTCCCGGTCAACAGACCTGAGTCGGGCCCACTCAACTCTTATCCGTTCCTTACGCGCAAGGAGGCGTTGACCTGCGGCGATACGGATCGTCCGGCTCGTCGGACCTCGGAATCCGGGGACGACCGCACGGCCTCGGGTTGACGTCGGGGCGCGTACACGGGCGCGGGACGCGCCGTCGTCCGCGGCCCGGACCGGGCGCCCGCCCGCTCCTCCTGAAGCGCGCCCCGCGCGCGAGGAGCACGCGGGGCGCGGACGGGGCGACGGCCCCCGCGCGCGTCCCGCCCGCCGCCGCCCTGCCGTCCCGCACGCGCGCGGGGAGGCCCGTACACCGGGACCCGCAGCAGCCCGAGCACGACGACGAGTACCCCGCCGGCCACCCAGAGCACCGCCCGCGCCTGCAGCCATCCGGCGTGCGCCAGCACCCCGACGAGCACCGCGCAGAAGGCCGCGACGCCGAGCAGGACGGCCACCCCCTGCGGGGTGAGCCCGAGCCTGCGCAGCCGGTGGGCGAGGTGGTCGGGCGCGCCGCGCAGCAGGGGCCGTCGGGCCAGCCGCCGCGACACGATCACCAGGAGGACGTCGGCCCCCGCGACCGCGGTGAGCGCGAACAGCACGGCCGTGCCGACGACGGGATCCTGTCCCGCGCGGGCGATGACGGCGGCCGCGGCGAGCAGGAAGCCCGAGAAGAGCGAGCCGCACGCGCCGAGAGCCACGCGCGCGGGAGGCCAGTTGTGCATCAGGAACCCGGTCAGCGCGGCGGCGAACACGCTGAGCACCACCACCAGTCCGTCCATGACCTCGACGGCGACGCAGGCCGCCACCCCGAAGGCCGTGACGACACCCACGGTCCCGGCGACCCCGTCGGCGTGGTCGAGCGCCCGGAAGGCGAGGGCGACGAAGGTGATCCAGCCGACGGCCGCCACCCCGGGAAGCGTCCCGGTGTCGCCGTAGGGCACGACGAAGGCGGCCGCGACCGCGGTGCCGACCACGAGGAAGCGGACGTTGAGCCGCCACACGTCGGCGATCAGGCCGAGCGCTGCGACCGCGCCCCCGGCGGCGAGCAGCACCTTGATCCCGTCGCCGAGGGGGGCGATGCCCGTCCGGTCGCCGGCGACCGCGACGAGACAGGTGGCGAGCACGACGGCGGCGCCCCCGAACAGCGGCACGCGGCGCTGGCGCTGCCGCCGGTCGAGCAGTCCGAGGCGCAGAGCGGGCACGCGCAGCAGCGCGGCGAGGACGGCGGAGAGGAACAGGGCGATGGCGGCGGCGGCGATCCCGTAGAGCACGGATATAAATTAGTCATAAATGTACCAATTTGGTACGAATAACACGGCCGGGTTCCGACCGGATCCTGAGGCGACCCTCAGCGACTCAGATCACTGTGCTCCCCGCTACAGTGCGACGCAGAAGACGGGGTAGTCTCAGACGGACTGCATAAGTTACCGCTTAGTAATCACTGACGAAGTCCCCTCGCAGGCCCGAGGAGCCCCCAAATGCAACTCGCCGCGATCATCGTGTCGCTGGTTCTGATCGTGGTCGGCGTGGCCCTTTTCGCCCGCGCCGTCCTGCAGATCTACACCTTCATGCGGCTCGGCCAGGACGTGCCCGCGGGCACCCGCACCGACGAGCCCGGCCGGCGCACCGTCACCGTGGCCAAGGAGTTCCTCGGCCACACCCGGATGAACCGCTGGGGCGTCGTCGGTGTCGCGCACTGGTTCGTCGCGGTGGGCTTCTTCTCGCTGCTGCTGACCATCGTCAACGCCATCGGCCAGCTGTTCCAGGCCGACTGGCTGCTGCCGGTCATCGGCGAGTGGGCCCCGTACAACGTCTTCGTCGAGTTCATCGGCACGATGACGGTGCTCGGCATCCTGGTGCTGATCGTGATCCGCCAGCTGAGCCGACCGGACCGGCCGGGCCGCAAGTCCCGGTTCGCCGGCTCCAACTTCGGCCAGGCGTACTTCGTCGAAGCCGTCATCCTCATCGTCGGCGTCTGCATCTTCATGCTGCACGCCCTCGAAGGCGCCCAGCACCACGTGGACGGCTACGAGGCCTCCTTCTTCATCTCGTACCCGGTGGTGTCGGCCCTCGGGCACCTGGACGTCTCCACGCTCCAGAACCTCACCTACTTCTTCGCCGGCCTCAAGATCGCGACCTCGTTCATCTGGATGATCACGGTCGCGCTCAAGACCGACATGGGCGTGGCCTGGCACCGCTTCCTCGCGTTCCCGAACATCTGGTTCAAGCGCAACGCGGACGGCGCCACCTCGCTCGGCGCGCTCCTGCCGATGACCTCCGGCGGCAAGCCGATCGACTTCACCGACCCCGGCGACGACGACGTCTTCGGCGTCTCCCAGGTCGAGCAGTTCTCGTGGAAGGGCCTGCTGGACTTCTCCACCTGCACCGAGTGCGGCCGCTGCCAGTCGCAGTGCCCCGCCTGGAACACCGGCAAGCCGCTCTCCCCCAAGCTCCTCATCATGTCCCTGCGGGACCACGCCCACGCCAAGGCCCCCTACCTGCTGGCCGGCGGCGGCAAGACGATGGAGGGCGAGGAGAAGGCGAGCGAGGAGCAGCTCAAGGACGTCCCCGCGGCCGCACTCGCGGAGGCCGAGCGCCCGCTCATCGGCACCGCCGAGGAGAACGGCGTCATCGACCCCGACGTCCTGTGGTCCTGCACCACCTGCGGCGCCTGCGTCGAGCAGTGCCCGGTGGACATCGAGCACGTCGACCACATCGTCGACATGCGCCGCTACCAGGTGATGATCGAGTCCGCGTTCCCGTCCGAGGCGGGCACGATGCTCAAGAACCTGGAGAAGAAGGGCAACCCCTGGGGCCTGGCGAAGAAGCAGCGCCTGGAGTGGCTGAAGGAAGTCGACTTCGAGGTGCCGGTCGTCGGCCAGGACATCGAGGACCTGACCGAGGTCGAGTACCTGTACTGGGTCGGCTGCGCCGGCGCCCTGGAGGACCGCGCCAAGAAGACGACCAAGGCCTTCGCCGAGCTGCTGCACATCGCGGGCGTCAAGTTCGCGATCATGGGCGGCGACGAGAAGTGCACCGGTGACTCCGCCCGCCGCCTCGGCAACGAGCCCCTGTTCCAGGAGCTCGGCATGGAGAACGTCATGGCGCTGAACATGGCGTTCGGCGAGGAGCTGGACGACGACGGCAAGGTCGTTCCGGAATCCGCCAAACCCAGGTCGGCGAAGAAGATCGTCGCCACCTGCCCGCACTGCCTCAACACCATCGGCAACGAGTACCCGCAGCTCGGCGGCGACTACGAGGTCATCCACCACACCCAGCTGCTCCAGCACCTGGTGGACGAGGGCAAGCTGATCCCGGTCACCCCGGTCGAGGGCATCATCACCTACCACGACCCGTGCTACCTGGGCCGGCACAACAAGATCTACACCCCGCCGCGCGACATCATCGCGAGCGTCCCGGGTCTGCGGAACGAGGAGATGCACCGCCACAAGGAGCGCGGCTTCTGCTGCGGCGCCGGCGGCGCGCGGATGTGGATGGAGGAGCGGATCGGCAAGCGCATCAACAACGAGCGCGTCGACGAAGCCCTCTCCCTCAACCCCGACATCGTCTCGACGGCCTGCCCGTTCTGCCTCGTCATGCTGACCGACTCGGTCAACGGCAAGAAGAACGAGGGCAAGGCCAAGGAGTCCATCCAGGTCGTGGACGTCTCCCAGCTCCTGCTGGAGTCGGTCAAGACCCCGGTCGACGACGAGCCCCCCGCGGGCGAGGCGCAGACCGAGAGCGAGCCGGAGCCGCAGCCGGTCGAGTAACCCGAACGGCCGTACCGTCGCCCCCGTGTCCCGGCCGGACACGGGGGCGACGCCGTT
>NZ_JAHHIU010000266.1 GCF_024539815.1 Streptomyces hayashii
CGCCACCTCCTACGAAGCAGCGGTCAGTCTCGCGTCATTCCTGCTCTGGGCAAGATCCGTTTGAAGACGGACCCTAGAAGTGCCACTGCTGGTTGGTGCCGCCGTTGCAGGTCCACAGGTCGACGAGGACGCCGTTGGCCTTGTTGAAGTAGGGGTCGTCGAGGCACAGCCCCGAAGCCTGGTTGACGATCACGTAGTTGCCTCCGTTGACCGGGATGAAGGACCAGTTCTGGTTGGCGCCGCCGTTGCAGGCCCACAGGTCGGCCGTCGATCCGTTGGCGGTGCCGGACTGGTAGTCGTCCAGACAGGTGCCCGAGTTGACGTTCTTGAGCGTGTACTGGCCGTTGCCGACGCTGGTGACGTTGAACTGCTGCAGCGTGCTGCCCGTGCACGACCACAGGTCCACGCTCGCGCCGTTGGCCCTGTTCCCGTTGTAGTCGTCCAGGCAGGTGCCGGAGTTGACATTGGTCAGGGTCCGCGCGCTGCCCGCGATGGTGCCGCCGTTGACGGCCACGAGCTGCCACTCCTGGGAGCCGTTGCTCGTGGCGGTCTGCAGGGTCAGGTTCGCGCCGGCCGAGGCGCCCGTCAGGTACAGGCTCGTGTTGCCCCTGGACTGGAACTGGTAGTTCCCGTTCGCGAGCTGGACCATGTTCCACAGGCCCGTGGACGTGTTGTCGACCCACTGGCCGATCTGCGCCCCCGCGACCGCGTTGTTGCCCCAGATCGCCGCGGCCCGGCCACCCGACGCGTTGAGCAGGGTGACGCCGCTCGGCTTGGTGGTGACGTGCCAGTACTCGGTCTCGGCGTTGGACACCGAACCGGCGTCCTCAAGGCCGACATCGGGGGTGTCGCTGTGGCCGATGTTCGCGTCGGTGGTGTTGTTGTGAGTGCCTATGACCTGGCCGGTCAGCTTGTTGACGATCTTGTAGAGGGTGCCCTGCGAGTGACCGAAGTCGATGTCTGCGTTGATGATCGTCGAGGTGCCCTGGTTCGCCAGGATCACCACACGGCCGGTGTTCGAGTCGTAGGTGAGGTTGCGGCTGTAGGCGCCCGGGACGGTGGTCTGGTACTGGGTCCAGGTTCCGGTGCTGCTTCCGGTCGAGTTCATCCAGACGCTGCCGCTTCCTGCCGCGTTGTAGACGAGCCGGCCATCGGGCATACGGATGATGACAGGACTGCCGCCCTGAGTCACGGCGCCGGAGCCGCTGGAAACGGGGAGGGTCGAGATGCCGGTCCCGCTGGTTCCGCCGACGGAGAAGAAGTGCAGCGGGTCGTTGGCCACCTTGTAGCGGACGTTGTCGCCGCCGCCCCAGTACTCGTAGGTGAGCATCCACTTGCCGTCGGAGGTCGGAACGACGTTCGCCATGCCCGGCCGGCCGCCGCCGATCTCCGTCTTGGTCCCGCCCATGTTGACGGTCGTCCCGGTCACGTCCACCACGGCGCTGCTCCAGCCCGAGCTGGACGAGCCGTTCCAGGTCCGGTGGGCGAGGATCTGCCCGAGCGAGTCCGTGGCCGTGTCGTTGGCGGGGTCCGTGGTCAGCGCACCGGTGCTGCTGTTGTAGCCCGTGTAGTCGTTCTCGTCGGAGTAGTACGCCACGAGCTGGCCGTTGTAGACCATCAGGTACGGTTCCCAGACCGGGTCCACCTGGTGGTTTGTGTTGGCGTTTGCGATGTTGGCACCGAGGTTGCCCGCGCTGCCTCCCTGCCAGCCGCCGCCGGTGATGATGTTGAGAAAGCTCCAGGTGGTGCCCTGGTCGGTGCTGGAGTAGAGCGCGATCGCGATGTCCCTGCGGTCGCCGTCACCGCTGGGCGTCCAGTTGGGGTCGGCCGCCTTGTGCTCAAGGTAGAAGTAGTCGTCGCCGGACACCACCGCGGCCATGACCAGCGTGCCTGCGGACAGCGAGCCGACGTCCTGGGGCAGGACGTACAGGTAGGGGTTCGTCCAGGCGCTGGTGTACTTGGCGTACTGCGGGTCGTTCGACAGGTAGGCCGGGGCCCGGACCTGCGAGACCAGCTGCCAGCTCGTGCCGTCGTCGCTGCTGCGGTAGACCGGCAGTGTTTCACCGGCCGCCGACCCGGACGAGGGGACCGTCGCCTGCTCGAAGGAGGCGACCAGCTGTCCGTTCCTCAGCTGCGCGGCCTTCGGGTAGATGGCGCAGTTTCCCCGGCCCTTCAGGCACGCCTGGTTCGAGGGGAGCTGGTAGATGGTCCCGGGGGTGGGCGAGTACGCGCCGGCCGGCGGCGCCGCCACGAGCGACACGATGACGGCACAGACGCCGGTCAGCGCCACGGCGAACTTTCTCAGTCTGCTTCTTACGTGCATTCTCATCCTGCTCACGGTTGGGCCGAGACCCAGCGGACCGCGTGATCGCGGTCTGCGGCTGCACCAGTGCTCGCGTCGCTGCATTGGCGGGTTCGGCCGGAGTTGGGGCCGCCGTCGTCCGGACGGCCCTTCGCCACCCGACAGCGGCGAAGACGTTTGACCTGGGGAGGTCGGACCATGGGGCGAAGTGTTCGTGCTGGACCTGTGCGATCGCGCCGTCATGTCTACGAAGTCAGGGGAGGGGCATCAATGCCTTCGGCAGGGTCCGTCCTGCGGTCCGTTCCTCGGTGTCCAGGGCGTCCAGGGCGTCCACGGCGGAAGGCGGAGTCGCGGTCGGCGGGCTCCGACACGGTCTGCGAACTTCCTGCCGCCCTCGGCGACCTGCGGGCCGGCGCGGAGTGAAGATCGTCTGCACCGGACGGATTCTGCGGCTCTTGCCATCGGTACTTCCTGCCTTCCAAGGACGGCCGGCCGCGCGGTGCCATAGAGGGGCGTGCAGGCCGACCGTCGGAACGGCCGCCTCGGAGTGAGGCGGACCTGTCGTCGCCGGTGGTGACGAACACCCGGACGTCCCATGCTCCGAGGTCGACCGCCGTGCCGACGGGGACAAGGGCGTCGTCGAGGACGTCTGTCGACTCCTGGGGAGCCGTGCCCCGCCGACTCCCTGCTGGAGCAGGGAGTCGACGGCTCCGGCGATACCGCCGGGATCGCCTTCCGGGGTGTTGCCCGCCTGGAGGGCATGGACCGTGTCCCGGGCGGCCCGCTCTACGCCGATGAGCAGTGACGCGGGTCCGTGCAGAGCCGTACCGAGCGTCACCACGCCGATCGACCGCGTCCGCCCGGAGGCCAGAGCCCTGGACGCGGGGTTCAGGCGGTAGCCGAGTTCCTCAGCCGCTTCGAGAAGGCGCCTGCGCGCCTCGGCCGAGGCGTAAGCCTCGTTGTTGAAGACCCTGGACACCGGCCAACCGCGAGACATCAACGCTTCCGGGGGCGCCGGAACTTCCGGCCCGTCCTTGTGGTCGCGTCATGATGTCTCCCAGTGGCCGCACTGCCTTCGGTGGGGGTTTTCCGTCTGACTGCGCAGCCATGTCTACGCAGTCATGCGGCGGCCGTCAAGAGCCTGGAACGTATTCGTAACGGCACGCGGGTCGGGTCCGGACCTCGAACCGCGACTACGATCAACCGCGCGAGAACCCGCGCCACACCGCATGAACCCCGCCGCGACCCGTCCTCCTCAGCGGCTCTGCCGAAGCCTCAGGACTCACTCGCCGTGACCCGGGGCTTTTGCTTCACCGCATGCGGTGACGACGCAGAGCGCGGGCCGCGCGGCGGTCGACGGTCTCATTTCTGGTCTCAGTGGGGCCCTGATCGGGCACCGAGGGGGCGGGCACGAAGAACTCGCCCATGCGCCGCATCGCGTCCTTCGACAGGTGTGATCTGCCCTTCACGTACCGCCTCGTTTGGCTGATCCGTGTGTGCCGCGGGATCTCCATGATCGTGCGCATGTCGACGCCCAACTCGTTCAGGATCGTGCCGGCCAAAAGGAGCCGCTGGGCGGCACGACTGTCGGGCGGCGCGCTGCGCCGAACAGCAAGAGGAGCACGCCGCGCCGCTGGTGCTCCTCTTGCTCGTCCGGGCGGGCGCGCAGCGCGGGTCAGACCATTCGCGGCTGCTCGTGTGGGGGCGGGGTGGCCAGGCGGGTCATTTCGAGGTAGCGGCCCTCGCTGGTGCGGCCGGTGTCGCCTTGGGACTGGACGAGGAAGTGAACCTCCAGATCACCGTCGAGCAGGCTTGCCGTCTGACCGAGGAAGCCGGTGATGTGCGGAGACTCCAGATTCGAGGCGTGGTCCTCGGGGTGGCGCCACACCTCGTAGAACCAGAAGCGGGCGGGCTCGCCCACCTCGGTGTGAAGCTCGTATGTCAGGCAGCCCGGTGCCTGACGGGTTGGTGCGAGGAGCGCTGTCAGGGCGTCGTGCAGAGCGGCTTCGCGACCGTCCTTCGCGCGCATCCGCGCGACGACCGTCAAGGGGGCTTTCATCGATGTCATGGCGTGCTCCTCAGTGATGTGAGCCCTGAACAGGGCTGATCCAGAGGTTATGGCGAAGTGGTCTGGTACTACAGTCCACTCACATGCCTTTGAACCGGACCAATCGTGTTACCGGGCTCCTCCTTGATCTGCCGGACGACGGGCGGGCGTTGCACGAACGCCTGACGGCCGCGATCAGGAGCGCCATTCTGGCGGGCCGCCTCGCCCCCGGTGACGCGCTGCCCCCGAGCCGGGCGCTCGCCGAGGAACTGAGCTGCTCGCGCTGGGTCGTCAACGAAGCGTATGTACAGCTCGTCGCGGAAGGGCACCTCACGGCACGGCAGGGCTCGGGCACGCGGGTGGCGCCTGACGTGTTGACGCGACCGGCCGTCCCGCCGGTCGTACTCCCCGTGCAGGCGCCCGCTCCGGTCGTGGTCGATCTCCGGCCCGGCGCACCCGACGTGGCACGCTTTCCCGCTGCCGCCTGGAGCCGGGCGATGCATCACGTCCTCATGGCCGGCGAGGGTTCGGACGTGTTTCCCTCGGCCGAGGGTGTGCTGCGGCTGCGTAAGGTCATATCCGGTTACCTGGGACGGACCCGAGGGGTGACGGTTTCACCTGATGAGGTGGTCATCACCTGCGGCACCACACACGCGGTGGGATTGCTGGCAGGAGTGCTGGCCCGGCGTTCCGCGTCGCGGCTGGCGGTGGAAGATCCCGGCTGGAGCCGGTTGGGTGATGCGGCCGCCTACGCGGGGCTGGCTATCGAGCCGGTGGCCGTCGACGGCGAGGGCCTCGACGTCGGGCGGCTGAAGCGGATGGGCGTGGACGCGGTGCTCTGCTCGCCCGCCCACCAGTTCCCCACCGGCGCCGCGCTGTCGGCGGGCCGACGGCGGACTCTGCTGGCATGGGCGGCGGAGCGTTCGGCCGTCGTTCTGGAGGACGACTACGACGCTGAATTCCGATACGACCGCAAGCCGATCGGCGCGCTGGCGGCCCTCGACCGGGACAACGTCGCCTACCTCGGCTCCGCGAGCAAGACCCTGCACCCGGGTCTGCGGATGGGATGGATGGTGCCTCCCGCTCGCCTGAGAGCTCCGGTGATCAAAGCTCTCGAAGAGTCGGGTGCGGGTCCCGGAGTGTTCGACCAACTGGCGCTCGCCCAGCTCATCGGCACCGGCGACTACGACAAGCACCTGCGCCGCGCCCGCACGCTGTACCGCGAGCGGCGGGAGGCAGTGCTCGCGGCCCTGTACGGCCACGCCGTCATCCGTGACGCAGGTCCCGTCGAAGGGATCGCCGCCGGCCTGCATCTGGTGCTCTCGCTGCCGCCCGGGCATGACGACCGCGATGTCGCCGACCGCTTGGAGCGCCGGGGCGTGGCCGTGATGCCTCTGTCGCGCTATACCCACCGCCGCCTCCGGCCCGCCCTGGTCATCGGATACGGCCGGCTCTCACCGGCCCGGGCTCCCTTCGCCGCCGCGGAGATCGCGGCGGTACTCGAAAGCGGAACTCCACCAGCGTCCGCCGGCGTCCGCCGGATCGGCTGACCGGCTGATCCGGCGGCGCGTCCAGAACTCGACGAGTAGTTCCGATGCGGCTCAGTGGTCGTAGGCGATGAGTGACCTGGTGACGGGTGCGCCGATGGTGCGGTTGTGCCAGATGGCGCAGGTCATTGCCCGGACTGGCTCAGCCACGCGGACGCCGACGCCCTCGATGGTGCGGCCGCCGTGCTGTTCCGGATCGAGCTGGCCCTTGAGGGTGTCGTTGACCGACTCGATCAGCTGCCGCACGGCCTTGAGCCGGGCTTCTGCGGGCTGTGGAGTGGCATCGGTCGGCCGGGGCGGACGCCCACGCCACCGAGGGGTCTTCAAACGGCCACCGACATGCACGTACAGTGCCGTCAAGAGGGAGTCCAAAACGGTCGTCACAACCCGATGTTGGACACCCTTCCCCCGTCTGAAAACCCGGCATTCGGAACTACTTGCCTAGGTCTTTCCGGTCCCGCGTCAGCCACTACAACCGACTCGGACACAGCCCCTGAACCGCCCAACACTCAGAACGAACACCGTTGCAGTACTAGGCTCGTGGCTGATCAGTGTCATTGAGGGGGGAGTCCGAGGATGAGCGGGACGGTTACGGCGGTCAGCAGCAACAGCGCGTACTCGTTCACCAAGCCGAACCGGGACAGCATCACGCTGCTCGCCGGTCTCGGGGTGGAGGGCGACGTACACGCAGGCGTCACGGTCAAGCACCGCTCGCGGGTCGCGCAGGACCCCACCCAGCCGAATCTGCGCCAGGTCCACCTCATCCATGAAGAGCTCTTCGCCGAAGTCGGTGCGGAGGGATTCGAGGTGGCGCCCGGCGACCTCGGCGAGAACATCACCACCCGCGGCCTGGATCTGCTCGGCCTTCCGGTCGGCACGCTCCTGCGCATCGGCGACGAGGCGGTGTTGGAGGTGACAGGGCTGCGCAATCCCTGCCTGCAGATCGACAACTTCCAGGACGGGCTGCTGAAGCAGGTCGTCGGCCGTGACGAGGCCGGGAACATCGTCCGCAAGGCCGGAATCATGAGCATCGTGAAGCATGGCGGCACGGTGCGCCCCGGCGACACGATCACAGCGGAACTCCCCAGCGAGCCGCACCGGCCCCTGGAGCGGGTCTGACGTCTGTCCGTGCGCCGGGCCGGGCGGTCGGCGGAGTTCACCGGAACTTCGGCTCCGAGGTCAGGGTGGTCGTGTGTCGATGACGTCCGGCGAGCCCGGCTTCATGACGACGGACTCGGCGGACGGGGACATCAGCACGGCCCACCGCGCGAAGTAGGCGGAGCTGCACGGCATGTGTCGAGGAGTCACCTTTCAGGTCGCATGAAAGGTGACTCCGCACGGGGGCGAGCTGACAGGACGCCGGCCGGGCCCCTGGGCGATCTGAGGGCTGTGGCGGATGCTTCGTGAAGCACCTGACGGCGGTGGGGCCGACAGCTGAGTCATGCTTGATCGCTGGCGCCGGGGCGCGGTGTCCGGCATGGATCTTGGAGGGTCAGCGATGGCGGTCAGTGAGCTGGTGCGCGCAGAACTGCGACGGGTCGATTGGGCTTCGTTGGAGTGCGGCTGCGGCAAGTCTGCGGAGCATGTGCCACTGCTGATCGAGACGATCATCACCGCTGGGACGCCCCGGGACATGATCGGATACACCCTCGACGGTCACGTCGAGGAGAGCACGATCATCTTCGAGTGCACTCCGCCGGCGGTCGGCGTGATCATGGCCGCGCTGATGGGCGACCTCTCGACGCTGGCCCGGGACGTGCTGCTGCAGACGTTGTCGTTCGTCGCCGCAGGCGCCGGCGATTTCGAGCTGGATACAGAAGGTGCGGGTCTGGGCGACGCATGCCGGACCCGCGCTCAGGAGGGGTTCTGGGGGCTCGTACAGCTCGGGCTCACGGGTACTGCGGAAGTCGCCGAAACGGTCGCCGACATCTGTGAATACTTCGACCTGGGCGGTGACAAAGCCGCCTTCTACCAGGCCGAGCTCCGCGAACGTATGGGTAGGAAAACCAAGCGCGGGCGACGCGTCTGACGGTGCAGATCACGGTGGTTGGGCGAGGACGAGGGCTCGCAGGAGGGCGAAGGAAGCAGGGCCGTATGACCGGCGTTTGATCAGTCTGTTGCGTGTGACCTGTCCCTCGACGGCACCGGAGTTCCAGTGGAGTGCCAGGCCGTTGACGACGGCACCCCCATCGTTCTTGAGGAAAGCCGCGAAGCCCGGACCGGTTGTGGACCCTGGTCGAGAGCACGGGCCATCCCGTGCGTGAGTTCGTGACCTCGGCATTCGGTGGCGCCCGGCGCCGTCGGCAGGATCGGCCGACCGTTCGGGGGCCTGGATCCGGCCGGGTCAGAACAACTCGTCCTGCACCCCGGTGACGGGGCGGTCCTTGGCGCGCCGGGCCGGCTGCCGGGTAGGCGGCTCATGGCCGAAGAGGGGGAGCGTGCCGTACTCGTCGGTTTCGGCCGGCACCGGAGTGGGGCCCGTCCCCACGTTCAGACGCAGGGGGGCCTCCCGGTCGAAGTCCGCGGGCGTCATCGCCTGCCACTCGCAGTCCTGACGTCCACTCATCGGCGCTCCTCCTCCCGTGCATCATCCCCTACCCCCGTCCCTGCGCCGGCACGCCCAGGCGATGATCAAGGACCCCGGTGGTCGGACGTCCTCAGACGTCGTCCCGGATGCCGTCCCGGATGCCGTCCCGCTCCCATCGGCGACGGGGAGCCGACGCCTGCGCAGCCGTCTGAGGAGAAGGCGAGTCGACGAGGGTCACTTGAGAGTGTCGGAGTTCTTCGTAGGCCGCCCGGATCGACAGCGGGTGAGGGCTGTGACAGAAGGTCTCGCGCGCCGGACAGCAGAATCTGACGGCTCGTGCCAATCCCCTTGCGCAATGGTCAAGAGTCGTTGACCATTGGGCGCATGCCTACCGACGATCTCCCCGAGACGTTTCACGTCACTACGGACGACCAACTGCGCGCCGTCTCCAATCTGACGCGCCACCGCATCATGGCCGTGCTCCGCTTCGAGCCGGCGACCATCACGCAGATCGCCGATCGGGTGGGTCTGGCGAAGGGGAGCTCCAGCTATCACGTGCGACTGCTGGAGCGGGCCGGACTGGTGAAGGTGGTGCGGACACGGAAGGTCAGGGGCGTCACCGAGCGGTACTACGCCATGGCCGCCCGGGCGATCGCGCTGCCGGACCCGGGCGACGGCGGGCCGGATGTGCTGATGCGGCATGCGGTGGCAGACCTGGAGGCTGCGCCCAGGGACGGCGAGCGGCATGTGCGAATGGCGCATCTGCGGCTCACCGAGGAGCAGTTCGCACAACTGGGGGCGCGGCTGCAGGAACTCGCGGACGAGTACAGGGAGTTGTCCGATCCGTCGCTGCCGGACGCATCCCTCGTCTTCGCGCTGTTCCACCCGGCGCAGCGCGAACAGGCCGAAGGGAGCGCCAAGTGACGTCAACCGTAAGCGAGTTGCCGGTCGGGTTCGGCCGGCTGTGGACCGCACAGACGATCTCCTCGCTCGGCGACGGTGTCACGCATGCCGCGCTGCCGCTGCTCGCGTTGACGTTGACGCGCGATCCGATGGCGCTCGCCGTCGTCACGGCCGCGGGGACGCTTCCGTGGCTGCTCTTCGGGATACTCGGCGGTGCGCTGGTGGACCGTTGGGACCGCCGGAAGACGATGTGGGTCGCGGACGCGGCACGTGCGATTCTGCTGGGGATGTCCGCGGCGGCAGCCATGCTCGACACACTGAGCATTCCGCTGCTCGCGGCCGTCGCCTTCCTGCTCGGTCTCGGCGGGCTCTTCTTCGATACGGCTGCCACGGCCTTCCTGCCGGATCTGCTCCGCCGCGACCCCGCACTCCTGGAGCGTGCCAACTCCCGCCTGCGCGGCGCCCAGACCGCCATGTCAGGCTTCGCGGGGCCGCCTGCGGGCAGCGCCCTGCTCGCGCTCGGGCGCGCGGTTCCGCTGCTGGCCGACGCGGTGTCGTTCCTGCTCTCCGCGCTGCTCGTACGTACGCTGCCCGCCATGCCCCGGCCGGCGCCCGAGGCCCGCGAGTCGCTGCTTCGGCAGGCGCGGGCCGGGGCCTCGTACGTCTTCCGGGACCGGGTGCTGCTCGGGCTGGCGCTCCGCCCGGCGGTCGGGAACATCGCCTTCCTCGCCGTGGAGACGGTCCTCGCCCTCTTCGCGCACGACCGCCTCGGCATCGACGCCTACGGCTTCGGTCTGCTCCTGACAGCGGAGGCCACCGGCGGCCTGCTCGGTGCGGGCATCGCCTCCTACCTGGGCCGGCGCCTCGGCACCGGCACTGCCCTGACCTGCACGGCAGCCGTTGAGGGCCTTGCCATCCTGGGCCTGGCCGCCGCCCCGAACCCGTACGTGGCCGGGCTGGCGCTCGCCGTCTGCGGGGCCGGCATGGGCGCCACGATGGTGCTCGGGCCCTCCCTCCGGCAGTCGATCGTCCCCGCCCGCCTCATGGGCCGGGTCGCCTCCACCTCCCGCATGCTGGCCATGTGTGCCGCCCCCCTCGGGGCCTTCCTCGGCGGCGGGCTGGCCACCTCCTACGACATCCGCACCCCGCTGTACGCCGCGGCCGGCCTCCTGCTGACGATGACGGCCGTCACGGCATCCATGACCAGCAACCGCCGCGTCGAAGCAGCGCTGCGTGCCGCCGCCGCCTCGGAACACCCGGCGGACAAGGATCCCGCCCGGGAGCGGGCACTCGACTTGTTGTGACGCCTGCCGCGAAGGCATCACGGCAAGTCGGGCGGCGGCCACTGGCGGGGCGCAACGAGTGGCCGGGGCCCGTGCGTCACGGCGTCCGATCCGCAGGCCGCCGTGACCGCCCGTCCGATCCCGGCCCGATGCGGTGATCACGGCACGAGTGGCGGGTGGCGCCTCGGCGGCCCATGACGCTGACCGCCATGGCTGTCCGCCACAGCACTCGCCTACGGGCCGGTCGTGCTGATGCTCCACGTGGTTGTCAGTGGCTCGGCATAGTGTGCGGTGTGATGGGCCGGACGGAGATCGTGAGGGACTCGCGGCCATGGGGGGTGGGTCGGACAGGCCCCGGCAGCCGGCTCGGGCCTGGAGATGTTTTGCCATATGTCCACCCCCCACCTCCGTCCTCGGGCGTGCATCGAAAGTGCTGCCACGTTGCACAGCAGCCGTGGCAGGGCCAGAGACAAGGCCGACGCCCTTCGCATGTGCCGGCGGTCTCTTGCAGGGTCCAGCTCGCCCCACGTCACACCCACTCGCCGTTACCGCCACCGCAGCAGCCACCGCCGGCGGCCTGGTCCTCCTCCTCGGCGTCCGGCCGGCCCTCGCCGTCGGCGCGCTCGGCCGAGTCGTACCCGCCGTCCTGCTGTCGGCCCGCCCCATCCGCACGCTGCGGGGAGATCCCCTCCCGCGCGGCCGTGCCGCAGGCCTGAGAAGGAGCCCCTTTCCGTTCTGTGGGTGACCGCCGCGGTGGCACACCGGCCCGGAGCGAGATCCCGCAGCTCATGGCCCTGTCGGCGGCCGGTTCGGTCTCTCGTGGGATGGCCCGCGTTGCCTTCGGATGACGCCAATGTTGCGGAAACCCTTGACTCGGTCTCTCCGGCTGCGTAGATATGTCTGCGCAGTCATGTCAGCGCAGTCATACTGAAACCGGCCACGCTGACGGCTGTCGGAGATCAGGAGAGACCCATGGCACGACTGGCAGGCCGCAGCACCGGCGCCGCACCACGCAGCATCGACGTGGCGCGGCTGGCGGGCGTCTCGCAGAAGACGGTGTCCAGGGTCATGAACGGTGAGCCGTACGTCTCCGGCGATGTGCGCCGACGTGTTCAGGAGGCCGCCGAAGCCCTCGGCTACCGGCTGAACCACGCCGCCCGCGCACTGGCCTCGGGCCGCACCCGGTCCATCGGGGTGGTGACGCTCGGGACCGCGCTGTACGGTCCCGCCTCGCTGCTGATGGGCCTTGAGCGGGCCGTCCGGGACACCGGTTACACGCTTCGCGTGGTCAACACGATGGAAGGCGACGCCGCAGGTATCGCCGGCGCCGTCGATTCGCTCCTCGACCAGGGCGTGGACGGCATCGTCATCTCGGAACCGATCGAGGAGGAGGGCGACGCCGACCTCGCGATCCGCGCCGACGTGCCGTTCCTGATCCTCGGGGCGCCGCCGCCGTTCACCGCGCACCGGGTGGTCACCTCGGGACTCGTCGCCCACCAGCTGGCCCGGGCCGTCACCGAGCACCTGCTGGACCTCGGGCACCCGACCGTCCATCATCTCGCCGGTCCGCAGCGCTGGTACGCGGCCAGGGACCGGCTGGAGGGCTGGCGGGCGACGCTGGCCGCGCACGGCAGGCGCGAACCGCCTGTGCTCGTGGGCGACTGGTCGGCCGCCTCGGGCTACCGCACGGGGCTCGAACTGGCCGGGGACGGTGACGTCACGGCGGTGTTCGCCGCCAACGACGACATGGCCATCGGGCTGATCCGCGCGCTGCTGGAGTCCGGCCGGCGGGTCCCGGAAGACGTCAGTGTCGTCGGTCTGGACGACATTCCGGTGGCGGCCTACGTGTCTCCGCCGCTGACGACGGTCCGGCAGCCCTTCGACGCGACGGCGGAGGACGGCCTCAAAAGGCTCGTGCACGCCATCGAGGACCCGGACGGCGACCCGATCCCGGTCGACGACCCGCCCGTCAACCTCGTCGTACGGGCCTCGACGGGACCTCCGCCCAACAGGACGGCCTCGACGGGACCTCCGCCGAACAGGACGGCCTCGCCGGGCCGGAGTACATCGACGGATGCGTCGGACGAGTCGATTCCGTCAGGTGTGCCGGAAGGAGTCACTCCCTCGGGCGGGACCACTGCCTCGGCCGGGGCCACTGCCTCGGGCCGTACATCCCCTCCGGGACGGACACCCCAGCCGAACCGTGCGACCCAGCCGGGGCGGGTGGCTTCGTCCGGCCGGACGCCCCCGGCCGCCCGGCGGACCACCGCCTGACCGGTCGGACGTCCGCCGCCCGCCGTCCCGTTCCCCGATCCCGATGGGAGAGCCGCCCACCCACAGCCCGCACCTTCACCCTCGCCCTTGCCCGCCCCACGCAACGCACCCCGCACCTGAGTGCGCGAGCCGACCCAGCCGTATCCGGTCGTCGGACCGCCCATTCGTCTGCGCGGAGGCCCGGACGCCTCCCCACGAGCCGATCGTCGCCCGGAGTCTCTGCCCCCTCC
>NZ_JAHHIU010000267.1 GCF_024539815.1 Streptomyces hayashii
CGTCTGGGCGCGGCCGGGGGGAGGGGGGCCGGTCGGCGGGGCGCGGTGGTCGGCCGGGGGCGAAGGCGGCCGCCGGGACGGCGCTGCGGATCCGCCGGGTGCGCGCCCTGTTCCCTGGGCCTTCCGCTCCTACGCGCGGGCGTGACCCAGGTCACAGGAAGAAAGTTCTGGATCCGGGAAATAACCGGGGACGCCTTCCCCGTTTAGCCATGTGTCCGAGTGAAACGGGGACTCGCTCCCCGGATCGCGTCCCAGTCCCGAGTCGGACTCGTCGCCGGCCGGATCCTTTCCGGCCGGATGCCCTGCGAGTCGGACCCAGAGCCCCAGTCAGGAGTGCACCGTGCAGACCGCGACCGCGATTCCCGCAGAGCGCAGGGCGACCCGGCCCCGTGCCGACGCCCTGCGCAACCGGGAGCGGATCGTCACCGCCGCCCGCGAGATGTTCACCGAGTTCGGCCCCGAGGTGCCGCTCGACGACATCGCCCGCCGGGCCGGCGTCGGCAATGCCACGGTGTACCGCAACTTCCCCGACCGGGACGCGCTGGTCCGTGAGGTCGTCTGCTCGGTCCTGGACCGTACGGTCCGGGCCGGACAGATCGCCCTCGACGAGACCGGCGACGCGTTCGGGGCGCTGGAGCGCTTCGTGCACGCGACCGCCGACGAGCGGATCAGCGCGCTGTGCCCGATGGTCTCCAGCACGTTCGACGAGCACCATCCCGACCTCGAAGCCGCTCGCGAACGGGTCGAGCGCATCATCGAGGAGGTCATGGACCGCGCGAAGGCGGCCGGGCAGCTCAGGCCCGACGTCGGCGTGGGCGACCTGATGATCGTGGTGGCCCAGCTCAGCCGGCCCCCGGCCGGCACCGCCTGTCCGAGCGGCGACCGCTTCGTCCACCGCCACCTGCAGCTGTTCCTGGACGGACTTCGGGCTCCGGCCCCCTCCGTCCTCCCGGGAACCGCCGTGACCATGGAGGACCTGCGCCAGTCCTGAGCGGCTGGTCCTTGAGCGATCAGTTCGCGGAACCGCAGCAGTCAACACATACGTCGAGTGCGTCGGCCGTCAGCGAGGACGGGCCGCCGCCCCCGTCACCGCCGTCCGTCCTGCCGTCGCATCACGTTTTCCACCGTCTTCACCACGTCTCTCCGCCGCCCCTGTCGCCTCAGCCGTCGTCGCCTCAGTCGCCTCAGTCGTTTCCGTCGTCTTCCTGAGTCTCTGTCGTTCTCTGTCGTTCGCTCCGTTTTTTTCCGTCACGAAGTACCGAAGCGGGTATCCCCATGTCTGAAACAGTCCAGAAGGCCCCGGCCCCCGGCAGGGCAGGCGTCCCGGACGCCAACCGCTGGAAAGCGCTGGCCTTCATCGCCCTCGCCCAGCTGATGGTCGTCCTCGACGCCACCATCGTGAACATCGCGATGCCCTCCGCCCAGGTGGACCTGGGCATCTCCGACGGCAACCGGCAGTGGATCGTCACCGCCTACGCCCTCGCCTTCGGCGGTCTGCTGCTCTTCGGCGGCCGGATAGCCGACCTGTGGGGCCGCAAGCGCGCCTTCGTCGTCGGCCTCGGCGGCTTCGCCGCGGCCTCCGCGCTCGGTGGCGCGGCCGCCAACGAGGCGATGATGTTCGGCGCCCGCGCGCTCCAGGGCGCGTTCGGCGCACTGCTCGCGCCTGCCGCGCTCTCCCTGCTCGCCGTGATGTTCACGGACGCCAAGGAGCGCGCCAAGGCCTTCGGCATCTACGGTGCGATCGCCGGCGGCGGCGGCGCCGTGGGCCTGATCCTCGGCGGCTTCCTCACCGAGTACCTGGACTGGCGCTGGACCTTCTTCGTGAACATCCCGTTCGCGATCATCGCCGCGGCCGGCGCCTACTTCGTCATCCGTGAGCCCGAGGGCGGCCGCAACCGCTCCGCTCTCGACATCCCGGGCGTCATCCTGTCCACCCTCGGTCTGGTCTCCCTGGTCTACGGCTTCACCCGCGCCGAGTCCGAGGGCTGGAGCGACTCCGTGACCGTCGGCATGTTCGTCGCGTCCGCCGTCCTGCTGGCCGCCTTCGTCGTCGTCGAGTCCAAGGTCAAGGCCCCGCTGCTGCCCCTGCGCGTGATCACCGAGCGCAACCGCGGCGGCATCTACCTCTCCCTCGGCCTCGCGATCATCGCGATGTTCGGTCTGTTCCTGTTCCTCACGTACTACCTGCAGATCGTGAAGGGCTACTCCCCGGTCAAGACCGGCTTCGCCTTCCTCCCGATGATCGCGGGCATGATCACCGGCTCCACCCAGATCGGCACCCGCCTGATGACCCGGGTCGCCCCCCGTCTGCTGATGGGCCCGGGCTTCCTGGTCGCCGCGCTCGGCATGCTGATCCTGACCCGCCTGGAGATCGGCTCCTCGTACGCGGCCGTGCTGCTGCCGGCGATGCTGCTGCTCGGTCTCGGCATGGGCACGGCGTTCATGCCGGCCATGTCGCTGGCCACTCAGGGCGTCCAGCCGCGGGACGCCGGTGTCGCCTCCGCGATGGTCAACACCTCGCAGCAGGTGGGCGGCGCGATCGGCACCGCTCTGCTGAACACGATCGCCGCGTCCGCGACGACGTCGTACGTCAAGGACCACATGACGGGCGCCGCCGCCAAGCCGCAGCAGCAGCTCGTGCAGCTGGAGGGCATGGTGCACGGCTACACCAGCGCCATCTGGTTCGCCGTCGGCATTCTGGTCGCGGCCGCCACGATCGCCCTGACCCTGGTCAACGCCGGAAAGCCGGACATGAGCGCGGTCGTGGGCTCGGGGGCGAAGGACGCCGAGGACGCCGTCCCGGTGATGGTCCACTGACCCGTACGACCCCGGTCCGCCGGCGGAGGCCCCGCGACCCGCGTGGCCCCGCCGGTCCGGCCCGTCCGGGCCGTCCGGGCCGTTCGGAGAAGAGGCCGCGCTGAAAGGCCGACCACCCGCCGGCCGCGACCTCACGGGTCAGCGCAGCCAGGGAAGGTCCGCACCCGCTTCGTCCGGCTGAAGTCCCTCGGCGACGATCTGCATGATCTCGCCGAGGGACTTCTGCTGTTCCGGGCTGAGCCGGTCGAACACGGCGTTGCGGACGACGGTCACGTGGCCCGGCGCGGCGCGCTTGAGCATCTCCAGGCCCTGGTCGGTCAGCACGGCGAACTGACCGCGCTTGTCGGAGGGGCAGTCCTCCCGGCGCACCCAGCCGTTCTTCTCCAGCCGGGCGATGGCGTGCGAGAGGCGAGAGCGGGTGATCTTCGCGTGCTTGGCCAGCTCGGTCATCCGCAGCCGTCGCTGCTGGGACTCGGCGAGCTTGACCAGAAGGCCGTAGTAGACGTGCGGCATGCCCGCGTCCCGCTGGAGCTGGCGGTCCATGTGGTCCTCCAGCAGAGTGGTGGCGTGTACGTAGGAGCGCCAGATCAGCTGCTCCTCGGCGGTGAGCCAGCGGGGCTCTTCAGCGGATGCGGATGCCGTCTTCATAGCTCCACTGTAAACGTCCGCTTCTTGAAATTTAAACCAACCGGGAATATGCTCGTTGACGTTGACGTTTTATATTTCAATCAACCGTGCGAGTGCTGCGAGTGCTGCGAGTGTGCCGGGCGCACCGGAGAACCCGGAGTGCCGGATGCGCGCCCGGCGCGTCGGGAGTGAACCGCAGCGCCCGCGATCAGGGGCCGAGGTCCCGGAAGGAGTCACCGTCATGTCCGCCGCAACCCAGGAGCGCTTCCACCGCCAGGAGCGCATGCCCGCGCTCTACCTCAGTCATGGCGCCCCGCCGCTCGCGGACGACCCGATCTGGCCCGGAGAACTCGCGGCCTGGTCCGCCGAGCTCCCCCGCCCCAAGGCGATCCTCATGGTCTCCGCCCACTGGGAGGAGGCCCCGCTCGCCCTCGGCGCGGTCGACCCGGTCCCCCTGGTCTACGACTTCTGGGGCTTCCCCGAGCACTACTACACGGTGAAGTACGACGCCCCCGGCGCACCCGAGCTCGCCGAGAGCGTGCGCAAGCTGCTACGCGCCCCGGGCACCCCCGTACAGGACATCCCCGACCGAGGCCTCGACCACGGCGCCTACGTCCCGCTCGTCGAGATGTTCCCGGCCGCGGACATCCCCGTCCTGCAGGTTTCCATGCCGACCCTCGACCCCGTGAAGCTCATGGAGATCGGCCGCAGGCTTGCACCGCTGCGCGACGAGGGCGTCCTCATCGTCGGCTCCGGGTTCTTCACCCACAACCTGGCCGCACTGCGGCACACCGGCGGCGGAGTGCCGACCTGGTCGTCCGAGTTCGACGACTGGGGGCGGCGCGCACTGGAGGCCCGTGACTGGGACGGCCTGCTGGACTTCCTCCGCAAGGCCCCGGCCGGCCGGTACGCCCACCCGCGCACCGAGCACTTCGCCCCGCTCTTCGTGACCATGGGCGCGGCGGAGGTGTCCGGCGAGCTGGACGCCCAGAAGTCGGTCATCGACGGGTTCTGGATGGGGATGGCCAAGCGGTCGGTGCAGTTCGGCTGACCGCCCCGGCCGATGGCCGATGGGAGCTACAGCTCCTTCTCGTACCAGGCCACGTCCCAGTAGCGGCCGAACTTGCGCCCCACCTCGCGATACGTGCCCACGGGCCGGAAACCGAAGCGTTCGTGCAGTCGCGCGGACGCCTCGTTCGGCTGCGCGATGCCCGCGTAGGCGCGGTGCAGGTCCTCGCCGGCCAGCGCCTCGAAGAGCGCCTTGTACAGGAGCGTGCCGATGCCGCGCCGGCCCGCGTGCGGGGCCACGTAGACCGTCACCTCCACGGAGGTGGAGTAGGCCGCCTTCGGCCGGTAGGGGCTGGATGTGGCGTAACCCAGGATTTCCTGTGAGGTCCCCGGGATGTCCTGTGAGTCCGATTCTGTGGCAACCAACAGGCGGTACGGCCCGTCTTCAGGGTGGGAGAGCAGCCAAGGACGTCGCTCTTCCGGAGTGAAGGCCACCGTGTCGAATGTGATGGCCGTCTCACGTACATAGTGGTTGTAGAGGCTCGTGAGGGCGTCGAGATCGGCCTCGACTCCCGGCCTGACCTGCACCTCTGTACGTTCCGACGACATCACGCCTCCCCAGGTGGTCCGACAGGGTACTGCATGATCAGAAAATTCGGGGTGCGGGTTGGGAATTCTGTCCTGATTCCAGTCGTTGTTTCCATCGGATGCAGGGCACCCGAGGAGAGTCCAGAGTTCCGACAGTGCCGGGCGTCTGAAGGGTCACCCGCTGAACCACCATCGCAAGGGAGCACGCATGGCAACCCGTGCCGTCGCCCGCCGCAAGTCCGCCACCGGCGAGACGAGCAGCGCGGCCCGCAGTGTTCGCGCCCATGGCGGCGAGATCGCCGACCGCGACCTGGTCGGCATGTACCTCGACGAGATCGCGCGTACACCGCTGCTCGACGCCGCCAAGGAGGTCGAGCTGTCCCAGATCATCGAGGCGGGTGTCTTCGCGCAACAGGTCCTCGACGGCGACGAGGAGTCCAAGGCGGACGCCTCCCGTGACGAGCTCAGGGCCCTGGTGGCCGAGAGCGAGCGGGCCAAGGACGTCTTCATCCGTTCCAACCTCCGCCTGGTCGTCGCGGTGGCCCGGCGCTATCCCCGCAGCGGTCTGCCCCTGCTCGACCTGATCCAGGAGGGCAACGCCGGCCTGGTGCGCGCGGTCGAGAAGTTCGACTACCGCAAGGGCTTCAAGTTCTCCACCTACGCGACCTGGTGGATCCGCCAGGCCATCACCCGCTCAATAGCCGACCAGTCGCGCACGATCCGCCTGCCCGTCCACCTGGTGGAGGAGCTCGGCCGGATCCGGCGCGTGCAGCGCGAGTTCAACCGGGAGAACGGCCGCGACCCGGAGCCCGCCGAGATCGCCACCGAGCTGGGCTCGACGCCGGAGCGCGTGACGGACGTCCTGGACTGGGCCCGTGACCCGGTCTCGCTCAACATGGCGGTCGACGACGAGGGTGAGACGCAGTTCGGCGACCTGCTGGAGGACACCTCCGCGGTCTCGCCGGAGCAGTCGGTCCTGACGCTGCTGCGCAGCGAGGAGCTGGACGGCCTGATCGACCGCCTGGATCCGCGCACGGCCTCCATCATCAAGATGCGGTACGGCATCGACGACGGTCGCGAGCGCACCCTGACCGAAGTCGGCAAGGAGCACGGCCTGACGAGGGAGCGCATCCGTCAGATCGAGAAGCACGCCCTGCTCGAACTCAAGAAGCTGGCCCGCGACACGGGCTTCGAGGCGGCGGCGTAACCGACGGCGCTCCGCGAGCCGGGCGGGTGAGGCCCGGCGGAGCGGACGTGCGGTGCGATGCCGGGTGGACGTGGGGCGCCGGGTGGACGTGCGGTATGCCCCGGCCGGGTGGGTGAGGAGATCCGCTCGGCCGGGGAGGAAAACCGCCCGAGCGCCCTGCGCGGGCTTTCCGGCGGTGCGTCCCGCGTGGCCTCCGGCGGTGCGTCGCGTGCGGTCGGTCTCCGTGGTGCGTGGTCAGCCTCCCGCGGGGTGTCCTGGGCGGCCTCCCGTGGCGCTGGTGAGTCTGGGGTGCCGCGTGGTGCTGGGTTTCCGCCCGCGTGCGCCGGTTTGAGAAAGCCGCGCAAACACAGCGTGGGAACGCCGCTTCAACCGGTGAAGCGCGGGAAAAAGACTTCTGGGCACGGGAGTTCGGATCGGCCGGACCCTGAAGCCCGCCCCGAGATCTCAGCCCTGCATGAGCCAGGCCTCACGAGCCGAGCCCATGAGCGAAGTCCCATGAGCCAAGTCCCGCCGCACATCCCCCCGGCGCCGGGACTCTCCGAGAGCCGGGCTTCGGCGCCTCTCCCCCCAGGCGCCGGAGCCCGGTTCCTTTTCGTCTCCGATGCCACCGGGCGACGGCGAGGACCGGGGGGCGAGGAACGGGGGCGAGGGTGAGGGCGAGGATCGGGGGGCGAGAGCGAGGTCGGGGGCGGTCAGCGTGCAAGCGGACAATGGTGCGGATTCGGTGGCAATTGCGGGCGCACACGGCCGTCGGCCGCGGCGCGGTGCGCGCGGGCACGTCGAGAAGGCGGGGCACCCCGTACCTGAACCACGGGGTGGCCCGCCCGAATGGCAGATTGTGCCACATGGGCATAGCCTGCCGGAGTGATCAGCTCGACCTCCCGCTCCGCCTCGGCTTCGCTGACCGAGCGGCGCAAAGCGGCGACCCGGATGGAGATCGCCCGGGCGGCGGCCGGCCTTTTCGCCAGCCGGGGTCTGAAGGCCACCCGCGCTGAGGACATCGCGCAGGCGGCGGGAATCGCCCCGCGCACCTTCTACCGGTACTTCGCCACCAAGGAAGAAGCCGTCGCCCCTCTCTACGCGGCGGGCGCCCAGCGCTGGGCGGAGGCGGTGCGCGAGGCGCCGGCCGGACTGACCGTGCCGGACGCCCTCGAACACGCCGTGCGGCACACGCTCGTGCCCGGCCAGGGGGTGTCCGCGGCCTCCTGGGAATGGGTGCGCACCCTGATCCGGCTGGCCATGGCGAGTCCGGCCCTGGGGAAGGTCTGGGCCGAGGTGTGTCACACCTCGGAGGCCACCCTCACGGAGGTGCTGGCGGAACGGGCGAGGGCCGCGGCCACGACGGCGGACGCTCCCACGCGCCGACCGACTGCCGCCATCCCGGACGCCTCGTCGGGCCCGGGCTCCTCGGACACGGATACGCAGGACCCGGCCACCCCCGACCCGGCCGCCCTTGGCGCGGCTGCCCTTGACCCGGCCACCCTTGGCGCGGCTGCTGCCTCGCCGTACGAGCGCTTCACGGCGGCGGTGGCCGGCGCCGCGGTCCGGGTCGCCGTCGAGAGCTGGGCGGTGACGGATACCTCGCCCACCGGTCCGCAGGGCCCGGCGGAGCTGGCCCTGGGCAATCTGCGAGCCCTGCGGGGCTTTTCCTGGACACCGGGCCATGCGGGCCATGCGAGTCATGCCGGGTGTGTGGGGCGTGTGGGGCAGACGGGGCAGGGCCGCCGGTCGGGGCAGGTCTCCGGGTGAGTTACCTGGCCCGGTGAGCCGTACGGGCCGACGGGCCGGGTGCTCCGTCGTCTCCGCCTACCGCACCGGCCGCCCGTTCCATTCGGCCGCCCAACTCTCTTACGCAGTCGATCAGTTCGCGGGGTTCCCGGACCGAGAACTCGTAGCCCAGCATCGCGAGCCGGACGGCCACCCACTCCACCGGGTCGCTGGTCGACCCGCGCAGCCGGCAACTCCCCTTGTGCTCCGCGCCGTTGCCGGTGCCGTCATCGCTTCCGCTTCCGCTTCCGCTTTCGCTGCCGCTCCGGTCGTCGTCGGGCGAGTGGTGCGGGGTCGGTGTTCCCAGCCAGGACGGGAGGCGGGCCGCGACGAGTTCGAGCGGTGCTTCGAACGTGATGTCGTAGTCGTAGGAACGGGCGTCCGGGCGGCCGTGGATGGACCGCCGGAGGTACTCCGCCGCGCTCCCCGTCGGCAGTTCGCGCGGAGTGAACCGCGCGCCGGTCGCGAACGGGTCCCGGACCCGGTCGACCCGGAACGTCCGCCAGTCCTGACGGTCGAGGTCGTACGCCACGAGATACCAGCGCCGGCCCGTGGACACGAGCCGGTAAGGCTCGGTCAGACGGCGCGACTCGGTGCCGTCCTTGGCTCGGTAGGCGAACCGCAGCCGCTCCTGGCCGGCCACCGTGGACGCCATGACGGTCAGCGTCTCGGGTGCGATGCTCGCGCCGTCCCCGCTGGTCAGCGGGGTGGTGGCGGCCTGGAGGGTGGAGACGCGGTGGCGCAGCCGGGCGGGCAGCACCTGCTCCAGTTTGGCCAGCGCCCGCACCGACGCCTCGTCGACGCCCTCCAGCGCGTGACCGGCGCCGGCCCGCAGTCCGACGGCGATGGCGACGGCCTCCTCGTCGTCGAGCACGAGGGGCGGCATCGCCTTGCCCGCGACCAGCCGGTACCCGCCGTCCGAGCCCATGGTCGCCTGCACGGGATATCCCAGTTCACGCAGTCGGTCGATGTCGCGCCGGACCGTGCGGCGGGACACCCCGAGGCGGTCGGCGAGCTCGCCGCCGGGCCATTCGCGGGGCGTCTGGAGGAGGGAGAGGAGCTGTAGCAGCCGAGCCGGAGTGTCCGTCGTCATGCATCCGAGGATGCCCTACGAGTAGGACACGATCTGACCTACTGCTGTCCTATCGTCACACCATGACCTCCACGGAGACCTCCACCGAGACACCGCCCGCCTTCGAGGCGTCCCCTGAACCGACCCCGGGCGACCGGCGTCGTTGGTTCGCGCTCGCCATCGTGATGACCGCGGCCTTCATGGACCTCGTCGACGTCACGATCGTCAACATCGCCATCCCCTCCATACAGCAGGACGCGGGCGCCTCCTGGAGCCAGATCCAGTGGATCACCGCCGGTTACGCGCTCGCCTTCGCAGCCGGACTCATCACCGGCGGCCGGCTCGGCGACATCCACGGGCGCAAGCGGCTGTTCCTGCTCGGCATCGGCGGCTTCACCCTCGCCTCCGCGCTGTGCGGCTTCGCCGTCAACCCCGAGATGCTGGTCGCCTCGCGGATCCTCCAGGGCGGCATGGCGGCGATGATGGTTCCGCAGGTGCTGTCGATCGTGCACGCCACCTTCCCGGCGCACGAGCGGGGCAAGGTGTTCGGGCTGTTCGGCGCGATCGTGGGACTGGGCGCCGTCTCGGGTCCGCTGCTCGGCGCACTGCTGACGGAGTGGAACCTGTTCGGGCTGGAGTGGCGGCCGATCTTCCTGATCAACCTGCCCGTCGGCATCGCGGGGCTGATCCTCGGCAGCCGTTTCATCACCGAGTCGAAGGCGCCGAAGGCGCTGAAGCTGGACATCGTCGGCGTGGTCCTGGTCACCCTCGGTCTGCTCATGCTGCTCTACCCGCTCACCCGCGGTCGTGAGCTGGGCTGGCCGGTGTGGGGGTACGTGTCGATGGTCGGCGCGCTCGGCGTCTTCGGGGCGCTGGTCGCGTACGAACGGCGCAAGGCCGCGCGGGACGGCTCGCCGCTGGTCGAGCTCTCCCTCTTCCGGGTGCGCAGCTTCGCGGCGGGCGTCGCCGTGCAGACGGTCTTCGGGATCGCCCTCGGCGTGTTCTTCCTGGTCTGGACGCTGTACATGCAGACGGGCCTGGGCTGGAGCCCGATGAGGGCCGGTCTGACGGGAGTCCCCTTCTCGATCGCCGTCTCGACGGCCGCGGGGATGTCCGTGCAGAAGCTGGTCCCGCGCTTCGGACGCAAGGTGCTGCAGGCGGGCGCCCTGACCATGGTCGTCGGTGTGCTCCTCTACATCTGGGAGTCCGAGCGCTACGGGCTGGGCATCGCTCCCTGGCAGATGGCGCTGCCGCTGGTGGTCATGGGCGCGGGCATGGGGCTGATCTTCGCCCCGCTGACCGACGCGGTGCTGTCGGAGGTGCCGCGCGAGCACGCGGGGTCGGCGTCCGGGCTCATCAACACCGTTCAGCAGATGGGCAACGCGCTCGGCCTGGGGCTCGTCGCGGTCGTCTTCTTCGGCCGGATCGGTGACCGGCTGACCGCGCCCGAGGTGGGCCCGGCCTTCGTGAACGCCTTCCAGTACGCGCTGGGCTGGGTGGCCCTGGTGATGTTCGCGATCTTCCTGCTGATGTTCGCCCTGCCGAAGCGGCCCGCGCAGCACGTGGAGGGCGGCGCGGAGGCCCCGGAGGCTTCGGAGGCGACCTCCGCCGAGGAGCGGGAACGCGAGTTCGTCGCCTGAGTGCCTGAGTGCCTGAGTGCCTGAGTCCCTGAGTGTCTGAGTTCCTGAGGTCCTGAGTGCCTCAGTTCTGAACCTCTGGACCTGTGAACCTCTTGAGCTCTTTGAGATCCATGAGGTCCGCGAGGTCCTGAGCTTCTGCTGCGCGCCACCTGGATCCCGTCGAGAGCCCGTCACCGTAACGGTGGCGGGCTCTTCGTCGCTCTCCGCGGCCGTGTGTCGCAGGCCGGTACTGGAGACCTCCATGGAAGTCCGTTCATGCCCGAATAAAGCCCGAACCTGTTTACTTTCCGGAAATCCGAGCGTAGCCTCCGTGGCGAAACCACAAGTTCGGGCATAAACCTGGCACTGGCCGGAGGGAAACGGACATGTACGCACCGGAGCGGCAGCAGGAGATCCTGCGGCTCGCCCGTGACGGCGGACGGGTGGACGTCCTGTCCCTGGCCGAGGAGTTCCAGGTCACGGCGGAGACGATCCGCCGCGACCTGAAGGCCCTCGACCGGGCCGGCCTGGTGCGCCGCGTGCACGGCGGAGCCATTCCGGCCGGACGCCTCGACTTCGAACCGGATCTCGCGGAACGCGAGGGCACCTCGGCCGACGAGAAGGACCGCATCGCCAAGGCGGCTCTGACGGAACTGCCCTCCGAGGGCACGATGATCCTGGACGCCGGCACGACGGTCGCGCGGCTCGCCGCCGCCCTCCCGCTGGAGGCCGAGCTCACCGTCGTCACCCACAGCCTGCCCATCGCGGCCCGTCTCGCGGACCACCCGGGCATGCAGCTCCATCTCGTCGGAGGGCGCGTGCGTCACCGTACGCGCGCCGCGGTGGACGCCTGGGCGCTGCGCGCGTACGGCGAGATCCGGGCCGACGTCCTGTTCCTCGCCGCCAACGGCTTCTCCGCCGCGCACGGGCTGACCACTCCCGACCTCGCCGAGGCCGCGGTCAAGCGGGCGGCCGTCGGCGCCGCCCGTCGGGTCGTCCTGCTCGCCGACTCCGCCAAGCACGGCCAGGAGCACTTCGCCCGCTTCGGCGACCTGAGCGACGTGGATCTGCTGATCACCGACAGCGCACTGAGCCCCGACGACGCGGCCGCGATCGAGCGCGGCGGCACGGAAGTGGTACGAGCATGAGCGGCACCGGCCCGAGCACCGCGGGCGTGATCCTCACCGTCACCCCCAACCCGTCCCTGGACCGCACCTACGAGGTCCCCGCCCTCGACCGCGGCGAGGTCATCCGCGCCACCGGCGAGCGGATGGACCCGGGCGGCAAGGGCGTGAACGTCTCGCGCGCCGCGACCGCCGCCGGGCGGCGCACGGTCGCCGTCCTGCCCCTGGGCGGTGCGCCGGGCGCGCTGGTGGCCGATCTGCTGGATGCGCAGGGCATCGAGGTCGCGCGGGTCCCGGTCGCCGGAGCCACCCGCTCGAACATCGCGCTCGCGGAGTCCGACGGCGTCCTGACGAAGATCAACGCGCCAGGTCCCGAGCTGTCCGCCGACGAGCAGGAACTGCTGCTGGAGACCGTGCGCGAGCAGTCGCGCGGCGCCGACTGGATCGCCTGCTGCGGCAGCCTGCCCCGCGGGCTCGCGCCGTCCTGGTACGCCGAGGTGGTCGCGCGGGCGCACGCGGGGGGCGCGCGGATCGCTCTGGACACGTCCGGACGGGCGCTCCTCGAAGCCCTGCGCGAGCGGCCCGACGTGGTGAAGCCGAACGCCGAAGAGCTCGCGGAGGCCGTCGGGCGTCCCCTCGCCACGGTGGGCGACGCGGTGAAGGCGGCCGAGGAGCTGCGCGGGATGGGCGCCCGCGCCGTGCTCGCGAGTCTGGGCGCGGACGGTCAGCTGCTGGTCGAGGAGACGGGCATCTGGTTCGGGAGCGCGCGAGTCGGCGTCGTCCGCAGCAACGTGGGCGCCGGCGACTCCTCCCTCGCAGGGTTCCTCATCGCCGGCGGCAGCGGTCCGGCGGCGCTCGCCTCCGCCGTGGCGCACGGCGCGGCAGCCGTCCAGCTGCCCGGCAGCGTGATGCCCACCCCCGACGACCTGGACCCGGCGGCGGTCACCGTGACGGCCGACGTGCCGGTGGACCGCGAACTGAAGGAACCGGTGTCATGAGGACGACCCCCGCACGGCCCACGCCGTTCGGCGGACCGGCGGCCGGACAGCGGCGAGGCGCCGCGGCGACCGCCGCCCACTACGGTCAGCAGGGCACCCTGAGCCGCCCTGCTGACCAGGGGAAACAGGAACCGAACCCGCCTGTGGCCCCACGGAGGCGGGGCTTCCCCGGCCCCGCCTCCGTCCTCCCCCCGCCGTCC
>NZ_JAHHIU010000268.1 GCF_024539815.1 Streptomyces hayashii
GGGTGGGGTTCGGGCGGCCCTCGGGGGCCGCGGGATTCGCCCGGCCCGGAGGATGCACGGCGCTCGGGGGGCCCGCGAGGGGACGACGGGAGCGAGGCGGACTCCGGCCGCCCGTGGCTGCGCACCTGCCAGTCCCTCGTCCGGACCCTGGTGCCCTCCCGGCCGTCCCGGCTCTCCGCCGCCCCCGCGCCGCCGGGGCCGGCCCGGCTGCGGATCGAGGTCGACGGGGTGACGCTGATCGACCTCGACCAGCCCGTCGAGGCGGTGTCGGTGACCCCGGGTCCGGGCGCCTCCGGCATGGTGACGGTGGAGGTGCGGCCCTTGTCGCTGGGCGCCGCGGCGACGCCCCTGCTGGCCCGGGGGCGCACGGTGACCGTCTCGGGCGCGGACTTCCGCTACCGGGCGGACTCGGCGATCGCCGGTCCGGTGCGGCGCCGGACGTGGACGGTGCGGGAGGGCGCGCTGGGCCTGATGCTGCCGGGCCGCTGACGGCGCGCAATCCGGAGGCGCCGACCGGGCGGCCCTCGCTACGCTGCGCGCTCGGCGGGCGCGAAGGAGCGGGGCCCGATGAGCCAGTGCTACGAGGTGGACGGGGAGTCGGTGTGGAACCCGGCGATCCGGGCGTCCGAACTGTTCCTGGCGCATGCGCGCCTGTAGGAGGGGTGGCTGGGACAGCCTTCGGGATTCGGCCCGATGCGCAACGACGAGTGCGCGATCGACGTGCCCGTCTTCGAGGCGTTCGCGCACGGTCTGCTGGAGCGACACGGCCGGACCGCCCACACGATCGTCGACGCCCTGTCCGACGGGTTCGTCGCCACGGTGCCGGCGCTCGCCGAACGGATCGGCCTCGACGTGCGCGTGCCCGACCCGCCGCCCACGCTCGACGGGTTCATCGCCGTGCAGGTGCCGCTGCCCTCCGACCCCGACCGGCCCGCCCGACCGCGCGCCCAGGTCCTGTCGCTCCAGCGCGCGATGCCCCGCTGAAGGGCCGGCCCTCCGGCCCGCGCTAGGAGCGCCGGGCGGAGCGGTCTCCGAAGAGCTGCTCGCGGTGGGCCCGCCACCGCTCCATCATGGCCGCGACCTCACCGTCGACGAACTCGAAGAACGCGAGCGTCTCGGCCAGACGGCGTCCCGCCGGGGTGTCGCCGCCGAGTCCGGCGACGCCCTCGCACAGCGCCGCCTCCCACCGCTTGAGCACGGCCTCGCGGTTGGTGAGCGCCTCGTACCACTGGTCGCTGTGCACCCGGTAGCGCTCGCGCCGGGAGCCGGGCTCGCGCTCCCGCGAGACCATGTGCTGCTGGGCCAGGTAGCGCACCGCGCCGGACACCGCGGCGGGACTGATCCGCAGCTGCTCGCCCAGCTCGGCGGAGGTCATGGCGCCCTCGTCCGAGGCGAGGAGCGCGGTGAAGACCCGGGCCGGCATGCGCTGCATCCCGGCCTCGACGAGCTGCGCCGCGAAGGACTCCACGAACCGGGACACGGCCTCGGCGTCCCGCGTGTCCGGTCCGTCATCCGCTGGATCCGTCATGGGCCCATCCTAGCGACGGTTCACTGTCTTCCGTATCTTCACAACTTTCTGAAAGAAGCGTACGTTCTGGAGCATGACGAAGGCCATCTCGGTGTCCGGACTGCACAAGTCCTTCGGGCGCACCCACGCCCTCGACGGCCTCGACCTGGAGGTCGAGACCGGTGAGGTGCACGGCTTCCTCGGCCCCAACGGCGCCGGCAAGTCCACCGCCATCCGCGTCCTGCTCGGCCTGCTGCGCGCCGACGCGGGCGCCGCCCGGATCCTCGGCCTCGACCCGTGGTCCGACGCGGTCGAGGCGCACCGCCGCATCGCCTACGTGCCGGGCGACGTGACCCTCTGGCGCAACCTCTCCGGCGGCGAGGTCATCGACCTGTACGGCCGCCTGCGCGGAGGCCTGGACGCGACCCGCCGGGCCGACCTGATCGACCGCTTCGAACTCGACCCCGCCAGAAAGGGCCGCACGTACTCCAAGGGCAACCGCCAGAAGGTCGCCCTGGTCGCCGCGTTCGCCTCGGACGTCGACCTCCTCATCCTCGACGAACCGACCTCGGGCCTGGACCCGCTGATGGAGGCGGTCTTCCGGCGCTGTGTGGAGGAGGAGCGCGACAGGGGCCGGACGGTCCTGCTGTCCTCCCACATCCTCAGCGAGGTCGAGGAGTTGTGCGACCGCGTCAGCATCGTCCGCAAGGGCCGCACCGTCGAGACGGGCTCGCTGGCCGACCTGCGCCATCTGACGAGGACCAGCGTCTCGGCCGAACTCGCGGGCCCGCCCGACGGACTGGCCGGCCTCCCCGGCGTGCACGGCCTCGACGTCCGGGGGAACCGGGTGCGGTTGCAGGTCGACGCCGACCGGCTCGACGGCGTGCTGCGCTCGTTGAGCGAGGCCGGGGTGCGCTCGCTGACGTCGACGCCGCCGACCCTGGAGGAACTCTTCCTGCGCCACTACCAGGAGACGCCGGCATGACCGCCCTCGCGGGCACCGGCCCGCTCCTGCGCTTCGCGCTGCGCCGCGACCGTGTGCTGATCCCCGTCTGGGTGGCCGTCAACACCCTGATGGTGCTCTCCATGCCGGCCGGCCTCAAGGGCCTCTACGACACCCCGGCCGACCGCGCCGATCTGCTGCGGCAGGTGGAGACCAACTCCTCTCTGCGGTCCCTGATCGGCCCGGTCTTCGACGACTCGCTCGGCGCGCTCACCGCCTGGCGGGTCGGCGTCTACGCGGCCGCGCTGGCCGCCGTGACCAGCCTGCTGATCGTCGTACGGCACACCCGTGACGAGGAGGAGAGCGGCCGTCAGGAGCTGATCGCGTCGGGCGTGGTCGGCAGGCGGGCCTCGCTGACGGCGGCGCTGCTGGCCGCGGGCGTCGCGAACGCCGCGCTGGCCCTGCTGGTCACGGCGGGCCTGGCCGGTGAGGGGGCGGCGGGAGCGGCGGCCTTCGGCTTCGGTCTCGCCGGGGTGGGCATGCTGTTCGCCACGACGGCCGCGCTGGCCGCACAGCTCACGGAGAGCGCGCGCCTGGCCCGTGGCCTGACGGCGGCGGTGCTGGGCGCGGCCTTCGTGCTGCGGGCCGCGGGCGACGCTTCGGCGGACGACGGTTCGTCGCCGCTGACCTGGCTGTCCCCGCTCGGCTGGCTGGAGAACCTGCGGGCGTTCGCGGACGAACGGTGGTGGGTGCTGCCGTTGCTCGCGGCCGCGATCGCGGCGCAGGGCGCGCTCGCGTACGGGCTGGCCGGCCGCCGGGACGTGGGCATGAGTTTCCTGCCGACCCGGCCGGGCCCGGCGGCCGGACGTCTGGGCACGGCCGCGGCCCTGTCCTGGCGGCTGCAACGGGGCGCGGTGCTGGGCTGGAGCGCCGGCTTCTTCCTCGCGGGGGTGGTGTACGGCGGTCTGACGGAGGGTGCGGCGGACCTGGTCGGCGACAACGACAGGGCCCGCGAGATCTTCGAGCGGATGGGCGGGCGGTCGGGGCTGACGGACGCGTTCCTCGCCTCGATGATCGGGATGCTGGGCATGATCGCGGCCCTGTACGTCGTCTCGTCCGTCCTGCGTCTGTACGGCGAGGAGACCTCCGGGCGCGCGGAACCGGTGCTGGCGAACGCGGTGGGCCGGGTGCGCTGGGCCGCCGGGCATCTGGCGATCGCCTTCGGCGGCGCGGCCCTGATCATGATCCTGGCCGGCCTCGGCTTCGTGGCGGGCTACGGCAGGGACGGCGGGCCGATCCTGGCCGCCTGTCTGGTGCAACTGCCGGCGGTGTGGCTGGTCGGCGGCCTGGCGGTCCTGCTCCACGGGACCGTCCCGCGCCTGGCCCGGGCCGCGTGGGGGGTGGCCGGCGCGTTCCTGCTCATCGGCTGGATCGGCCCGGCACTCGACGCCCCGCAGGCGGTCCTGGACCTGTCCCCCTTCGGTCACCTGCCCAAGCTGCCGGGCGGGGAGATGGAGTGGACCCCGGTGCTGACGCTCCTGTGCGGAGCGGCGCTGCTGGTGGCCGCCGGGCTGACGGGACTGCGACGCCGGGACATGGCCTCGTCCTGACCTCCAGGACACCGCGGGAGCGGCCCCGCGGTGTCCCGCCTGGTCGGAGGGGCATGCTCCAGCGGAGGCTCACGATGCAGGCGGTCGCGCTTCAGAGGCTCACGCTCAGCCCCTCCAGCCCCCGGATCACGAAGTTCGGCTTGCGGCGCGGCTCGGCGGCGAGCGCGAGGGTCGGCGCCCGCTCCAGCAGGGCCGTCATGGACGCCGCGAGCTCGATCCGGGCCAGGGGCGCGCCGATGCAGTAGTGGATGCCCGCGCTGAAGGAGATGTGCGGGTTGTCGGCGCGGGCGAGGTCGAGCCGTTCCGGCGCCTCGAAGACGGCGGGATCGTGGTTCGCCGAACCGAAGAGCATCGCGATCTCGGCTCCCCGGGGCACGACGGTCCCGTCGATCTCGATGTCGTCGAGCACCCACCGCTCGAAGAGCTGAAGCGGGGTGTCGTACCGCATCAGCTCCTCGACGGCGGACGGGACGAGCGAGTGGTCCGACCGCAGCGCGGCCAGCTGCTCCGGGTGCCGGAAGAGCGTCCACCAGCCGTTGACCGTGGCGTTGACGGTCGCCTCGTGACCGGCGTTGAGCAGCAGCACGGCCGTCGAGATCAGCTCCTGCTCGGTGAGCCGGTCGCCCTCGTCGTGCGCGGCGATCAGACCCGACATCAGATCGTCCCCCGGCTCCTTGCGCCGCTCGGCGATCAGGTCCCGCAGATAGTCCGAGAACTCGACGGAGGCCCGCACGGCCTTCGTCGCGGTCTCCTCCGACGGGTTCAGCTCGTACATCCCGCAGATGTCCGCCGACCAGGGCCTGAGCGGCGCCCGGTCCGCCTCCGGGATCCCGAGCATCTCCGCGATCACGGCCACGGGCAGCGGCTCGGCGACGTCGCGCAGCAGATCGCCCCCGCCCTCCCGCACCAGCCGGTCCGCCAGTTCGCCGGCCAGCCGCCGCACATACGGCTTCAGCCGCTCCACCGTGCGCGGGGTGAACGCCTTCGACACCAGCCGGCGGATCCGGGTGTGGTCCGGGGGCTCCAGGTCGAGCATCCCGTGATCGTTGAGCGTGTGGAAGGGCTCCTGCTCGGCCGGCGGCGCCGTCCGCCCGAAGTCCTCGTGCGTGAACCGGTGCTGGTACGTCCGCCCGAGCCGCCGATCCCGCAGCAGCGCCGAGACGTCCGCGTGCCGCGGCACCAGCCACTGACGGGTCGGCTCGAAGTAGATCACCCGCCCCCGCTCCCGCAGTTCGGCGTACGCCGGATACGGGTCCGACACGAACGCCGGGTCCCAGGGGTCGAAGGTGAGGTCGTCGACTGCTGCCATGAACGGACGCTAACCGCTGGACGCCCTGCTGACCAGGGGGTACCGGTCGGCACCGGCCCGAGCGGTTCCCGCGGCCGTCCGACTCACGGCTGTCACCGGCCTCCGGTCGCCGCACGTCCCGGACATCGGGCGACTCCGTGCGCGGCCGCGGGGATTCGGGCATCCTGGGTGGCCGTGACCGACAACGCGAGCGAAACGACCTCGGGCAGCGAGGTCAGGGAGCTTCTCCGGGTTCTGCACGGACAACGGCGCCACGTCCTCGGCAGCCTCGAAGGGCTCGACGCGAAGGATCTGCGACGGCCCGTGCTGCCTTCCGGATGGCACTGCCTGGGGCTGGTCCAGCACCTCGCCCTGGATGTGGAGCGGTTCTGGTTCCGCGCGGTCGTCGCCGGGGACGAAGAGGTCATCAGCGGCCTGACCAGCGGCGACGAGGCCTGGAAGGTGGCCCCGGAGGTGCCGGCCGTCGACGTGCTCGACCGATACCGGCGGGAGGCGGAACTCGCCGATTCCGTCATCACCTCCACCCCGGCCGACGCCCCGCTCGCCTGGTGGCCCCACGACCTGTTCGGCGAACCGCACCTGCACACCCTGCGCGGCGTCCTGCTGCACGTCATCACCGAGACCGCGTGCCACGCCGGACACCTCGACGCAGCCCGCGAGCTGATCGACGGCCGCCGCTGGCTGGTCCTGACCTGAAGTCCCGGCGTGGGCGGCATGGCCTGGCATGCCCTGGCATGGCCTGGCATGGCTGGCATGCTCAGCCCGGTGTCACGAGCCGCGCCTCGTACGCGAACACCGCCGCCTGGGTGCGGTCGCGCAGGCCCAGTTTCACCAGGATTCTGCTCACATGGGTCTTGATGGTCGACTCCGCCACCACCAGCCGCTCGGCGATCTCCGCGTTGGACAGCCCCTGGGCGATCAGGACCAGCACCTCCGTCTCCCGTTCGGTGAGGTCTCCGTAGGCCGCCTGGGCCGTCGCGGACAGCCGCGGGGCGTCGGAGAGCTTCGAGAACTCCGTGATCAGCCGTCTGGTGACGGACGGGGCCAGCAGCGCCTCGCCCGACGCCACCACCCGTACCCCGTCGGCCAGTTGGCGGGCCGAGGCGTCCTTCAGCAGGAAGCCCGAGGCTCCCGCGCGAAGCGCCTGGTAGACGTACTCGTCCAGGTCGAAAGTGGTCAGGACCAGGACCTTCGCCGATCCGTCCGCCGCCACGATCTCCCTCGTCGCCTCGATGCCGCTCAGCTCCGGCATGCGGATGTCCATCAGGACCACGTCGGGAGAGAGCTCGCGGACGCGCTCCACCGCCTCCCGGCCGTTGACCGCCTCGCCCACCACCTCGATGTCCGGCATCGCGTTCAGCAGGACCGAGAAGCCCTCGCGCACCATCATCTGGTCATCGGCGACCAGTACTCGGATCGTCATGTTCCACTCTCGCTCGGGGCGGGCACCGGCAGGAAAACCGTCACCTCGTAACCGCCGGCGGGCGTCGGCTCCGCCGTCATCTCACCGTTCAGCATCGTGACCCGCTCCCGCATCCCCGTGACGCCGTGACCGGCCCCCGGCGAGGGCTTGATCAGCGTCGGGTTCGGCGGGGCGCCGTTGACTATGCGCAGCCCCAGACCGCCCAGCACATAGCCGATCTCCACACGGGCGCTCGCGCCGGGCGCATGGCGCAGGGTGTTGCTCAGCGCCTCCTGGACGATCCGGTACGCCGACAGCTCCACCCCCTGCGGCAGCTCGCGCACCGCTCCCGTGACCGTCTTCTCCACGTCCAGGCCCGTCTCCCGCACGTTGGCGAGAAGCCCGTCCAGTTCGGCGAGCGTGGGCTGCGGGGCGTCGGGGACCTCGTAGTCCTCGGCGCGGACCACGCCCAGGACCCGGCGCAGCTCCGTCAGGGCCGCCACCGCGTTCTCCCTGATCGTGACGAAGGCCTTCTCCAGCTCGGGCGGCGGGTTCTCCACCCGGTAGGGAGCGGCCTCCGCCTGGATCGCGACCACCGACATATGGTGCGCGACCACGTCGTGCAGCTCGCGCGCGATCGTGGTGCGCTCCTCCAGCAGGGTGCGCCGCGAGCGCTCGTGCGCGGTCACCGTCTGCTGGGCCGTGACCTCCTCCTCGGCCTGCCGACGGATGTGCCAGACCGTGACGGCGAGCAGCGGGATGGCGGAGAACACCATCATGGGACCGGTGTTCGTGTAGTAGCGGTCCCAGCTGAAGACGGTCTCGGCGACGAAGCCGTAGGCCGCCGTCAGCAGCCACATCCATGCCGCCGTACGCGGGCGGGTGCGTATCGCCACGACCGTCAGGACGATCAGGTGGGAGGTGAAGCTGCTCGGCAGCCAGGGCCACTCGCTGTACGTGGTGCCGACGATCGCGGTGAGCGTGGTCGCCGCGAGCGACAGCCAGAACGCGCCCACCGGCCGCACCAGCGTGAGCAGCACCGGGATCAGCGCGAGCAGGCCGGTCACGAGTCCCACGCCGCCCCCCTGGCCGTCGACCCAGCCGATCAGCATCGCCAGGGCGCCGGCCGCCCCGACCATCGCGTGCCGGGACCAGCTCGCGTACTCCCGCTTGCGGCCCTTCAGCCTGCGCAGGAGGCGCCCCGCGGGCTCCTTGCGGGGCAGCGGGCGGTAGGCGAAGGCGTCGTGGAACAGGTCCTGCCGCAGGCCGCGCAGGGCCTCCGCGGCCGCCCGGAACTCCGGACTGCGCGGCCGGAGGGACTCGTAGGAGTCGTCCGGGCCGTCCGGGTGCACGGGGTGGGTCTGCGTAGTCTCGGTCACGTACAAAACGGTAGGCGCTGCGGCGGTCGCGGTCGTCACCAGTGAGACGGGTTCGCGTGGATCCTTCTCAAGTACTACGGGTCCCGCGGGCCTCGCCGTCGCTCAGTATCCCGAGGGTCTCACCAGCCCCGATTCGTAGGCGAACACCGCGGCCTGGGTGCGGTCCCGCAGGCCCAGTTTCACCAGGATGCGGCCCACATGCGTCTTCACGGTCTGCTCGGCGACGACGAGGTGGTGCGCGATCTCCGCGTTGGACAGGCCCTGCGCGATGAGGGCTAGCACCTCCGTCTCGCGTTCGGTGAGAGCGCCGACCCGCTCCTTCAGCGGAGCCCTCGGATTGGCGTTCAGACGGGAGAACTCGGCGATCAGCTTCCGGGTGATGCCCGGGGCCAGGAGCGCGTCGCCGGCGGCCACCACCCGGACCGCCTCGGCCAGCTGTTCCGCGGAGGCGTCCTTGAGCAGGAAGCCGGACGCGCCCGCCCGCAGTGCCTCGTACACGTACTCGTCGAGGTCGAAGGTGGTGAGCACCAGCACCTTGATGTGAGGGTGGTCGAGGGTGATGCGGTGGGTGGCGTCGATGCCCCCGAGGTCGGGCATCCGGATGTCCATCAGGACCACGTCGGGGGTCAGCTCGGAGACCTTCGCCACAGCGTCGAAGCCATCCACCGCCTGTCCGATCACCTCGATGCCCGGGTGTGCGTTCAACAGCACGGTGAAGCCCTGCCGGACCATCTGCTGGTCGTCGGCGATCAGTACGCGGATGGTGCCGGCGGTCGTCATCGTTTTCCTTCTCATGTCGAGGGCCGGTGCTCCCGGTCACCCGGTGCGCCGGACGGCTCCTGCGGGTCGTCGGGCGGAGCGTGGGGGTCGTGCGGGTCTTCGGGCGGCAGGCGGGGGTAGTCGTGGAGGTCGTGGGGGCTGTCCGGGAAGACGAGTTCGAGGCCCTCCGGGGCTCCGAGGCCCTCGGAGTCGTCGGGGTCGCACGCCACGCCGTCCCTCGGCAGGAAGGCCGACACCGCGAAACCGCCGTGCAGGGTCGGATACGCGCTGACGTGGCCGCCCAGCATGGTCGCCCGCTCCCGCATGCCGAGCAGACCGTGCCCCGCCCCTGGGGAAGATCGTAAGGGGCGGCTCGGACGGGAGTTGGCGATCTCCAGGTACAGACCCCGGGCATGGTGGCCGAGCATCACCCGCACCTGGGAACCCGGCGCGTGTCGCAGTGCGTTGCTCAGCGCTTCCTGGACTATTCGGTACGCCGACAGTTGCACTCCCGGCGGGTAGGCAGGCGCCTCGCCGTCGATGACGGCGGTCACTTCGAGGCCCGCCGCACGGGTGTTCTCCAACAGGGCGTCCAGGCGGTCGAGTGTGGGCTGGGGGGTGTCCGGAGCGGCTCCGGCGCCGGCCGCGCCCAGACCGTAGGGGTCCTCGGGATTCTCCGAACGCAGCACGCCGAGCACTCGGCGCAGTTCGCCCAGCGCCTCCAAAGCGTTCTGTCGGATGCTGGCGAGGTTGTCCTTCAGCTCCTCGGACGGATCCTCCACCAGGTGGGGGGCGACCTGGGCCTGGATGGAGATCACCGACATGTGGTGGGCGACCACGTCGTGCAGCTCGCGCGCGATCCGGTTGCGCTCCTCCAGGACGGTGCGGCGGGCCCGTTCCTCGGCGGTGATCGTCTCCTGCTCGACGAGCTGGGTGCGGGCCTCGCCGAGACCGCGGAAGGCGGTGCCGACGAGGACGACCGCGCCGAACACCGCGACCGCCGTGAAGCCGGTGGGGGTGTATACGGCTCCGCCGATGAGGTCCTCCACCAGCCACGTCGCCAGCGCGGTGGCCCCCAGCACCGAGAAGGACACCCGGGGACGGCCCCGGAGCGCCAGCAACAGCAGCACGAGGGCCTGGGCCAGGATTTCGGCGATGGTCCACGGCCAGGGCGGCCCCGGCAGGGGGTGGCCCTGCAGACCCGGTCGGGCGGTAAGTGCCGCGACGACGACCCCGGCCAGGGACAGCGCCCACGCAGGCATCGGCCGCCACAGGGCGAGGACGACGGCCGCGCCCTGCGCGAAGCCGACCAGCACCGCCAGTTCCGTGCCCAGGGCGTAGCGGCCCAGCTGTGCCTGTGCGGCCAGCGCGATGCCGAGGCCGGCCCAGCACACCGCCACGTATCCCAGGAACCGCAGCCAGCGCAGTCGGTGAAGCCGGGGCCCGCCCGCGCGGGCGGGGACGACGCTCTCGGGCGGCCTGCTGCTCTCCTCGCCGTTCACGGGCTCAACCCTAGGCATTGCGGGCCTCCTTCACGCCCGCCGCATCGGGGCGCCCGCGGTGGACACGGACCACCCGCGACCCGCGGCCGTCCCTCCGGCGCGGCCCGTGTTCGTAGGAGTGGAACGCAGCCCAGCACACCCCCAGCACCGCGGCGAAGACCGGCAGCCACACCAGTCGCCAGGCCACCCAGTCCAGACCCTCGGGGGGCGTGTGCAAACCGGGCAGGCGGCCCGTCAGGAGGCCGGTCGCGGTGGTCGCCATCATGGCCGTCTGGTGCCAGAGGAAGACCGTCATCGCTGAGAGATTGAGCACGACCACCGCCGCCCAGAGCGGCGGACGCGTCATGGCCCTGCGCAGACGCTCGCGCAGCAGCAGCGCCAGGCCGCACTGGGCGAGGCCGAAGGCGACGGCCGCCAGCGTCGGCGGGTTGAGGTTGGACACCGCCGCACCGGGGACGCCCACCATCGACGCCGGGTAGCCGGCCCATCCGACGAGCGCCGCCGTCGACGCCGCCCCTCCGACGAGCAGCGTCCACCCCGCGCGCGGGCGTTCCAGCTCGCCCCGGGTCCAGGCCGCACCCAGGGTGTACGGCACCAGCCAGCCGGCCGCCAGGTTCACCCAGCCCAGCCAGGACGGGCCGCCCAGGCCGAAGCGCACCAGGTCCACATGGAGGACGACGGCCAGCGGCCACAGCGGATTGAGCCGGACCAGCCACGGGGTCGCCGCCGTCAGGAGGGCGAAGACCAGCAGGAACCAGAGGGGGGACAGCGCCAGTTTGACCACCGTGTGCACGGTGACGAAGGACGCGCCGCCCAGCAGCAGTCCGGTCACCGCCACCGCCCACACCGTCAACACCGCCGCCACGGGGACGAACAGCCGCGTGATCCGGGCGATCAGCCACGCCCCGTACGTCCCGCCGCGCGCTCGTGCCGACGCGAGACTTCTGGTCGCCACATGACCGCCGACCATGAAGAACACCGCCAGCGTCTGGAACATCCACGACACCGGCGCCAGCCAGGGCATGGCCCCCAACGGGCTCGCGGCGCGCAGGACGCCGCCGTCGGCGACGAGCGCCGTCACCAGCCAGTGCCCCAGCACGACGCCGAGGATGGCCAGGGCACGCAGCGCGTCCACGGCCCGGTCGCGCCGGGGCGGCGTGGCCGCGTCGACCCGGGCCGCCGCCTCCCGCAGCCGGAGCAGGACAGTCGGCAGTTCCCTCCGGCCCTGCCGGCCCCGTCCATTCCGCGGGTCCCGCCGGTCCCGCCGGTACTCGTGTGTCTCACGCACCAGTGACCTCCGAGGTCTCGCCGAGGACGATCCGGGCGATGTTGGCCAGCGCGACCGAGCCGGGCCGGAAGTAGTCGCTGTGGCCGCCGGAACCCGCCGCGAAGACACGGGCGCCGAACGAGGGGGACATCGGATCGGCGCCCAAGCCGACCGTCGTGCCGAACAGGTCGACGCTGACGTGAGGGACGTCCGCCACCCAGTCGTCGGTCCCCCGGGCCGCCCACACTCGGGCGCGGGTGTGCAGGTCCGCCGCCGACTCCACACTGGTGCCCGGGCTGCCGAGGAGGACCAGGTCGCTCGCCTCCACGCGGGAGGCGGCCCGGGCGCACACGACCGTGCCGTAGGAGTGGCACAGGAGGGCGACACGGGTCCCGACGCCGGTCACCGTGCGCAGCTCGCGCAGGAAGTCCCGCAGGTAGGGGGCCGCTTGTTCAGCGCGGGTCGGGGTGATGACCGTCGTGCTGATCGTGCCCGGCGTGGAGTAGCCGAGCCAGGCCACCACCGCTGTGCGCGAGCCGGCGCCGGGCTGCCGGGCGAGCCGCTCCCGCAGCGCGGCCGCTCCGGCGTGGAAGCGCTCGTAGGTGTCGAGCGAGGTGTCGGAGCCCGGTACGAGGACGGCGACGCGGTCGGCGTGCGCCAGGTCGCCGAGCACCTCGACCGCCCGGCCGGGACCGCGACCGTCGAAGGAGAGCAGGCGCCGGGAGGGCGCGGCGAGGGCACGGACGGCGGCCGCGCGGTGGCGGTCGCCGTGCGCGGCGGCCATCCGGGACGCCAAGGCGGCGTCGGCACGGTTCGCGGCGTAGGCCTGCTCCAGCGTCGCCGCCGTCAACGGGGCGAGGGCGGCCGGCGCCGGGGCGGGAATGCGCGGCTGGGCCGCGGCCGAGGTGAGGGGGACGACCACGGCGGCGGTGATGAGGAGAGCGAGCAGGACGCGCAACCGGCGCGGCCCCCAGGCCCCGTCCTCCGGCCGCCCCTGCCGGCCTTCCC